>CALMIK010000085.1 GCA_937863995.1 uncultured Chelatococcus sp.
TCGAGTTCGGCCTCGTTGTGGACCTCGGCCAGCACGTCGATGCCGAGATCGCGCGCGGTTTCCGCGAGCAGCCGCGCCGTCGCGTCGTCGACGCCCGCGAGGATGATCAGGATGCAGTCCGCGCCCCAGATGCGGGCCTCGAACACCTGATAGGGATCGTAGAGGAAGTCCTTGCGCAACACCGGCAGGCCCGACGCCGCGCGCGCCGCCGACAGATAGGCCGGATCGCCCTGGAACGATGGTGCGTCGGTCAGCACTGAAAGGCATGTCGCGCCGCCGTCCGCATAGGCGCGGGCAAGGGCGGGCGGGTCGAAGTCGGCGCGGATCAACCCCTTGGAAGGGCTCGCCTTCTTGATTTCGGCGATGAGCGCGGGGCGCCCGTCTTCGAGGTGGCGGGCGATTGCCGCGGTGAAGCCGCGCGGCGCGGGCGCGGATGCCGCGCGTCGTTCGATCTCGGCCTGCGGCACGGCAGCCTTCGCGGCGGCGATTTCCGCGCGCTTGTAGGTTTCGATGCGGGCGAGAATATCGCTCATGCCGCAACTCCGTCGTTGGTGATGGCGGCTAGCTTTTCCAGCGTGGCGCGCGCCTTGCCCGAATCGATCACGCTTTCCGCGAGACGCGCGCCGGCGGCGATGTCGGCGGCCTTGCCCGCCACCACGAGGGCGGCGGCGGCGTTCAGCACGGCGATGTCGCGGTAGGGCGTTTTCGCGCCGTCGAGCACGTCGCGCAGCGCCTGCGCGTTATGGGCCGGGTCGCCGCCACGCAGGTCCTCGGCACGGGCAGGGGCGAGCCCCGCCTCCTCGGCGGTGAGGGTGAAGCTGCGGATCTCGCCGTTCTCCAGCGCCACCACGTCCGAGGGCGCGGCGGTGGACAGCTCGTCGAGGCCATCGTGCCCGTGCACCAGCCAGACGCGCTCCGAGCCCAGCGCCCGCAACACTTCCGCCAGCGGCGCGAGCAGCGACGACGAATAGACGCCGAGCACCTGCCGGCGCACGCCCGCCGGGTTCGACAGCGGGCCGATGATGTTGAACAGCGTGCGCGTGCCCAGCTCCACCCGCACCGGCGCGATATGGCGCATCGACGCGTGGTGGTTGGGCGCGAACATGAAGCCCACGCCCGCCTCGCGGATGGCGCGGGCGATGTTGGCGGGATCGTTGCTGAGATGCACGCCGAGCGCCACCAGCACATCGGCCGCGCCCGATTTCGACGATGCGGCGCGGCTGCCGTGCTTCGCCACCGGTACGCCCGCCGCCGCCGTCAGGATGGCCGCGAGGGTGGAGACGTTGTAGCTGCCGGAGTTGTCGCCGCCCGTGCCGACGATGTCGATCGCATCCGCGGGGGCGTCGACGTGGAGCATACGCGCGCGCAGCGCCTCCACCGCGCCGGTGATCTCGTCGATGCTCTCGCCCCGCACCCTGAGCGCCATGAGGAAGCCGCCGCCCTGCGCCGGCGTCACTTCGCCCGACAGCAGCGTGTCGAAGGCGGCGCGCGCCTCCTCGCGGCTCAGCGACGCGCCGGCGGCGACCTTGGCGATGAAGGGCTTGAAGGCATCCATGTTCCGAGTTCCCGGTATCAAGATTGTCCGCAGGGTTTTGCGATGGCGGCGGCGCGGTCAGGCATGCTGCACGGCGCGGTGGCGGGCGTTCCAGCTTGCGGCGAGTTCCAGAAAGTTGCGCACGATCGTGGTGCCGTGCTCCGACAGGATGCTTTCCGGGTGGAACTGCACGCCGTGCACCGGCAGCTCGCGGTGCGACAGCGCCATGATGAGGCCGTCCGCTTCCGCCGTCACCGTCAGCGCGGCGGGCAGCGTGGCGCGATCGACGATCAGCGAATGGTAGCGCGTGGCCTGGAACGGGCCGTTGATGCCCCGGAACAGGCCTCGGCCGCCGTGCTGCACTTCCGAGAGCTTGCCGTGCATGGGATGGGGAGCGCGCACGACGTCGCCGCCGAAGGCCTGCCCCATGGCCTGCATGCCCAGGCACACCCCGAACAGCGGGATCTCGGCGCCGAGCCGGGCGATGACGTCGAGGCAGATGCCGGCCTCGTTCGGGGTGCAGGGGCCCGGCGACAGCACGATGGCGTCGGGCGCGAGCGTGCGCAGATCCTCGACGGAGATGGCATCGTTGCGGTGCACCGCGACATCGACGCCGGCGGAGCCGATGAGATGAACCAGATTCCACGTGAAGGAATCGTAGTTGTCGATGAGCACGATGCGCGACATGAAACGGTCTTTCCGCAATGGTCCCCTGGCACCCGCAGCGGCGCGCGCAGCAAGGAGCCGGCGCCGCGCGAGCGTGAAAGATTTTGTTACCGCCGCGCGCGCGGCCGGGTCAAGCAATACATGCGCCCGATACACGCGCCCGATACACGCGCCAAGCGGCCACTCAGGGAATGCGCGGCGGTATCGGCCGCGAGACAACGGCAGCGAGATCTGTACAATAACAGACCTTGTGGCGTGACCGGCTCGCCCGCGCGAGGCCCCTCCGGCACGAGGCCCCTCGCGTTAGCGGAAAAATGCTGTAAATTCCGGGCCACATGTCATTGATCGGGATTCGCGGCGCGTCGCGCCGTGGCAGTCGGGGAGTCATTATGAAGAGATCCGGAACGGCGCTTGTCGTCGCTGTCGCTGCCGCCGCCGCCCTTGCAGGTTGTGCCAAGAAGTTGCCGCCCGGCGTGCTCGAGGGCGGCGGTCATGTGCCGCCGCCGCCGTCCGAGCAGCACCGGGTGACGTCGCGCGTTCCGGCGCCCGCCGCTGCCGCGTCCGCCCAGCAGCCGGCCAGCTCCGGCCTTCAGGCCCCGGCCGCCCGCTAACATAGTTGCCGGTCAGATGTTTCCATCTGACCGGCAATGTGGTCCGGCCGGTGTGCGCGCTTCAGTTGCGCGCGCTTCAGTGGAAGGCGTGGTCTACTGGCACCATCTGGGTTTCGATGACCAGCGTCACGTCGTCGCCCAGTTCCGGTATGGCGAAATCGAGCCCCCATTCGCTGCGCCGGATCTTGCCCTTCGCCGAGAACCCCAGCTTGGCCGCCCCCGCCATCGGGTGCTCGGCCATCGAGCCGTTGAAGACCACGTCGAGCGTGGCCGGGTGTGTTGCATCGCGAAACGTCAGCAGCCCGTCGACCACGCCGGTGTCGCGGCCTGTGACCGCTATCCGCTTCGAGACGAAGGTGATCGGCTTGCCGGCCAGGAAGTCGGCGTCGGCGCCGATCTTGGCCTCGAAGTCGGCGGCTTCCGCCCAAGGATAATCCGTGCGCACGGAAAGCGGATCGATCTCGACCGAAAGCGTCGACGCCTCGGGCCGGTCAGGGTTCCAGTCGAGCCGCGCCTCGACCCGTGTGAAGCGGGCCGTGTAGTGCGACAGGCCGAAATGGCTGAACGACCAGCTCAGGGTCGAATGCGCCGGATCGGTCTTGTAGCGGCCTGCCGGCGCGGGCGCTTCCGGGTCGGCGCCGAAGGCGGCGGGACCGCCGAAGACGAGCGGCAGGGTCAGGGCCGCGAAACGCAGGAAATGCGCCATGCGCCTGTGATTGTTCACAAAATCGCTTTTGCGAGTAAGGAATTGCGCCCGGTCGTTTTTACGGGTGACGGAGGTCATCGTTCGGTCTCCTTGCGAGGGCCGTCGCTGCAGTCGTGTCGGGAAGCGCGCATCGGCGCGCCCGCGGGATCAGCTCAGCGAGCCGCCCACCAGATCGATGCGATTGGCGGCGCAAAGCGCGGCGAAGGCGGCGATCTGCTCGTCGGACAGCGCCGCGACCGGCGGCAACCCGGCAGTCGTCGCCGGGCGGCTTGCCTGCGCCACGAGCGTTTCGAAATCGCCGCCACGGCAGATCGTCAGGCAGCGTGCGCCCGCAAGGCTTTCGACGCGGAAGCTGTGAGGAATGCCCTTGGGCGCGATCGCGATGTCGCCGGCGCGCAGCACGCGGTCGTTGCCGCCGATCCTGACGCGCATGGTCCCGTCGAGGACATGGAAGATCTCGTCCTCGTTGCGGTGAATGTGGAGCGGCGGGCTTTCGCCATAGGGCATGCGCAGTTCGAGGATGCTGATGCCGTCCGCCCCGTCCGCCGCCGACAGGCGGACGGTGACGCGGCCATTGAGAAACCAGACGGCGTTGTCGTTCTGGAGCGTGTTGTCGGTGGCGGATACGCCGGTGGTGACTTGCATGGTGGTCGTTCCTGTCGTGAGCCGGCGCGGGCCGGTTGGTGGAGCGTGGCCGGCAATCGGCGGCCACCGCATGGGCACCTTGTCACTCAGGTCCGTTATCGGGGCGCGAGGCGGGCGTCAGCGCCGCGTCACCCAAACGTTAAAAATGCCGGGAAGGGCGATTTCACGCGGCCGGTTCGCCCGGCGCGGCAAGGCCGATCAGGCTGAGGGCGCGGGCGGCCCGCGCCCGCCCGGCGAGGGGAACAGTCCGCGCGATCATCGGCCAGATGTCCGCCGGCTGCACGCCCGGCATCATGCCGCCGGCGCCGGAGAGCAGCGCGCGCGCTTCTTCGCCGCGCCCGGTTTCGGCCAGGGTCAGCGCCAGCACCATCGATGCCCACGGATCGTCGCGCCTGATGGTCAGAGCCTCCCGAGCGCCGCGCTCTGCCTCCTCCAGCCAGTCCATGAAGTAGCAGCTCGCGGCCTTCGCGGTCAGGAACATCGGCAGCAGGGGGTCGCGCGGCGACAGCCTCAGCGCCATCTCGGCCGACTCGAGCGCCAGCGCCGGTTCGCCCGCCGCATGGTGGGAAAGCGCGAGGCAATAATGCACATGGGCATAGGAGGGATGGCGCTCGCGCGCGAGGTTGAGCAGATCGAACCCGCTGGCGACGTCTCCCGAGAGAACGCGAAGCCGGCCAAGCATCATCAGCACGAAAGGGGATGAGGGGTCGAGCTCGAACGCCCGCCGGGCGTGGGCGAGGCCACGCGCGATGCCGGCCTGCGTATTCCGCTCCATCAGCAACGCCATGTGCAGCACCGCGACATAAGCCAGCCCCGCGTGGGGAAGGGCGAATTCCGGCGCTATCTCGCCGGCGCGGGAAAAGCAGGCTTGCGCGCGCTCGATCTCACCGGGTTCGAAACGGTACGCGTGCCAGAGGCCGCGATGGAACAACTCCCACGCGCCAAGGTTCGCCGGCGGCTTGCTGGCCGCCCGCTCCCGTTCCGCCAGCCGGATTTCCGCGTCGAGCCCCAGCGTGAGCTCCGCCACGATCCGGTCGCGCAGGGCGAAGAAATCCGCCATCGCCCCTTCGTGACGCACCGCCCACAGGTGGCGGCCGGAAACCTCGTCCACGAGACCGGCCGAGAGGCTCACCTTTCCGGCGCCCAGCCGCAGGCTGCCCGTCACGACATAGCGCACCCCGAGGTCGCGCGCGGCCTCCGCCGCCACCGAGAACCGCAGGCTCGACGGACGCGCGATGACGAGAAAGTCGCGATGGCGGGTGAGCGCCGTGGTGATGTCGTCGGCTATGCCTTCCGCGAGGAAGCGCTGATCGGGATCGCCCGCGTCGTGCACGAAGGGCAGGACCGCCACCGACAGCCGGAAGCCTTGCGCATGCCGCGCCGTTTCGGTGGGCCGTTCCGGGGCAGGCGCTGGCGGGGCGAGAGGATTCGGGGCAAGGGCGGGCGCGGCATCCGCGCTGCCGGCCAGTTCGCGCGCCAGCGCCTGCGTTCCCTCGGAGGGTGCGACGCCGAGTTCCGCCTTCAGGATGTCGCGGCATTCCCGAAACTGGCGCAGCGCCGCCGCGCGGTCGCCGGTTTCGGCGTGGAGCCGCATGAGAAGCCGATGGCTGCGCTCGCGGCAGGGGTCGAGGGTGAGCAGCAGCGAGGCGGTAGCCAGCGCCTGCGCCGTTCGTCCCTGCTCCGACGCCGCGCGGCTGGCGAGCGTGAGCGCGCGCTGCGCCAGCGTGCGCAGGCGTGCCCGCTCGAAAACCAGCCAGTCGTGCATCTCCGATCCGGGCGCTTCGATGCCTTCCAGAAACGGAGACGCCAGGGCCATGGCCGTTTCCGCGTCCACCGGCGACAGCGCCGCATCGGCGAGCTGGCCGATGTCGGCGGGCGCATATTCCAGCGCCACGACGTCGCCATCCGTCGCAACGCCGATGCCGAGACCGCGCAAGCGGGACAGCGCGTTGCGCAGGCTGCCGCGCGCCTGTTCCGCGTCCCGGTCCGGCCACAACTGCTCGGCGATCTGCGCGCGCCGCCGGCCGCGCGTGGTCGATGTCGCCAGATAACCCGCGAGCAGCGCGAGCATTCCGGTCAACGGCAGGTCGGCGCCCGAGGCCGTCCGCACGCGCGCATTTCCCAACAGCAGCAACTTGGCCGCCGCGCCGCTTTCACGCGCGTCCCGCATGGCTCTCACCCAGGCTTTCTCCCGCCCGTCACGCCGGCGGGATACCCGTGCCGGCGGCGAACCTGCGACAATTGCCTCAAACCCTCGCGGCCAGCAAGTGGGGGATGCCGCAGGCGGGCCGCGCAGCATTTGCGAGGTCGCTCCATGGTTCGCTTCGTAGTATAGATGCATCGCCATAGTTGTGCCGAGCGGCGCGCCGCGAACGAGGGTTATGTCACGATGAACGGTCCGGTTTCCCGCAACCCTCATCTCCTCGGCGGCTGCCTGTGTCACGGTCCCGAAGTGCGGCGCCTGATGTGCATCGCCGAGGCCGTCCCGTCGCGGCGTTCCGTTCTCAAGGGGCTCGCCGGTGGGTTGACGGCAAGCCTTGTCACAGCAAGCGTTGTCACGGCGTCCGCCATGGCCGGCGCCCCCGCTGCCGTCGTGCTCGCCAATGCGCGCATTTTCGACGGCGTTTCAGCCGATCTCATCGAAGGCCGCGATGTCGTCGTCGAGGCGGACCGTGTCTCGGCGCTCGTGCCGCGCGGGCAGGCAGTGGACGGCGCGCGGGTGCTGGACTGCACGGGCAAGGTCATCATGCCCGGCCTTATCGACGCCCACTGGCACACGTTCATGGCCGCGCTGCCGCAAGCGCTGGCCATGACCGCCGACGCGGCCTACATCCACCTGCTGGCGGCGCAGGAGGCCGGACGCACCTTGCTGCGCGGCTTCACCACCGTGCGCGACGTGGGCGGGCCATCCTTCGCCCTCAAGCGCGCCATCGACGAAGCGCGCTTTCCCGGCCCGCGCATCTACCCCTCCGGGGCGATGATCTCGCAGACCGGCGGGCATGGCGATTTCCGCTTCCGCAGCCAGATCCCCGGCACGCCGACATCTCCGCTGAGCCCGGCGGAAAAGGAGGGCGTGACGATCGTCGCCGATGGCGTGCCGCAGGTGCTGCAGCGCGCCCGCGAGCAGTTGCTGCTGGGCGCCAGCCAGCTCAAGGTCATGGTCGGCGGCGGGGTTTCGTCGCTGTACGATCCGCTGGATGCGATCCAGTTCACGGCGCCGGAGATCAAGGCTGTCGTGGACGCCGCCAGCGACTGGGGCGCCTATGTTTGCGCCCACGTCTACACATCGGAGGGCATCGCGCGGGCTCTCGACTGCGGCGTCAGGAGCATCGAGCACGGCCAGCTCGCCGATGCCGAAACGGCGCGGCGCATGGCGGACGCCGGCGCGTGGTGGAGCCTGCAACCGTTCCTCGCCGACGAGGATTCCAACCCGCAGGCCACGCCCGAACAGCAGGCCCAGCAGCGCGAAATCGCCGAGGGAACGGTGCGCGCCTTCGAGTTCGCGCGCCGGTACAACGTAAACACGGCCATCGGCACCGACATCCTGTTCAGCCCGGCGGCGACGGTGACGCAGGGCCGCCAGATCGCCAAGCTCGCGCGATGGATGCCCAATGTCGACGTGCTGCGCATGGCGACAGGCCGCAACGGCGAGTTGCTGGCGCTGTCGGGCAAGCGCAACCCCTATCCCGGCAAGCTCGGCGTGATCGAGCCGGGGGCCTACGCCGATCTCCTCGTTGTCGACGGCAACCCGCTCGAGGACATCGGCATCATCGGCGATCCGGACAAACGCATGCAGCTCATCATGAAGGCCGGAACGATCTTCAAGAACACGCTCGGCGCATGAGATTCAACTGTGTGAGATCATCCCCATGCGCCAAGCATGGGCCGGTTCAATAGCGGACCGGCTTCAGAGGTAGCGGCCGCCGCGCTGCAGGACCTCGATATCGTAGCCATCGGGATCGGCGATGAAGAAGAAGCGACCGACCACGTCGCCGCCGCGCTTGAGCTCGACGAGCTTGCGCGGGTTGAGGCCAGCCTCGGTCAGGCGGGCATGTTCGGCGTCGAGGTTTTCCACCGACACGGCAAGATGCCCGTATCCGTTGCCGCGCTCGTAAGGCTCCTCGCGTCCCTTGTTGATCGTCAGTTCCAACTCGAAGCCGGCTTCGGCGTTGGACAGATAGACCAGCGTGAAATCGTCGAAGTCGAGGCGTTCCGCGATCTCCAGCCCGAATGCCTGCCTGTAGAAAGCGGTCGAGCGCTCCTCGTCGAGAACGCGGATCATGCTGTGGACTAGCTTGGCCATGGGGGACGCTCCGTGGATGCTGGACAAAATCGCTGCCGGCTGCCCGCTCGGCGACAAGAGCAGGCACCGGAACGCGCCAATAGGCTATGTGCTTCCAATAGGTCACCATTCGCATGCTGTCAAAGGACGCTGCGCGCGACTTTGGTCGATCTGACGTATGCCCCGTGGCCTTCCCCGCAACCGAGACCGCGAGGACTGAGGTATGATCGATGCGCCTCCCGAAAAGGCCCTCGCGATGCGGTTGTAGCTGCGTCGCGAGGGCGGGAAAAGGCGGCCCCTACTTCAGGAGCCACTCGTTGAAGCGCACGTCCGCCATTTCCTTGTGCTTGCCCCAGAACGTGTCGTTGACGGGCACCGTCCTGGCGAGGTTTTCGGGGAAGGACGGCAGCGTGCGCGCCCGCGCCGGGTCGATGAACGCGTAGGCGCCGGGGTTGGTCGGGCCGTTGGTGAGATGCTTCGTGTAGGCCGCCTGCCGGTCCGGGCGGGCGCAGAACTTGATGAACTGGCGGGCGATGTCGGCCTTCGGCGACCCCTTCGGAATGGCCCAGCCTTCCACGCTGTAGAAGCCGCCCTCCCACGAGATGGCCGCCGGCACGCCGTTGTCGATGGCGGTTTGCGCGCGGGCGTTGGGCATCGGGCAGGCGTCGACCTCGCCGGTTTGCAGCAGCTGGGTGCTTTGCGGCGCGGAGTCCCACCACACGTGGGTGTGGGGTTTGATTTCGGCCAGCTTGTTGAATGCCCGGTCCCATCCCTCCGGCGTGGAGAGCACCTTGTAGATATCCTCCCCCGGCGCGACGCCGTCGGCGCGCAGCGCCACCTCGATGGAATCGCGCGCGAAGCGGCGCATGCCGCGCCGGCCGGGCTTGCCGTCGAAATCCCACAGGTCGGCGAAGGTGCCGAAATTCTTCATGCGGTCGGTGCGGTACGCGAGAATGAACGTGTAGAGGCCGTTGCCCAGAAAGTGGGAATTCTTCATGTCGGCCGGAATGGCGGCGATATCGTCGCCGGAAAGGTCGATTTCCTCGACGAGGTCGGATGCGCGCAGGAAGTCCGCGATGTCGGCGGAAATGCCGCCGCTGAGATCCCAGTTATAGCTGCGGGTCTCGACCTGCGCCTTGAACTCCGCTGCCGGGTATCCGCGCCGCGCGACGGAGGTGACGGCGATGCCGGTCTCTTCCTTGAACGGTCCGTAGAACGCTTCCTGGAAGGCGGTGGTGTACGCGCCTCCGGGATCGGCGCACACCAGCGTCTTGGCGGCGTGCGCCGTGCGCGAGAACCACGGCAGCGACACGCCCGCCGCGCCGATGGCGGCAACGCCCCTGAACAGGCCGCGACGGGAGATTTCTGTTTTATCGGTCATGTTCCACTCCATTATGTTTTTTTTGAAGGAAGGCGCTTTATCTGCGTCGGCTTCTGCGTCCGATGAATTCCGCAAGCAGGATGACGATGGCGACGAACACCAGCATCAGTGTCGAGACGGCCGCGAGCGTCGGGGTGATGTTGAGCAGCGCCTCGGACCACATCTGGCGCGGAAGCGTGGTGGCCACGCCGCCGCTGATGAACAGCGCGATCGTGAGTTCGTCGAACGAGCGCACGAAAGCGAACAGGAATGCCGTTATCAGCCCCGTCTTGATCAGCGGCAGGGTGATGTAGCGGAAGGTCGCGGCGCGGCTGGCGCCCAGCGTCCATGCCGCCTGATCGAGGCGGTGGTCGTAGTTCTTGAGCACTGCCATGACGGTGATGATCACATAAGGCAGCGTGAAGACCGTGTGTCCGAGCACGAGCCCGATGTTGGTGCCGATCAGGCCGACGTGCGAGTAGGCGTAGAACAGCGCCACGGCGACGATGATGTTGGGCAGGACGATGGGCGACAGGATGAAGCCCATCAGGGCCGTCTTGGCGAAGAACTCCTGGCGCGAGAGGAAGAGTGCGGCCGGCGTGCCCAGCAGCACCGCCAGCGCTGCCGTGCACAGGCCCACCAGCACCGAGCGCAAGGTCGCCTCGCGCCAGATCGGCGAGTTGAAATAGGCCTCGTACCATTCCAGCGAGAACCCGCGCGGCGGCCAGCCGAAGAAGCGGTTCTCCGAGAACGACAGCGGCACCACGAAGAACGACGGCAACGCCAGGAACACGATGACGGCAATGCCCAGCACCCAGCGCGCGGTCATGCGCTGCTCGCGGTGGCGGTCGTAGCGTGGCTTGCGGATCATGGCGAAGGCGCGGGCGATCCCCCAGCCGGCCCAGCTGACGCAGGCGATGAAGTAGCGGCCGGCTTGCGCGCCGAGGCGTCCCAGCAGGCCCTTTTTCGCGGCGGTCTTGCCGTGGGTGGCCCCGCCCGTCAGCGCCGACATCCCCAGCACGCGGTCGAAGAGGTAGAAGATCACGAACGCCGCCGCCAGCAGCATCACCGAAATCGCCCCGGCGAACCCCCAGTTCAGCATCTCCTCGATCTGGATGATGATGAGCTGCGCGATCATCATCTCGCGCGGGCTGCCCAGCAGCGTCGGCGTGATGAAGAAGCCGACCGAGGTGATGAACACCAGCAGGCCCGCAGCCGCCACGCCCGGCAGAGACAGGGGGAAGTAGACGCGCCAGAACGCGTGCGACGTTCCCGCGCCCAGCGTCGAGGCGGCCTTGGGCAGGTTGGGATTGATAGACTGCATCACCGACAGCATGGTCAGCACGGCTATCGGCAGCATCGCATGCGACATGCCGACCATGACGCCGACGAAGTTGTACATGAGCTTTAGCGGCTGCTCGACGACGCCAAGCGCCGCGAGCCACTGGTTGATGACGCCGTCGCGCCCGAGCAGCAGCATCCATGCGAAGCTGCGCACGAGAAAGCTCGTCCAGAACGGTACCATCACCCAGATCAGCAGGCCGCTGCGCGAGGATGGCGGCACCGAGGCGAGAAGATAGGCGACGGGGTAGCCCGCCACCAGGCACGCGATCGTGGTCCACAGCGCGATCTTGAGCGTGTTGCTCAGCACGTCGACATAGAGCGTGGAGCTGAACAGGCGCTCGTAGTGCACGAAATCGAATTCGCCGCCCGCGTTCACGACGCTGAGCCACAGGAGCTGGCTCACCGGAACGAGGAAGACGACCAGCAGGAAGCCGACGGAGGGCACGAGCGCCCAGCCGCGCATCCGGTCGCGTTTTCTGCCCGTTGTCGCTGTTCTTGTCGCAGCGGGTCGGGCCAGGGCGGAATCAGTCATGCCCGTTGCTCCTGCCTTCGAGAACGACGCTGCGCGCGGCGGCCCAGCCGATGCGCACGACCTCGCCGGGGCTGGCGCTGCGTGTCGGCGAAACCGTCAGTTGGGTGAAGGTCACGTCGGTGCCGTCCGCCAGTTCGGCGAAATAGCGCGTCACCGGCCCCACCATGACGCTGTCGCGGATGCGCACCTGCGCCGAGTTCTCCGCCGGCTCGTCGTTCGCGAGCAGGCGGATGTGCTCCGGGCGCACCATGATGGACAGGTCTCCGGCCGCCGGTTGCGGCGTCCGTTCCGCGGGCGACACGTGGATTGGCCCGCCGCCCGGCCCCTCGTAGACGTCGAACCCGTTCTCGCGTCCCTTGCGCGCGACGGGCAGCATGTTGGCGCCGCCCAGAAAGAGCGCGGTGAAGATGCTGTTGGGCGTGAAGTAGAGATCGTTGGGCGTTCCGAGCTGCTGTATCCTGCCGTCGTTCATCAGACAGATGCGGTCCGACATGGACATGGCCTCTTCCTGATCGTGGGTGACGTAGAGGATCGTCGTCTTCAGCTCGTTATGGAGCGTCTTGATCTCGATTTGCATCTGGTCGCGCAGCTTTTTGTCGAGCGCGCCCAGCGGTTCGTCCATCAGCACGATCGACGGCTGGTAGACGGTGCAGCGCGCGAGCGCGATGCGCTGCTGCTGTCCGCCCGAGAGCTCGCTGGGAAAGCGCTGCGCCACGTGCGGCAGCCGCACGATCTCGAGAATGTTCCGCACCTTGCGGTCGATCTCGGCCTCGCGCATGCGGCGCATCCGCAACGGAAAGGCGATGTTCTCGTAGATGGTCAGATGCGGAAACAGCGCGTAATTCTGGAACACCATCCCGATGTCGCGCTCGTGGCTCGGCGCGTAGGTGGCGAGCGCGCCGTCGATCCAGATCTCACCCCCGTCCGGCAGGATCAGGCCGGCCAGCGCCATCAGCAGCGTGGTCTTGCCCGAACCCGATGGCCCCAGCAGCGTCAGGAACTCGCCTTCGGGCACCTCGAGCGAGGTTTCCTTCAGCGCCGTGACGGAGCCGTAGGATTTCCAGACATTCTTGATGCTCAGTTTGCTTTTCATCGTTGTCCCGCTCGTTCTGCCCGGTCCTGCTGCGACGCCGGTGGCGGAGCGTTCCAGCCCGGCGCGTGCAAGTGATTGGCCTGTTTCAGGAATGCCGCGATTTCCTCGTCGCGCCCCGCCGCCGGCCAGCCGAAATCGTCCATGACCTGATGCAGCGCGGCAAGCTGGCCGTCCGCCGGCAGCCCCGGTTCCCACCCCACGCCCGTGCGCCGGAACACGGCGTCGACAAGCCGGGCGGCGTGTTCGGGCCGCTGGGGGGTGCCGGGCGCGGGATCGCGGGTGGCGTAGCCCGCCGGCCGCGCGGGCCGGGAAGCCGGCAAGGCGCCGGCGACGATCCGCGTGACGTCGCGCCCGCCCGAGCGGTGGTTCATGACCGAGCCCATCGTCATGGCGAAGACGCCGCGCAGTCCGTCGCCGGACAGGTCGTGGATCTCGCGCGAGCGCTTGCCGAAGGGCATGGTCTCGTCATAGGTGAGGGGCCTGACGCCGGCCCACGTGAACACCACGTCGTCCGCCTTCACCTTCGCGCCAGGCAGCATGGCGTTAGCCTCCCGCACCAGCCAGTCCACCTCGTCCGGGGTGGTGGCCACGTTGTCGAGGTCGTCTTCGTACGGCGTTTCCGTCGGGCCGAAATAATGGTATCCGCGCCACGGCACGCAGTAGAACGGTTCGTTGTGGCTGTTGATGGCGGCGAGGCCGTGCTCGCGGCACGCGTCCGGCAGCTTGACGACGATGTGCGCGCCCTTCGTGCCCAGGATTTTCCGCGACGCTTTCGGCTGCACGTCGCGGTTGATGCCGTCGATCCAGACGCCGCCCATGTTCAGCACGATGCGCGCGGTGACGCGGATCTCGGGCTCGTCCGCGAGCATGTCGGAGAGGCCGAGCGTCCACCGCTCGCCGTCGTCCTGCAGCAGACGCGCGGACGTATGGTTGCGCACCGTCGCGCCGAGCCGTTCGGCGTCCATCACGTTGTCGATGCACAGCCGCTCCGGCCAGTCCATCTGGTATTCGCGAAACAGCGCCACCGCCTCCAGCATGTCGAAGCGCCCGAGCCACTGCACAAGCGGCATGTCCCGCGCCGTTTGCGGCGAGACGCGCCGATAGTCGAGCGACGGACCGGCTGGACCGAGCAGCCCGAGAACCCGGAAAGCCATGTCCAGATGCCAGCCGCGGTAGATGCCGTCGCGATAGACCGGAAAGGCGAATTTCATCGCGCGGGTCCGCGAGGGAACGCTCGCGACCAGTTCCGCCCGCGCCTGCATGGCGAGGCGGGCCATGCGCAGCGCGATGGCGAGCCTGCGCGGATGGCGCGCGAAATCGAACAGGGAGCGGCCCGGCGCCAGATAGCGCAAGCCGCAATGCAGCAGCCGGCTCGAGCGGCTCGATGACCCGGAGGCGAAGTCTCCCTTGTCCACGAGCAGGACGTCGTATCCTGCCGCGCTCAGGTGCTGGGCGGCGCTGGAGCCGTTGATGCCGCCGCCGATGACGGCGACATCGAAGCTTTTGTTTCTCAGGCTGGAGAGGGGGGTGCGCATGGGTTCCTCCTCACAGGGCGCGCGCGATGCGGAAGGCATCGAGCACGGCGGCGTGAATGTTGCGGCTCGCGACGGCGTCGCCGATGCGGTGCAGTTCGAAGCCCCCGGCCGCGTTGAACACCTGGCTCTGGGGGGCGCCGGCGATGAGGCGGTGCAGGTCGGTCACGCCATCGTTGACCGAGTGGCCGCGCAGCGCATGATAGATGTCGTCCGCCGGCACCGTGCCGTGCTCCACGACGACCTGATCGGTGGTCACCGTTTGCGTTTCCAGGGTGACGTCGTTGAGGAACGTCGCCACCAGCCTGTTGCCCTCTTTGGCGACCCCCGCGAGGCGATTGTCGAAAGAGGGGCGGATGCCGAGCTCGTAGAAGCGCTTTTTCCAGGTGACGCGTTCGGCGTAGGTCAGCTCCACCCCCAGATGACCGTCGATGGAGAAATAGGCGGCGGCGCTGCCCTTCGCGCAGATGACCTCGGCGACCTGCGGGCCGGGATGACGCCCGGTGCCGTCGTAGACGACGACGTGAGGGCGCACGACGGCGCTGCCTTCCAGAATCTCCCACGCGCTGGTGCAGTGCTCCACGCCCGGGATCCAGCCGATATCGGGAACGCCGCCGGTGGCGACGATGACGGCGTCGGGCGCTTCGGCGAGGATATCGTCGACTTCCGCGTAGATGTTGGTGCGGCAGTCGACGCCGAGGCGCTGGAGCTGATCCACGCGCCAGTCGACGATGCCGCGCAGGTCCTTGCGCCACGAGTGGCGGCTGCCGATCAGCACCTGGCCGCCGAATTCCGGGGCCGCCTCGAAGAGGACCACGCGGTGCCCGCGCTCGGCGGCGACGCGCGCCGCCTCGAGCCCCGACGGGCCGCCGCCGACGACGACGACCTTGCGGCCGGGCCTGGGGGAGCGTTCGATGGTGTGCGACATCTCCGTCTCGCGGCCCGTCGCTGCATTGTGGAGGCATTTGGGCCGGTAGCCGGACATGCAGTGGCTCGCGCCCACGCACGGGCGGATCTGGTCTTCCTCCCCCGCCATCAGCTTGCGCACGATGTGCGGGTCGGCGATGTGGGCGCGGGTCATGCCCGCCATGTCCATGTGCCCCTCACCGATGGCGTAGCGGGCGGAGGCCACGTCCGACATGCGCGCGGCGTGAAACACCGTGATGCCCACCTCCCGCTTGAAGGCGCCCACGGTTCGCACCCACGGCGCCAGCGGCGTGCCCATCGAGGGCATGTTGTCGCGCGCCAGCGCCATCTCCGTGTCCATCTTGCCGTAGATGGCGTTGAAGAAGTCCAGATCGCCCTCGCCGCGGATGATGCGGGCCGCGGCCACGCACTCGTCCAGCGACAGGCCGCCGCCGTTTCCCTCGTCGACGACGAAGCGCATTCCAACGATGAAATCGTCGCCGACCCGTCGGCGGATCTCCTGATGGACCATGACGGCGAAACGGCAGCGGTTTTCGAGCGAGCCGCCGAAGCGGTCGGAGCGGTGGTTGGTGAGCGGCGACAGGAACTGGCCGATGAGGTGCCCGCCCGCGAGCGTCTCGATGCCGTCGAGCCCGCCTTCCTTGCAGCGCAGCGCCGCCGCGCCGTAGGCGGCGACGACACGGTTGATGTCGTGCTCGTCCATCTCCTTGGGAAAACTGCGATGCAGCGTTTCGCGAATGGCCGAGGGGCCGATCGTCGGCAGCCACTGGTCGCCGTAGGGGTCGCCACGGCGGCCGAGATGGGTGATCTGGCACATCAGCGCCGCGCCCTGCGCGTGGATGCGCTCCGAGAAGCGCTGCAGGTGGGGAATGACGGCATCGGTGCCGACATTGATCTGGCGGAAGATGTTGGGTGAATCGATGTCGACGTTCGATGAGCCGCCGAACATCGTCAGCGCGATGCCGCCGCGGGCTTTTTCTTCGTGGTAGGCCTGATAACGTTCCGTCGGAAAGCCGCCTTCCTCCAGCCCGCACGCGTGGCTGGTGCTCATCAGGCGGTTGCGCAGCGTCAGCCCCTTCAGCCGCAGCGGTTCCAGCAATGGATCGCGCGTGCGGGTGGAAACGGCATGCTCCGTCAAGTGCATGTTGGACAAGTCCCTAACTCCTGTTCACCGTCGCGTCAGGTGAGTCCGGCGCATTCACGTCATGAGGAAGCCCGCTCCAACCAGGTCGTCGGGGTCGAGAAGCCACTTGCCATAGCCGTAAATATTGGCGCGCCCCTTGACGGTCGATGCGAGAACCTTTTGGCTGCCAAGGGTTTCCTCGCCCAGAAGCTCGCCCTCGAACACGCCGCCGAGCGGCCCTTCGGCCATGATCTTTCCGCCTGCCTGCAGCTTGCCCTGATGCGCGAGCAGCGCGACCATGGCGCTGACGCCCGTGCCGCCCGGCGACCTCCCGGCCTGCCCGTCGCCGAAAATATGGATGTTGCGGTAGGTCGCGTCGGCGCGATCGGGCTCGTGATAGAACGTCACGATGTCGATCCAGTCGATGTGACTGTGGATCGGGTGGCGGACCTTGATCTTCTCGTTGAGCTGCTTCTTCACCGATGCGCCGACCTTGCGGAAGATGTGCGCGTTCGAGGCCTGGATTTTCGCCACCGACCGGTCCCAGCGGATGTGGCCGAAGAAGTTGCCGCCGAAGAGAATGTCCGCGGTGCCCGCGCCGTACTCGCCCAGATCCACCGGCACGCCGATTTCCTGAACGAAGGCGGGGACGTTGTGGAAGCGGCAGGATTCCACCGTGTGGCCGTCGCTGGCCACTTCGGCGATCACGGGGCCGACAGTGGTTTCGAGGCGCACGGTGGTGAGGGGCGGCGTGGCCTTCACCAGCCCGTTGGCCACCATCGCCATCGCCACGCCGATGGTGCCGTGGCCGCACATGTTCATGAAGCGGTCGTTGTCCATCCAGATGACGCCGGCGTCGAAACCCGGCTGCGACGGCGGCACGAGGAACACGCCGTACATATCCTTGTGCCCGCGCGGTTCGAGCATGATGGCGCGGCGCAGCCAGTCGAGATTGGCTTCCGCGTAGCGCAGCTTTTCCAGGATGGACGAACCGGGCGGCCAGGTGATGCCGCCATGGATGATGCAGGTGGGCGCGCCTTCGGTATGGGTATAGATGACGTCGAGAAAATGGTTCATGCGCATAAGCGCGTCCTCCCGGTAACGCATTGAAATGCGGTCGAGTTTCGGCGGCAGGCGAACGGGATGCTCGCCGGCGGCACGGATGAATGCGATAGGATGCGGCCCCTCTTGAAGACCGTGCGCGCCGATTCTTTGTGCGGCGCTTTTTGGATGCTAAATCGTATACGTTTCTGGCGAACGATGTCAATAGGCTGCGTTTAAGGGCGCATATTTGTCGTTTTATGTCCAAAAAGGCACGAAAAATGAGCTGATTATTGCGATATTGAATGTGTCGCCGCATGTCGGTATACATTGAAAAATGTCGCGGAACGCCGCGCGAATATGAGAGGTCGGATCGTGTCAGAATCTCCCGAAGCCAAACGCGGCGAGGTGGTTTACGAAAGCCTGAAGGAGCGCATCGTCACGCTCGAGCTCGATCCGGGAACGCCGCTTCAGGAAGCCGAGATAACCCGCCTTTACGACGCCAGCCGCACGCCCGTCAGGGAGGCGCTGGCGCGCCTGAGCCACGAGGGCTTTCTGACGCGCTGGGGACGCGGGTATCGTATACGCAGCTTCTCCCCGCTGGAGGTCAAGGAACTCTACGAGGTGCGGGAAGCGCTGGAGAAAATGGCCGTTCGGCTCGTCATAGAGAATACGACGAAATCCAAATTCGGTATTATCGAGGAACAGCTCGCACTATACGAGACGTTCATCAAGTCCGGCGACATAAAGAAATTCAACGCGCACGCCAATAAATTCCATATGACGATCGCCGAGCTGTCGGACAACAGAACTCTGTATGAAAGTCTCAGGCTGATTCACGAAAAAGTTCGGATCATAAGCGCCCGGTATTTGTTCAAGGCCGAAAGTATACAAAGCGCATACGACGAGCATGCGCGCATCTACCACGCCATCCTGCGCGGGGATGTGGTGGTGGCGGAGGCCGCCATGCGCGAGCACATACAGGGCGTCATCGAATATTTTCGCACGCAGCTGTGATGGCGCGTGCGTATACCGTTCGATCCGGGCGGGATCGGGGCTGGCTGCCGCCCACGTTTCATCCCGCCCGGCGTTGCCGGATCATCTCTCTGCTTTGTTGAAGCGGAGAGATGATCGATTCCCAGCTTTTCGGGAAAGTGCCGGCCGAAAGGCGCGCCGGTCAGTTAATACCGGTCAGTTTACGGCGGCGTAGGGGCAGTTGCTCTCGCTCAAGGGGCGAATGATCGCTTCGGCGCTCATTTCCTGTATCGGCTTGAGGTAGTCCCACGGACCGGTCGATTCCGCCGGCGTCTTGACCTCGTAGAGGGTCATTCCCTTCATGAGGCGGCCGTCGGCGCGGACCTTGGCGCCCTTGGCGTAGAAATCGTCGACCGGCAGCTCGCGCAGCTTCTGCGAAACCTTCACCGGATCGTCGGTGCCCGCCGCCTCGACCGCGCGAAGATAAGCGAGAACGGAGCTGTAGACGCCGGCCTGCAGATGCGTGGGCGCGTTGCCGTTGCCGCGCTCCTCGCGCCAGCGCCGGGTGAACTCGCGCGAGGCGTCGTCCTGATCCCAGTAGAAGGGCACGGCGAACTGCAACCCCTGCGCTGCCTCAAGGCCGAGGCTGTGGACGTTGGTGAGGTAGAACGTGGTTGCCGCAAGCTTCTGGCCGGCCTGCGTGATGCCGAACTCGGACGCCTGCTTGAGGGTATTGGTGGTGTTGTCGCCGGCGTTGAGCACGGCGACGACCTTGGCCCCGGACCCCTGCGCCTGCACGAGGTATGAGCTGAAATCGGTGGTGTTCACGGGGTGGCGCGCCGCGCCGACGATCTTGCCGCCGGCCTGCACGACCACGCGCTCGATCTGCTCCTGCAGGGAGTGACCGAAGGAATAGTCGGCGACGATGAGAAACCACGTGTCGCCGGAAGCCTGCACCGCGGCGCGGCCGATAGCGTTGGCGATGGTGGAGGAATCGTAGTTCCAGACGAAGCCGGTCGGCGAGCAGTTCTCACCGAACAGCCTGTCGGTGACCGAGCTGACGTTGAGGACGACGGCCTTGTTCTTCGCTAGGTCCTGCACCGCCAGCGACACCGCCGAATTGCCGAAGTCGACGAGCGTGTCCACGCCGTCGACGTCTATCCATTTGCGGGCGATGTTGGCGCCGATGTCGGCCTTGTTCTGGTGGTCGCCGACGATCAACTCGATGGGCTTGCCGAGCACCGTGCCGCCGAAATCCCTGATCGCAAGCCGGGCGGAGGCTACCGAACCCGGCCCTTGCGGATCGGCGTAGGGGCCGGATTGATCGTTGAGCACGCCGACGCGCACGGCGTCTCCCGATACCTGCGCGGCTGCTGGCGCGGCGAGCGCTGCCGTGCAGACGGCGGCGGACAGGAAAACCCCGCCCAGTTTACGCGTAACGGACCCGATGCCAGACATGAAATCCTCCCTGATTTTATTGGAAATCGTTGTTTGTTGGATCGTTATTGTCTCTGGGGCGGGCGTCAGAACAGATCGGCGCTCACCTCGGAGAAAAGATGCGGAGCGGTGCGCAGCGGCTTGAGCCAGGCGTCGATGCGGGGCAGTTCGCAGGCGGCGAAGTAGCGTGCGCCCGCCACCTTGCCGTCGACGAACGCCGCGGGCAGGCGCTCCCGCGTGGCGAGGGCGGCGAGCGCCTGATCGAGCCACAGCCAGCCGGCTACCAGATGGCCGAATGCCGACAGCACCGCCGTTGCGTTGTCGAGCGCGCCTGTCGCTGCCGGGTCGGCGATGATGTCGCGCGCGGTCTCCGCCGCCGCCTCGCGCGCGGCTGAGAGCGCCTGCGCGATGTCGGTGAGGTCGGGGAACGCGTCGGCGCGCGCAAGCGTGGCGTCGATGCGCGCCAGCAGCAGCGCCAGCGCCTGCCCCTTGTCGCGGATCAGCTTGCGGCCAACGAAGTCGAGGCCCTGAATGCCGGTCGTGCCCTCGTGAATGGGGTTGAGGCGGTTATCGCGGTAGAGTTGCTCGACGTCGAAATCACGCGTGTAGCCATAGCCGCCGTGGATCTGGATCGCGATGTCGCTCGCAGTGAGACCCCATTCCGAGCTCCAGGTCTTGGCGATTGGCGTGAGCAGGTCGAGAAGCTGGCGCGCCTCGGCGTCGTCCGCCGCTTCCGCCCGGTCGACGAGCTGGAAGCAGTAGAGCACCAGCGCGAGCGATCCTTCCGCGTAGGTCTTCTGGGCGAGCAACATGCGCCGCACGTCGGCGTGGGCGAGCAGGGGGACGGGGCGCGTGTCGGGGCTCGCGCCGCGCGGGCGCCCCTGGGCGCGCTCGCCCGCGTAGGCGACGCTGAGCCGGTGGCTGCGGTAGGCCAGCGCCGCCGCGCCGAGGCCCACCTGCAGGCGCGCCTCGTTCATCATCATGAACATGATGGCGAGCCCCTGTCCGGGTTCGCCCACGAGATAGCCGACAGCGCCGGCGGCATTCCCCGGCCGGTGGCGCGCGCCCTCGCCGAAGTTCAGCAGGCAGTTGGCGGTGCCGCGATAGCCCATCTTGTGATTGAGGCCCGCGACGGCCACGTCGTTGCGCTCGCCGGCGAAGTCGCCCGGCGCGACGAGAACCTTCGGCACGGCGAAGAGGGAGATGCCGGCGGTGCCGGCGACGGGCTTGCCGTCCGGCCCGGGGATCTTGGCGAGCACGAGATGGCAGATGTTTTCGGACACATCCTGATCGCCGCCGGAGATCCACATCTTGTTGCCGAAGAGCCGGTAGCGGCGGCCGAGGCCGTCCTCGCCATCGCTGACGGCGCGGGTGGCGATATCGGCGAGCGAGGAGCCGGCTTGCGGCTCGGACAGGCACATCGTGCCGAAGTATCGCCCTTCGATGGCCGGGCGCGCGAGCGCGTCGACGAGCGCGGCGTTGCCGAAGGCGGTGAGCAGCCGCGCGTTCGCCACCGTGAGCATGGGGTAGGCGGCGGTGGCGATGTTGGCCGCCAGGAAATGCGCGAACGAGGCGGCGGCGACCGTGAGCGGCAATTGCATGCCGCCGTGCTCGTGGGCAAAACTCTGGCCGAACAGGCCGGCGTCGGCATAGGCCGCCAGCGCCGCGCCGATGTCGGGCAGGATGTGGACGCCGCTTTCGTCGAGCGTGGGCTCCACGCTGTCGGCCTTCTTGTAGTGGGTGAGGAAGTGGCGCGAGGCGACCGTCTCGCTAAGGTCGAGAAGCGCTGTCAGCATCTCGCGGCTGATGTCCGCGAAGCGCTCGATGTCGGCCAGTCGGTCTGTTTCGAGCCAGTCGAGCAGCAGGAAATCCAGGTCGATGCGGCGGATGATCCCGGCGGGGTTCTGGGAAACGGGGGTCTGGGAAGCGGTCATGAGTTTCCTCCCGGTGCGAGGCTGGGCGGTGTCAGACGGCGGTCATGCCGCCGTCGATGGCCAGCGTCTGGCCGGTGATGTGGGCGCTGGCGTCGGAGGCGAAGAGGAGCGCTGCGCCCTTGAGGTCGTTCGGCCCGCCGAGCGCGCCGCGCGGCGTCACGGAGAGCAGCCGCTCGCCGTGCTTGTCGAGGGTGCCCGCCGTCATTTTCGACGGGAAGTAGCCGGGCGCGATCGCATTCACGGTGATGCCGCGCGCGCCCCATTCGGCGGCGAGCGCGCGCGTGAGCGCGATGACGGCGCCCTTCGAGGCGTTGTAGGCGGCGGTGCCTTCCATGCCGGGGAGGTTGCCGGCGAGCCCGGCCACGGAGGCGATGTTGACGATGCGGCCATACCCTTGCGGCAGCATCGCGCGGGCCGCGATCTCGCGCGTGAGGTCGAACAGCCGGTTGAGGTTGAGGTCCATCACCTTCGACCAGCCCTGCGCGGGGTAGCTCTCGGCCGGCGCGCCCCACGTCGCGCCGGCGTTGTTGACGAGGATGTCGATGCGCCCGGTGAGCGCCAGCGCCTCCGTTGCGATGCGCGCGGCCGTGTCCGGCGACGACAGGTCGGCCGCGATCGTGGTGCAGGCAATGGCGCGCGCCTCCAGGTGGCTCTTGGCCTGTTCCAGCTCGTCGGCCTTGCGCGCCGTGATGACGAGATGGGCGCCGAACTCGCCCAAAGCCTCGGCCATCTGCAGGCCGATGCCGCGCGAGCCGCCGGTGACGATGGCGACGCGGCCCTTGAGATCGAACAGGCGGTGCAGATCGTCGCTCATGCGGTTTCTCCGTTCAGGATGGCGAAGCTGTTGCCGGAAAGGGCGGTGTCGCGCAGCAGGGCGGCGGGCTGCCATGCCCAGCCCTGATAGGCCTTGCTGAATTGCTCGATGCGGGAGAGGACATGCGCCACGCCGACGCGGTCAGCGTAGAACATCGGCCCGCCGCGAAAGCGCGGGAAGCCGTAGCCGCACACCCACACGGTGTCGATGTCGAGCGGGCGGGCGGCGATGCCGTCGGCGAGAATGCGCGCTCCTTCGTTCACGAGGGCGAAGACGCAGCGCTCGATGATCTCGGTGTCGTCGATGGTTCGCCGCGTGAGGCCGAGGCGGCGGGATTCCGCCACCACCAGCGCGTCGATGGCGGGATCGACCTCCGGCTTGCCGCCCTTGCCGTAGAGATAGAAGCCTGCGCCGGTCTTCTGGCCGAAGCGGCCCTGCTCGCAGATGAGATCGGGGATGCGCGAGTAGGGACGGTCGGGCTGCTCCACCGCGCGGCGCTTGCGGATGCTCCAGCCGATGTCCTGTCCCGCGAGGTCCATGACGCGCAGCGGCCCCATGGCCATGCCCCACGCCTCCATGGCGGCGTCGATCTGCTGCGGCAGCGCGCCTTCCTCCAGCAGGAAATAGGCCTGGCGCAGATATTCCTCGAACATGCGGTTGCCGATGAAGCCGTCGCAGACGCCGGACACCACGCCCACCTTGCGGATCTGCCGGGCGAAGCCCATGGCGCGGGCGAGCGTCTGCGGCGATGTCTTGTCGCCGCGCACTACTTCCAGCAGCCGCATGATGTTGGCCGGGCTGAAGAAGTGCGTGCCCACCACCGACTGCGGCCGCCCGGTGAAGGAAGCGATGCGGTCGACGTCGAGCGTCGACGTGTTGCTGGCGAGGATGGCGTCCGGGTCCGCGAGCCGGTCGAGCGCCTCGAACACCTGCTGCTTGACGCCGATGTCCTCGAACACGGCCTCGATGACGAGATCGGCGCCGCGCACGCTCTCCAGCGTGTCGGAGAAGCCGACAAGCTCCCGCTGCGCGCGGCCGGCGTCGGCGGTGAGGCGGCCGCGCTCGACGGCGCGGGCAATGGTGCTCTCGACCGACGAACGCGAGCGCGCGATCGCGTCGGCGTTGGCGTCGATGACCGTGACCGGCAGTCCCGCCTGCGCCACCGCCAGCGCGATGCCCGTGCCCATGGTGCCCGAGCCGACGATGGCGACGGCGCGCACCGGCTCGCCCTTGAGATCGGGATCGAGCCCCGGCACGCGCGCCACCGCGCGTTCCGACAGGAAGGCGTGGCGCAGGCCGCGCGCCGGCTCGCTCACCAGCAGCCGGTCGAAGATGGCGTATTCGGTAGCGATCCCAGCGCCGAAGCCGTCTCCCGTCGCCGCATCCCCCGCGATGGCGGCCTCGATGGCCTCGAGCGCGCCGCGCACGGCGTCCCCGCGCTCATCCGCCGGCACGCTGGCGCGCGCCTCGGCGATGGCATCGGTGGCGCCCTCCTTGACGATGGGCAGGTCGCGGACGCGCCGCCGCCCGTCCGCCGCGATCCTTTGGGCGAGGGCGATGGCGTCGGCGCGCACGTCGTCGCCCGACAGCGCGTCGACAAGGCCGATGCGCTGCGCTTCCGCCGCGCCGATGACCTTGCCGGTCGAGATCAGCCGTGCGGCGGAAGCGGCGCCGGTGAGGCGCGGCAGCCGCTGGGTGCCGCCGGCGCCGGGGATGATGCCGAGCGTGACCTCGGGCAGGCCGAGCTTCGCGTCGGGTGTCGCGATGCGGTAGTCGGTGGCGAGCGCGAGTTCGAGCCCGCCGCCGAGCGCGCCGCCCTGGATGGCGGACACCACCGGCTTCGTGAGGGCGTCGAGCGCGTCGGTGAGCCGGCGTATCGGCGCGGCGATGGCGGCGGGGTCGCTGTCGAATTCGGCGATGTCCGCGCCGGCGCTGAACATGCGCCCCTGCGCGGCCAGCACGATGGCGGAGACGGAAGGCTCCGTCTCGAAGGCGCGCAAGGCGGCTTCGATGCCCTGGGGAATACCGGCGCTGGCCGAAAGAGGGTTGAGCGGCGGGTTGGAGAAGACAATGATCCCGATCCCGTCCTGAACATGGGTTTCTACCGGCACGATGTTCTCCTCCAGCCATTGTTGTGTGGGAGCGGGTTACGCAAAGGGCCGCCCCGTTTTTGCGTCAGGCGTCGTCGCCGGCCGCCTTGTTCAGGATGTAGTCCGCGAACCTGTTGCGCACTTCCGACTTCAGCAGCTTGCCGGTTGCCGTGTGGGGCAGTTCGTTGACCACGATCGCGTCGTCCGGCACCCACCATTTCGCGACCTTGCCGTCGTACCAGCGCAGGAGCTCGTCCTTCTCCACCGTTTGGCCGGGCTTGAGCACCACGAGCAGCAGCGGTCGCTCGTCCCACTTGGCGTGGCGGGCGGCGATAACCGCCGCTTCCTGCACCGCCGGATGCGCCACGGCGACGTTCTCGAGGGCGATGGAGCTGATCCATTCGCCGCCGGACTTGATCAGATCCTTGGTGCGGTCGACGATCTCGAAATAGCCAGAGGCATCCTGCGCCACCACGTCGCCGGTGCGGAACCAGCCCTGGGCCGTGAACGCGCCGCCCGGCGCCTGGTCCGTCGCGCCCGCGCCCTTGTAGTAGGCGGCGGCGATCCACGGGCCGCGGATGAGCAGTTCCCCGGTCGCGACGCCGTCCGCCGGCACGTCGGCGCCGGCGTCGTCGACGGCCCGGATCTCGACGCCGAAGACGGGGCGGCCCTGCCGGCGCTGGGAGGCGAGCCAGTCGGCCTGCGCCATGTCGCGGTTTTCGATCTTGCGCTGGTTGTACAGGCCGAGTGGCGTGGTTTCGGTCATGCCCCATGCCTGGTTCACCTCGACGCCGAACTCCTCGTCGAAGGCGAACGCCAGATGGGGCGGGCAGGCCGCGCCGCCCACCACGATGCGCAGCTTCTGCGGAATCGCGGCGCCCGTCGCGCGCAGGCGCTCCAGCACGCCGAGCCAGACGGTGGGGACCGCCGCCGACCACGTGACGCCGGTGGTGGCGATGAGATCGTGCAGATCCGCCGCCTGCGGGCGCGGGCCGGGCAGCACGAGGCTCGCCCCCACCATCGGCGCGCTGTAGGGAATGCCCCAGCCGTTGACGTGGAACATCGGCACGACCGGCATGGCCACATCGACCGAGCGCAGGCCGAAGCAGTCCGGCAGATTGGTGGCGTAGCCGTGCAGCACCACCGCGCGGTGGGAATAGAGAACGCCCTTCGGGCTGCCCGTGGTGCCGGACGTGTAGCACAGCGACACGGCGTTGTTCTCGTCGAAGCGCGGCCAATCGATTTCGGCGGGTTCGCCGGCGATGAACGTCTCGTAGGAGATGACCTCGAGCGCGGCCTTCAGGGGTGTGTCGGGCACGTCCTCGTCGGCGCCGAGCACGATGAGCGTCTTCACCCCGGCGTTTTTGAGCTGAGGCCCCAGCGCTTCCGCGACGGCGATCTCCAGCGGATCGATGAACAGCATATCGTCCGCCGCGTCGGCGATGATATAGGCGATCTGTTCGGTGAAGAGGCGCGGGTTGATGGTGTGGCAGACAGCGCCGATGCCGGCGATGCCGTAATAGAGCTCCATGTGCCGGTGATCGTTCCACGCCACGGTGCCGATGCGGGTGCCGGGCGCGACGCCGCGCCGCTTCAGCGCGTGGGCGAGCTGGGCGGCCCGGGCCTCGATCTGCGGATAGGAATGCACCACGCGGCTGCCGTCCGCGCGGCGCGTCGTGACGGTCGCGTGGGTGTGATAGCGGGCGGCGAAGCGGATGATATCCGACACGTTAAGGTTGTGGTTCTGCATGAGGCCGAGCATCGGTCGTTGTCCCCCTGTTGCTGTTGTCGCGTCGGCGCCGCCCTGTCGCGCAGGCGCCGCCAGGCTTCAGCGTAGCCCTTACACGCGCTCGAAAACAGCCGCGATGCCCTGTCCGCCGCCGATGCACATCGTCACCAGCGCGTAGCGGCCCTTGATGCGGTGCAACTCGTGGATGGCCTTGACGGTGATGATGGCGCCGGTCGCGCCAACGGGGTGGCCGAGCGAAATGCCGGAGCCGTTCGGGTTGACCTTCGCCGGGTCGAACCCGAGCGCCTTCGCCACGGCGCAGGCCTGGGCGGCGAAGGCCTCGTTCGACTCGATCACGTCGAGATCGGCCACCGAAAGCCCCGCGCGCTCCAGCACCTTGCGCGTGGCGGGGATGGGGCCGATGCCCATCTCGTCCGGCGCGACACCGGCATGGGCGTAGGCGACGAGCCGCGCCAGCGGCGTCAGCCCCTGCCTTTCGGCGGCGGCCGCATCGGCCAGAACGACCGCGGCGGCGGCGTCGTTGATGCCCGAGGCGTTGCCCGCCGTCACGGTGCCGTCCGGCTTGAAAACCGGGCGCATCTTGCCAAGAATTTCCGCCGAGGTATCCGGCCGGACGTGCTCGTCGGTGTCGAACACCGTCTTGCCCTTGCGCGACACGATCTCGACCGGCACGATCTGCTCGCGAAAGCGCCCCTCCGCGATGGCGTGGGCGGCGCGGCGGTGGCTTTCCGCCGCCAGCGCATCCTGCTCTTCCCGGCTCACGCCGTAACGCGCGGCGACGTTTTCCGCCGTCACGCCCATGTGAATGCCGTGGAACGGATCGTGCAGGGCCGCCAGCATGTAGTCCACCGCGCGCGCGTCGCCCATGCGCTCGCCCCAGCGGATGCCTGAGGAAAGATACGGCCCCCGGCTCATGGATTCGGCGCCGCCGCCGACAGCGATGTCGGCGTCGCCCAGCGCGATCGCCTGCGCCGCCGACACGATCGCCTGCAGGCCGGAGCCGCAGAGGCGGTTGACGTTGAAGGCGGGGACCTCCTTCGGAAGGCCGGCGTCGAGCGCGGCGACGCGGCTCAGGTAGGCGTCGCGCGGCTCGGTCGGAATGACGTTGCCGATGACGACATGCCCCACGGCACCGGGCTCGACGCGGCTGCGTTCGAGCGCCGCCTTCACCGCAGTGGTCGCGAGCCGCGACAGCGGGACGTCCTTGAGCGATCCGCCGAAACTGCCGATAGCCGTGCGCGCGGCGCCAACCACCACGATGTCGCGTGTCATGTTTGCCTCCCGTGCCGCCCGGTCCCGCTTCGCTGGCCGGCGCGTTGCATTGTTGGTTTCTTCTACATCATGTCCAATTGTTGGACAAGGTGGCATTTGCACAACAATGCCCGAAATGTTAAGGAGACTGGAAGCCCAGAACGAGATCGCGCCATGTTTCAACGTATCGAACCCGTGCCCGCCTATCGCACCGTCTGCGATGCCATCGAAAAGGAGATCATGACCGGCCGCCTCGGGGCCGGCGATCCCTTGCCGACGGAGACGGAGCTGGCGGAGCAGTTCGGCCTCGCCCGCCACACGGTGCGCGAGGGGCTGCGCATTCTGGAGGAGAGCGGCCTCGTCGGGCGGGAGGCGGGACGGCGGCTGTTCGTGAAGGCGCCGCACTATTCCGACCTCGCGCCCAAGGCATCGCGCGCGCTCGTCATGCAGCGTGTGACGTTCGAGGAGCTGTGGGAGGTGTCGATGTCGCTGGAGCCGAGCGCCGCCGCACGGGCGGCCGTTCACGTCGACGACGCTCAGATCGATCGGCTCGAGGACAATTTCCGCAGGATGGAAGACGAGCTCGCCGCCGGCAATTCCATCATCGCGCTCGACGTGGAGTTTCACACCCTCGTGGCGGAGACGGCCGGCAACAAGGCGCTGCTGCTGGCGCGCGAGCCCATTTCGCAGCTGTTCTATCCGGCGCTCGCCAAGCTTTTCGCCCACCCGCTCAATTCCGAAACCGGGCCGCGCCGTCTGGTGCAGGCGCACCGGCACATCATCGACGCGCTCGCCCTGCGCGATGTCGGACAGGCCGAGCTGTGGATGCGCCGCCACATGATCGACTTCCGCCGCGGCTATGAGCTGTGCGGCTTCGATCTGCGCGACGCCATCGCGTTCGAGGGCGGCTGATCCCATTACGCACGGGCCGTTGCCGGTCGGTCAGGGTTTTTGACGCCTCTGTCAGATTATGTTGAGTTCGGTATCGGCGTGCGTTACGTTGCGCGTGCGGCCGGTTTCTGCCGCGTCAAGAGATATCGATGCGCCGATTCGCGGTTTTACTGATCGATGACCCGTCGATATTTCGCTGAATGATGTATTGCGCAGGTATAACCCTGCCAGAATATTCGAGCGATCCGGAGGATTCGGGTGCGAAACGGAACCAGGGAAAAGCGCGAACTGCAGCGCAAGACCGTCCTCGATGCCGCGGCCAAGCTCTTCAGCGAGCGAGGGTTCGGCGGAACCAGCCTCGGGGATATCGCCAAGGCGCTCAACATCAGCAGGCCGGCGCTGTATTATTATTTTTCGTCCAAGGACGAGATACTGTCTTCGCTCGTCGATCGCGTCAGCGTATACAGCATGAAGATGATCCACGAAATCATGAGCAAGGACCTCGATCCGGTCACGAAGCTGCATGACATTTCCTATAATCAGCTCATCTTCATCCTGCGCAATCAATTGGCTTACAAGGTCGTCGTGAAGACCGAGGAAGACTTGATTGCGGAAACGAAACGCATGAACGGCATCGCCAAGCGCGGCGTGTTCGAGGGCTTCCGGTCCGTCATCGAGGCTGGGCAGGCGAGTGGGCATTTCCGCCAGGGCGATTCCGCCGTCATGGCGCTGGGTATCATCGGCATGTGCAGCTGGTGCGCCTGGTGGTACCGGGGCGATGGCCGCAGCAGCGAGCACGATGTTGCCGAACAATTGAGCCAGATGGCGCTCATGTCCGTGCTCAAGAGCGATCATCCGGGCAATATGAAGAGCGAAATTGACAGTGCTGTCAACAATTTGGAGGAAGTTCTCGGCCAGCTCAGGTCCTTTCAGCGGCAATGTTGACATATGAGTCAAGTCATATTACACATATGTCGAAATAAAGATCGCCGATAGTTGACGGCGACAGATGGCGAGAGGCGGGCCGTGCGAGTGCCGCCGATGCGCCTGGTGATGTCAAAAAATAAACTCAATAAAGTAACGGCAATAAGCCAGAAGACCATCTGCTGAAAAAACACACAAAGAATTTATAAAAAAAATCAGGGAGGGCAATATGGGAATTGAAATTCCCTATTATTATCGTTCCATTGACTGGGATCGGCTTGTTGCCGACTACCCGCCGCCGCCCCATTTCCATTCCACCACGGGCGTTCTGCCGGAAGAGCAGATCGTGGCGCTGCAGGAGCGCCGCTTCAAGGAGCGCATGGCGGAGGCGTGGCAGCTGCCGTTCTACCGCAAGCGCTGGCGCGATGCCGGGCTTGAGCCGGGCGATATCCGGGGGCTGGCGGATATCAACCTCATCCCCAGTTTCACCAGCGACGATCTCAAGAAGGCCATCGAGGAGGCGCCGCCCTTCGGCACGCATCATCCGTTCGGGCGCGCCGATTTCGGGCGCATGCCGATCAAGATCCAGACCAGCGGCGGCACGACCGGCATGCCGCGCCCGACCCTGTTCGATCCCATGTCGTGGGAAATTCAGGGCATCCAGACCGCGCGCGGCTTCTTCTCACAGGGCGCGCGCCCCGGCGACGTCATCCAGATCCCGCTGACGACGTCACTCGCCAATGCCGGCTGGACGGCCCACAACGCCGCTTTCAACTGGCTCGGTTGCGTGCCGGTCACCACCGGGTCGGGCAAGGTCACGCCGAGCGAGAAGCAACTCGCCTTCGCCCGGCAATGGGACGTGAACGGCTGGTACGTCATCGGCGATTACCTCGGCCGCCTGACGCAAGTGGCCGCCGAAATCGGCTTCGACCTGCACCAGTTGCCGACACGTTACATCTTTTCCTTCCTGGGTCCCGATGCCGACGGCGGGCTGCGCAAGGCGCTGGAGGAAGCGTGGAACGCCCCGGTCTACGACAATTACGGCTCCCACGAAATCGGTCTCGTCGCCTTCGAATGTTCGGAGAAGGTGCGCCACATCAATGAGGATACAGTATATCTGCAGGTTTGCGACGAGTTCGACGGTCATGAGCTGCCGGACGGGCAGGTCGGAACCATCGTCGCGACCAGCCTGTACCGCAGCATCCCGCCGTTCATCCGTTACAATCTGCGCGACCGGATGGCGATCAACCCGCGTCAGCGGTGCGCCTGCGGGCTGAACACCCGTACCCTCTCCGCGATGCTCGGCCGCTCGGACGAGATGGTGAAGCTGCGCGGCACCAACGTCTATCCGCTCGCCTGCCAGAGCGCCATCAAGAAGGATGCGCGCACCACCGGCGAATATGTGTGCGTTGCCTTCCATGTCGGTGAATCGCTGGCGCGGCATGACGAAATGACCGTCCGGGTGGAGCGCAAGTCGCCGGAGATCGACGCGGATGCGCTGGCGCAGGATCTTCGCCGCGCGCTTTACAACGATCTCGGCGTGCGGGTGGATGTCGAGATCGTCGACGCGGGGGCGTTGGCGGAAGTGTGCGGCATAGGCGAAAAGCCGCGCCGGCTGCTCGATTTGCGCCACAAGTAAGCGGACTGCAATCGATTCCGGCGGGCCGCGCGTCCGCCGCCGCGCCGGATTGCATAAATCCATTGCCGTATTTTCTGTTGCGCATCGGCAAAGAGTAAAAAACATAAAAAATCAAATCGTCGCAAGAATGCGATCGTGTTTCGGGAGGAATTTATGAGGTTTTCACACTATATCGGCTCTGTATTCGTCGCCGCCGGCATGGCATTCGCCGGCGGGGTGCCGGTTGCGGCGCAGGAGGCGGTCAAGCCGCTCGTGATCGGCGTGGTGGAGGATCGGTCGGGCGGCTCCACCTTCTATTCGCAGGAGTCGGTGAAGGCGATCAAGCTGTTCACGGATATGATCAACGATGGCGAGTTCCTCTTCGCCAAGGACACTGTCGGCAGCGAGCCAGGTATACTGGGACGCAAGATCGAGCTGATCTTCGAGGATGACGAGAACAACCCCAACAACACGGTGGTGAAGGCGCGCCGGCTGCTGGAGCGTGGCGCGCAGGTGCTGTTCTTCCTCTCCGGCTCCGGGGCGACCACGCAGGGACGCGTCGTGTGCACGGAGCAGAAGGTGCTGTGTGTCGCTCCCACCAATGTCAGCCAGAAGCTGGTGGAGGCGCCCAACAACGACTACATCTTCACCATCGCTCCGCAGAGCGCCTTGACGGCGCAGGCTTACATCGAGGCGTGGAAGAAGCTCGGCTACAAGCGTGTCGCCGGCGTGAAGGACAGCACCGCGACGTCGAAGATCCTCGGAGACACCTATCAGGCGGCCTGGGAAGCGGCGGGCTTCGAGACGGTGGCCGTCGAGACGGTCGAGGTCGGCGCGCCCGACGCCAACGCGCAGATGCTGCGCGTGCGCAACGCCAAGCCCGATGTCATCATGGATTTGTTCGCCTCCGCCTCGGAAGCGGCGGCGATGTACCGCAGCAAGAGCCGCCTCAACATCGCGACCCCCACCTTCGCCACCAACACGCTCACGGCGACGCCGCACATCTGGCAGCTCGCGGGCGACGCGGTGAACGGCGCGCTGGTGGTCGACACCATCGGCGTCTCCAACCCCAACACCGGCGAGTTGCGCAAGGCCTATGACGGCAAATACGGCGCGAACACAATGGTGTGGCTGCATCCCATGGTGTGGGACGGGCTGATCGTTCTCAAGAAGGCGGCGGAGACTGCGGGTTCCACCGACGGCACGGCGCTACGCGACGAGATCGTGAAGATGAAGGATTTTCCGTCTTCCTTCGGGCAGCCGGGCTTCACGCTCAACTTCGGCGCCGACAGGCATAACGGTGCCGGCAAGCATGGGCTCGTGGTGGTGGAGTTCGCCGACCGCACGCCCTCGCGCGTGTGGGACGTCTACCAGCCGTAAGCCGGAGGCAGCGCCATGGATGCGGGCATCATCATCTCGGGGCTGGGCACGGGCGCCGTCTATGGCCTGATCGCTTTAGCCTACTTCCTCTTCACACGGGCGACGAAGGCCGTGAACTTCGCCATCGGCGCGTTCGTCATGTTCGCCGCCATGCTGTCGGCCTACCTCGTCACTGTCGCGGAGGTGCCGGTGGCGCTGGCGACGCTTCTCGCGCTGGGGGCCGGCATCGCGCTGGTCTGGCTCGCGGAAGCGGGGGTGCTGCGCCCGATCATGGCGCGCACCACCGACGAGTTCGGCGCCGTCATGGCCATCGTCGCGCTCATGTTCGTGCTCGAGCAGCTTGCCGGAATCCTGTTCACTCGCAGGCCGCTCGTCGGCAAGCCGTTCGTGGACGGGATCATCCTCGTGGGCGACAGCTTCATCGAGTATCACACGATCCTGGTGCTCGCGGTCACGGTTCTCGTTTTCGCGGCGGTGGATCTGTGGCTGCGCAAGGGCCGCTACGGGCGCATGCTGCGGGCGGTCGGCGACAACGAGGCGGCGGCGCGCGTGCTCGGCCTGCCCGTGCGCCGCGCGAAGGGCGTGGCGATGGTGTGCACCGGCCTCGTGTGCGCCGTCGCCGGGGTGCTGGTGGTGTCGTACACGCCGGTCAACTTCCACTCCAGCATCGGCTTTGCCATCCTCGGCTTCGTGGCCTTCGTGATCGGCGGGATGGGCAACGCCTGGGCGCCGCTCGCGGGCGGGCTGATCCTTGGCGTCATCGAGGCCCTGTCGGCCTACCTGCTGGGTGGCGGCGCGCGCGATTACGTGCTGCTGGCGCTGGTGCTGGTCATCTTCACGGTAAGGCCGCAAGGGCTGTTTCACATCGAGGTGCGGCTATGACTTCATTCGCGCACGCCCATGCCGATCCCCGCCCGAACGCCGTCACGGGCAAACGCCGCCTGCGCACGGAAGCGCTGGTGACGGCGGCCATCGGCCTCGGCGTCGTCCTGTTCGTCGGCGACAGCGCCTATTTGCAGGACCTTGCCATTCTCACCATCGCCTATGCGTTCCTGGGCATGGGGATGTACCTGCCGCTGGCGCTCGGGGGCCAGCTTTCTCTCGCCTACAACGCCTATTTCGCCATCGGCGCCTATTCGGTGGCGATCATGAGCGGCCTCGCGACTGGTCCGTTGCAGCAACTGGCGCTGTGGGCGTCCATTCCGGCGGGCGTCGCCACCGCCATGGCGACAGCGGCGGTGCTGGGCTTCGCGACGCGCAAACTTTCAGGCTTCCACCTTGCGGTGGCGACGCTCATGTTCGGCATCGCGGTCCATACCTTTCTCGTGCACAGCGACAGCCTCACCGGCGGCCCCACGGGGCTCGGCGGCATCCCCCGGCTCGTGCTCTTCGGCTGGGAGCTGGGCCGCAGCGAACTCGTCACCGCCGGCATCGTGTCGATCTGGGTGGTGGCGACGCTGATCGCGCGCTTTCGCGTGTCGCTTGCGGGCATCGCGCTGCGGGTGCAGCGGGAGGCGCCGGCGGCGGCGGCGGCTAGCGGCGTGCCCCGGACCGCGCTGAAGATGTACGCGCTTGTCGCCGGCGCGGCGATCGCGAGCCTTGCCGGCATCCTGTTCGCGCTGATGAACCAGTTCGTGCTGCCGGAATCCTTTGGTCCGAAGGTGGTATTCCTGGTTCTGTTCATGCCCATTCTCGGCGGCATGTCGACGCCGTGGGGGGCGGTGCTCGGGGCGGTGCTCGTGGTGTATTTCACCTTCGGCTTCGATCTCTTCCAGGGCCCGGGCGCGTTGACGTTCGGCGTTCTGGCGCTGCTGGTGCTGCTGCTCGCGCCGACGGGGATCATCGGCCTCGTGGGGCAGTTTTTCGGCTGGACCCGCCGCCGCCTCGGCCTTGGCGGGAAGGGAGGCGGCCATGAATGAGCGTTCGCATGTGGGCGAAGTCCTGTCGTGCCGCGATATTCATAAGTCCTACGGCGGGCTCAAGGTGCTGCGCGGCGTCACGCTCGGTGTGCGCCGGGGCGAGATCCTGGGGCTGACGGGCGCGAACGGCGCCGGGAAGTCGACGCTGATCGACGTGATATCGGGCCAGACCGCCTACACCTCGGGCGAGATTTGCATCGGCGGCGTGCCGGTGTCGCGCGAGGGCACGGCGCTCAGGGCGCAACTCGGGCTGGCGCGCTCGTTCCAGCGTCCGCAGGTGGCGCTGGAGCTGACGCTGCTCGACAACATCCGCGTCGCGCGGGCGGCGGCGGGGCTGTCCTCGCCCTACAGGATACTGTCGGCCTTCGTGCGCGGCTTCGTCGGGCCGGGCGACGACGACTGCGCCGAGATCGTCCGGGTGTGTGAGCAGTTGTCGCTGCGCGGCCTCGACCGTCTCGCCGCCGAAGTGACGTTCGGCGAGCTGCGCCTGCTCGAATTCGCGCGCGCGTTGCTGCTCAGGCCCAAGGTGATCGTGCTCGACGAGCCGTTTTCGGGTGTGGGGGACGCGGGCATCAACGGCATCATCGATGCCCTGCGGGCATTGCGCGCCGCCGGCTGCGCCATCCTGCTCGTGGATCACAACATCGATCTGCTCACGCCGCTCGTCGACCGCATGGCGTTGCTGGCGCAGGGCGAGATCGTCGTCGAGGGCGGCGTCGACGCCTGTCTGGAAAGTCCGGTTTTCCGCAGCACCTACATCGGAGTGGCCTGATGAGCGATACCTCCGTTCTGACAGTCAGCAACCTCGTGGTCCGCTACGGCAACGCCGAGGCCGTGTCACGCGCCGGGCTGACCGCCGCGTCCGGCAAGGTGACCGCCATCGTGGGGCCGAACGGCGCGGGCAAGAGCACGCTGCTTCAGGCCATCGTCGGCGGCCTGCGCAGCGCGGAAGGCGACGTGGTGTTGAAGGGGCGCTCCGTGGCGCGCCACAGCCCGACCGAACGCGGCAAGGCCGGCCTCGTGCTGGTGCCACAGGGCCGGCAGGTGTTTCCCGTGCTGACCGTGCGCGAAAACCTGCAGGTGATGGCGGATGCGTTGTCGCTGCCGCATGCGCGCATCGACGAGGCGCTGCGGCGCTTTCCGGTGCTCATGGAAAGACGCGCGGTGCCGGCTGGCAGCCTGAGCGGCGGCGAGCAGCAGATGCTGGCTTTCGCCCGGGCGATGATGTCGCGCCCTGCCGTGCTGCTGCTCGACGAGCCGACGCTTGGCCTCGCGCCCGTGATCGTCGCCGAGCTGACGCGGACCATCGACGCGCTGGCGGACGATGGCGTCGCCGTTGTCGTCGCGGAACCGTCGATCCGGCTCATCCGCAATCAGGTCGATCGTGGCTACGTGATGATCCGGGGGCGGATGGTGGCGCAGGTGCAGGGCGCAGCCGAGCTCGAGCGGGCCTATCTGGAGACCATGGGCATGGCTCACCCCTCTGCGGCGCACGCCGGCGCGGCCATCCACTGAACGGCGCCGGCGCACCTCCGCGAGGATGGTCGCGCGCCAACTGTGACATATACATCAATAAAATTGACGAAATCGTTGAATTTCACCAAGGAGGATCAGCATGATCAAGGGCGTTTACGGTATCAACATCGCCGTCAAGGATCTCGATGCGGCCACGCTGCGTTACGAGGCGCTGCTGGGCGTGAAGGCGACGGCGGTGTCGAGTTCCTTCTTCGCCTTTCCCGGCCTTGTCGGTTCGCAGTTCAACCTCAACGGCTTTCATCTCAACCTGATCGCGTCGCTCAGCGACGACACGTCGGTGGCGAAGTTCATCGAAAAGCGCGGGGAGGGCTTCTTCCTGCTGTCGCTCGAGGTCGACGGCATCGGCGGGG
>CALMIK010000086.1 GCA_937863995.1 uncultured Chelatococcus sp.
GCGGTGAGATCGGCGTGTTCCACCCGTGCGTGCGCTGCTTCCGCCACCGCCGGCTTGGCGCGGAAGGCGACGCCGAGGCCGGCGTCCCCCAGCATGGCGAGATCGTTGGCACCATCGCCCACCGCCAGCGTCTCGTGCGGCGCGAGGCCGTGCGTCTCGCGCAATTCCCGCAGCGTCGCCAGCTTCGCCTCGCGGCCGAGGATCGGCTCCTCGACGCGGCCCGCGAGGTGGTCGTCCGCCACCACGAGGCGGTTGGCGCGGTTTTCGTGGAAGCCAACCAACAGCGCGATGCGACGGGTGAACAGCGTGAAGCCGCCGGACACGAGGCAGGTGTAGGCGCCATGAGCGCGCAGCGTCTGCACCAGCCGCACCGCGCCCGGCGTCAGCGTGATGCGCTCGGCGATGATGCGATCCACCACCGAGACGGGAAGGCCGCGCAATAGATCGACGCGCTCGCGCAGCGCCGGCTCGAACTCGATCTCGCCGCGCATGGCGCGCTCGGTGATGGCAGAGACCTTGTCCTTGAGGCCGACGAAATCCGCCAGTTCGTCGATGCACTCCTGCTCGATGATCGTCGAATCCATGTCGGCGACGAACAGCCGCTTGCGGCGCCCCATGAGCGGCTGGACGATGACGTCCACCGGTTCGCCCGCGATCGCCTCGCGCAGCCGGTCGGCGACGTCGCGCGCGGTTTGCTCGCCCTCGTGGGTGAACAGCAGGTCGGCGGCGATGCCGGGATCGAGCCAGCGTGTGGATGCATTGACGGGCAGGGCTTGCATGGCGCGGCGAATGACGGCATCGGTTAACGCAGGCGCGGCCGGGTTGGCGATGAGCGTCGCGACGAACGGATTGATGGCGGACGATACGGCAGATGTCATGCGAACCAACATTGATCGAGGACGAGGAGCGGCTCAGGCGCGCGCGTGCCATTCTCATCGCAGGACCGACCGCTTCCGGCAAGTCCGCATTGGCGATTAAACTCGCGGATCGGCTCGGTGGGGTGGTTGTCAACGCCGATTCGATGCAGGTTTACGCAGATCTGCGCCTCATCACCGCCCGCCCCGGCGTGGATGAAGAGCGCGCCACGCCGCACATGCTCTACGGCCACGTCGATGCGGCCGACAACTATTCCGTCGGCCGCTGGCTCGCCGACGCGGCGGTGGCCATCGAGGACATATGGCGCGAGGGCAGGTTGCCGATCATCGCCGGCGGCACCGGGCTTTATTTCAAGGCGTTGACGGAGGGGCTTTCGGACATTCCCCCCGTTCCCGATGCCGTGCGGGCTGAGGTGCGCGCCGCCGCCGAAGCGCGCGACACGCCGATGCTGCACGCCGACCTGATGGCGCGGGACCCCGAGACGGCGCGCCGTCTCAATCCCACCGACAGGCAGCGCATTCTGCGCGCGCTCGAGGTGCTGGCGGCGACGGGCAAGCCGCTGGCGTCGTTTCGGCAGGCACGCCGACCGGGGCCGCTTGCCCGCATGCCCGTCGAGAAAATTTTTCTCGCGCCCGAGCGGGCGGAACTGAATGAGCGCATAGACCGGCGCTTCGTGGCGATGATGGCCAACGGCGCGCTCGACGAAGTCGCCCGCCTGGCGCAGCGCGGCCTCGATCCCGCCTTGCCGGCCATGCGGGCGCACGGGGTGCCGTGGCTGATCCGGCATCTGGCGGGGGAAATCGGTGTCGAGGAAGCCGTTGCCGGAGCGCAGGCCGACACGCGCCATTATGCCAAGCGCCAGTTCACCTGGTTCAGGCATCAGGCGCCGGATTTCGAATGGATGACGCCGCCGGCGGGTTGAGGCCCGCCGGCGGCGCCGATCGTTCACGCGCGATGAATCAAGCGTTGGTGTTGATCCAGTTCGACAGGTCGCCCTTGTGGGACGCGCCAACCTTCTGCGCCGCCAGCTTGCCGCCCTTGAACAGCAGCAGCGTCGGAATGGAGCGGATGCCGAACTGGGCGGCGGTGTTGGGGTTTTCGTCGACGTTGAGCTTGACGATCTTCACCTTGCCGTCAAACTCCGTGGACAGTTCTTCGAGCGCCGGGGCAATCGCGCGGCACGGGCCGCACCACTCGGCCCAGAAATCCACCACCACGGGCTCCTCGGCCTTGAGGACGTCCGCCTCGAAGCTCGCATCGGTCACTTTGCTGGTCATGTCGGTCATCCTCGATCGCGTCGCGCGGCAAGCCGCGGCGGGATATTGCATCGTTCGGGCATCAAACGTAGGCACGGCGGCTGAGCCGGTCAAGCGCCCGTACCTGCTTGCGCGCTTGAGATCGTGCCTTTTCACACGAACCTATCCCACGCATCCGGCAGGTGTTTTTGCGAGCGTTCGGATTAAGAGCGCCTAACAAAACCTCCGGGTTGAGGATGGCCTGGGATTTTGGTCATCCTGCAAGACGCCAAACGCAGTCGATGCTGGTTGCATCGGCGAGGATTGGCAACGCAGCAGGGGACCAAAAAGACCTGGCCAGCCGACCCCGCGAGATTTTGTTAGGCGCTCTAAGCCCAGCTTGTTCGCCCGGCGGCTCCGGCATGGCTGCCCTCCGGGCCGGCGCCTTTACACACGCGCTGACGGCGTGATGATACGGGGCCGGAACATGGGGCGCCGGCGGAACACACGCCTCCCGGGGGCATGATGGCTTTTTCCCTTCACAACGTCGCCGGGTCGTTTGCGGCGATGCGGCCGTGGGGCCGGTGGCTGGTGCTCGCGGTTGTCTCGGCGGTCTTCGTCGTCGTGCTGGAGCGGCTCGGCGTGCCGGCGGCGCTGTTGCTCGGCTCGATGCTGGCGGCGGCGCTGGCCGGCGTGTTCGATGCCCGCCTGAGGGTGCCGGCGATCGGGTTTCGCGTGACGCAGGCAGTGGTGGCAAGCCTTGTCGCATCAGCCATCACGCCGGATATCGCCGCGCGGTTCCTCGCCGACTGGCCGCTGTTCCTCGGCGTGGTGATGGCGACGATGCTGGCCAGCATGGTGATCGGCTGGTGCATCAGCCGGGCGCATCTCCTGCCCGGCAGCACCGGCATCTGGGGCTCTTCACCCGGAGGGGCGGCGGCCATGGTGCTGATGGCGGAAGCCTTCGGCGCCGACGCGCGGCTCGTCGCCTTCATGCAATACCTGCGTGTTGCGTGCGTTACCCTCGCGGCGGCGGTGATCGCGGCGTTGTGGACGGATACCGCGACGGGATGGCCGCGCGCCGTTACCGGAGGCGGCGTTTTTCCCGCCTTCGCGGCGCAGCAGTGGCTCGTGACCGGCGGCCTCGTGCTGCTCGGCCTCGTGGCGGCGAAAATCCGCAGCCTGCCGGGCGCGGGGTTTATCGCGCCGATGGTGACGGGGGCCGTACTCACCAGCCAGGGATTGGCCCCCGCGTTGCCGCCGTGGCTGCTGGCGGCGAGTTATGTCGTGCTGGGCTGGAGCATCGGTCTCGGCTTCACGCTGGCGGTGCTGCGCATCGCTCTCAAGGCATTGCCGTTGATTCTCGGCTCGATCGCCACGCTGATGCTGTTTTGCGGCGGGCTGGCGCTGCTGCTGGTCTGGACGCTGGGGCTCGACCCGCTTACGGCCTATCTCGCGACGAGCCCCGGGGGGCTCGACGCCATCGCCGCCATCGCCGCCGCGAGCCACCACGTGGACCTTGCCTTCGTGATGGCGTTGCAGACGGTGCGATTTGTTATCGTCGTGGCCGTGAGCCCATTTCTGGCGCGGCTCGTGGTGCGCCTGTCGCCGGGCGTGGAGGGGTAATCCGCGCCCGCGCCCGACGACGGTATTGTGCGCTCAGAGCTTCGTCGGCGGCACGATCGTGGCGACGATCGACGAATCGAGCGCTTCGTAATCGGCGAGGCCGATGGTCTCGTAGAGCTCGGCGCGGGTCTGCATGTCGTCGAGGATGGCTTTCACCGATCCGTCGCGCTTCAGGGTGGTGTAGAGCTTTTCCTGCGCCTTGTTGGCGACCCGCAGCGACGACACCGGCCAGATGATGAGCTTGTAGCCGAAATCCTCGAACTGCTTCGCCGTGTAGTAGGGCGTGCGGCCGAACTCGGTCATGTTGGCGAGCAGCGGCACGCCCGGCAGGCGGCGCGCGAACTCGCGGAACAGCTCTTCGTCGTTGAGCGCTTCGGGGAAGATCGCGTCGGCGCCGGCTTCCACATAAAGCTTGGCGCGCGCGACCGCGCCCTCGATGCCCTCGCTCGCGGCGGCGTCGGTGCGGGCGATGACGTAAAGGTGGCGGCGCGCCTTGACGGCGGCGGCGACCTTGGCCGCCATGTCGTGGGCGTCGGCGAGCTTCTTGTCATTGAGGTGGCCGCACTTCTTGGGCAGCAGCTGGTCCTCGAGGTGGATGGCGCCCGCGCCCGCGTCCTCGAATGTGCGCACGGCGTGCATGACGTTGAGCGCCTCGCCGTAGCCGGTGTCGCCGTCGACCAGCACCGGCAGGCCCGACGCGCGCGCCACCTGGCGGATGAAGAACGCCACTTCGTCGACCGTAATGATGCCGAGATCAGGCAGGCCCATCGACGCGGTCATCGCCGCGCCCGACAGATACACGGCGTCGAAGCCCGCGTTGCGCGCCTGGATGGACGCCTGGCCGTTGTGCGAACCCGGAATCTGGAGGATGCCGGGGCGCTCCACCAGCTGGCGGAAGCGCACGCCGGCGGGTTCCTGGGGAAGATCGGAAGCAACAAGATAGGGCATGGTTCTGTTCCTTGAATGATGGCAAGCGTTTGCATCCCGGCAGGCCAGCATCAGGCAGGCGCCTGCGCCCGCTGCCATGAACGCGCGCCGGCTGACGGGCCTGTGCGCGAAGGGCTCACCGCTCACGATACATTTTTTCGACCTGGAGCGCTTTCAGGCAAAACGGATGCCGTTCTGCCCGAAGAAAACGCATCGCATCAGAAAGATAAAGCACTCCCGCGTTTCGACAAAACGCCGAAATGCTGCAAGAGCGCGTGACAGGAACCCCGGGTGGAGGCTGGCCGATCGGGTGAGGATCGGCGAGACAGTGGGAGCCGAAAGATCTGGTCGACCGGCCCCGCGACGTTCTGTCAGGCGTTCCAAATGAAAACCGGCGGGACAAGCCCGCCGGAAATCGTACCTCACGAGGCCTTGGCGCGTTTTGCGAGGGGCACGAACTCGAGATCTTCCGGCCCGATGTAGTTGGCGGATGGGCGGATGATCTTGTTGTCCTGACGCTGCTCGATGATATGCGCGGCCCAGCCGGACGTGCGCGAGATCACGAAGAGCGGCGTGAACATCGCCGTCGGCACGCCGAGCAGGTGGTAGGACACGGCGCTGAACCAGTCGAGGTTGGGGAACATCTTCTTGATGTCCCACATGACGCTCTCGATCCGGGCGGCGATGTCGAAGAGAGCGGTCGAACCCGCTTCCTCCGACAATTGCCGCGCCACTTCCTTGATCACCACGTTGCGCGGATCGGACACCGTGTAGACGGGGTGCCCGAAGCCGATGATGACTTCCTTCGCATCGACGCGGCGGCGGATGTCCTCCTCCGCGTGGTCGGGGCCGGTGTAGCGCTTCTGGATCTCGAACGCGACCTCGTTGGCCCCGCCGTGCTTGGGACCGCGCAGCGCGCCGATGGCGCCCGTGATCGCCGAGTAGAAGTCCGAACCCGTGCCGGCGATGGTGCGCGCGGTGAAGGTCGACGCGTTGAACTCATGCTCCGCATAGAGAATGAGCGACACGTGCATCGCCTTTACCTGCTCTGCCGACGGCTTCTTGCCGTGCAGCAGGTGCAGGAAGTGGCCGCCGATGGAGTCGTCGTCCGTCTCCACCTCGATCCGACGGCCGTTGTGGCTGAAGTGATACCAGTAGAGCAGCGCCGACCCCAGCGAGGCGAGCAGCTTGTCGGCGATGTCGCGCGCGCCGGGGTGGTTGTGGTCCGCGGCCTCCGGCAGCACGCCGCCGAGCACCGAGACGGCCGTGCGCTGGACGTCCATGGGGTGGGAGGAGGCGGGGAGCGCCTCCAGCACCTGCTTGAGCGTCGCCGGCAGGCCGCGCAGGCCCTTGAGCTTCGCCTTGTAGGCGTCCAGCTCCACGCGCGTCGGCAGACGCTCGTGGATCAACAGATGGGCGATTTCCTCGAATTCGCTGTCTTTTGCGACGTCAAGAATGTCGTAGCCGCGATAGTGCAGATCGTTGCCGGTGCGCCCCACGGTGCACAGCGCGGTATTACCCGCGACGACACCGGACAGCGCGACCGACTTCTTCGGCGCGGGCTTCTTGACTTCGGCGTTATTATTATCGGTGCTCATGTCTTACTTGTTCCCCTTCCAATCGAAGATGCCGGTGGCGGGCTCGATGAGCTTGCCGGCGGGCAGGGTGAAGGTCAGACCGACGATTTCGGCAGCCGTCAGCTCCGGCAGGCGCTCGACGAGCGCGAGGAAGCGGTCCTGTTCGGCCACGTCCACGACGCCTTCGGTGAGCAGGCGGAACTTCTTGACGTAATCGGCGCGCTTGAAGGGGCGGGCGCCCAGCGGATGCGCGTCGGCCACGGCCAGCTCGTCCTCGATCACCGTGCCGTCGTTGAGCGTCACGACCACGCGGCCGCCGAACGCCTTCTCCTTGGGATCGGCGCTATGGTAGCGGCGCGTCCACTCGGGATCCTCGACGGTCGAGATCGAGTGCCACAGCTTGACCGTTTCCGGGCGCCCGGCGCGCTCGGGGGTGTAGCTGTTGACGTGGTGCCAGCCGCCGTCTTCCAACGCCACCGCGAAGATGTAGGGGATGGAGTGGTCGAGCGTCTCGCGGCTCGCCTTCGGGTCGAACTTCTGCGGGTCGTTCGCGCCCGAGCCGATCACGTAGTGCGTGTGGTGGCTGGTGTGGATGACGATGTTCTTGATCTTCGACAGGTCGCCGATCTTCGGGCCGAGGCGGCGAGCGAGATCGATGAGCGCCTGGCTCTGGTACTCGGCCGAGTGCTCCTTGGTGTAGGTGTCGAGGATGGCGCGCTTCGCCTCGCCCTTGTCGGGCAGCGGCACGCTGTATTCACGCGTCGGGCCGCCGAGCAGCCACGCGATGAAGCCGTCCTCGCCTTCCCATGCCGGCGACGGCGCACCCTCGCCGCGCAGCACGCGGTCGACGGCCTCGACTGCGAGCTTACCTGCGAAGCCCGGCGCATACGCCTTCCAGCTCGAGATTTCGCCCTTGCGCGACTGGCGGGTGGTCGTGGTGGTGTGCAGCGCCTGCTGCACGGCCTGGTAGATGATCTCGGTCGGCAGCTTCAGCAGCGTGCCGATGCCGGCGGCGGCCGACGGGCCGAGGTGGGCGATGTGGTCGATCTTGAACTCGTGCAGCGAGATGCCCTTCACCAGATCCACCTGGATCTCGTAGCCGGTGGCGATGCCGCGCACGAGGTCGGCGCCGTTCTGGCCGGTGTGCTGGGCGACCGCGAGAATGGCGGGGATGTTGTCGCCGGGGTGCGAGTAGTCAGCCGCGAGGAACGTGTCGTGGTAGTCGAGCTCGCGCACGGCGGCGCCGTTGGCCCAGGCCGCCCACTCGGGCGACACGCGCTGGTCCTGCGGCAGGCCGAACACCGTCGCGCCGGGCTTGAAGGGATGCGCGACAGCCTGTCCGCGGGCGCTCGCCACCGGGCGGCGGTTGACGGACGCGGCCGCGACGGAGGCGTTGTCGATGATGCGGTTGCCGATTTCCTCGACGACGGCGGGCTCGATGGCGACCGGATCGGCGGCAACCTCGGCGATCTTCCAGGCGAGCTGATCTTCGCGCGCCAGATTCTCGGACGACTTGTAGGTGCGGACCTTGTGCTGGGTAACCATTGGGAGCTCCTCGGAGGTTGATTGGCCGGTCGACGGCGGCGGCGCGGCCCTGGCTGGCTTCACAAGTCGTACCGACGGGCCGCTAGGATACTGGCGGAGCGCACGTATTCGGGCGAACCGCAAAAATCCGGGCGAGCCGCGGGTCGGGGCGGCTGGCGAAGCCCGGCGTGCCGGGCAGGCATCACACACATCAATTTTGCAATATACGCAATTTCGCGGGCCGACAAGACACCGCTCATGCATAGTTTTCGCGGCTATTATGTGCTAGTTTGCGAAGATTGCGAATATGTGAGCTGATCCTTAAGAATAAGCTCAATGGCCATAAGGACTTCAGCCGCCATGAAGGCGCAAGAAAGCCGCGATCGCCGCGCCTCGCCGCCCACGATGAAGGCGCGTGAATCGAAGAAGAACTTCATCGGAGTCCGCCTGCGGCGCCTGCGCGAGGAAAAGCAGATGACGCAGCAGGCGCTGGCGCTCGCCATCGGCCTTTCTCCCAGCTACCTCAACCAGCTGGAGAATAATCAGCGCCCCGTCACCACCGCCGTGCTGCTGCGTCTCGACAGCGCTTTCGGCGGCGAGCTGCGGCTTTTGTCGCACGACGACGAGGCTCGTCTCGTCGCCGATCTCGGCGAGGTGGCGGCCGATCCGATGGTCGGCGAAGCCATATCGCGCGCCGAGGTGCGCGAACTCGCCACGACAATGCCGGCGGTGGCGCGCGCGTTGATCGCCCTGCATTCGCGCTGCCGGCAGATGAGCGAGCAGACTGCGGCGCTCGCGGCCCGCCTCGGCGGCGACAGGCCGGGGGACGGAAGAATTGGCGACGGCAGGAGCGAGGGCGCGAACCCGGCTGATCCGCGCTCTTCCGCGAGCACAGGGGCCGAGGCGGCGCTTCCCTATGCGCCGTTCGAGGAAGTGCGCGAGTTCATGTATGCGCGGCACAACCATGTCGAGGAGCTGGACGTTGCCGCCGAAGCGCTTGCCATGGCGGCCGACCTGCACTCCGGCAACGCGGCCGGCGAGCTTACCGGGTTGATCGCAAGCCGCCACGGCGTGCGGGTGGATATCATCGTGGCCAACGATGGCACGGAGCGGGACGTGCAGCGCCACTACGATCCCGAGACGCGGGTGCTGCGGCTGTCGTCGCGGCTGCGCGCGGGCCAGCAGGCGTTCCAGATCGCGACGCATCTCGCGCTGCTGGAGCACGACGGGCTCATCGATACGCTGGTGGGGCAGGGGCGGTTCACCAGCGAGGAGGCGCGCCGGCTGGCGCGCATTGGCCTCGCCAATTATTTCGCCGGCGCTCTCATCCTGCCTTACCGCCAATTTCTGGAGGCGGCCGAGGCGCGCCGTTACGACATCGATCTGCTCAGCCACCGCTTCGGCGTTGGCTTCGAGAGCATCTGTCATCGCCTCAGCACGCTGCAACGGCCTGACGCGCGCGGCGTGCCTTTCTTCTTCATCCGCGTGGACAGGGCAGGCAACATCTCAAAGCGCCAGTCCGCCACCGACTTCCACTTCTCGCGCATCGGCGGCACCTGCCCGCTGTGGAACGTTTACGAGGCATTCGCCCACCCTGGCCGCGTCCTCACCCAGATCGCGCGAATGCCGGATGGCCGTGCGTATCTGTGGATCGCGCGCACGGTCTCGCGCGATCACGGCGGTTACAGGGCGCCGAGCAAGACTTTCGCCGTGGCGCTGGGGTGCGATTTGCGCCACGCAAGCCGGCTCGTCTATTCCGACGGGCTCGATCTCAACAACCCTGCCGCCGCGACGCCGATCGGCGTCGGCTGCAAGGTGTGCGAGCGCCCGGCATGCCCCCAGCGCGCGTTCCCGCCGATCGGGCGGGCGCTGAGCGTGGATGAGACGCAGCGTCACTTCTCGCCCTACACGGTGAAATAAAACGGAAGGCGCAAAGGCAAGGCACGGGCGCCGAAGCGGCGCTACTTGAAGAGTTTCGACGTTTCGTTAGGCGCTCTTAATCCGCTTTTGGCGCTGGCGCGGCAAAGTGCGTGCCCGCTCTTGGAATGCTCGCGAGAAGCCGGTACCCGCCGGATGCGGGTAAGTGACTATCGGAGCGCGCGTGCGTCAGCACAGGCGGCGTGAGGGGTGGAAGCGGTGTGGGGGGCGTCGGGGAAAGCGGCTGCGCGCCGGCCGGCGCGGAAACGACGATCGTGAACCGGTTCAATTGTCCGCCATGCTGCGCCGCCTGGGCGGTCGCTTGCGCGGCGCCGGTCACTGCGATGGCAATCGGCGCCGGACCTGTCGTGCCGGAAACCGCGGCAGGTTGGCCCGAACCCAATCCGGTATCGATCCTGAGAGCGTTGATCCCGGCATAGACGCCCGGTCCGGCGCTATTGCCGACAGTGTTGGACATAGACATTCATCGTTCCCTTGTTTGGTTTTTATTTCATCGGCGCTTTTGCTGCCGCGTCTGTGTTTTGGTTCACTGTCAATTGTTGGAGCCCGGCACAATCAGCCGCAGGTCGCAGATCAACCTGGTCAACGTGTCGATGTTGGCGTCGGGGCGCGCCTTGTCCTCCGCTGCCGGGGAAAGCTGCTGTTGCTCTCCGCTGTCTGGGTCGTTGCTCGTCTTGATCGTTAGTGTGGTCTCGCCCGACCCCCGATCCAAACCGAAGCACGCGCGCTTGCTGCCCACAGCGGCGGCGTTTTCAGATAAATCACGCCGTTGATCGCCTTCCGTTGGGGCCATCCCCGCTTGCCCGCCATGCATTTGCCTTGCCTCGCCGAGGGCAGCGCAAGATTCTGCCGCCGCAGCTATTGCAAATCCAGGCTGTCTCGGAAGTGGGGGCGCGGGTTGAGTCTGCGGCAATTCGCGCCCGCGCTTGCGCGCTGTCGTATTATCTGCCGCTGCAGCCGGCAGGTGCTGGCTGCCGGGTTCCATCGTCTGGAGGGGTATGGAGCTGGCGTGCGGAGCAGTAATGCGAAGCATCGCAACCTCGTCAACAATCAAGACAATATCACTAGATTGTATCCCGGCGTCGTTGAAACAGGGATACAATCTAACATCTTTATTTTGAGCGAATTGCTTCCGATTAAATAATTCGATTTAATCGGAAAGCGCTCTAACGGGCCGCAAGCGGCGCATTCGAAAAGAATAGTGTCGCCAGGTTGGAAATAACGCGAACAACACTCACGCTAACGGCATTTCTGTCCGGAGTCCACTGCCCGCCGCGTGAGTGTGGCCGCGCGCTCAGTCGTCGAACTCGAGCGCGCCGATCGCTTCGCCGCGCCGGCTGACCTTCTCCGCCGAGATGCGGATCTGGCCGATGTCGTCCTGCGCCTGGCGGAAATGCGTGTCGAGTTTCTCCACCCGCTCGCGCAGCCGCCCGACATCCTCGAGCAGGCGGCGCACTTCAACCTGGATGACGCGCGCTTCCTCGCGCATGCGCGCGTCGCGCACCAGCGACTGCACAAGCTGGATGGCGAGCGCCAGCAGCGACGGCGACACGATGACAACCCTCACCCGGTGGGCGCGCTGCACCACATCGTCGAAGAATTCATGCAGGTCGGCATAGACCGCTTCAGAGGGCACGAACAGCAGCGCGATGTCCTGCGTCTCGCCGGGCACGAGGTATTTTTCGGCGATGTCGCGAATATGCAGGCCTACATCGTTGCGCACCCGCTGCATGGCGCGCTTGCGCGCCTCCGGCTCCTGCGCCTCGCGAAATGCAGAGATGCCTTCGAGCGGAAACTTGGCGTCGATGACGAGGGGCACGTCGCCCGGCAGGTGGACGATGCAGTCCGGCCGGCGGCCGTTGCCGAGCGTGGGCTGAAACTGGTAGCCGCTCGCGGGCAGGGCGTCGCGCACGATGGCTTCCATCCGCCCTTGCCCGAAGGCGCCGCGCGCCTGCTTGTTGGAGAGCACATCCCGAAGGCCCGCGACCTGTCCCGTGAGTTCGGACAGATTCTTTTGCGCCGCGTCGATCAGCACCAGCCGCTCGTTGAGGCTCGCCAGATGCGCCGCCGTGCGTTGGGCGGACGCGTCGAGATTTTGCCCCACCCGCTGCTGCAGCCCCTCGACCCGTTCCGCGACGAAGCGGGCAAGGTCGTTCTGGCGGGTGCCGAAGATTTCCGCCACCGTCTGCATCCGGCCCGTCATCTGCGCCTGCAGGGCCTGCATCTCCATGAGGCGGGAATCGAGCTCGCGCGCCTGCGCCTCGGTCGCGGCGGCCTCGTCGCGGCGCCTGCGCGCCATCGCGCCCACCTGCATCAGGATGGCCGCCAAAAGCACGAACGCCAGCGCTCCCGCGCCTAAAAGAACATGCGCCAGCGCAACCGCGTGGCCGAAAAGGATGACCGTCTCGTTCATGCGCAGACACTAGCCGATTCTGTCGTTTTGTCGAACAAAAAAAGAACATATTGACCTTGGACGCAAGAATGATTATCTGGCGTGAATTGAGGTAGAGCCAGCATGACCATCCGTCCCATCCTTGTTATTCCAGATCCACGCCTGAAGCTCGTTTCGGAACCGGTGGAGACCGTCACCGACGAGATCCGCGCGCTCGTCGACGACATGTTCGAGACGATGTATGACGCGCCCGGCATCGGGCTGGCGGCGATCCAGGTCGGCGTGCCGAAGCGCCTGCTCGTCATCGATGTCGGCAGCCGTGAAGAGGGACGCCAGCCGCTGACCGTCATCAA
>CALMIK010000087.1 GCA_937863995.1 uncultured Chelatococcus sp.
CTCCAGGCATAAAACCCAGAAGACGCAAGAAAAAAACGCCGCCTACGATTCTCTTCCAAACCATATTGTCAAAGAACGGTGCGCCACACTTCCGGCAAAACCGGCAGGCGCTCCAGATGGGCAATGCCGAAGCATTAACATCTAGATATTCAGAAACAGAATGTCAACCCCAGATTTTCAAACCCGGGTCAAAACATCCCAGAAATCAGAAAAACACTCGCTCGCCGCAGAAACGAACCCCGCAGCGCCGGTGTGACGCTCTTCTAGGACTAGTCCCTGGAAAGGTCAATAGCAAAAAAATTATCCACACGCTTCAACAGATGCTTTTTTGAAAACCGCCCTGCCCCGCTGAAAGCCGGCGCGCTCGAGAGCGCCGCCCGCGAGCTGATGAAACGGCCAAAAAAGAAGCCCGCCACCATATATATGGCGACGGGCTTTTTTCGAGCTTGGCGTGGCTGGTGAAACGCAACCAGCGCAGGAAATTAGCGCATCACGACCACGCGTGCGCCGACCTTCACGCGGTTATAAAGATCGACCACATCGTGGTTCATCATGCGGATGCAGCCCGACGACACGGCCTGGCCGATGGTTTCCGGCTCGTTGGAGCCATGGATTCGATACAGGGTCGATCCAAGATACAGAGCCCGCGCGCCGAGCGGATTGTTCGGGCCGCCCGGCAAATAGGCCGGAAGATCGGGGCGGCGCTTGCGCATCTGTGGCGGCGGAGTCCAGCCCGGCCACTCGGCCTTGCGGGTTACCGTCTGGGCCCCGCCCCACTGAAATCCCTGGCGGCCAACGCCCACGCCATACTTGAGCGCCTTGCCACCCGGCTGCACAAGGTAGAGACGGCGCTCCGCCGTGGAAATCACAATGGTGCCGGGCTTATGCGGCCCGCTATAATCGACGGTCTCGCGCAGAATCGGCGAGGCGCGCGGACCGAAATTCTCAGGCTGCGCCAGCGGCTCCTGGGTGAGCGGGTCGATCTGATGGGCAACGGAAGGTGTGGTGACGACCAGAGCTGCGCACAACCCGGTCAAAGCGGCGATCCAGCGCATGATAAATAGTCCTGAATTTCCCCAACCATAAACGCTGTACGGTTTGTGATCGTACAAGCGTCAGCCAATTATTTTGTGAACCGAATCAGCCAGCGCCGCAATAGCGCGGCACGGAATGACAGGCGATATGGCGCGTCGCCTCGCACGGATTCCGACGTTCACTTGCGTATAATCAACTGATATATCTGGTGGAAATGTACATTTACCATTGCGCGCAAGATTTGTCGCGTCGGGACTCTCAGTTTCACTAAACCGTGATAGCCCGACCAGCGTTGGCACCGGCATTGCTTTTCGGAGCCCTCGAACGGAGGCAAGCCACCTTTCAAATTAGGATAAGCCGTCTTGCCTCGAGCGTATCAGCTCACTGACTTCAGCCGGGACCGGACCGCTTTTGAGTGGATCCTGCAGGTTCGCAGCCCCGAATCGAATCGCTCAATTCAGGCCTGCGGAGCCCCGCGTCACCACGGTCCGTTCAAAATTTGAATTTTGTCACTGTTTCGTCACTGCCACAGGTGTCATTCGACGGAGAAAATGCGTATAGGCAAGTTTGCCGGTGTGGGCTGGGTACGGGAACCCGCGCCGAGGCCCCCCTACGTTGTTGCCCCGTGCGAGGTGAAGACATCCATGAGCAAGATCAAGGTGGCGAACCCGGTCGTCGAACTCGACGGCGACGAGATGACCCGGATCATCTGGCAGTACATCAAAGACAAGCTGATCCATCCTTATCTCGACATCGACCTTAAGTATTACGACCTCGGCATCGAGAACCGCGACAAGACGGAAGATCGGGTCACGGTCGAATCCGCCGAGGCGATCAAGCAGTATGGCGTGGGCGTCAAGTGCGCCACCATCACCCCCGACGAGGCGCGCGTCGAGGAATTTAACCTCAAGCAGATGTGGCGCTCGCCCAACGGCACGATCCGCAACATCCTCGGCGGCGTCATTTTCCGCGAGCCGATCATCGCCCGCAACGTGCCGCGCCTCGTGCCGGGCTGGACGCAGCCCATCATCATCGGCCGCCATGCCTACGGCGACCAGTATCGCGCGCAGGATTTCCGCGTCCCCGGCCCCGGCAAGCTCACGCTCACGTTCGTCGGCGACAACGGCGAGAAGATCGAGCGCGAAGTGCACGCCTTCAAGGGCCCCGGCATCGCCCAGGCGCAGTTCAACCTCGATGATTCGATTGCCGACTTCGCCCGTGCGTCGTTCAATTACGGTCTGGCGCGCAAGTATCCGGTCTACCTGTCGACGAAGAACACCATCCTGAAGGCCTACGACGGGCGCTTCAAGGACATCTTCCAGGAGATCTACGAGGCCGAGTTCAAGGCGGCGTTCGAGAAGGCCGGCATTCATTACGAGCACCGCCTCATCGACGACATGGTGGCATCCTCGCTCAAGTGGTCCGGCGGCTATGTCTGGGCGTGCAAGAACTACGACGGCGACGTGCAGTCCGACACGGTGGCGCAGGGCTTCGGTTCGCTCGGCCTCATGACCTCGGTGCTGCTGACGCCCGATGGCAAGATCGTGGAATCGGAAGCCGCGCACGGCACCGTTACGCGTCATTACCGCGAACACCAGAAGGGCAAGGCGACGTCGACCAACTCGATCGCCTCGATCTATGCCTGGACTCGCGGCCTGGCCCATCGCGCCAAGCTCGACGACAACGCGGAACTCGCCCGCTTCGTCGCCACGCTGGAGAAGGTCGTGATCGACACCGTCGAATCCGGTTTCATGACCAAGGATCTCGCCCTGCTCGTGGGCGCCGATCAGAAGTGGCTCTCCACCACCGGCTTCCTCGACAAGGTCGACGAGAACCTGCAGACGGCCATCGGCGCGCTGAAGTAAGGCGCGGGAGCCGGATGGCCTCCGGCCAGACGCAAGCAAGACAACAAAAAAACCTCCCGGAGCGATCCGGGAGGTTTTTTATGACCGACGACAGTTTCTCACGGGGCGCGGTCGAGGATGCTTGCGTCCACGGCGCGGATGTCGCGTCGTCCGCACAGCGCCATCGATATGTCGAGTTCCCGGCGAATGATCTCAAGCGTCCGTGTCACGCCCGCCTGTCCGCCGGCGCCAAGTCCATAAAGGAACGGCCGGCCGATCCACACGCCCTTCGCGCCAAGCGCGACCGCCTTGAGCACGTCCTGCCCGGACCGCACGCCACCGTCGAGATGCACTTCGATGCGGTCGCCCACGGCATCGACGATTGCCGGCAGCGCCGAGATCGACGAACGCGCGCCATCGAGTTGGCGGCCGCCGTGATTCGAGACGATGATCGCATCCGCTCCCGATTCGGCGGCAAGCCGCGCGTCCTCCGGGTCGAGCACGCCTTTGAGAATCAGCTTGCCGCCCCATTTTTCCTTGATCCAGGCCACGTCCGCCCACGACAGGCGCGGATCGAACTGCTCGGCGGTCCACGACGACAGTGAGGACACGTCCGTGACGTTGCTCGCGTGGCCAACGATGTTGCCGAACGTGCGGTTTTTCGTGCCCAGCATGCGCAGGCACCAGCCCGGCCGCGTCGCCATCTGCCATACGTGGCGCGGGGTGAACTTCGGCGGCGCGGAAAGGCCGTTGCGCAGATCCTTGTGACGCTGTCCGAGAATCTGCAGGTCGATGGTCAGCACCAGCGCCGAGCAACCGGCCGCGCGCGCCCGCGCGATGAGGCGGACGATGAAGTCGCGGTCGCGCATCACATAAAGCTGAAACCAGAACGGCTTCGTCACCGCGGCCGCAACCGCCTCGATCGAGCAGATGCTCATAGTGGACAGGCAGAAGGGCACGCCAAAAGCCTCGGCCGCCCGCGCGGCATGAATTTCGCCGTCCGCGTGCTGCATGCCGGTCAGGCCGGTCGGCGCGAGAGCCACGGGCATGGCGACGGCCTCGCCGGCCATTTCGGTGGCAAGCGAGCGGTTCGTCATGTCCACGAGCACCCGCTGACGCAGGCGGACATCGGCGAAATCGGCCTCGTTCGCGCGGTAGGTATGCTCCGTCCACGATCCCGAATCGGCATAGTCGAAAAACATTTTCGGCACGCGCCGGCGGGCAAGGTCCTTGAGGTCGGCGATGGTGAGCGCGGATTGCATGGAGCGCATGGTCTGTCGTTTCCCAATCGTGCGAGCAACAGTCGATGCGACTTGCAATGCAACTTTCCGGAGACGATGTAAATCAGTGGGAGAAGAAGTACGAAAGGCCGATGAGATTGATTCAGCGGCCTCTGATCGAGTCCGCGCAGGGCGTGCCTATCGAAAGCTCCAGATGCGCGAGGGTCCGGCGAGACTGACTGCACAAGGCATCGTGGGATCCTCTATCGCGATAATAGCTCAGTGCAATGACCGCGCTGTACAGCGCCCATCCCTTTGCGCGAAGCCGGTCTTCGGCAACGAGTTCGCAAGCGTCGCAAAAAATGTCGCGAGCGGAAGCCTCAACCCATGTCCACGCCGCAGCGTAGTCCACGGCGGGGTCGCCAACCGCGCATAGCCCCCAGTCGATCACGGCCCGCAAGCGTCCGCCGCTGGCAATCAGGTTATCAGCCTTCAGATCGCCATGCAGCCAGACAGACCCTCCACGAAATGCCGCGGCGCAGGCCGAGTGCCACAACTCCCGCGCCGCTCCAGCATCGATTTCGTCAGCCAGAACGTCGATTGCCGGAAGGACAGCGGAAGATAACGTTTCCAGCGCCGCCCCCCTGCGATCGGCAAGGGGCGCGCCCTTGGTGCCCTTCGCATGCAACGCCTTAAGAAATCCCGCAAGATCGCGAGCGGCTTCGACAGGATCGTCAATGTTGTCGGGAAAAGCATCTTCGCCCTCTAGCCAATCGACAACGGCAAAGTCACACATCACACCGATGTCCGCGCGTCCCCTGAAACGTACATGCGGCACAATCAGCGGGAGGTCCGCAAGAAAGGGTAGCCACTCAAGCTCCTTCCGCATCGACTGCACGGCAGATTCGCGGCTCGGAAAGCGCAGCAACAGGTCGTCGCCCAGACGATACAGTGCATTGTCAGTTCCCGAGGACAGCAGGCGACGGATTGGGAGCCCTGCCCACAGAGGAACATGCTCAACCACAAGCCGCCGCGCGACAGCTTCATCCGAAAAGATGTTCGCTTCCATACGCGCTCTAAGAGCGCCTAACAAAACCTCCGGGTTGAGGATGGCCTGGGGATTTTGGTCATCCTGCAAGACGCCAAACGCAGTCGATGCTGGTTGCATCGGCGAGGATTGGCAACGCAGCAGGGGACCAAAAGACCGGGCCAGCCGACCCCGCGAGGTTTTGTTAGGCGCTCTAAATGCTGGGCTTCAGATCCGGCGGCGGGACATGCGCCCCCTCAAACGCCAAAGCGATAATTGCAAAGTGCAACGAAAAGCCGCCCGCGATCTAACGCGGAGCGGCTTTTCTTGGAATCACGCACCGATTTTACGTCCGGAAGACCGCAGCCGATTCCCGGTTCGATACACTGAATAAAGAGCGGCTTCGAGCGGCTCAGTGCGACAAGAACGCCGCGGCCCAAACTCCTGCCACAGGCAAGAACACGAGCACGAGCATGAGCACGAGAAGCCATGCCACGGAGCGATCGGCACGGGTGTCGTCGTAACGTGCAGCCGTGAGGCTGCGCTGAACTTTTGCAGAGGTCATTGGCTCACCTTCCTGTCGATCGGGCCGTCAAACGGCCGATCCGGTGAGCCTGTCGAAAATCAGGCTGTCCAGAGGGCCGTAGACGGCGAACGCGATCGACTTGTACTGTCGCTGGGCATGATTTCCGATTTTCCGATAGGAATGCGCCACGCGGTTGCGCGACACAGAATGTATGGATGGTAAATGGGGCCAACACGAGGCGGCGTCAAGGAAAAAATGTGCGGCCGGAAAAATTTTCCGCAGCGCATGCTCTACCGGCGAGCAGCCCTTGCGATGCCTTCGCGCAAGGCTAATCTGGAACCATCGGAAATAGCCGCAAGAACGCATGGAATCGCGATGACACAGGAACGGGCCGCCCCATCTCCGGGCGAGGCTTCCACCACGCCCGAGCTGTCGGCGCGCACCGCCTTCGGCACCAACCGGCTCGACCGCCATTCGGAGCGGCGCGAAAACGAGGCGCAACTTGCCGCCTTCCGGGCGGATGCGCGCGCACGCGCCTTCATTATCGCCGGGGACACACCTCTCCTGAAGGCCACGGCCGGACCGGAGCGCGCCCGCTTCACGCTGGCGGAGGCCACGGCGTTAGGCACGGCGCGCGAGACCGCCTTTCTCGGCATCCTCGACAGCGTGCCGCTGTTCGCCCTGCTCTACCCGGCGGAACTGGCGCAATCCCTCGAGCAGACATCGGACATCACGCCCGCGAATCTGCGCGCGCTTGCCTCCGAGGGCGCGTTGCCGCCCGACGAACTGGGGCCGCTCGGCGAGGCGAAGGCGCTGATGGACTGGCATCGCCGGCACGGATTCTGCGCCAACTGCGGCACGCCGACACTTGCCTTCACCGGCGGCTTCCGGCGCGATTGCCCGTCGTGCGGCGCGCAGCATTTTCCGCGCGTCGATCCGGTGGTGATCATGTTGGTGACCGATGGCGAGCGCTGCCTGCTCGGCCGCCAGCCGCAATTCGCGCCCGGCATGTACTCGGCGCTGGCCGGTTTCGTGGAACCGGGAGAGACCATCGAGGACGCCGTGCGCCGCGAGATCATGGAGGAAGCGGGCGTGCCCGTTGGCGCTGTGCGCTATCTGGCCTCCCAGCCGTGGCCCTTCCCGTCGTCGCTGATGATCGGCTGCGCGGCGCGGGCGCTGGCGCTCGACATCGTGGTCGACCGGCTGGAGCTGGAAGACGCGCGCTGGTTCTCCCGTGAGGAGGCACGGCTGATGCTGGCGGGCGAGCACCCGGACGGCCTCACCGCGCCGCGGCCCATGGCCATCGCCCATCATCTGCTGCGCGCCTTCGTGGAGGCGGACGGCGCCCTCATCTGATACGGCCTCAATATCGGAAAACGCCGATCTCGCTTTCGCCGCATCGCTGTGTTAATGCTCCCGCTCGCCTTCGATATTCTTGCATGCGGCCCCGGCCGGCGCAGCGGACCTCCATACAGCAGACCCTCATGACCGACATCTTTCGCGAAATCGACGAAGACCTCCGCCGCGACCGCTATTCGAAGCTGTTTCGCCGCCTCACGCCCGCCATTGTCGCGGTGGTGGTGCTGATCGTCGCCGGCGTGGGCGGCTGGCAGACGTGGCGCTGGTTCGAGCAACAGTCGGCGGAACAGGCGGGCGGACGGTTCGAGGAAGCGCTGCAGGCCGCGCGCGAGGGTCGGGGCGCGGAAGCCGAGGAGGCGCTCAAGGCCATCGCCGCCGACAGCCCGGCCGGCTACCGCCTGCTCGCCCGTTTCCGGCTCGCCGGTATCGAAGGCAGCAGGGACGCCGCCGCCGGAGCGGCCGCGTTTACAGCAATCGCCAACGATAACAGCGTCGATGCCACCTGGCGCGATCTCGCCAAACTGCGCGCGACACTGCTGCAGATCGGCACGCTGTCTCCGGACGAGGTGCAGGCCGCGTTGCAGCCGCTCGCTGCCCCCGGCCAGCCGTGGCGCTTCTCGGCGCTGGAGACGCTCGGCGTCGTCGCGCTCGACGCCGGCCGTTTCGAGGATGCGGGGCGCTGGTTCGACCAGATCGTCACCGACCCCTCCGCACCCGCAGGCTTGCGCCGGCGCGCGCAAGAGTTCTATCTGGCGCTTGTCGCCGGCGGTCCGTCGGACTGAGTTTTCGTCATCAAGTTTGCGTCTGGAGTTACCATGACCGCTACGGTCGCCATCATCGGCCGTCCCAACGTGGGCAAGTCGACCCTGTTCAACCGCCTTGTCGGGCGCAAGCTGGCGCTGGTCGACGACCAGCCCGGAGTCACGCGTGACAGGCGCGAGGGCGACGCGACGCTCGGCCATCTCGCGTTCCGCGTCTTCGACACCGCAGGCCTTGAGGAAGCCGCCGACGGCAGCCTCACCGGGCGCATGCGCCAGCAGACGGAAACGGCGATCGCCGACAGCGACATCATCCTGTTCGTCATCGACGCGCGCGCCGGCATCACGCCGTCCGACCGCCAGTTCGCGGAGCTGGCGCGCCGTTCCGGCAAGCCTGTGATCCTCATCGCCAACAAGGCCGAGGGCAAGGTCGGGCTCGACGGCGCCTATGAGGCGTTCTCGCTCGGTCTCGGCGATCCGGTGGCAATCTCGGCCGAACACGGCGAGGGCACGTCCGATCTGTTCGAGGCGCTCGCCCCCTTCTTCCCCGATGCCGACGACGAGGAGGAGGAAGAGGCCGCGCTCGACGAACAGGGCAACATCCAGCGTCCGCTCCGGATCGCCATCTGCGGCCGGCCGAACGCCGGCAAGTCGACGCTCATCAACCAGATGATCGGCGAGGAACGGCTTCTGACCGGCCCCGAGGCCGGCATTACCCGCGATTCGATCTCGCTGGACTGGGAATGGCGCGGCCACGCCGTCAAGCTTTACGACACCGCCGGCATGCGCAAGCGCGCCCGCATCGACGACAAGCTGGAGAAACTGTCCGTCGCCGACGGCCTGCGCGCCATCCGCTTCGCCGAAGTGGTCATCGTGCTGCTCGACGCCACCATTCCCTTCGAGAAGCAGGACCTGACCATCGTCGACCTGATCGAGAAGGAAGGCCGCGCGGTGGTCATCGGCCTCAACAAGTGGGACCTCGTTTCCGACCAGCACGGCCTCCTGAAGGAGCTGCGCGAGGACGCGACGCGCCTGTTGTCGCAGGTCAAGGGCGTGTCGGTCATCCCGGTGTCGGGCTTGACGGGCCGCGGTATCGACCCGCTGATGGAGACTGTGCTCGACGCCTACCGCATCTGGAACGAGCGCATCTCGACCTCGCGCCTCAACCGCTGGCTGTCCGACATGCTCGACGGCCACCCGCCGCCTGCCGTCTCGGGCCGCCGCATCAAGATCCGCTACGTCACGCAGGTGAAGAGCCGCCCGCCGCATTTCGCGCTGTTCGGCAACCAGCTTTCCGATCTGCCGCGCTCCTACACGCGCTATCTCGTCAACGGCCTGCGCGAGACGTTCGATCTCAAAGGCACGCCGATCCGCCTGTCGCTGCGGTCGGGAGACAATCCCTACGACAAGAAGAAGTAAGCGCGGCCTCAAGCCGTGCTCACTTCGAGCAGTGGGCAGTCAACTGGAACGCGTTGCCGTTCCTTTGTTCGTAAGGCCGGGAAGTGCACGCATTTTCCGGCTTAATGCTATCGACGCACGGCCTTGACCAACTCCGCGAGCGCTTCCGCGAATGGCGGGGAGCCGGTATCAACGGTCGTGGCAGCGAATGCGCGCGCGCCATAGCCCTGCTGGATCATTTCCGCAATCCGACAGCGCTCGCGCTCATCGAAAACCCGCCCACGCTCCGCATCGACGATCTGTTCGAACGTCGCATGCAGGTTGACGACCAGCATCGCCGCCCCTGCTTCGGCGAAGCGGCGGCGGTAATAGATCCAGTTGATGCAGCGTAGCGGATAGGCCACCACGACGTCGCCGGACTCCGTGGAGGCTGTCATGGCCGCCTCGACGATTGCGCGGCTCGTTCTCAGGCTTGAAACGTACCAGGGCTGACCCGGCAGCGCATGGTCGTCGCCGTCGATAAAGCAGCCTCCCAAAGTCCGCGCAAGGGCGCGCCCCAGCGTCGTCTTGCCCGCGCCGATCGGCCCCGTCAGAACAATGACCCGCCGCCTGCGCGTTGCAACCATGGAAGTATCCTCGGCTATGGCGCGCCCTTGCGCAGCACGGCCACGTAGAATCCGTCCGTCTCGGTCCGATAAGGCGTAAGCTGCAGCCCGCCGCCAGCCGTTGCGAAATCTGCCAGTTCCGCCAGGCCCGCCGCCTGCGCCACCTCTGCCGGCGCAATCGGAGCGAAACCGGCATGGCGCTCCAAAAATCCTGCTATTGCCGCGTCATTCTCCTCCGGCAGCAGCGAGCAGGTGACGTAGGCGATGCGACCGCCCGGCTTTACAAGTCCGGCCGCACGGTCGAGCACCATCGCCTGATCCTTGATGCGTTCCTCGAGCGCGCCGGGGCGCAGCCGCCATTTGGCGTCGGGGTTGCGCCGCCACGTTCCCGTTCCCGTGCACGGCGCGTCGACCAGCACGAGATCGGCCGCACCCGCGAGATCCGCCACCGGATCGGCCACCTGCGGGTTGCGCACCGGATCGTAGCGCCCGCGCGGCACGCGCACCTGCACGTTGCGCGCCCCCGAGCGCGACACGCGATCATGGATGGCGGCAAGGCGGCGCGCGTCGACGTCCGTGGCAAAGACCTGACCGCGATTGTCCATCTGCGCCGCGAGCGCCAGCGTCTTGCCGCCCGCCCCCGCGCACAGGTCCACGACCTGCTCGCCCGGCGCGGCCAGCGTCAGACGCGCCGCGAGTTGCGATCCCTCGTCCTGAATTTCATAGAGGCCCTGCAGGAACTCGGGCTCGACCTGCAGCGCCGGCCCGCGTCCGTCCTCACCCGCATGAAACCGCAGCCCGTCGGGCGCGTGCGGCGTCGGCTCGGGCGCGAGATGGGCGAGCGCCGAAGCCAGCCCCTCGCGCGTCGTCTTGAGAGTGTTGACGCGAATATCGATCGGGGCGCGGTCCGCAAGCGCCTGGGTCTCGGCGATCAGGTCATCGCCGAGCGCGCGGGCAAACGAGTCCGTGAGCCATTCGGGAAAATCGCCGGCGCTCGCCGCCGGCATGTCGGGCACGGGCGCCTCGAGCCGCTCGCGTTCGACGCTGGACAGAACCACAGGCGCGAACCTCTCGCCGGAAAAAAGGCCGGCGATCTCGCCAGCATCCAGCCCCCGCCCCAGCCGCAGCATGCCGAGCACGATGGCGCGCGGGCTCTCGTCGCCGAGCAGGAACACGCTCGACGCGCGCCGGCGCAAGGCATCGTAGACGAGGCTCGCCACGCCCGCCCGGTCCTTCGACCCGGCGAAGCGGTGCGTCTGGCCCCACTCGCGCAGCGCGTCGTTAACGGGACGGCGGCGCACCTCCAGATCGGCAAGAACTTCGATGGCGGCGGCGATGCGCGCGGCAGGCGTCATGGATTGCTCACTTCAAACAGAATCAAGGAAAAACGCGCGCCCTCAGGATCATTTCCCCGCGTGGTTACAGCGTTGAAATGATCCTGCTCTTCAGCTTCGAGCGAATTCATGTCGATCAAACGATTTCACTTGATCGGAAAGCGCTTTATGAGGCGCGCATCGCGATGCGACGGCTGATGTCTCAGCCGCGACCGGGATAGTTGGGGCTTTCGCGCGTGATGGTCACGTCATGGACGTGGCTTTCACGCAGACCGGCGTTGGTGATGCGCACGAATTGCGCCCGGTCCTGCAGCTCGGGGATCGTGCGCGCGCCGACATAGCCCATGGCGGCCCTGAGTCCGCCGGCGAGCTGGTGCAGCACCGCCGCGACTGAGCCCTTGTAGGCCACCTGGCCCTCGACGCCCTCGGGCACGAGCTTGAGCGTGTCCTTGATGTCCTGCTGGAAGTAGCGGTCGGCGGAACCGCGCGACATCGCGCCCACCGACCCCATGCCGCGATACGACTTGTAGGAGCGGCCCTGCCACAGGAACACCTCGCCGGGCGTCTCGTCCGTGCCGGCCAGCAGCGAGCCCACCATGGCCGCGGATGCGCCGGCCGCCAGCGCCTTGGCGAGATCGCCCGAAACCTTGATGCCGCCATCGGCGATGACCGGCACGCCCGCCGCATGGGCCGCCTCGGCGGCGTCCATGATGGCCGTGAGCTGCGGCACGCCCACGCCCGCCACGATGCGCGTGGTGCAGATCGAGCCCGGGCCGATGCCAATCTTGACGGCATCCGCGCCGGCGTCGATGAGCGCCTGCGTACCGGCGGCGGTGGCGACGTTGCCGGCGATCACCTGCACGGCGTTCGACAGCTTCTTCACCCGCGTCACCGCGTCGAGCACGCGCTGGGAATGGCCGTGGGCGGTGTCGACCACGAGCACGTCGCAACCGGCGTCGATCAGCATCTCGCAGCGCAGGAAGCCCTCGTCGCCCGTTGTGGTGGCAGCGGCGACGCGCAGCCGGCCCTGCTCATCCTTGGCGGCGTTCGGATAGGCGACCTGCTTCTCGATGTCCTTGACCGTGATGAGGCCGATGCAACGATAGTGGCTGTCGACGACGATCAGCTTCTCGATGCGGAACTGGTGCAGCAGCCGCTTGGCTTCCTCCTGCCCCACGCCCTCGCGCACGGTGATCAGCCGGTCCTTGGTCATGAGCTCGGCGACGCGCTGCTCGGGGCTCGTGGCGAAGCGCACGTCGCGGTTGGTCAGGATGCCGACGAGCTTGCCGTTGTTGCCGTTGGCGCCGCGCTCCACCACCGGGATGCCGGAGATGGAATGCGCCTTCATCAGCGCCAGCGCATCGGCGAGCTTCTGGTCGGGGTGGATGGTGACGGGGTTCACCACCATGCCGGACTCGTACTTCTTGACGAGCCGCACCTGGTCGGCCTGCTGTTCGGGGGTAAGGTTGCGGTGGATGACGCCCAGGCCGCCGCTCTGCGCCATGGCGATGGCCATGCGCCCTTCCGTCACCGTGTCCATCGCCGAGGCGATCACCGGCAGGTTGAGCGATATGGAGCGCGTGAGCGCGGTCTTGAGTTCGACCTCTCCCGGCATGACCTCGGAGTGCCCCGGCTGGAGCAGCACGTCATCGAAAGTCAAAGCCTCGCGGATGGTTTTTTCGCGGATAACCGGCATCGCCAACCCTTCCTGTGCAATGAAGCCCCAGCGCGGCCGAGAGGAAGATGCGAAAACATGCCCGTCGCCGGCATGCCGCCGGCCGAGCCTGTTCCGGACTTGCGGGGACAACCGCCCGCCCCGATCACGCTGTAGCTGAGTTGGCGCTGGCATTTACCACGTTCAACCCACCTCCGTCGAGTCCGGATTTGGTTGCCAGATCCGCGATGGATGCATGGCCGCCACATTATTCCTGAGCAAAGCTCCGCCACAAGTCGGGGCATTAATGGTCCATTTACCTTGAGAGGGAAAAGTCGACAGCGTTGCTGCGCGAGAGCGGACCCGTGTCCGGCGCGATTCGAGACTGGCCTACCGGATTGAACCGCAAGGTTTTCCGGGGAACCGCAAACGGAACGGACGACGTCAGGTGATCACCACCGAAGCCAGGATTACGGACACATGACGCCTCCCACATCCGCCCCCCGCGCGCCCGACGCCCATGCCTCCGGCCACCCGCAGCAGGCGCCGTGGAGCATCAAGGGAATCGCCCCCCAAACGCGCGACGCGGTGAAGGAAGCCGCGCGCCACTCCGGCATGACCATCGGGGAATGGCTCAGCGCCGCCATCACCCGGCAGGCGCAGGCGGAGCCGTTCCCGCCCCGCGCGGCTGCCCCCGCCCCCGACGAACGCTGGGCCGAGGTCGCTACCCATCTGGCGCGGCTCGTGCGCCGCAACGCCGAGGGGCCGCCCGCCGCGCTCCGCGATGCCGCGCTCACGCGCGAAACGTCCGTCCACGCCATCGTGCTGCAATTGCAGGAGGCGGAGGCGCGCGCCATCAGGCGCGAACGCGAGCGCGCCGCGCACGTGGCGGAAGCGCTCACCGGGCTCGCCCGCTACATCGACAACGCCGAGAAAGCGCGCGCCGAAGCGGCCCGGCACGCGGCGCTCGAACAGGCCGAAGCCACGCGCGCCCTATCGCATACTCTTGCCCGCATCGCCCGGCAGGTGAAGCGCATCGACGATCAACTTACCGCCGCGCCGCAAGCAAACCCCGACGACGCGGCGTCCTTACAGGCGGAGCGGCTGGCCGGCCATCTGCTGCCGGCCGTCGAGGCGCGGCTCGCCGTGGCCCTCGCGGACATCGTCGACCGCCTGCCGCAAGCCGCCGCGCCCTTACCCGCATCCGCGCCCTTGCCCGCATCCACGCCCGACGCCGACCAGCTCGCGGTGGAAGAACGTCTCGCCCGCGCCATCGTGGACATTCGCTCCCGGCAGGTTGAGCTCGCTCGCCTCGAATCGTCCGCTGAAGAAGAGGCGCAGCGCGCCATCATCGAGCGGCTGGAAGTACTGTCGCGCAAACTCGACAGCGCCCTGCTGCCGAGGGACGACGAAGCGCCCTCGCCCATCCTGGGCCGCATCGAGGAAATGGTGCGCCACCTCTGCGAAAGCGTCGAGGCGCTGCACAATCAGACGGCGCAGGCCGAACCCGCGCAGGCGGGCGCAGCCGAAACCGGCCTCGACACCCTGGCCGCGCAGATCGCGCAGGTTGTCGGCCGGCTGGAGGACCTGTCCCGCAGCGGCGAACTGGGTGCGGGCGACACCGCCGTCGCGAACCGGCTGGAGACGGCCATCGGCGCCCTGTCGCTGCAACTGCGCGACCTGCCGAGGGCGGACGACGACACGCTGGAGCGGATGGCGCGCGCCGCCGCGCGCGAGGCGCTCGGCGTCCTCTCGCCGGACGACGCCTTGCCACGCCCGCGCTCCGACGACGCGCTCGACGCCGTGCACAGCACGCTGGAGCGCATCGTGGATCGTCTCGCGCTGATCGAGGAAGACATCCGCGCCGGCGGCACCGGCCTGCGGCCGGCGGGCGAGGCGCCGCGTGACGGCAACGCCGTGCCGCAGGGCGCGCTGTCGCTGCCGGAGGTCCGGGCGGCGCAGGCTCTCAGCCGCGTGTTTACGCCGCCGGTCGCCGAGCCCCCTGAAGCAGGCACGGAGGAGCCCGAAAATCTGCTCGCCCGCGATCATGCAGGGCTGACGGAGAACATCGGCTTCACGGCAAGCTTCATCGCGGCCGCGCGCCGGGCCGCCATGGCGGCGGCGGACGAGACACGTGAAAAGCCCACCAGTGCGCCAGCCTCTCAAGCCGATTCCCAGAACGGCACCCAGGCCGCGACCGATCCGGCCGGCCGCAGGCGTTCGCTGCTGATCGGCGTCGGCGCGCTCATCGCGGCAACGGGAGCGGCGCAGGTGGCGGCAACGCTGATGAACGGCGCGGCGCGCGTGTCATAAAGTTGATTACTTAATATAATTCTCGACAAGAATCGGCTGACATTGCACAAGGAAAAAGCGTAGTCTGGAGCAAGCGTAAGCGCTATGCGCCGCCCCGGACACGCCATGCGCTGCTGCCTCGCCATGGGAAGTATTCGCGCGGCGTGCGCGCGTCGAACGCCACGATGCACGCATGGCCGGCAAAGGCCACATCTTTGGTGCGGCTTGTGTTTGATCTGGGCACCAAATCGGACGCAAGACGCAGAAACCATATAATTATTGGCAGGTTGCACAACCGGCGCATGCTGGCCCGTTGCGCAGCACGCACCGGAGCGATTGCCCTTTCAGACGAGGCCGTCTGATCGGCGGCGATCCGCTCAAAAGGAAAAAACCGCGGAGCCGGAGTCGGTCCAGTCAGGCCGGTTCGCGCTTCAGCTAAACCGGGAGGCACGCTCTTGCAGGCTGGACATTCGGCGCGAATCGCGATTGCCGACGACCACCCGCTGTTTCGCGGCGCGCTGCGCCAGGCGGTGGAAGCGGTCGTTCCGGGAGCGGAGATCGCGGAGAGCGGCAATTTCGAGTCGCTGCTGCGCATCCTGAACGAGACCGGCAGCGTGGACCTCGCGCTGCTCGACCTCACCATGCCCGACGTGCAGGGGTTTTCCGGGCTCATCTACCTGCGCGCGCAGTTCCCCGATGTGCCCGTCGCCATCGTCTCCGCCAACGACGACCCCACGGTGATCCGCCGCTCCATCGACTTCGGCGCCTCGGGCTTCATTCCCAAGTCGCTCGACGTTCCGAGCATGGGCGAGGCGTTCGAGTCCATCCTCGCCGGCAACACCTGGATCCCCCCGGACATCGATCTCGAACAGCCGACCGACCGCGAGACACATGAACTCGTGCGCCGCGTCGCGAGCCTCACGCCGCAGCAGGTGCGGGTGCTGATGATGCTCTCCCAGGGGCTGCTGAACAAGCAGATCGCCTATGAGCTCGCGGTGTCGGAGGCGACCGTCAAGGCGCACGTCTCCGCCATCTTGCAAAAACTCGGCGTCGAAAGCCGCACGCAAGCCGTCATCGCAGCCGCCCGCATCGCCACGGCGGCGGGCGGCGCGAGCGCCGCCTGAGCCTTACAGAAACCCGCCCACGAACGCCTCCGCGCGCGACAGCGCTTCCTCGGCGAGACGCCCGCCGAAAGCGATGAAAACGTGCGCGCCGCCGGGCCACACGGCAAGATCCGCCCGGTTGCCGGCTGCGATCCAGCGCGCGTGCAGGAACAGTGTATCGTCGACAAGCGGATCGCGCGTCCCAACCGCGATGTGGGCCGGCGGCAGGCCGGTGAGATCGGCGTTGAGCGGCGAGATGTCGGCGGGCCGGGGATCGGCGTGGCCGATGAAATTCTCGACGAATTTCTCGATGTCGCGGGTGTCAAGCACCAGCTTGCCGCCGTTCCACAGGCGCACGCTCGGCGTCAGGGCCAAATCGTAGCAGCCCGCGGTCAGCACGGCGGCGCTGAAGGGCAGCAGATCGTGCCTGTCGCGCAGGCGCAGCATGGTGACGAGCGCCAGATGCGCGCCGCCCGATTCGCCGCCGATGAACAGCTTGCCCACCCCGAAATGCAGCGCCCCTTCGCGCACCAGCCACAGCGCCGCCGCCTCGCAGTCGTCCGGCCCGGCGGGATAGGGGTTTTCCGGCGCGAGCCGGTACTCGACCGAGATCACGACGAGGCCGAGCCGGTCGGCGAGGCGTTCGAGGCGCGCGTCCTGCCCGTCAGCCGTGCCGAACGTCCAGCCGCCACCGTGGATGTGCAGGAAGGCGCCGCGCGGCGTCACCGCCGCCCCCTCGCCGTCTCGCGGCTCGAACACACGCAGCGGCACCTTGCCCGCCGGACCATCGATCTCGATCGTGCGGGCGCGCGGGCTGAGAACGGGCGCGGGAAATGCGCCAAGACCGGCGGCGCGCGCGGCGCGCACCTCGGCCGCCGACATGCTCCATTGATCGGGAACCGCGTTGACGCGCTCGATGATCGCGGCATTGATGGCGCGTGTCTCGGCATCGATCCGCGCCGGGTCGAACAGCGAGGCATCGAGCCTTGAGGGATCGTAAGCTGCGGTCACGGCATTGTCTCCCGTCGGGCTGGCCGATGTGTCGCGGGCGCTCCCTCGATGCATCGGCGGCGGATGATTCGCCTTTAAGCGTAGCATACCCGGGGGAGACGATGATGACAGGCGTTGCGGCCGCAACGGCTTTCGTGTCATTCAATGCGCATGCCGCCCAACAGGGCGGGCGGCGCGGCGAAAGCATGCCGACGTTTCGCTGAAACACAAAGATGCTTTAGTTTTCGGATTTAACGCGTTTTCTTCACGCGCGGCGGTATCCATTTCGCTTGAAAGCGCTTTGACGAGGTAGACGGCATGTCCAACGGCTCTCTCAACCGGTTTCTCGGCGGCTCGCCGGGCGGCGTCCTGCTGCGGCTGCTGTTTCTGTCGGTGATCGTCGGCGCGGTGATGTCGTGGTGGGGCGTGACGCCCTTCGACCTCTTCGACGGCGTCAGAATACTGATCCGAGACCTCGTGGAGGAAGGCTTCGCCAGCTTGCGCAACCTCGGCATCTGGATCGTCTACGGGGCGGCAGTGGTGGTGCCGGTGTGGCTGCTGCTGCGCCTGCTGCGCGGCCGCTCGTGAGCTGGCGCAAAACCGATCGAGGCATTTCAGCGTTTCATTGAAATGCTGAAGTGTTTTCTTCACGCAAAGCGGCATCCGCCTTGCGTGAAGGCGTTTCAGTAAAAGCCCACCGGGAAATGCCGCAGGTAGATCTCGGCATAGGTGCCGTTTTCCCACAGCTTGCGCAGAGCGTAGTCCAGCGCGTCGCGCAGCGCGGTGTCGTCGTTGCGCACGATGAAGCCGACCCCCTCGCCGAAGAACCGGCTTTCCAGATAGGGACCGCCGGAAAAGCCGCAGCATCCGGCCGCCGCCGCGCCGTTCAGCCACATCGCGAGCGACATGCCATCGGCGAAGAGGAAATCGGCGCTTCCCTCCTTGAGACTGTCCTGTCCCTGCGCGAGATCGGCGACGGGCACCTGTTCGGCCCGCGGAAAGAACGTCGCGAGGAAGGCCTCGTGCGCCGTGCCCCGCACCACCGCCACGCGCCTGCCGGCAAGGCTCACCGGGGTCGGAACCACGGCTGCCGCCTCGCGCCGCGCCGCGAATCGCGCCGGGGTGCGGTGATAGGGCGCCGTCACGCTGAAGCGCTCGCGCAGCGAAGCCCGTATCGGGATCGCCGCCGCAATGACGTCGCCGCGCCGGTCGGCCAGCGATTCGAGCAAGGTGTCGAAACGGCGCGCCTGCACGGTGCAATTCAGTTCGAGGAGCGCGCAGGCAGCGCGCGCCAGTTCGACGGAAAATCCGGTGGGCTGGCCATCGGCGCCCGCGAAATGCAGCGGCGGAAACTCGTCGTCGGTGAGGAAGCGGACCACCCGCGCGCCCACGAGATCGGGCTTCTGGGTGCGCAGTTCCATGCCCCAGAACCCCGGCACCGCAACCGCAGCGTCATTCGCCACGGCCACGGCGGAAAACGCCACCGACGCCCACAGCGCCAGCAGCAGAACCGGGGCATGACAAATATGTCGTATTGCTGTAAGTGGATGACGCATCTGAGTTTTGACCCTATGTCGTTCCGCTGCGAGGGACCAGTCGCTTATGCCTTGGCCGATCTCATTCTACTCGGCACGCCCCCTGCATTCCCTTAACGCCATCTCCTTTCTCCGCCGTTGGAGCTTCCCGGAAGGTACGATCAAATGCAACCGACCCGTGTGAACGGCGACGGCGGCATTCCGCCCGACTTCGCGTTTCTGTGCCGCCACGGCGTCACATCCGGCGCGCTCGCAGCCGCCGGTCAATGGGCGCGACACTGGGAGGTGCCGGTCGCCGACGCGATCCTGGCGTTGCAGCTCATCCCCGAAGATGCCTTCTATCGCGCGCTGGCTCAAGAACTCGATATCGCCTACCTGCCGGATGACGCCAGGATCATCGGCAAGGCTCACGATTGCGATTCGCTCGACGAGGCGCTCGCCGCCCGCACGCTGCCGCTCGCGCCCAATGCGCACGGGCTGGCGCGCGCGGTCGCTCCCGACGGCGCGGCCGTGGAGATGCTGCTGCGCCACCGCCACACGTTCGCCTCCAACGGCGTGGCGCTGGTGTCCCCTTCCCGGCTGTCGGCGTTGGCGCGCCATCGCTTTCGGCAGGAGATCGCCGACACCGCCGCCGGCCTGACAACGCAGGAGCCGGATCTTTCCTATCGAAGCGGGCCGGCGCGCTGGCAAATGGCGGCGCTGCGCGCCGTCTTCGCGGCGGCGGCTGTCTGGGCGTTTTTCGCGCCGCTCGCGTTGCTGTATTTCTCCATGCTGCTGGCGGGCACCGTGTTTCTCGCGATGTCGTTCCTGCGCCTCTTCTGCCTGATGCTCCGGCCGCCGTTGCCGCCGGGCGGGTACGCCCGCGCGCTCAGCGACGCGGAATTGCCGGTCTACACGGTGATCGTGCCGCTGTTCAGGGAAACGCGCGTGGTGCCCCAGTTGCTGCATGCGCTGACCGCGATCGACTACCCGCCCGCCAAGCTCGACATCCGGCTGGTGCTGGAGGCCGACGACCGCCTCACCCGCGCCGCGATCGAGACGTGCGATCCCCCATCCTACATCCGCATCGTGACGGTGCCGGAAGGCCGGCCGCGCACGAAGCCACGCGCGCTCAACGTCGCCCTCGCCGGCGCACGCGGCAGCCTCGTGGTGGTCTACGACGCCGAGGACATTCCCGATCCGCAGCAATTGCGCAAGGCGGCGGAACTCTTCGACGCGTTTCCCGACGTCGCGTGTTTGCAGGCGCGCATCGTGATCGACAACTGGGCCGATGGTTTCATCGCCTCCATGTTCACGATGGAGTACGCGGCGCTGTTCGACGCGGTGAACCCCGGGCTCGCGGCTGCCGACATGCCCCTGCTGCTGGGCGGAACCTCCAACCACCTGCGCGCGGAAGTACTGCGCGACATCGGCGGCTGGGACGCCTGGAACGTGACGGAAGACGCCGACCTCGGCATTCGCCTCGCCCGCGCGGGCCAGCGCGTGATGGACCTGCCGTCGATCACCCGCGAGGAAGCGCCCTTCCGCTGGCGTGCGTGGTTCGGCCAGCGGGCGCGGTGGATGAAAGGCTGGATGCAGGTGTGCGTCACGCATTCCCGCAACCCGTTGCAGACGTGGCGGGATCTGGGGCCGGCCCGTTTCGTCGCCGCTTCGACGCTCACTTTCGGCACCGTGCTCGGCGCATTGTGCATGCCGTTCTTCGCGGCGGTGTCGGCGTGGGCGCTGGTCACGTCCTGGGGGCGGACGACGTCATGGTTTCACGCCGCCACCCTCGGCTTCTCGCTCGTCGTGATGGTGTGCGGCACACTGGCCTTAGTGCTGCCGGTGGTGGTCGGGCTGGCGCGTCGCGGGCGGCTGCGGCTGCTGTGGCTGCTGCCGTTCTCGCCGCTCTATTTCCTGATGCTCACGATCGCCGCATGGTGGGGCCTGCGCGATCTCGTCATCGACCCGTCGCACTGGCGCAAGACAGGCCATGGCCTGTCGCGCCGGCGTCGCTACGTTCCCTTTACAGATAGCCGCTGAGGTCGCGCGCAGCTTCCTCGGGCGGGCGCTGGAGATTGAAGGCGTTGACGAAACGGCCCTGCTTGTCCAGCAGATAGACGATTGCCGTGTGGTCCATCGTGTAGTCCTCCGGCGCGTCGCCGGTCGGAATCTTGCGTGCGTAGACCTTGTAGGCGCTGGCGATGGCGTCCGTCTGCTCCTGAGTACCGGCAAGGCCGATGATGCGGCCGTCGAAGCTCGCCAGATAATCCTTGAGCATGGCGGGCGTGTCGCGCGCGGGATCGACGGAGACGAACAGCACCCGCACCTTGTCGGCGTTGTCGCCAGCCGCGCGCAGCACCTCGGACACCTCGAACAGCGTCGTGGGGCAGACGTCGGGGCAGTGGGTGAAGCCGAAGAACATCAGCGTCGGCGCGCCCGCCAGATCCTTCTCTGTAAAGGGCTTGCCGTTCTGGTCGGTGAGCGTGAACGGCCCGCCGATGGCCGACGGCTGGGGGGCACTGGAGATGCCGCTCAGCTGCAGCAGTATCGCTCCGCCGAGAACGAGCAATCCGGCGAGAAACACCACGAGGGGGAGTATCCTGCGTCCGCCTGCCGCTGCCATATCGTCTTCTCCATCATTGAGTTGCGCCCCTTGCTCCTGCCAATATCGGCATGCGCGCCCGCGCGCAAGCGCCGTCCGCCCGGCGTCCGGGCCGGCAAGGTGCGGCAAATCGCGGCCCTCACGCCAGCCAGTCGACCGCCGGCGCGTCGAAGCGTCCAGTCCCGCCAGTCACCTCGTCGAGCCACATCCGGTCGTCCACGAAACGCGCGAGCCGCACCCGCCCGGTGCTGTAGGAGCCGCCGTCGAGGTTGATACGGTCGCGCGCCACCTGATCGGCGGCAGCCGTCGCCACATCGAGGTGGCCCTGCAGATGGCCGTGAACGACGAAAACGCCCTGATGTCCGCGCCGCGCCTCCTGCCGCGGCCAGAACCGCGCGAATGTGTAGCGCACCCATGCCCAGTGAAGATCGTAGTCGAGCCGGCCGATATCGACCTCCACCGGCGCGATAAGGAACGCGGCCAGCGGCAGGCGCGGGTTGACGCCGCCATGCACGAACAGCACGTCGCCGGAGCGATGATGCGGCTTGAGGCCAGCGAACCACGCCAGACGATCCGCCCCGAGCGCCTCGCGCACGTCGGCGGGGCGCTCGACACCCAGCTCCGCCAGAAAACCGGGACCGCCGTGCTCCATCCACAACGACCGGGCACTGACGCTGCGCGGATCGTCCGCCGGCAGCATGGAAAGGTGCACGATCTGCTCGTGGTTGCCCCACAGGCCGATGACCTCGTCCGCGCCGGTGCGGGCGGCGGCCATGCGCGCGAGATCAAGCGCCCGCAACGATTGCGGCCCCCTGTTGATCAGGTCGCCCAGGAACACGAGACGCCGGCGCTTGCCGTCGATGCGCGGCACCTGCGTGATCCGCTCCAGCGCGGCGTCGAGAAGATCGGCATGGCCATGGACGTCGCCGATGGCGAAAATCTCGACATCGGGAGCAACGGAAAAACCGATGGATTCTTTATAGGGCAGCACCTTACGCCATCTTCCTCAGCCATCGCGGAAGCACGCGACAGCGCATCATAGCGCCGGAACGACACCGACAGATGTCCGTTGTCGGCGCAGCAGGCCCGTGCTGCCGACATGCCCCGCCGCGAACAATGCCCCCGCCGCGAACAGCCGACGCGCGGCGTCTCAAGCCCCGAAACGGTTGTTGCGCGGGAACCCCTTGGGGGGCAGGCGTCCGGCATCGGCGCGGTTGCCGAGCCATGCGCGGATTTCCGGTTCCGCCACCGTCCACGTGCGGCCGGAGGTGTCCGTCCACGTCAGACCCTCGGCGATGGCGAACACGCGGGCGTCCGCGATGCCGCCGTCGCCATAGCGTTGCAGGCGCACGCCGCGCCCGCGCGCCATTTCCGGCAGCTGGGTGAGCGGGAACACGAGCAGCTTACGGTTCTCGCCGATGATCGCGACATGGTCGCCCCGAACCGGTACGACGAGGCGCGCCTTGCCGGCGGCGTCGAGGTTGAGCACCTGCTTGCCCTTGCGGGTGTTGGCGACGATGTCGTCCGTGCCCGCGATGAAACCGCGCCCGTCGCTGGCCGAAAACAGCAGCTTCTCGCCGGGAACATAGGGGAAAGCGGCCACGATCTCGGCCCCCTCGTCGAGGTCGATCATGAGCCTCAGCGGATCGCCGAAGCCGCGCCCGCCCGGCAGCTTCGCGGCATCGACGGTGAAGACGCGACCGTTGTCGGCCAGCACGAGAATCTTGGCCGTGGTCTCTGTCGGGAACGACAGGAACAGCTTGTCGTCGCCCTTGAACTGCAACGCCGAAAGATCGGCGCCATGCCCCTTCAGCGCCCGGATCCAGCCCTTGGCCGTCAGCACCACCGTGACCGGCTCGCGCTCGACCATGGCCTCGGTGAGGTCGGCCGCCGCCGCCTCCGGCGCTTCGGCGAAGGTGGTGCGCCGGCGCCCCAGCGCGGTTTCCGGCCCGAAGAGCTTGCGCACCTCGCGCACCTCGGCCGCAACCGTCTTCCACTGCCGGTCGTCGGAGGCGAGCAGCGCCTCGAGGCCGGCGCGCTCTTCGGTGAGCTTGTCGTGCTCGCGGCGCAGCTCCATCTCCTCGAGCTTGCGGAGCGAGCGCAGCCGCGTGTTGAGGATCGCCTCAGCCTGCACGTCGGTGAGCGAAAAAGCGGCGATCAGCGCGGGCTTGGCCTCATCCTCCTCGCGGATGATGCGGATCACCCGGTCGAGATCGAGGTAGACGATGAGCAGGCCGTCGAGAATCTCGAGGCGGCGGACGATCTCGCCGAGCCGGAAGCGCGAGCGCCGCTGCAGCACCTCGCGCCGGTGGTCGAGCCACTCGCGCAGCACCGGCGCGAGGCCGAGCACGCGCGGCACCTGGCCGGCGGTGAGCACGTTCATGTTGAGGGACAGGCGCGATTCGAGCTCGGTGAGGCGGAACAGCGATTCCATCATCAGCACCGGATCGACGTTCTTCGCCCGCGGCTCGATGACGACGCGAATGTCCTCGGCCGATTCGTCGCGCACGTCGGCGACGAGCGGCAGTTTCTTGGCCAGCAGCAGGTCGGCGATCTTCTCGATGAGCCGGCCCTTGGTGACGCCATACGGCACTTCCGTCACCACCACGGACCACACGCCGCGCGCGCCGTCCTCGCGGTTCCAGCGGGCGCGCACGCGAAAACCGCCGCGCCCGGTGCGGTAGGATTCGGCGATCACGGCGCGGCTGTCGACGATGATGCCGCCCGTCGGCAGGTCCGGCCCCTGCACGAAGGTCAGCAGCGCGTCGGTGTCGGCATCGGGGTGGCTGATGAGATAAAGCGCCGCGTCGCAAAGCTCGGCCGCGTTGTGAGGCGGAATGGACGTGGCCATGCCCACCGCGATGCCCTGCGAGCCGTTGGCCAGAAGGTTGGGAAACGCTGCCGGCAACACCACGGGCTCGCGGTTGCTCTCGTCGTAGGTCTCGCGAAAATCGACTGCGTCCTCGTCGATGCCCTGCAGCAGCAGTTGCGCCACCGTGGTGAGGCGCGCCTCGGTGTAGCGCATGGCGGCGGCGTTATCGCCGTCGATGTTGCCGAAGTTGCCCTGCCCCTCGATCAGCGGATAGCGCAGCGCGAAATCCTGCGCGAGACGCACCAGCGCGTCGTAGATCGACTGGTCGCCGTGGGGATGGAACTGGCCCATGACGTCGCCGACGACACGCGCCGATTTCTTGAAGGCCGCGCCCGGATCGAGGCGCAGCAGCCGCATGCCGTAGAGGATGCGCCGGTGCACGGGCTTGAGGCCGTCGCGCGCGTCGGGCAGCGCGCGGTGCATGATGGTGGAGAGCGCATAGGCGAGATAGCGCTCCTCAAGCGCCGAGCGCAGGCTCACCTCCTCGATGCCGCCTTCCGGACCGCCCGCAGGCGGCAGATCCGCTTTCTTGCCCATTGCCTACCTGTTGGTTTGGCCCGACTGTTCGTCTGGCCTACCGTTCATCCGCCCATCGAATCGCTGCCCGATCAGATTGGAACGGATAACGAACGACGCGCCCTGCCGCAAGAGCATCCCGACGCATGGCAACGCCGGTCAACATGTTTCGTCCCTATCGGAGCAATGAAAGCAGCCGCGCGCGGGCGTCCGGGAGCGTGCGCTCGCGCGGATGGAACAGGTCGCGCGCCAGGAAATGGCCGGTGAGCGCGAAGGCGGCGCGCAGCGCCACGTCGCCGGGATGGCCGGCGCCCGCCATGAACCCCTGCCCGCTGCCGCTGTCGCGCAGGAAGGCCGGCAGCGCCAAAAGCCGTTCGCGATAAGGCTCGCCGGCAACGCGCGACACCGCCCGCCCCGAGCGCGGCGACACATAGACGAGATCCTGCGTCGCCCCGGTGAGCGCGCATTGCGACAAATCGAGGCCGAAGCCCAGCTCCGCCAGCAGCGCCAGCTCTAAACGCACCAGCAGCACCGGCGCGATCGCCGCGTCGTCGAGATGATCGAGCACCACCAGCGTGGCGTCATAGAGCGCCGGATGCGGGTCGTGCTCCGGCAACAGCCGCAGCAATTCGGTGAGCAGTCCGAGACCATTGAGCGCCACCGGCGAGGCCAGATACCGCCCTGCGCGCGAGGCCACGGGCTCGACGCGAAAATGGCCAAGCTGGCCCTCGATCCGCCCGCGCCACACCGCCGCCACCGAGTTGCCGGGCTGAAGCACAGGCTGCATCCTGAGGCTGCGCCCGCCGCGCACCAGCCCGGCATGCCGGCCGCGCGCGCGCGTCAAGAGGTCGAGGATGACGCCCGTCTCCCCGAACCGGCGCGCGCCGAGCACGATGCCTTCATCCTCCCACTGCATGCCAGCTTCATATCACGCCTGGATGCGGCTTATTTAACATTATTAAAATGTATAAATATATAATCACGCACATATTTATGCATTATTTTGTCGGCAACGATGAAAACATGTGTTATGCGGTTAAGGTATTCCGGCATGAAGTCGTGGCTTTGATGATTGCCTCCCTGCGGGGCGCCGTTTAAATCTGCTTGCAAGCAAGCGTCTGCGGCGATCCGGCGCGGAGCATTTCGCGCGGAGATAGCGGAAAATGACGCCCGCCATCTCCTTGTGCCCGGGCAGTCAGGACGAACAGGATCGAACTTTCATGAATGCTTCCTCCCCTTCCGCGTCCGCAGCCGCGATAATAGAAGAGACGACGCTCGAAGCGACGACGCTCGAGGCCGAGCCCGCGCAGGCCCTGCCCGCCGGCGTCTACGGCGAAACCGTGCTGGGCGTGACGCACTACACCGACCGGCTGTTCCGCTTCACGACGACGCGCCCCGCCGGCTTCCGCTTCCGCTCGGGCGAGTTCGTGATGATCGGCCTGATCGTGGACGGTAAGCCGATCTACCGCGCCTATTCGATCGCCAGCCCGGCATGGGCGGAGGAACTCGAGTTCTTTTCCATCAAGGTGCCGGACGGGCCGCTGACCTCCCACCTGCAGAAGATCAAGCCCGGCGACCAGATCCTGATGCGCAAGAAGCCGACCGGCACGCTGGTGCTCGACGCGCTCACGCCGGGCAGGCGCCTCTACATGTTCTCGACCGGCACCGGCATCGCGCCCTTCGCGAGCCTCATCCGCGACCCGGAAACCTATGAGAAGTTCGAGGAAGTCATCCTCACCCACACCGCCCGCGAGGTTGCCGAGCTGAAGTACGGCTTCGATCTCGTCGAGGAAATCCGCGCCGACGAGGTGCTGAGCGAGGTGGTCGGCGACAAGCTGCGCCATTACGCCACCGCCACGCGCGAGGATTTTCCCTTCAAGGGGCGCATCACGGACCTGATCGAAAACGGCAAGCTGTTTTCGGATCTCGGCGTGCCGCCGCTCGATCCCGCCATCGACCGGGGCATGATCTGCGGCTCCGCCGCCATGCTGAAGGACACCAAGGAACTGCTCGAAAAGGCGGGCCTGACGGAAGGCGCCAACAACAAACCGGCCGAATTCGTCATTGAACGCGCGTTCGTGGGCTGATACGTCCTGCGCGGAGAGCGCGGGGGATGTATTTTGTCTGAGAATTCAAGCGTAAAAGCGGCCGCGGACGGCAGGCGCGTGCATATCGTCGGCGCGGGTCCGGCGGGCCTCATCGCCGCCGAAACGCTGGCCGGGCGCGGTTTTTCCGTCACCGTCTTCGAGCGCATGCCCTCGCCGGCGCGCAAATTCCTGATGGCGGGACGCGGCGGGCTCAACCTCACCCACACCGAGCCGCTGCCCGGCTTCCTGCGCCGCTACGGCGAGGCGCAGGAATGGCTCACTCCCGCCATCCAGGCCTTTTCGCCCAAGCGCCTGCGGAACTGGAGCGAGGAACTCGGCGAGCCGACCTTCGTCGGGTCGAGCCGGCGTGTGTTCCCGCGCTCCTACAAGGCGACGCCGCTGCTGCGCGCCTGGCTCAGGCGGCTGGAGCGCCTCGGGGTAACTTTTGCCTTCCGCCATCAATGGCTCGGTTTCGCGCCCGATGGGCTGCGCTTCGCCACGCCCGAGGGCGAACGCACGCTTGCGGCCGATGCGACGTTGCTTGCGCTGGGCGGCGGCTCGTGGCCACGGCTGGGGTCGGACGGCGGCTGGGTTGGCGCGCTGCGGGCCGAGGGCATCGCGGTCGCGGATCTGCGCCCCGCCAACTGCGGCTTCACCGTCGCGTGGTCGGACGTGTTCCGCAGCCGCGCCGCCGGCGAGCCGCTGAAGCGCATCGCGATCCACGGCGGGGGACTGACCGCGGCCGGCGAAGCGATGATCACGGAGGCAGGCATCGAAGGCGGCGCGATCTACGCGCTGTCGGCGGCGTTGCGCGACGCGATCGAGCGCGACGGCGCGGTCACGATCCACATCGACATGCAGACCGACATGAGCGTGTCCGAGCTTGCGTGGCGGCTGGAACGAGCGCGGGCGGGGCAATCGCTGACGACGACGCTGCGCAAGGTCGCCGGGCTGTCGCCGGCAGGCGCCCTGCTGGTGCGCGAAGGCGGGCCGCTACCCTCATCGTCGGAGGCGCTGGCGGCGCTCGTCAAGGCTGTGCCCGTGCGGCTCACGGGCACGCAGCCGCTGGCGCGCGCCATCTCGTCGGCGGGCGGCATCCCCCGCGACGAGATCGACGACGACTACATGCTGGTGAAGCGGCCGGGCGTGTTCGCGGCAGGCGAGATGCTCGACTGGGAGGCGCCCACCGGCGGCTACCTGCTGCAGGCGACCTTCGCCACCGGCAGGGCGGCTGCGGAAGGCATCACGCGTTATCTGGAGCAGCCGGATCGGCCTTGATGGTGACGATGTCGCCATCGATGGCGAAGCTCACCGCAAGGCCCGCCGCCTGCGCGACCAGCCCGGTGTAGAACGCCTGGATGCCGTGGGCATCGACTTCGCCGGAGGCGGAGCGTCCGGCGACGAGTTCCTGCGCGTTGACGGGAATGCGCGCCTGCGGCCCTTGCGCCAGCACGGTGATCGCCGTTTCCGGCACGGACGCGCCGAAGTCGATGTCGACGGTGATGCGCCCGCCGCGCGGGATGGCGTTGGTCGCCACCAGAATGAGGTTCAGCAGCAGCTTGACCTTGTTCTTGGGCAGGAGGCGGCGCTCGGCGTTCCATTGCAGCGAGAGCTTGTCGTCGTGGATGAAGCCCTTGGCCACCTGCTCGGCGTCGCCCAAGTCGATCTCCGCGCCCGCCGATCCCGCAGCGCCGAAAGCGAGGCGCGCGAACTGCAGCCGCGCCGACGCCTGCCGCGCGCTTTTCTTGATCAGGTCGAGGGCGAACTCCTTCATGGAGACGTCGTCCTCGTCCTCCAGCACCTCGAGGCCGTTGACGATGGCGCCGACGGGGCTGATGACATCGTGGCAGACCCGGCTGCACAGCAAGGCGGCAAGGTCGAGCGCATCGAGTGAGACGGCAGTCATGAAAGCTCCGCGACAGAAACAACGGTGGCGCGGGGAACAGCCCGCCGCGCATCGAATGAAAAACCCTGTTACACGCCGCTGCCCGGCTTGAAAAGCAGCCACATCACACGCTACCCAAATCAGGTTAACAGATTAAAGCATTTCGACGTTTCCCTGAAACGCAAAAATTCTTTAACTTTATGATTTAACGCTTTTTCTTCACACGAAGCGGCATTCGCTTTGCTTGGAACCGCGTTACAAGCAAAGCGGATGCCGCCGAAGCGAACGCTCCACATTCCATATCGCTCAGCAACTTGCATTCGACTTGAGGATCACATTGAATGCAAGCTGGAACAGATTGACAGCAGGCGCTCGCTGGCCGCACGGCAGGGCGGCACCGGCGCAGACGAGGAGAACGCAATGCCCCCGCCCGCCCCGCACGCCTTCACTCCCGACAGCAGCATCCGCGACCCGAAGAGCTGGAGCGCGCCCGAGACGGCGGCTCAGGCGCGCGACGCGCTGGCGCTTCATCTGGGCGAGATCAGCCGCCGCGCGGGCGGGCTCATCCTCGAAGCGGTGGCGCGCGGCTTCAACGTCTACACCAAGCCGGACGGCTCGAGCTACACCGACGCCGATGTCGAGGCCGAGCGCTACATCCTGGAAGCGCTCGCCGCGCATTTCCCCGGCGTGCCGGTAGTCGCGGAGGAGCAATCGGCGGAGCGCGCGCAGGCTGGCGAGGCGATCGGCGCCAATCCCCTGCCCGACGCCTTCTTCCTCGTCGACCCGCTGGACGGCACCCGCGATTTCGCCACCGGCGGAATCGAGTATACCGTCAACATCGCCGCGATCGTGGGCGGGACGCCTGTGGCGGGCGCGGTCTACGCACCCGCCAGCCGGACGCTGTGGGTGGGGGGGGCGCATGCGTTCACCCTCAAGATCGAGCCGGACGCGCCCGCAGCGGCGCCCGGAGACTGGCGCGCCATCGTCACCCGCCCGGTTCCGGAGGCCGGACTCACCGCGCTCGCCAGCCGCCGCCACGCCGACGGCCCGACTGCCGACTTCCTCGCCGGCCTGCCCGTGCACGAGCGCATCGCCGCGTCGTCGTCGGTGAAGTTCTGCGCCATCGCCGAGGGCCGGGCCGACGTCTACCCCCGCTTCGGGCAGACCATGGAATGGGATACCGCGGCGGGCGACGCCGTGCTGCGCGCTGCCGGCGGCATCGTCACCGACGAAACTGGCGTGCAAATCACCTACGGGCGCACGCAGGACGGCCACGTTAACCGTCCGTTCATCGCGTGGGGAGATTCTGCGGCGAGCCGTCGCTTTTTGGGCCGGTAGCCTCCGGCACGCCTCGCAACAGCCTTGGTTGATATACAAGCTCGATCATACCGGAGTTTCGCGGTAACTCTGGTATGATCCAGCTCCGGCCGCGCCTGCGCGACAGTGGCATGCGGCGACGCGGAAGGAACGGCACATGAAATCGACGCACATGAAATCGATGCAGCGCGAGCTGGCGCGGACGGAAGCGCCGGCGCCGGCCACCGGCCCCCTCGCCCCGCGCCTCAGCCGGCGCGACCTTCTCGTGGGCGCCGGCGCGGCGATCGCGATGGCCGCAGGGCTTGCGCCCATTGGCGAAGCGCTCGCCCAGCAGTCTCCGCCGCCGGGCTTCACGCCCGCCGACGACGAATTCAGGCCTGAGGAAATCATCGATTCCGGCCACCGCTTCTTCGGCTCGACCTCGCGCGAGCTGGGGCTTGCGGTCCAGAACGTGTTCCAGCGTTGGGGCAAACCCAACGGCTACATTCTCGGCCAAGAGGCGGCGGGCTCGTTCTTTGGCGGCCTGCGCTATGGCGAGGGCAAGCTCTTCACCCGCAACAAGGGCGAGCGCCCGGTGTTCTGGCAGGGGCCGTCGGTCGGCTTCGATTTCGGCGGTTCGGGCAACCGCACCATGATCCTCATCTATAACCTGCCGGAGATCGAGCAGCTCTTCCAGCGCTTCGCCGGTGTCGACGGCTCGGCCTATCTCGTGGCCGGGTTCGCCGTGTCGGCACTGGCGGGCAAAGGCGTGCCCGGGCGCGACATCGTGCTGGTGCCCATCCGCACCGGCGTCGGCCTCAAGCTCGGCGTCAATATCGGCTACCTGAAGTTCACGCCGCAATCGACCTGGAATCCGTTCTGAACCGGCGAGACGCACCTTGCTCGAGACCGCTCTCATCTTCGCCGCGGGCTTCCTGACCGCGGCCGTCATCGCGCTCATGATCCTGCCGGGCATCAACGCCCGCGCCGGCCGGCTGGCGCGCCGCCGGCTCGCGGCGCAGTTTCCGATTTCCATCGAGGAGTTGACCGCCCAGATGGACTATGTCCGCGCCGAGGGAGCGGTCGAAATCCGCAAGCTCGAACGCCAGGTCGAAAAGGAACGCGCGGCGCTGGCGCAGGCGCGCGCCGCCGCCGGCTCGACCGACGTGGCGCGGCGGCGCGAGACGCTGGACATATCCGCCGAGCTGGAACAACTGAAAAGCGACAATGCCGTCCTGCTGACCGAACGCGACGCGCTGGAGCAGGACCGCGACGAGCGGCGCATCGCCGTCGCCAGCCTCGAAACCCGGCTGGAAGGCGCCAACAGCAGCCTGGCCGCGCTGCGCCGGTCATCGGCGCCGGCAGAGATCGCGCGCGAGAACGCGCTCCTGCGCGCACGCATCGAGGCCGTCGCGACCGACATCGTGGCGCTCGCGAACGCCCGCTAGCGCATCGTGCAGAAAAGTGGATACCACTTTTCGTCGACAAAGATGCGTTAAATCAAAAAGATAGAGCGTCAGTTCTGATTCCGTCAGAGCGTCCGACGCTCTAGTCTTATGCTGGTTTGCGTGAAAAAGCGCGTCAATTCTCCAGATGCCGCCAGCCGCCTCCGGCAGCGAAATAGCAAAAGCCGCCGGTGAAAGCCGCGGAGCGTGAAAACACTTCGTGGGAAAACATTTGGTGGGAAAACATTTGGATGGCCACCGTCCACACTCAGCCATTCGGCATATATGTCGCATTTATTGCAATATTGTCATAATCGCGTCAGATACTGCGCTCACAACCATTGAGACATTTTCCGGATCAGGCTTGCTGGGACGAAACCGCCCAGCTTCGACCGATTCCTGTTTCCGGGACGACGCGAAAGACAGGCGATGCAGCATAAACCTCTGGAAACGGTCGGCAGCGACACACGCGACACGATGTGGCTCTGTCACTTCAACGGCGCCGGCACTGCCCGCTGGATCGCCGTCAATGAAGAGAAGCCGCCAGTCGTCGATCCCGATACGCTCCTCGGCCCCGTCAAGACGGACGCCGCCAGCGCGGCCGAGCCGCGCGGCTTCGTGTGGGTCCACGTCGATCTCGTCGATGCCCGCGCGCGCGCCTGGGTCAACGGCCTCTCGTTCGTGCCGGAGGCCCTGCGCCAGCGCTTCACCGACACCGCCAACCGGCATGCGCTGGCGAGCGTCGACGGCGTGCTGAACTTCAGCCTGCCCGACAGCGCGCTCGCCTTCGACCGCCCGACAGACGAGATGACCTTCCTGCAAGTCATCATCGGCGACAACTACATCGTCACCGGCCGGCGGCGGAAGATCGCGGCGGTGGCGGAAGTCGTCGCCTCGACCGACAGGTCCAAGCCCTACCTCGACCCGCTGTCGCTCCTCACCGATCTCGTCGGCCACATGGTGCACAGGCTCGAGGCCATGAGCGTCGAGGCGTCGAACGAGCTCGACAACATCGAGGACAACGTGCTCGGCCAGCGCATCAAGGCCGGCACCGCGTCGGTTCTCGGCCCGCTGCGCCGGTCGCTCGCGCGCATTCACCGCCACACGCTCATCCTGCGCCAGACGCTGTTCCAGTTCGAGCGGGCGCAGACGTCGCTGCCCTTCGCGGCGCGCCGCCAGGCGATGCAGGTGTTCAGCGAGCGGCTCGACGTGCTCGACCACGACACGGTGGCCGAACAGGCCCGCTCCAAGATCCTGCAGGACGAGATTTCCACGCGGATCGCCAACGAGTCGAACCGCAGCCTCTACATCGTCACCATGGTGATGACGTTCTTCATGCCGCCGGTGCTGATCGCCGGCATCTTCGGCATGAACGTCGCCAGCCTGCCGCTGGACGAAACCGGCGGCGGATTCTGGTGGAGCCTGCTGCTGCTCGCCTTCAGCATGCTGGCGGCCTACGTCATCCTGCGCCGGTTCGTCGAGCGCAAGTAGCGTTTCGCCGGGTAGTGAGCCAGCGCCCGTTCAGGGCGCGCGCTCCCAGATGACGGCGAGCGCCGCGGCGACCACGCCCGCGACATCAAGCGCCGAGGTGTCGAGCACCACGGCGTCGGCAGCGATGACGAGCGGCGCGGACGAGCGATGCGAATCACGTTCGTCCCGCTGGCGGATCTCGGCCAGGATCTCGTCGAAAATCGCCGGCTCGCCGCGCGCCGCGAACTCGCGCGCCCGGCGCTCGGCCCGCACCTCCGGCGCGGCGGTGACGAAGAACTTCACGTCCGCCTCCGGGCAGATGACGGTGCCGATATCGCGCCCGTCGAGCACCGCCCCGCCCGGCTGCCGGGCGAACGCCTTCTGCAGGGCGAGCAGCGCCGCGCGCACACGCGGCTGCGCCGCGACGACGGAAGCGGCCTCGCCCATCTCGCGCCCGCGCAGCCTGTCCTCGTCCACGAGATGCGGCTCGAACGACAGTGCCACGGCCTCGCCCGCCTCCTCGCTGTCGAGCGGCAGCCCCTCGTCCAGCAGGACGCGCGCCACGCCGCGATAGAGCATCCCGGTATCGAGATGCGGCAGGCCAAAATGCACTGCGAGCCGTTTCGACAGGGTGCCCTTGCCCGACGCCGCCGGCCCGTCGATGGCGATGATCATCGGCCAGACCCGCCCGTGGCGCTGCCGGCGATATCCGCGCCGAGGCCGCGCATCAGCTTGTTGAAGGCGGGGAAGCTCGTGGCGATCATCGCGCCGTCGTCGACACGCATGCCGTCACGCGCGCCAAGCCCCAGCACCAGGAACGACATGGCGATGCGGTGATCGAGATAGGTTGCCGCCACGCCGCCGCCACGCACCTCGCCCGCGCCGCCGGTGACGATGAGATCGTCGCCCTCGATGCGCGCCGAAACGCCCGCGCTCGCGAGGCCGTCCGCCACCGCCTGCAGGCGGTCCGATTCCTTGACGCGCAGTTCGTGCAGGCCGCGCATGCGGGTTTCGCCCGTCGCGAAGGCGGCAGCGACCGCGAGCACCGGGTATTCGTCGATCATGGAAGGCGCGCGCTCGGCCGGCACGTCGACACCGCGCAAGCGGCTCGCGCGCACCACGAGGTCGGCGATGGTCTCGCCGCCTTCCTCGCGCGGGCGCAGGATCTCGATGTCGGCGCCCATTTCGCGCAAGGTCGTGAACAGGCCGGTGCGCAACGGGTTGGTCATCACGCCCGAGAGCAACACCTCGGAACCGGGCACGATGAGCGTCGCCACGAGCGGGAACGCAGCCGAAGACGGATCGGCCGGCACGACGATGTCGCGCGCGATGAGCTCCGGCTGGCCGGTGAGCGTGATGCGCCGCCCGTGCGCGCCGTGCGGCTCGACGACGACCTGCGCGCCGAAGTGGCGCAGCAGGCGCTCTGTGTGGTCGCGCGAGGCCTCGTTCTCGATCACCGTGGTCGCGCCCGGCGCGTTGAGGCCGGCGAGCAGCACCGCCGACTTGATCTGCGCGGAGGGAACCGGCGTCTCGTAAACGATCGGAACGGCCTCGCGCGGGCCGCGAATCGTCAGCGGCAGGCGGCCGCCCTCGGCTTCGGCCTCGATGACGGCGCCCATCTTCAGCAGCGGATCGACGATGCGGCGCATGGGGCGCTTGCGAAGCGAGGCGTCACCGTCGAAAGTGGCGCGGATCGGGTGCCCGGCCACCACGCCCATGGTGAGGCGCGAGCCGGTGCCGGCGTTGCCGAAGTCGAGCACGGCATCGGGCTCGACAAGCCCGCCGACGCCCACGCCGCGCACGCGCCATTCCCCGTCGCCAAGCCGCTCCGCCTGGCCGCCGAGCGCGCGCACCGCATCCGCCGTGCGCAGCACGTCCTCACCCTCGAGCAGGCCGGTGACGCGGGTTTCGCCCACCGCCAGCAGGCCGAAGAGCAGCGCGCGGTGGGAGATGGATTTATCGCCCGGCACCCGCACGCTGCCCTTGAGCGGACCCGACGGGCGGGCTGCGACCTCGAACGGTTCGGGATGACTGGCGGACATGCGGCGTTCCTCGACAACGATCCTCGGAATATTCTTAACGCAAGGGTCCTAGCAGAGAGCGGCGGGCGCGTCATCTGCCGAAAGGGGATGGCGGGGCTTCCCGGGCGCTGGTTGCATATGCCGGCTTGCGTGGTAATCCATGGTCACTATAGTCGCAGAATTCGCGGGCCGGTGTGTGCTGCCCGCCCAACGGACCGGACAGATGACCGACAAGCGCGTGAAGAAAGTTGTGCTCGCCTATTCCGGCGGCCTCGATACCTCGATCATCCTCAAGTGGCTGCAGACCAACTACCAGGCCGAAGTGGTGACCTTCACCGCCGACCTCGGTCAGGGCGAGGAGCTGGAGCCCGCGCGCCAGAAGGCGCTGCTGCTCGGCATCAAGCCGGAGAACATCTTCATCGAGGACCTGCGCGAGGAATTCGTGCGCGACTACGTCTTCCCGATGTTCCGCGCCAACGCCCAGTATGAGGGGCTCTACCTGCTCGGCACCTCAATCGCACGCCCGCTGATCGCGAAGAAGCAGATCGAGATCGCCGAGCGCACCGGCGCCGACGCCGTCTCCCACGGCGCCACCGGCAAGGGCAACGACCAGGTGCGCTTCGAGCTGGGCTATTACGCGCTGAAGCCGGACGTCACCGTGATCGCGCCCTGGCGCGAGTGGGACCTGACCTCGCGCACCACGCTCATCGAATTCGCCGAGCAGAACCAGATTCCGATCGCCAAGGACAAGCGCGGCGACGCGCCCTTCTCCGTGGACGCCAATCTGCTGCACACCTCGTCCGAGGGCAAGGTGCTGGAGAACCCGGCCGAGGAAGTGCCGGAATACGTGTTCTCGCGCACCGTCTCGCCCGAGGCAGCGCCCGACCGGCCCACCACCATCGCCATCGACTTCGAGAAGGGCGACGCGGTCGCCATCAACGGCGAGAAGCTCTCGCCGGCAGCGCTGCTGACGAAGCTCAACGAGCTCGGCGGCGCCAACGGCATCGGCCGGCTCGATCTCGTCGAGAACCGTTTCGTGGGCATGAAGTCGCGCGGCATGTACGAGACGCCCGGCGGCACCATCCTGTGGTACGCGCACCGCGCCATCGAGCAGGTCACGCTCGACCGCGGCGCGGCCCACCTCAAGGATGAGCTGATGCCGAAATACGCCGAGCTCATCTACAACGGCTTCTGGTTCTCGCCCGAGCGCGAGCTGCTGCAGAAGCTCATCGACGCCAGCCAGGAGTTCGTCACCGGCCGCGTGCAGCTCAAGCTTTACAAGGGCGGCGTCCATATCATCGGCCGCGAGAGCCCCTTCTCGCTGTACGATCAGGACCTCGTGACCTTCGAGGACGGCGCCGTCGCCTACGACCACCGCGACGCGCAGGGCTTCATCCGCCTCAACGCGCTGAGGCTGCGCACGCTGGCGCAGAGGAAGCGCAAACTCGGACTGTAACATCATGCCGACATCAAGCCTTGCGGACCGGGGCGTCGTGAAGGTGGCGGGCGACGACGCCCGTCATTTCATGCAAAACCTCGTCACCAGCCACGTCGACACGCTCGCCGCCGGCGAGGCGCGCTGGTTCGGGCTGCTGACGCCGCAGGGCAAGATCCTGTTCGACGGGCTCGCCGTGGCCATGCCCGTCGAGCGCGGCGGCGGCTTCCTGCTCGACGTCGCGCGCGATCAGGCGCAAACGCTGACGAAACGCCTCAACTTCTACAAGCTGCGCGCCAAGGTCATCGTAGAAGACCTGTCGGAAACGCTCGGCGTGGGCGTGGTCTGGGGCGACGAGCCGCCGCCCGCGGGGCCTGGCATCGCCTATGCCGACCCGCGCCTGGCGGAACTCGGCACACGCCTCATCGGCGAGCGCGAGCGCATCGCGGCGTTGGGAGACAGGGCGGAAGAATGGCACGCCCACCGCGTGCGCCTCGGCGTGCCCGAGGGCGGGCGCGACTTTCCGTGGAACGACGCCTTCCCGCACGAGGCGCTGATGGACCAGCTCGGCGGCGTCGCCTTCGACAAGGGCTGCTACGTCGGTCAGGAAGTCGTCTCGCGCATGCATCATCGCAAGACGGCGCGCACCCGCATCGTGCCGCTCACGTTCACGGGCGACGGCCCCTCCACCGGCGCGGACGTGCTCACGGGCGCAAAGGTGTCTGGCCGCATCGGCACCGTCGTCCCCGGCCGGGCGCTGGCCAGCTTGCGCCTCGACCGGGCGGCGGAAGCCATCGCGGCCGGCGAGCCGATCACCGCCGATGGCGTGGCGCTGACGCTCGACAAGCCGGCCTTCGCGACATTCCCCTTTCCCGGCGAGGAAGAGCCTGCTCATGACTGACGCGTCCGCCAGCGATTTCGTCAGGCTGCACCCGGACGGCAAGGCCCGCTGCCTGTGGCCGGGCACGGACCCCTTCTACGTCGCCTATCACGACGACGAATGGGGCGTGCCGGAGTACGACGACCGCGCCCTGTTCGAAAAGCTCATCCTCGACGGCTTTCAGGCGGGCCTGTCGTGGATCACCATCCTGCGCAAGCGCGAGAATTTTCGCGCCGCCTTCGCGGATTTCTCGCCCGAAGCGATCGCGCGCTTCGATGCGGCGAAGGTCGAGGCACTGATGCAGGACAGCGGCATCGTCCGCAACCGCGCCAAGATCACGGGCACCATCGAGAGCGCCCGCGTCTGGCTCGCCATTCAAGAGCGCGGTTCGTTCAGCGATTTTCTGTGGGATTTCGTCGACGGACACCCACGCGCCAACAATTTTCGCAACCGCGCGGACGTGCCGGCGGAAACCGAGCAATCGCAAAAAATGTCGAAGGCGCTGAAAAAAGCCGGCTTCAAGTTCTGCGGCCCGACCATCACCTACGCGTTCATGCAGGCGGTAGGCATGGTCAACGACCACATGGTCGATTGCTGCCGCCACGCCGAATGCGCCGCCCTGGCGAACGCCAGCCGTTCCTGATCATGGCCCCTCGCGTATCCAAACCGCCGCGCGTCTGGCAGCGGATGCTGTCCGGGCGCCGGCTCGACCTGATCGACCCGTCGCCGCTCGATGTCGAGATCGAGGACATCGCCCACGGCCTTGCCCGTGTCGCGCGCTGGAACGGGCAGACGCTGGGGCCGCACATCTTTTCCGTCGCCCAGCACACGCTGCTGGTGGCGCTGTTCGCCGAGGCGGCGGACCCAGCACTTTCGCGCGAGGCGCGACTTGCGGTGCTGCTCCACGACGGAGCAGAGTACGTCGTCGGCGACATCATTTCACCCTTCAAGGCGGTGCTGGGCGACGGCTACAAGGATGTGGAGAAGCGCCTGCTCGCCGCGATCCACCTGCGCTTCGGCCTCGCGCCGCAGCCGCCCGCAGTAATCGCCAAGGCCATCAAGCAGGCGGATCAGGCGGCAGCCTTCTATGAAGCGACCCGGCTCGCGGGCTTCGGGCTGGAGGAGGCGCGCGGCTTTTTCGGCAAGCCGGTCCCCCTGCCCCACGGCGGCGAGGACTATTTGCGGCCATGGGACGCCGAAACCGCCAAGACGCGTTTCCTGCAGCGCTTCGAGGCCGTATTCAACGGCTGACGGCTTGACGGCTCACCAGATGATGCATGGCGATGCCGCTCGTCGTCGCGACGTTGAGCGAATCGAACCTGCCATGCATGGGGATGGAGACGGTGCGGCAGCGCGCCAGCACGTCGTACGGCAGGCCGGGGCCTTCGGTGCCGAGCAGCAGCGCCGCGCGAGGCGGCGGCGTGAGCTGCGACAGGGTTTCCGTTCCGCGCGGGCTCAACGCCAGCACCGAGAACCCCGCGCTGTCGAGCATGTCCATGAGCCCATGCGCTGAAGCCGCGCGAAAGAAGGGCACGGTGAGCGCGCCCCCGACCGACACGCGGATCGCCTTGCGGTAAAGCGGATCGCAGCTCGTGTCGTCGAGCAGCACGGCATCGGCCCCGAAGGCAGCCGCATTGCGAAAGATGCCACCGACATTGTCGTGGTTCGCGAGCCCCACCAATCCGACGACGAGCGCGCGGGGCGGCAGCCCGGCCAGAAACGCGCCGGCGTCTTCCGGCTCGCCGCGCCGTCCGAGCGCCAGCACGCCGCGATGGATGGGAAAACCCGCCACCGCGTCCATCACCGCGCGGCTCGCGGTATAGACCGGCACATCGGCGGGCAGCGCCGCCGGCAGGTCCGCAAGCAACGGCAGGCGCGTGTCGAGGATGAACAGCGACTCGACCGCATGCAGCCTCTGCCGCAGCAGCACGGCGAGCACCGTCTCGCCCTCGGCGATGAAACGCCCGCCCCGCCCGACGAGGTCGCGCTCGCGGATGTTCACATAGGCTTCGATGCGCGGATCATCCGGCTGATCGATGCGGATCGGCCGCAACATATCTTCGCTTTCCCGTTTAGACATCCAGCGCCGCCCCCGCAGGAGCGGCGTTGGAAATTATGTCTTAGAAGTCAAAAAGTTCGCTCAGAAAGCTTTCGCGCTTCTTGGGCTTTTTCTCGCTATAGGCATCATGCGAACCATAGGCTTCCCTGCTGTGCTGCTGCGACGCCGGAGCCGGCTCCCGGGCGGGAGGGCTGGAGAATGAAGCAACCGGCGCCTGCGAACCGGCCCGCTCGATAATCTTGTCGAGCTCGCCACGGTCCAGCCAAACGCCCCGGCACTTGGGGCAATAGTCGATTTCGACGCCGTTGCGTTCGGTCATCACAAGCGTCTGGCTGTCTATAGGACACTGCATCGCGGTCGCTGCTCCATGTTTTCTAAGCTTGAGCCATGCCCCCGTTTCATTGCCCCGGAGAAATGGTCCAATTCACTGACTATGAACGAGTTCTTATCCATCGAATGGGTCCATTTGATGGATAGCCGCTCCGGAGCCGACATGGATAGCGAGGCCGGGCGCGTCAAGACGGGTGGGCAGTACACATCCGCGTGACACTCGCCCGCCTTTGGCGGATCAACCTTCGAGTTCCTCGCGCAGCATCTCGAGGCGCAGCCACTCTTCCTCGTTCGCGGCCCGCTCTTCCTCGGCCCGCGCCAGCAGCGTGTTGGCCTTTTCGAACTTGGCCGGCTCGCGCGTGTAGAGTTCCGGGTCGGCCAGCAGGTTCTGCAGCTTGGCGATGTCGCGCTCCAGAGCCGCGATGCGGTCGGGCAACGTGTCGAGCGCGTGCTTTTCCTTGAAGCTGAGCTTGCGCTTCTTGTCCGCATCCTGCGCGGCAACCTGTGCCGTGGCGGCAGGCTTGTCGGCGGCTTTCGCCTCGGCCCGGCGCGCCGTGACGCCCTCGCCGCGCTGGGCGAGCATGTCGGTATAGCCGCCCGCGTAGGCCTGCCAGCGCCCATTGCCCTCGGACACGACGACCGCGTTGACCGTGCGGTCGAGGAAGTCGCGATCGTGGCTGACGAGAATGACGGTGCCGGGATAATCGGCGATCATCTCCTCCAGCAGGTCGAGGGTTTCGAGGTCGAGATCGTTGGTCGGTTCGTCGAGCACGAGGAAATTCGACGGCAGCGCCAGCGCCCGCGCCAAAATCAGCCGCCCGCGCTCACCGCCCGACAGCACGGAAACAGGCGTGTTGAGCTGGTCGGGCGAGAACAGGAAGTCCTTCATGTAGCTCGCGACGTGCTTGACTATCCCGCCGACCATCACCGTGTCGCTGCCGCCGCCGGTGAGCGCGTCCTTGAGCGACGTCTCCGGCGACAGCGTCGCGCGGCGCTGGTCGAGGAAGGCCATTTCCAGGTTGGCGCCCAGCTTCACCCTGCCGCTGTCGGGCGCGAGATCGCCGGTGAGCAGGTTGAGCAGCGTCGTCTTGCCCGCGCCGTTGGGGCCGACGATGCCGATGCGGTCGCTGCGCAGGATGCGGATGGAGAAATCGTCCACGATCGCGCGCTCGCCAAAGCTCTTGACGAGGTTTTTCGCCTCGACGACGAGCTTGCCGGAGGTGTCCGCCTCGGTCACCGTGATGTTCACGGCACCCGTGGCGCGGCGGCGATCACGGAACTGCTTGCGCATGTCGGCGAGTTCGCGCACGCGGCGCATGTTGCGCTTGCGCCGCGCGGTCACGCCGTAGCGCATCCAGTGGTCCTCGGCCGCGATCTTGCGAGCAAGCTTGTGGTGCTCGGTCTCTTCCTGCTCCAGCGTGGCGTCGCGCCATTCCTCGAAGCCGGCAAAACCCTTGTCCAGGCGGCGCGCCGTGCCCCTGTCGAGCCACACGGTGGCGCGCGAGAGATTTTCCAGGAAGCGGCGGTCGTGGCTGATCAGCACCAGCGCCGATTTCATGGCGCGGATCTCGGCCTCCAGCCATTCGATGGCCGGCAGGTCGAGGTGGTTGGTCGGCTCGTCGAGAAGCAGGATGTCGGGCTCCGGCGCCAGCGCGCGGGCCAGCGCCGCCCGGCGCGCCTCGCCGCCCGACAGCTTCTCGGGGCTTTCAGTTCCGGTCAGTCCGAGCTGCTCCAGCAGCCAGGCGGCGCGATAGGCGTCGTCGCCCGGCGCGAGCCCGGCCTCGACATAGGCGAGCGTGTTGGCGAAGCCGGACAGGTCCGGCTCCTGCGGCAGATAGCGCACGGTCGCGCCCGGCTGCACGAAGCGCGTGCCGGTATCGGCCTCGACGAGACCGGCAGCGATCTTCAGCAGCGTCGACTTGCCGGAGCCGTTGCGCCCGACGAGACACAGCCGCTCGCCTTGCGACACGGACAGCTCCGCGCCGGTGAGCAGCGGCGCGCCGCCGAAGGTCAGATGAATATCCTGAAGCAGAAGCAGAGGTGGAGCCATGATGTCTCAATAGCGGGGATCGGGGGGATATGCCAGCGCGGCGTCCAGTGGTTCAGTCCGTGTCGCACCGCAACGTCGCGGCGGTGGCGCGCGCGCTGTCGCGCAGGCTCGGCCACGGCGCCATCACCCGGTAGACGGCGAGCCCGTGGGTCACAGGCATGCCGTAGCGCGCCGGAACCACGAAACGCACATCGGCGCCGTCGCCGCGCGCGACGTCCGGCGCCTGGTCCGGCGTCATCACGTGCAGCGACAGTTCGCCCGCCTGCGCCACCTCGTCGGTGACGGCGTAGAGCACCCCGCCGCCCGGCGCGTGCAGCGACAGGCCGGCGAAACCGTCGGGCGCGCGGGCGCGGATGCGCTGCGGTCCCTTGGCAAGGTCAAAGCGGCAGACCATGGTGACGAACGCCGGATCGGGCCACGGCGGATCGAACACACCACCCTTTCCCGGCTCGACCGACGCCTGAGAGGGCGCGGCTGAAATCCGGTTGACGGCATCGCCCGTCCCGACGAAGGGAATGACGAAAACGGTGACGATGTGCACCAGCGCTCCCAGCGTCAGGCCGAACACGAGCGCGTGCAGCACCTCGCCCGAAAGCCTTGCCAGCCATTGCCACGGCCGCCGCCGCGCGGGCGGACGCCGCAGGCCCAGCGCACTGTCTATCTTGAGCGCGCGCGTCTCTTTCATGGGCAGCCCACCCGCTCGATCCGCGGCAGGGCGCCCACGTCGACCGCTCCCGTCATCGCCGATACCGACGTGCCGTAGAGGCGCAACACGAGATGCAGGCCATCGGTTGCGGGCAGCATGAGCCAGTTGCCCGGCTGCACCGCGCGCGCCAGCGCGATATCGACGCTGCCGTCGGGCGCGCGCAGGATCTCGTGCGAGGTGAAGCCGTTGCGCCCGGTGGCATTGGCGGGCAGCCGGCCATCGGCGTCGTAGACGGTCAGCGTCCAGGCGCGCGAAACGGGCACGCCGCCGCGGACATGATAGCGGCAGGCGGCGCTCAGCTCGCGTCCGTCGCTGTCATGGCCGGCGCTAAACGCCAGCCCCTCGCCCGCGCCGAGCGGCAGCGATCCCTGGCGCGAAACAACGGCCCGGGCGTAGGGATCTATCCCGGCCGCGCCGATCTGCGGCCACGCCGACCACGGCCCCACGCGCACCTCGCCGAACGGCGGTTCGCGCGCCGTCAGGTAATAGGCCGACCCCAGCCCCGCGAGGGCGGCGACGGAAAGCGCGGCGAGGATGAGAAGGACAGAGCGCAAGGAATCAACACGCGATACCGGGAAAAACGACTGACACCGGGGTTATCGCCCATGGTGGCGGTTCCCGCAAGCAGCGGCGCGGCTGCCGCTGGCACGACGCGGGAAAGACAGGCCAGCGCCCGGGCATCTCAGGGCGGCGCCGAAGGCTGGAACGGCGCGAGCGTGTTGCTGGCGGCAAGACGCGACGGCGCACCGGCGCGCGCGCCGCCAGCCGTTTCGGCGTTTCCGGCTTTCGCGCCGCGCGCGGCCTGCTGGATCGGCGCTGCGTCGGGCGCCCGCGCGGTCGGCTGCGTGCCGGTCTTCTCGGCCTCGCGGAACAGCGTGCCGAGACCCTGCAGCAGATCATAGGACTGCCGCGACAGGTTGGCGCCGCCGCCATCCTCTCCGGCGTCGTCGGGAGCCGCCGCGACAGCACCCGCGGGCGGCGCGACGCCGGGCACCGGACGGATGGTGAGGCCACGATGGGCCGGAGCCATCAGCCCCTGCCAGATCTGGGCCGGCAGCGTGCCGCCGGTCATGCGGTTCGCCGGCTTGTAATCGTCGTTGCCGAGCCACACCGCCGCCACCAGATTCCCGGTGAAGCCCACGAACCATGCGTCGCGGTAGGCGTTGGTGGTACCGGTCTTACCCGCCACGGGCACGCCGTCGATTCGCGCCCGCCGGCCCGTTCCCGCCTCGACGACCTTGGTCAACATGCGGTTCATGCCTTCGGCCACTTCCGGTGTGAGCACGCGCATGGGCGCGGCCGCGTCGCGGCTCCTGCGCCACAGCACGTCGCCGTGGCCGTTGCTGATCTCGGTCGCCGCGTAGGGCTTGGCGCGCTGGCCGCCATTAGCGAACACGGCGAAGCCCGCCGCCATGTCGAGCACGCGCACGCCCTCCGCGCCGATGGGCAGCGGGGCGGTGTTGCGCAGCTCGGTGGTGATGCCCATCAGGTGGCTCATCTCGATGACGCGCGCGAGTCCCTTGCGGGCGTTGCCGCCGCCCATCATCAGCGTCAGGCGCACGGGCGTGGTGTTGATGGAGCGCTGCAGCGCCACCGTCAGGTTAGTGCGGCCGGAATAGCTGCGGCCGTAATTGTTGGGGCACCAGTTGCCGATGCAGGTCGGCCCGTCGACGATGCTGCTGTCTTCCTTGACGAGCCCGTCCATCATGGCGGCGGCGAACACGAACGGCTTGAACGACGATCCCGGCTGGCGCAGCGAGCCGGTGGCGCGGTTGAACTGGCTTTCGCCATAATCGCGCCCGCCCACCATGGCGCGGGCCGCGCCATCGGGATCGAGCACCGCGATGGCGCCCTGCTTCACGCCCCAGCGCTTGCCTTCCTGCAGCAGCCCTTCTTCCAGCGAGCTTTCGGCGAGGTGCTGGATGGACAGGTCGAGCGGCGTCTTGACCACGAGCACGCGCTCGCCCTTGAGCGCGCCCTCGCCCGCCATGGCGCGGATCTCGTCGAAGGCCCAGTCGAGATAATAGTCGGGGCTGGCGTCGCGCACGCGGTCCACCGGCGTCGCCGGGTTGCGCCGCGCGATCTCGGCCTGCCCCTCGCTGATGAAGCCCGAATCCACCATCGTGCCCAGCACGTCGGAAGCGCGCGCGCGGGCGGTCGGCAGGTTGACGTGGGGCGCGTACTTGGAGGGAGCCTTGAACAGACCCGCAAGCATCGCCGCTTCCGGCAGGGTGATGTCGCGCACCGACTTGCCGAAGTAGAACTCCGCCGCCGCCGCCGCGCCGAACGTGCCGCCGCCCATGTAGGCGCGGTCGAGATAGAGCTTGAGGATCTCGTTCTTGCTGAGGCGCGACTCGAGCCACAGCGACAGGAACGCCTCGTTGATCTTGCGCTGGAGCGAGCGCTCGTTGGTGAGGAACAGGTTCTTGGCGAGCTGCTGGGTGAGCGACGAACCGCCCTGCACCACCCCGTCGGCGCGCGCGTTGGCCGAAACGGCGCGGAAGGTGCCGATGACGTCGATGCCGAAATGCTGGTAGAAGCGCCGGTCCTCGGTGGCGAGAACCGCCTTGACGAGGATGTCGGGGAACTCATCGAGCGCGAGCGAGTCGTCGTGCAGAATGCCGCGACGTCCGATCTCGCTGCCGTAGCGATCGAGGAAGGTGACGGCGAACTCGGGCTTTTTCAGCCAGTCCTCGGTGGTTTCCCTGAAGGCGGGCTGCGCGAGGGCAAGCAGCAGCATGCCACCGGCCACGGACAAGGTGGCGCCCTCGCTGGCGCATTCCACCAGCACGCGGCGCACGCCGGTGACGGCGAGCCTGTCCATGCGCGCGGAGATCCGCCGCCAGATTTCTCCAAATCCCGAACCTGCGTTATAGAGGGAGGCGTCAATCCATGAGTCGACGGCAAGCGCGGCGCGCCTGATGCGGGTGGAGAGTGATACCTTACGATACTTAAACACCGCGATCGCTCCCTTGAGCGAAGCCGAGGACCGCCTCAGTGGTAAAACACCTTTTCTTCCGCCGCAATCGCATCCCGTGCAGCAAAGATTGACATCCTTAACCGGAACGCCAATTCGTGCGCACGTGTGGCCCCGAGCTCACATGATACGCCCATCGCGCGTCCCAATACAGTACAGGCGCAGATGCGCTGGAGAATGACCTTGACGGAATCCGTGTTACCGTTCTGGAAAAACAAGAAACTGCATGAGATGTCCGAACGGGAGTGGGAATCCCTGTGCGACGGCTGCGGACGTTGCTGCCTCGTCAAACTGGAGGACGAGGACACCGGCCGCATCTACGCCACCGATGTCGCCTGCCGGCTGTTCGACGCGAACGTCTGCCGCTGCAAGGATTACGCGCACAGGCAGGAGATGGTTCCCGATTGCATCCGCCTCACGCCGCAAGAAGTGGCGCGCCTCACCTGGCTGCCGCCCACCTGCGCCTACCGGCTGGTGCGCGAGGGCGCGGACCTGCCCGCATGGCACCCTCTGATCTCCGGCGATCCGGAGACGGTACACACGGCGGGCGTGTCGGTGCGCGGGCGGGTGTCGGCGAGCGAGGACGACATCGCCGTCGACGACCTGCCGGAACGCATCGTCGAGTGGCCGATGCTCACGCCGGAAGACGAGGCCCCCAAAGCGGGAGCGCGGCGCCGGCGCAAGCCGGAACCGCGCGGCAATAATCGCTGAACCTCTCTCAGGCCTCCGCCAGCAGGGCGCGCAGGTCGAGCCGCTCCGTCACCATGGAAAGCGTGCCGTCGCGATCGTGCGGCCACTGCGCCTCCGGGCGGTCCCAGTAAAGCTCGACACCGTTCTGGTCGGGGTCGCGCAGATAGAGCGCCTCGCTGACCCCGTGATCGCTGGCGCCGTCGAGCTCGATGCCCGCTTCCACAAGGCGGCGCAGCGCATCGGCAAGGGCGGCGCGCGTCGGATAGAGGATCGCGAGATGATAGAGTCCGGTCGTGCCCGGCGCGGGGGGCTGTCCGCCGGCGCTCTCCCACGTGTTGAGGCCGATGTGGTGATGATACCCGCCGGCAGAAATAAACGCGGCCCGCTTGCCGTAGCGCTGGATCAGCTCGAAGCCGAGCACGCCGCAATAGAATGCCAGCGCCCGGTCGAGGTCGGCGACCTTCAGGTGAACGTGGCCGATGCGCACGCCCGGATCGATCGGACGCGGCGTCAGGGCCGGCTCGATGACGGGAAGCCTGGTCATGATACCCTCCATGAGATGACTGTTATTGGTATGTCAGCCGGAATGCCCCCGGCCGGGCGCGCACGCCCGGCCGGATGGCCGCAGATCAGGCCGCAAGCGCCGAACGGCCCTGGGTGCGCTTGCCGTCGAGGCTCCACGCGCCCGCGCCGGCGAACACGAGATACAGGAACACGAACGAGAACAGGGCTGCGAGCTCGCCGCCGTTGGTGAGCGGATAAACCCCGCGCGGCGCATGGAACTGGAAGTAGGCCACTGCCGTCATGCCGGACAGGACGAATGCGGTCGGGCGGGTGTAAAGGCCGAGAATGATCAGGATGCTGCCGACCGTCTCGATGATGCCGCCGATGCCGAACTGCGACAGCAACGGCACGTTGGCCAGCGCCTCGACATAGGGAAACTGGATCAGCTTCGACAGGCCGTGCTGAAGCAGGAAAAGGCCCGAGACGACGCGCAGGACGGCAAGCGCCTGCGGCCGGACGGATTCGAGTTTTGCTTCCAATGACATTTCGGATCTCCTTGGCAAGAATGATGCGATCGGCAAAACCGGGCACGGAAATGGCGAGCCATCTCGCGCGGAACCGGGACCCGCAGAACCGGGACCATTGTGCGCCAACCGCGGTGCGACACTGCAACAGACTATGATCTATTTCCTGGCTGACGTTAATCGTGTCATTATGCATAATAATTATAACTGACAGTGTGATATGCAGCGCAAGGAACAATGACCGATGCTCGACAGGCTGACCGGCATGAGCGTGTTCACCAAGGTCGTCGCATCGGGCAGTTTCACGGCGGCTGCACGGCTTTCAGGCCTGTCGCAGACCATGGTGACGAAGCACGTTGCGGCGCTGGAAGCGCGGCTCGGCGCCCGCCTGCTGCACCGCACGACGCGCCGCCTCACCCTCACCGATGCCGGGCGCAGTTTTCACGAGGCGTGCCTGCGCATCCTGGCCGAAGTCGAGGAAGCGGAATCCGACGCCGGCGCGGGCAACGTCAACCCGCACGGCCTGCTGCGGCTCAACGTGCCGTTCTCGTTCGGCATCCGCCAGATCGCGCCGCTCCTGCCGGCGTTTCAGGCCGCCCATCCGCAGCTCGACCTTGAGCTCGGCCTCAACGACCGCGTCGTCGATCTCATCGAGGAGGGCTGGGACGTCGCGGTGCGCATCGGCACGCTGGCGGAATCGCGCCTCGTCGCCCGCAAGCTCGCGCCATGCCGCAACCTGCTGTGCGCCTCGCCCGACTATCTCGCCCGTCACGGCGCGCCGCGCACCATGGACGAACTCGGACGTCACAACTGCCTCGGCTACACGCTGTCGCAACGGCTCGGCACCGATCGCTGGCCGTTCGGCCTCGCAGGAGAAACCGCGCGCGTGTCGGGCAACCTGCGGGTCAACAACGGCGATGTGCTGGTGGTGGCGGCGGAAGCCGGACAGGGCATCATCTACCAGCCCACGTTTCTCGTCGGCGACGCGGTGCGCGCGGGCCGTCTGTCGGTCATCACCCTCGACAGGCCGGTGGTGGAGGTCGGCAGCGTCTACACGGTGTTTCCGCACGACCGTCGCCCGCCCGCCAAGGTGCGCGCGCTGATCGAGTTCCTGACCGCGCGCTTCTCACCCGCGCCGCCGTGGGACCGGGACCTGCCGGCATAGGAACCCCAAACGCGTTTTTAGGACGGCATGACACTGATTTTATTGAGAATTTTAAGCTATTCCCGCGTCAGATCGAGAAAATGGCGGCCTTCGCGGTCCTCGACATCGACGATCCAGAGGTCGGGATCGAAGTCGATCTCGCGTTGCAGCCGCTCATGCGCGGCGAGCGGCGTCGGGTCGGGCTTCAGCGGGATGGGCGTGAACAGCCGGTCGCCGGTTTCCTCGTCGGCAAGGCTTTGCGGCGCGGGCCCGTAAAGCGCGACCGTGCCGTCGAGACGGTCCACCACCACGAAGATCGCGCCGGCGTCCTCGGCGCCACGCCGGCGCAGAACCGCGAACGCGCCCTCAACCGCGCAGCGGCGCAGATAGGCGGACACCCAGATCCAGCTTTTAAGCCGCATTTATTTTGCCTCTACATCAGATACTTACATTCAATTGATGCTTTTTCCGCGCGCGCATTCTAAAGCGTTTTCAAGCAAAGCGGATGCCGCTTTGCGTGAAGAAAACGCGTTAACTCAGAAAGTTAAAGCATTTCTGCGTTTCAACGAAACGTCGAAATGCTTTAAACCATGCAACAGAATTAGAACCGTCCGCGAGGGAGATCCAGGATGGCCGTTCTCGTTACAGGCGCCGCCGGCTACATCGGCAGCCACATGGTGCTGGAGCTGCTCGACGCCGGCGAAACGCCGGTGGCGCTCGACAACCTCTCGACCGGCCGGCGCGAGGCCGTCCCCCCGAGTGTGCCGTTCTACGCCGGCGAAGTCGCGGACGCCGAACTGACCGCGCGCATCATACGCGATCACGCGATCGACACCGTCATCCACTTCGCGGCGCGCATCAGCGTGCCCGAATCGGTGTCCGATCCGCTGGGCTACTACCTCAATAACACCGCCAGCTCGCGCACCCTGATCGAGTCCGCCGTGCGCAACGGCGTGGAGCGCTTCGTCTTTTCCTCCACGGCCACCATCTACGGCGATGCCGCCGTGTCGCCCATTCCCGAGGAAACGCCGCTTGCGCCGATCAACCCCTACGGCTGGTCGAAGCTGATGGTGGAGCAGATGCTGCGCGACAGCGCCCGCGCCCATGGCCTGCGTTTCGCCATCCTGCGCTACTTCAACGTCGCGGGCGCCGACCCGCAGGGGCGCGCCGGGCAGTCGACGCCGACGAGCCATCTCATCAAGGTCGCGCTCGCCACGGCGCTGGGGCAGCGGCCGCATGTCGACATCTT
>CALMIK010000088.1 GCA_937863995.1 uncultured Chelatococcus sp.
CCGACGATGTGGCGCGACATCTTCCTCAACAACAAGGATGCGGTGCTCGAGATGCTGGGCCGCTTCAACGAGGACCTGGCCGCGCTCGCGCGCGCGATTCGCTGGGGCGACGGCGACGCGCTGTTCGAGTTGTTCACCCGCACGCGCGCCATCCGGCGCACTATCATCGAGCTTGGCCAGGAAACAAGCGCGCCCGACTTCGGCCGCACCGGCGCTCCGGCCCGCGCCGATGCGCCGGGTTCCGCCTCAGTATAACGGCGCGACGTTGCCCACGCGCAGCGGCCCGACGAGCACCTGCCCGTCGCGCAGCGCGATCGGGGGCAGGGGCGTGAGGCCGGGCGGGACATTGCCCGCCTGCGCCCCGCCGCCGAGAATGGCGAGCCCGCCGGCGATCAGGTTGCCGCGCCCGCCGAGGCCGAAGCGGGCGAGCAGTTCCTCCAGCCCTGCCACAGATGCCTCCATGCGGCCCTGCGGGCGCCGCTGATCGTCGAGCGAGAAATGGCCGCGCGCCTGCAGTCGCTGCGGACCCTTGGCGGCGCTAAGCTCATTGATTTCAAGCCTGCCGCCGGCAAGCCGCCAGCGCTCGAACTCGATCGACGGTTCCTTCGCCGTGAAGGGCGCGGCCTCTGTGATCGCGCCCTGGAAGGTGAGGGCCGCGGGCTCGGAGTTGCCGATCAGGGCGTCGAGTGCGGGAACGCGCGCGTCCTTGAGGGCGAATGCGAGATCGTAGACGTGATCGTCCGCAGGCCTTTCGGGATCGACGCGCAGATGCGACTGCCAGTTGCGGGCGCGCAGCACTTCCGCCATGCCGCCCTCGATGGTTCCCGTGGCGATGACGGGCGCGTCGACGATGATGGAGAACCGGTCGAGGCGGTTGCCGGTGAACACCGCGCTGGCGTCGAACGCCTGCCAGTCCAGCTTCACCCGCTCGCCCTGATCGTTGTCGGCAACCAGCGGTCCCTGAGCCTCGATGATGACGTGGTTGGGCTTGTACACCTGCGCCACTGCCAGGAACTGAGCCACGGTGCCGGTGACGGTGCCGGCCGGCGTCGTGCCGGTGAAGTGCAGGTTGGTGCAGCGCACCTCGAAGCGGAAGGGGAAGCCGCCGATGGTGCGGTCCGGGCAGGTCCAGGTGCGCTGCTGCTCGACCTCCTGCGCCAGCCAGATCGTGATGGCGTCGTGCACCCGCGCGCGCGCCACGAACCAGAACGCCGACCAGCCGGCCAACAGCACGAGGAGGATCGCCACCGGCAGGAACAGCCCGAACCGGCTGACGCGTCCGGGCGGCGGCGCGGGCGCGGGGGTTACGGATGCGGGTGTTTCTGTGACCTTGGGGCTTTCGCTCACTGGATATGGACTCCGGATATGGCATCGGGCCGGAAAGAAGATCGGCTACCGGGACGCTCCTGCCTGATGTGCCGGTGTTTGGGCAAGGCAAGAGCTCGTGAGGCCAAGGAATTCCTGAGGCCAAGGAATTCCTGAGGCCAAGGCCCACTTTTAGACTGAATATCGGCGATTTTGAGGGAAAGCGAGCCACCGCAGCCAACTGCCTGTGCATGGGCGCACGGGCATTGGTGCGCATGCGCGGGCGCGGCCATCATGCGGGTTGGCGATGCGCCTTCGCCAGCGCCGGGTCGGCATCGCGCAGCAGACGGTTTGATTCGTCCTCGATGCGCCGTTCCAGTTCCCCCACCACCTGCTTGCGTGCCAACCCTTCGGGAAGCTGCGGCAGAATGCTGACGACGACCGTGCCGGGGCGGCGCAGGAAGCTCTGGCGCTGCCAGAACAGGCCCGAATTCAGCGCCACCGGCACGCAGGGCACCTTCAGGCCGTGGTAGAGGAAGGCGACGCCCGTCCTGTACTCGGGCGGCGCGCCGGGTGGGCGGCGGGTGCCCTCGGGAAAGATGATGACCTGATGACCCTGCGCCGCCCGCTCCCGCGCGGCGCGCGCCATCCCTGTGATCGCGGAGGCTCCGGCCGAGCGGTCGACCGCGATCATGCCCATGTGGCGCAGGTACCAGCCGAAGAGAGGCAGGCGCAGCAGCTCGTGCTTGAGGACGAAGACGGGCCGCTCGAATATGGCGAAGAGCGCGAACGTCTCCCACGCCGACTGGTGCTTGCTGGCGACGAGCAGGCCGCCCGGCGGGATGTTTTCGAGTCCGCGCCATTCCACCTTGAGGCCGGCGATGACGCGCAGCAGCCACAGGTTGGTGCGCGCCCACCCCCGCGCCATCGGAAACATGTAGCGCGCGGGGGCGGCAAGCAACGGCAGGCACGCGACCAGCCACAGCGTGAGGTTGCCGTAGAAGAAGACGGCGAACAGGAGGGAGCGGATGAAAAGCATGGCTCTCGGGTTACCGGGGCGATATGACGACGGGCAACGCGCCGGAAAAGCAGCGTCGGATCATGGTAGCACGAATCGTCAGGACAGCGGCTTCCTGCCGCCGAACAGAACGACGAAGGGCGAATTTTCCGGGTCGCTCTCCACGGAGGTGCGCGTGAAGGCTGCGATGTACTTGACGTATTCCCACACCAGAAAGCGCATGGTCTCGCTGTCGGTCAGCCACTCGTCGCCGTGCGACTGCGGGGCGGCGACGGGGTAGGGCGTCAGCGTGACGCCCGGCAGCACGTTGCGCAGTTCCAGCAGCGTGCGCGGCATGTGGTAGGTGGAGGTGACGACGATGAGCGACCGGAAGTTGTTGTTCTCCACCCAGCGGCGCGTCTCGATGGCGTTGCCGACGGTGTTCAGCGCGCGATAATCGAGATCGACGCAGCAGCCCTTCACGGCCACGACCGGATGCGACACCTCGATTTCCGCGCGCGTCGTCGCCTCGTTGACGCCGGTGATCAGCATGCGCCGGGCGCGGCCGCCCGCCAGCAGCGTCGCGGCGTCCGCGATGCGCTGCGAGCCGCCGGTGAGCACAACGATGCCGTCTGCGCTGGCGCTCTGGTCGAACCTGTAGGATTTGAGCGTCTGCACGAAACTGAGGAAACCGCCGGCCAGCATGATGCCCGCCGCGAGGGCGACAAGCATCAGCCCGCGGGAGAGACGCCGCGCCAGCAAAAACCTCTTTCCGCCGGGCTTGCGGCCGCGCGTCTTAACGTCTCTTGCGCTGCTCACCCTTTCGTCCGTCAAGTACATCCTCGTCCAGATATATTTTTGTCATTGCAGCCGGGTCAGATACCGGCGCACGGTGAAGCCGGACACAATCGCCGTCACGGCGGCCACCAGCGCCGCCACGCCGAACATCGACGCATAGCCGCCCCATCCCATGTTGAAGGCGCCGAACAGCGCCTGCAACTGGTCTCCGCCGGGGCTGGCGCGCCACCATGAGGACAGCAGGCCAGCCCCCCCGATGAAGAGCACGGCCGCGATGCTGCCCAACAAGCCGCCGCGCAGGCCCATCTTGAAGAAGCGCGCCTCGTACTCCCTCGCGATGAATTTGTCGTCTGCACCGACAAAATGCAACACGTCGAGGATTTCTCGGTCACTGGCGACGGCGCCCCGCGTCGTGGTCGCGATGGCGAGCGCCGCCGCGGTCAGCACCAGCACCACGATGATGATCGCCACCAGCACGACGGTGCCGGCCATTGCCGACAGGCGCTCGATCCAGTTGCGATGGTCGTCGAGCGTCGCGGTGGGTACGCTGTCGGTGAGTTGCTGACGCAGCTCGCCCATATCCTCCGCCAGTGTCTGGCTGCCCTCGCGCAGCGTCAGCACGACGATGCGCGGAACGGGCAGCTCGACCAGATCGATGCCCTGACCAAGCCACGGCTCGAGCAGGCGCTCGGCATCCTGGCGCGAGAGCACCTCCGCGCCGGCGATGGACGGGTAGGCGGCGGCGATCTCGGCCGCCTGCGCCACGTCGGCGTCGATGTCGCGGCGCGGATCGGGCTTGATCTGGATCGTGGCCTCGCGGGCGATGGTGTCGGTCCAGTTGTGCGAGGCGGAGGCGACGAGCTGGGCGGTTCCGGCAGTCAGCGCGGCGAGGAAGGTGAGTATCGCCACCACGATGACCAGAGCGCGGCCCGACACCGAATCGGGCGGCACCAGCGGCTGGTGGCGCACCAGGTTGTCCGGCAGGTCGCCGGCGGCTGGCGCGGGCGCCGGACTTGCGTTGCTGTCGGCGTGGTCGGTCACGGAAGGCTCCGTCTCAGTCGAAAATATGCAGGCGTCCGTCGCCCAGAACGAAGCGGCGGGCGTCGACGAGATCCATCAGCGTCAGGTCGTGGGTGGCGATGATGACGGAGGTGCCGAGACGATTCAACTCGACGAAGAGACGCAGCAGACGCCGCGCCAGCGCCGGGTCGACGTTGCCGGTGGGCTCGTCGGCGAGCAGCAGCTCGGGGCGCGAGATGAGGGCGCGCGCGATGGCCGCGCGCTGCTTCTCGCCGCCCGACAGCACCGGCGGCAGCACGTGCATGCGGTCGCCCAGCCCCACCCAGCGCAGCAGTTCGACGACTTCGGAGCGGTACTGCGCCTCTTCCTTGCCCTGCACGCGCAGCGGCAAAGCCACATTCTCGAAGGTGGTGAGGTGGTCAAGCAGCCTGAAATCCTGGAACACGATGCCCATGCGCCGGCGCATGGCGGTGAGTTCCTCGCCGGTGATGGTAGAGACGTCGCGCCCGAACAGCGAGACGAGCCCGCGCGTGGGCTTCAGCGACAGCAGGATCAGGCGCAGCAGGGTCGTCTTGCCCGCGCCCGACGGACCGGTGAGGAACTGGAAGGAGCGCGGCTCGATGCTGAAGGTGAGATCGCGCAGGATCTCTGGCCCCATGCCGTAGCGTAGCCCCACATTCTCGAAACGAACCAAAGGCCCCAACTCCCGTAGCGGCGAGAGCGGCGATCCGACGCCCCGGCCACGAGCTTTAGCATGTGCCGCTCGCGGATGCTAAAACGCAACGTGTCTCGCGCGGAAGGAATCCACACGCAAACGCCGCTTCTTGCGTCGAATCACTGATGTTGCAGATCAGCATTGCGCCCGGCTGGGGCGGGAATGTGACGGAGACGGGAATTTGGCCAGGTTCCGTCAGGGCGCCCGTTATTCCGGACGCCCCTTATATCTGACGTGGTCGCTTATCCGAGACGTCCCTGGCGCAGCCGTTCGGCGACGCGGGGAGCGAAATAGGTCAGCACGCCGTCGGCGCCGGCGCGCTTGAAGGCGATGAGGCTCTCGACCATGGCCTTTTCGCCGTCGATCCAGCCCTGGCGGGCCGCGCCCTCGATCATCGCGTACTCGCCCGACACCTGATAGGCGAAGGTTGGCACGCGGAAGGTCTCCTTCACGCGGTGCACGACGTCGAGATAGGGCAGGCCGGGCTTGACCATCACCATGTCGGCGCCCTCGTCGAGGTCGAGCGCGACCTCGCGTAGCGCCTCGTCGCCGTTGGCCGGGTCCATCTGGTAGGTGCGCTTGTCGCCCTTGAGCGTCGAGCCGGAGCCGACGGCATCGCGGAAGGGGCCGTAGAAGGCGGAAGCGTATTTCGCCGCGTAGGCCATGATCTGGACGTCGCGAAAACCTTCGCGGTCGAGCGCGTCGCGAATCGCCGCCACGCGGCCGTCCATCATGTCGGAAGGGGCGATGACGTCGGCGCCGGCCGCAGCCTGCACGATGGCCTGCTCGACGAGAGCGGCGACCGATTCGTCGTTCAGCACCTCGTTGTCGCGCATCACGCCGTCGTGGCCGTGGCTGGTGTAGGGGTCGAGCGCGACGTCGGTGATGATGCCGATATCGGGGACTGCGGCCTTGATGGCGCGGGTGGCGCGGCACACCAGATTGCGGGTGTTGAACGCCTCGCTGCCGGCTTCGTCGCGCAGGGCCGGATCGGTGTTGGGGAAGAGCGCGATGGCGGGAATGTCGAGGGCAGCGGCGCGCTCGGCCTCGCGCACGGCGCTCTCGAGGCTCAGGCGGCGCACGCCCGGCATGGCCGCGACGTCGATGTCCTCGTTGCCTTCGATGACGAACATCGGCCAGATCAGATCGTTGGCGGACAGCTCGACCTCGCGCACGAGGCGGCGCGACCAGTCCGCCCGGCGGTTGCGGCGCGGTCGCTTGACGAGGCCGAGATCAGCGGCGGGAAGTGTATCGGCGTGAACGTCCTTGCGGCGCTCGAAAGGGGTGACGACGCGACTGACCATTGCCCTCGAATCCTGTCCGTGACGCCGTCCGTTCGTTCGATGCGGCATCTTCGCCGCTATTGTTAGCACATAGGAACGGTTCAAAAAAAGATGGATAAGTCGTCGCAGGTAGATAATTGCGCCGGCGAAAGGGGTTTGACCTGTCTCGGCGGCCTGGCGCATAGTCTGCGGCGTCTCTTGTGATCGTCGGAAGGCCGGAATGTCATTGCCCGCGGAACAGACCCCATCCGGCGCGCCCGCCGGCGAGGCGCAACTGCGCGACGCAGCCATGCGCGATATCGCGCTGAATGCCGGGGGCGGGCGCGCCGGCGCGTTCCGCTGGGATCTCGCGCTGGTGTGGTTCATGCGGCTTGTCGCGCTGGCGTGGGTGGGCAAGGGGCTGATCTATTGGGCGATCCTGCTCGGCGTGCTGCCGCAGGTGGCGCTGTTCGAGGGCCAGCCGCTGCAATGGCAGACGGTCGTCGTCTACTTCGCCGTCATCGATCTGGTCGCCGCCGTGGGTCTATGGCTCACCAGCACGTGGGGCGGCGTGATATGGCTTCTGGCGGCGATGAGCTATTTTCTCGCGGCATTCGCGGCTCCTCACGCAGTTGTGAGCGGGCCGATTCCGTTGGCCGCGCTCGGCAGCCTCGTGGTCGCGTATTTCCTATTGTCCTGGTACGCCTCGCGAATCGAGCCCTGACGGCGATCCGGCGGCAGCGAGCGGTGTGGTATAAACGCGCCACCGCGGGGGTGCGTGCGGCTGTGCTGCTCATGTTTGCTTAACTTCACCCGGTCTAAAGTGTAAACGTCATCGCTTGAATGCGGCGTGTCGGGGCCGCGGTTTTCCGGGATCGGGAAATCGCTCGGGCCGGATGCAAAGCGCCTCCAGACGACGGGGTCAGTTTCGTGAAAGTTCAGTTCGCCAGTGTGTCCACGGTGATTGCCGGTTGCCTCGCCTTGGCGGTCTCAACCGCTTCCACTTCCGCTATTGCCCAGCAGTCGGCCTTCGGCCAGGCCGAGTGGCAACAGAATTACGATTCCGCGCAGCGCGTCCGGGTGACGCGCGCGAACACGCCGACACTGTCGCCCGACGCCGTCGCCGCCACCGAGCAGGCGATCGCGCGCTACCGCAGCATGGTCGAGCGGGGCGGTTGGGGGCAGATCGGCAACGACAAGTTGCGGCTGGGCTCGCGCGGCCCGGCGGTGCAGGCGCTGCGCCAGCGCCTTGTCGTCGCAGGCGATCTCGATCCTTCCGCCGCGCGCGGCGACGTGTTCGATTCCTACGTCGAGGCCGGCCTGCGCCGCGCCCAGGAGCGTTACGGTCTTTCGGCCACGGGTGCGCTCAACCCCGGCACGGTAGCGGCGCTCAACGTTTCGGCGGACGTGCGCCTGCGCCAGCTCGAGCTCAACCTGGTGCGGCTGCGCTCCTACTCCGGCAATCTCGGCAATCGATATGTGGTGGTGAACATTCCCGCCGCCATGGTCGAGACCGTGTCGGGCAACCACGTCGTCACGCGCCATGCGGCGGGCGTGGGCAAGATCGACCGCCAGTCGCCGATCTTCAATTCGCGCGTCACCGAGATCAACTTCAACCCGTTCTGGACGGTGCCGGCGTCGATCATCCGCAAGGACCTGATCCCCAAGATGCGTCAGGACCCCACCTACCTGACCGACCAGAAGATCCGCATTTACAACGCCGAGGGCCAGGAAATCCAGCCGAGCCAGGTCGACTGGAACACGTATGAGGCCACGCGCTACCGCTTCCGTCAGGATCAGGGCGCCGACCTCAACTCCATGGGCTTTGTGCGCATCAACATCCCCAATCCGCATGGCGTGTATATGCACGACACGCCGGCCAAGGGCGTTTTCGGCGACGATTTCCGCTTCGTCTCGTCGGGCTGCGTGCGGTTGCAGAACGTGCGCGATTATGTCGCCTTCCTGCTTGAGGACACGCCCGGCTGGGGCCGCCAGCAGATCCAGGCGGCCATCGACTCCGGCAAGCGCATCGACGCCCCGGTGCCGAACGTGCCCGTGTACTGGACCTACATCACCGCCTGGGCGACGCCCGACGGCACCGTGCAGTTCCGCTCCGACATCTACAACCGCGACGGCCTCGGCCTTGGCGGGCAGATCGCGGCGCTCGAGGCCAACAACTCCGAAGCGTCGAAGTACTGACGGCGCGCCCGGCGCAAGTTGAACCGGCCGGGAGGGTTTCGCCCTTCCGTCCGCGTATAGGTGGCATGCCGCACGTGCGGCTCTTGACGCTGCCGATGGTCAAAAGCGCCGTTGGCAGCGACACTTTCCTCATGATACGTTTCCCCGCGAGTCGCCTGAAATATGTCAGGGGAACATCTCTCCCCCAGCGCGGAGCACGTTCATGAGCGCCACCGAAGCAAATTCCAAGCCCGCCCTTTCCAACAGCTTTTTCTCCGCGCCGCTGGCCGAGAGCGATCCCGAGATCGCGCACGCCATCGCGCTGGAGCTCGGTCGCCAACGCGACGAGATCGAACTGATCGCCTCCGAGAATATCGTCTCGCGCGCGGTCATCGAGGCGCAGGGCTCGGTGCTCACCAACAAGTATGCGGAAGGCTATCCGGGCCGCCGCTACTACGGCGGCTGCCAGTTCGTCGATATCGCTGAGAATCTCGCCATCGACCGGGCGAAGAAGCTGTTCGGCGCCGAGTTCGCCAACGTGCAGCCCAATTCCGGCTCCCAGGCCAACCAGGCGGTGTTTTTCGCGCTGCTGCAGCCGGGCGACACGTTCATGGGCCTCGACCTCGCCGCCGGCGGCCATCTCACCCACGGCGCGCCGCCGAATATGTCGGGCAAGTGGTTCAAGCCGGTGTCCTACACCGTGCGCGAGGACGACCAGCACATCGACTACGACAGCGTCGCGCGCCTCGCTGCCGAGCACAAGCCGAAGCTCATCATCGCCGGTGGCTCGGCCTATTCGCGCTTCTGGGATTTCGCGCGTTTCCGCGAGATCGCCGATTCCATCGGCGCTTATTTCTTCGTCGACATGGCGCATTTCGCGGGCCTCGTGGCCGGCGGCGCGCATCCCTCGCCGTTCCCGCACGCGCATGTCGTCACCACCACCACGCACAAGACGCTGCGCGGCCCGCGCGGCGGCCTCATCCTGACCAATGACGAGACGATCGCCAAAAAGATCAACTCGGCCATTTTCCCCGGCCTGCAGGGCGGCCCGCTGATGCACGTCATCGCCGCCAAGGCGGTGGCCTTCGGCGAGGCGCTGCAGCCCGAGTTCAAGGCTTACGCGCACGCCGTGGTCGACAATGCGAAGGTGCTGGCCAAAACCATCGCCGACGGCGGCTATGCCATCGTGTCGGGTGGCACGGACAACCATCTGTTCCTGGTCGACCTGCGTCCCAAGGGCCTCAACGGCAAGGCCGCAGAAGCGGCGCTGGGGCGGGCGCACATCACCACCAACAAGAACGGCGTGCCGTTCGACACCGAGAAGCCGACCATCACTTCCGGCATTCGCATCGGCACTCCGGCTGGCACCTCGCGCGGCTTCGGCACGCAGGAGTTCACCGAGATCGGCCGCCTCATCGTCGAGGTTCTCGACGGGCTTGCCGCGAACGGTGACGCTGGCAACGCCGATGTCGAGGCGAGGGTGCGCGAGAAGGTGAAGGCGCTGACCGCCCGCTTCCCCATCTATCAGTGATCGGTTGCGCCCATGCGTTGCCCGTTTTGCGGCAGTCTCGAGACGCAGGTCAAGGACTCGCGTCCCGCCGATGACCACGCCACGATCCGCAGGCGGCGCATCTGTCCCGATTGCGGCGGGCGCTTCACCACTTTCGAGCGCGTGCAACTGCGCGAGCTCACCGTGGTCAAGCGTTCCGGCAAGCGGGTTCCGTTCGACCGCGACAAGCTGGCGCGCTCGGTAACGGTCGCGTTGCGCAAGCGCGCGGTCGACAATGAGCGGGTCGAGCGCATGATCAACGGCATCGTGCGCCAGCTCGAACAGACGGGCGATGCCGATGTCACCAGCGAGCAGATCGGCGAGCTGGTGATGGAGGGGCTGCGCCAGCTCGACAGCGTGGCCTTCGTGCGTTTTGCCTCCGTCTATCGCAATTTCCGCGAGGCGAGGGATTTCGAGGAGTTCGTCGGAGAGCTGGCAAGCAGCACCCCGGCGCTTGCGGGCGACAGCGATGAAGGGGACAATGCGCTTCCCGACGCGATGGAGGCCGGACCCGATGACGGAAAGCGCGCATAAGCAGCATTCCGCACAGCTCTCGCTGCATGACGCGCGCTTCATGCGCGACGCGCTTGCGCTCGGATGGCGTCAGCAGGGGCTGACATCGCCCAATCCGGCGGTCGGCGCCGTGATCGTGCGCCCAGAAGACGGGAGCGGCGGGCACGCGCCGTTCGTCGTGGGGCGCGGCGCGACGCAGGCGGGCGGGCGGCCGCATGGAGAGCCGGTCGCGCTCGCCATGGCGGGCGAGGCTGCCCGTGGCGCCACGCTTTATGTCACCCTCGAACCCTGTTCCCATCACGGTCGCGCGGGACCGTGCGCCGATGCGATCATCGCCGCCGGCATCGCTCGGGTGGTTTCCGGTCTGGAGGACCCCGACGCGCGGGTCAGCGGGCAGGGGCATGCACGCCTGCGCGCTGCCGGGATCACTGTGGACATCGGCGTGCTCGCAGATGAGGCGGCCCGCGCGCACCGGGGGCACGTGCTGCGAGTCACGCAGGGCCGGCCGGCGATCACGCTCAAGTTGGCGCGCACCGCCGACGGCGTGGTGTCCAGCGGCTCGGCCGCACGCCTGCTCATCACCGGTTCGGCGGCCAACGATCAGGTCCACCTGCTGCGCGCTCATGCTGATGCCGTGCTCGTCGGGGTCGGCACCGTGCTCGCCGACGACCCGTTGCTGACAGTGCGGCTGCCGGGTCTCGAGCAGCGCTCGCCGGTTCGTGTCGTGCTCGACAGCCGGCTGCGCACGCCGCCCGCCGTCAGGCTGGTGACGGGCGCAGCGCAGCATCCGACATGGATCATCACCACCGAAACCGCGCCGGCCTCCGCCGAGGAAGCGCTGCGCCGCGCCGGGGCGGACGTCATCCGCGTGGCCGGCGACGCGAACGGCCGCGTGTCGCTCCCTGCCGCGCTTGGCGCACTGGCGCAACGCGGCATTGCGCGCGTGCTTGCCGAAGGCGGGCCGGAACTCGCCGATGCGCTTACCGAGGCCGATCTCGTCGACGAAGCGCTGGTCGTCACCGCGCCCGACGTTCGCTTTGGCGAGGGCGGATACCGCATCGGCCCCTCGTTTGCTGCCGCGTTGTCCGACGCGGGCCGGTTCAGGTTGCTGCGAAGCGGCGCCTGGAACGTGGATTTTTACGAAGAATTCGAGAGGATTTCCTGATGTTTACGGGCATTATCTCAGACGTTGGTGAAATCGTCTCGGTTGATGAGTTTCAGGGCACACTGCGCCGGCTGCGCATCCATTCACGCTACGATCCGGCGACGATCCAGCTTGGCGCTTCCATCGCCTGCGGCGGTCCGTGCCTGACGGTGGTGGCTTTCGGGGAGTTGCCCGGCGGGGCGTGGTTCGAGGTCGATGCGGCGGCGGAAACGCTGGCGCTCACCACGGTGGGCGACTGGCGCATCGGCACGCGCGTCAATCTGGAGCGGGCGCTCAAGATCAGCGACGAACTCGGCGGACACATCGTCACCGGGCATATCGACGGCATCGCGCGGCTCGAGGCGCGCGACGAGGTCACGGCGCAGGAGGGGGCCTCCTGGGGGCAGACGGCACGCTTCACCCTGCGCGCGCCGCGCGAACTTGCGGCCTTCATCGCCGCCAAGGGCTCGGTGACGCTGGACGGCACGTCGCTGACCGTCAACACCGTGGACGGCGATCTGTTTTCGGTGCTGCTCATTCCGCACACGCTCGAGATTACCACCTGGGGCGGGCGAGGGGCGGGCGACCGCATCAATATCGAAGTGGACCTGATGGCCCGTTACGCTGCGCGGCTTGCAGAAGCGCGGGCGGCGGGTTACTGACAGGCGTGGATTTTCCCAGCGGTTGGAGGAGCAAGGTCATGGCACAATCGGTTCGGCTTGCAGACGACGATTTTTCCGCCGTCTCCGGCGCGCGGGTTCTCATTGTCGAGGCCCGGTATTACGCCGACATCGCGGACGAGTTGCTGCGCGGTGCGCGCGAGGTTCTCGAGGCGGCGGAAGCCGAAATCGAGGTGGTGACGGTGCCGGGCGCGCTCGAGATCGGCCAGGCGATCGCTATCGCGCTCGAGGACGGGCTCGATGTCGACGCCGTCGTGGCACTGGGCACGGTCATCCGTGGCGAAACCAGCCATTACGACATCGTCGCCGGGGAAAGCGCGCGGGCGCTGGTGGAGCTCGCGCTCGATTATGTGGTGCCGATCGGCAACGGCATTCTCACCGTCGAGAACGCCGAGCAGGCATGGGCGCGCGCGCGCGTGACGGGTGACAACAAGGGCGGCTTCGCAGCCCGCGCCGCGCTGGCGCTGGTGGCGTTGCGGCGTCAGATCGCGGACAAGGTCGAGGACTGAATGTCGAAAACGGAAAAGCGCAGCGCGGCGCGCATGGCAGCTGTGCAGGCGCTGTACCAGATGGAAATCACGGGCTCCGGCGTGGACGACGCCACGGTGGAGTTCGAGCGCTTCTGGATCGGCAAGGAAGTCGAGGGCCTGACCTTCAAACCGGTCGAGGACGCGTTTTTCCGCGATCTCGTCGCCGGAGTGGTGCGCGAGCAGAAAACGGTGGACCGGCGCGTCGACGAGGCGCTGGCCAAGGGCTGGCCGCTGCGGCGCGTCGAGACGGTGCTGCGCGCCATCCTGCGCGTCGCCGCCTTCGAGCTGCTGTTCCGCAAGGACGTGCCGCCGCGTGTCACCATCACGGAATACGTGGACGTGGCGCGTGCTTTCTACGATGATGACGAGCCTGGGCTTGTCAATGCGGTGCTCGATGCGCTGGCGCGCAGCGACCGCAACGAGGAGCTTCTGGCGCGCAACTGAGTTTGTTGTCATCTGGCCCCAGGCGGGCCGATGTTTCCGCAACCGGGCGGCTCCCGCCTGAGGTTCCATCATGACGGTTTCCTCGCTGAGCGAAGACGAACTGATCCGTCAGATATTCGCCCCCATCGCGGGCGAGGGATCGCTCAATCTGCGCGACGACGCCGCCCTGTTGCCCGCGCCGCCCGGCTCCGAACTGGTGCTGACGGTCGACACCATCGTTGCCGGGGTGCACTACTTTCCCGAGGATCCGCCGGGAGCTGTGGCGCGCAAGGCGTTGCGCGTCAACCTGTCCGACGTTGCCGCCAAGGGGGCGGAACCGCTGGGGTTTCTGCTGTCCCTGTCGATGCCGGCGGGCACGTCGCTGGCGTGGATGGCGGCCTTCGCGGAAGGGCTCGGCGCCGATGCGAAAGCGTTCGGCTGCCCGCTTCTGGGCGGCGACACTGTGCGCACACGCGGGCCGCTGACTGTTTCAATCACGGCTATCGGGCGCGTTCCCACCGGCTACATGGTGCGTCGCACTGGCGCTCAGGCGGGTGATATCATCGCAGTGACGGGCACGATCGGCGATTCGGCGCTGGGCCTCGCCCTGCGGCTTGCCGACCAGGACGGCGCGCCTGACGACGCGAAGCGCGACAACCTCGCCTGGCGGGATGAACTCACGCCGCAGGAACACGCCTACCTCACCCAGCGCTATCTGCTGCCCGAGCCGCGCAACGCCATCGCGCTGGCGCTGCGCGATCACGCCAGCGGCGCGATGGATGTTTCGGACGGGCTCATCGGCGACGCGCGCAAGATGCTCGGCGCGTCGGGCGTGAGCGGCAGGATCGACCTCGAGACCGTTCCGCTTTCTCTGCCGGCCCGGGCCGCTGTGGAGGCTTCCTCCGGCCTGCTGAGGGCGGCCGTGACGGGCGGCGACGATTATGAAATCCTCTGCTCTGTTCCGCCCAAGCGCTTCGATGCGCTGCGCGCCCAGTGCACGCAGGCAGGCGTGCCGCTGACGGCCATCGGCTTGGTCGAGCCGGGACAGGAGCCGCTGTCGGTTTTTCTCGATGGCGTCGATTATGCCGTAGGCAAGGGTTCCTACAGCCATTTTTAAACCGGCGCCGTCTGTGCCTATACTGTGCGGAGACGGGGCGGCTCTTGATGCCGGCCGGTCGGTAACCTGTTCTCGTGTCTCGCCAAAAATACCAAAAAAAATACGTCAAACAATAATGTCAGGGTTTCGTGCCGGACACTCTCTCCGGCCTGTAGCCCGGGATAGCGGAGGGGAATGGTATGCTCGCGCTTTTGATCGTGATTGCCGCAGGTACGCTGTCGATCGTTTATGGTTTCGTGACGGTGCGGGAGGTCGTTGCGGCCGATACCGGCACTGAACGCATGCGGGATATCGCCGCGGCCATCCGTGAAGGCGCTCAAGCCTATCTCTACCGCCAGTATATGACTATCGCGGCCGTGGGCGTGGTGCTGTTTGCGCTGCTCGCATGGGGATTGGGCTGGATGGTTGCGGGAGGCTTCGCCATCGGGGCGATCCTGTCGGGCGCGGCCGGCTTCATCGGCATGAACGTGTCGGTGCGCGCCAACGTGCGCACGGCGCAGGCGGCAGCGAACTCGCTCGCCGACGGGCTCGACATCGCCTTCCGCTCCGGCGCGGTCACGGGCCTGCTCGTGGCGGGCCTCGCGCTGCTGGGGGTCACGGTTTCATACACGGTCCTGGTGCACGGGCTCGGGTACAGCCCCGATAGCCGCACCGTGGTCGATGCGCTGGTGGCGCTTGGCTTCGGCGCGTCGCTGATCTCGATCTTCGCGCGGCTGGGTGGCGGCATCTTCACCAAGGGCGCGGACGTGGGCGGCGACCTTGTGGGCAAGGTCGAGGCCGGCATTCCCGAGGACGATCCCCGCAACCCCGCGACCATCGCCGACAACGTCGGCGACAACGTCGGCGATTGCGCCGGCATGGCGGCCGATCTGTTCGAGACCTATGTCGTGAGCGTCGTCGCCACCATGGTGCTCGCCATCGTCGCGTTCGCGGGCCAGCCGGTTCTCGACAGCGTGCTGCTCTATCCGCTGGCGGTGGGCGCGGCCTGCATCGTGACCTCCATCGCCGGCACGTTCTTCGTGCGGCTTGGCGCGACCGAGTCGATCATGGGGGCGCTTTATCGCGGCTTTATCGCCACCGGGGTCTTGTCGCTGGCGGCGCTGGCGCTCGTCACTTGGCTCGTGTTCGACGGATTCTTCACGACGCTGACCACCGCCAGCGGCCAGACCTTCTCGGCGCTGGCGCTGCTCGGATGTGGCGCGATCGGCCTTGCCGTGACGGCGGTCATCGTCGTCATCACCGAGTATTACACGGGCACGCAGTATCGGCCGGTTCATTCAATCGCGGCCGCGTCGCAGACCGGCCATGGCACCAACGTCATCCAGGGGCTTGCGGTCTCTCTGGAGGCCACGGCGCTGCCGGCGATCGCCATCATTGCCGCGATCGTCGGCGCCAACGCGCTTGCCGGCCTCTTCGGCATTGCCATCGCCGTGACGGCGATGCTGGCGCTGTGCGGCTTCGTGGTGGCGCTGGACGCCTTCGGCCCGGTGACGGACAACGCCGGCGGCATCGCCGAGATGGCGGGCCTGCCGCCGCGCGTGCGCCTTGCCACGGACGCGCTGGACGCGGTCGGCAACACGACGAAGGCGGTGACGAAAGGCTACGCCATCGGGTCTGCCGGCCTCGGCGCGCTGGTGCTTTTCGCGGCCTACACGTCCGATCTGGCGTTCTTCACCACCCGGCCGGAGGCTTATCCTTACTTCGCCGGGGTGTCCGTCGACTTCTCGCTGTCGAATCCGTTCGTTGTGGTCGGGCTGCTGTTCGGCGGGCTGCTGCCCTTCGTCTTCGCCGGGCTTGGCATGACTGCTGTCGGACGCGCCGCCGGCTCGGTGGTGGAAGAGGTACGGCGGCAGTTCCGCGAGCGCCCGGGCATCATGACGGGCGAGGCGCGGCCCGATTACGGCCGCGCGGTGGACTTGCTGACGAAGGCCGCGATCCGGGAGATGGTTGTTCCCTCGCTGCTTCCCGTGCTGTCGCCGTTGGTCTGCTTCGGCGTGGTGCTGCTCGTCGCCGGCAAGAGCAATGCCTTCGCCGCGTTGGGCGCCATGCTGCTCGGGGTCATCGTCACAGGCCTGTTCGTCGCGATTTCCATGACCTCGGGCGGCGGCGCATGGGACAACGCCAAGAAATACATCGAGGAAGGGCACTTCGGCGGCAAGGGATCGGAAGCCCACAAGGCCGCCGTGACCGGCGACACCGTCGGCGATCCCTACAAGGATACGGCGGGACCCGCGATCAATCCGATGATCAAGATCACCAACATCGTGGCGCTGCTGCTGCTCGCAGTGCTGGCGCACGGATAAGGAGAGCGGGAAGCCGGTCGCGGAACGTGCGCCGCCCGGCTTCCCGACTTTTCCACCGATATCCACAAAACGTTGGCTGCGGCGGTGTGTGGAGGATACTGGTGGGTTGCCGCCGTAAAAAATCAAAAAAACGTCATGCAGCGCTAGACAACCCCGCAGGGGTTTGGTACTCAGCATTCACACGAGGCGATGCCCTGCGGGGCAACGCGAGGAAGTGGTTTTTCTCATTTCCGCTTCGACGTCGATGGGCGCATAGCTCAGTTGGTAGAGCAGCTGACTCTTAATCAGCGGGTCGTAGGTTCGAGCCCTACTGCGCCCACCATCGACAAAATCGTGTGTGCTCAGGAATTTGCGGTTGCCCCTTAAGAGTCATTTGGACTCTATTCCGACAAGTCGCAATCAGGTCATTCCGACAAATCCTCTGAATCCTTTCTGGTTGCCCATCGCTTTTTTGTCCCGGCGGCGACCTTTTTCATAGTCCGTTTGGAGTATCGCGGCAGGACGGCCGGGCTCTTGTGGCACGTCACCGCGCGGATTTCCTCTTCGGTTAGAGCATTTTTCGATCAGTCTGGATCATGGCCGCACGAACTGAAGCGACAGGAAGCGCAGCGCTGCCCCTGCCGCTTCGATCCGGCCGCGGACAGCGGGGCGCTTATGGCTCGACAGATTGTCCATGATAAACACGTCGCCAGGCCGCGGCTCCGGTACGAGAACCTGCGCCACCCGGCGAATGGTTGTCGATGGCGCAACCCCAAAGCGCGCCGCCGATCCTCGACAACTCAGCACGCCATCAATCGTTGCCAGAAACCGCGTGCGCAAATCCATCGACAGAGGGGGGCCCATCCATGCCGGCCTCCTTCACCCGCACAGATTCTGAATCACAAATCAGACCAGAGAGAAATCCCTCATCGATTCAAAACGGTCGAAAAACGCTCTAAATCCGAATCGATGGCCTCAGTGACGCCGCCGGCCGGAATAAGGTAAACGACAACTCGGCCCGAAGCTTCGCGCCGAGTAAAATTTCATTTCGAAACCACACTCCTAGGCTGGGGCCGCCACCGCCCGCCGCTCCATGCCCTGCGACCACAGGCATAGCCCCAGGCCGCCCGCCGCCAGTGCCGCGCCGATGAGCGGCAGGCCGTCGTAACCCATGCCGAGCGTCAGTGCCGTGCCGCCGATCCACGCTCCGCCGGCGTTGCCGAGGTTGAAGGCTGCCTGGTTGAGGCTCGATGCTAGGTTGGGCGCGTCGCTTGCCGTGTCGACGACCCGGATCTGCAACGGCGCGGTGATGGCGAAATCCACCACGCCCCAAAAGAAGATGACCGCCACCGCCGCCATCCACACGGGCGCGGCGAAGTGCAGCATGACCAGCAGCAGGATGATGCCGGCGAAGATGCCCACGACCGATGTCATCAGCCGCCAGTCGGCGAGCCTGCCGCCGATGAAGTTGCCGATGGTGATGCCGACGCCGAACAGCAGCAGCACCCACGTGACGTGGTGGGGCGCGAGCCCCGAAACTTCGCGCAGCAGCGGCGCGATGTAGGTGAAGACGCTGAAAAGGCTGGCGGAAGCGAGCACGCTCATGCCCATGGCAAGCAGTACCTGCGCCTTGCCGAGCACCTTGAATTCGCGCATGATGCTGGCCTTCGGGTTGGCGATGTTGGCGGGCACCAGCAGCGCCAGCGCCGTTGCCGCGCCCACGCCGATGAGCGACACGGCCCAGAATGTGGCGCGCCAGCCCAGTTCCTGCCCCAGCGCCGTGCCGGCCGGCACGCCGAGCACGTTGGCGAGTGTCAGTCCGCCGAACATCAGCGCCACCGCCTGCGCGCGCTTGCGCTTTTCCACCAGCCCCGCCGCCACGACCGCGCCAATGCCGAAATAGGCGCCGTGGCAGAATGCGGTGACGACGCGCGCCGCCATCAGCGTCCAGTAGGTCGGCGCGATGGCGCACAGCACATTGCCGATGATGAACACGCAGGTGAGGCCGATCAGCGTCGCCTTGCGCGGCAATCCGTTGGTGGCGATGGCGACGATGGGCGCGCCCACGACCACGCCAAGCGCATAGCCCGACACGAGATGGCCGGCGGCGGGAATGCTCACGCCGAGATCGGCGGCGACCTCGGGCAGCAGCCCCATGATGACGAATTCCGTGGTGCCGATGCAAAAGGAGGCGGCGGCGAGGGCAAGCAAGGACAAGGGCATCGAAACGTTCCTGCACAACCCGTGGGCCGTCCGGGCGGCGGCTTCGGGGCCGCGCAAGGTGGCCGGAAACGTTCAAAATAACAATCGCCGCAGAAGCAGCGCAGCCATGCCGCATGCGGAGGGTGTCGCCGCAAGGACGTCACAAGCGCGGGTAATGCGCTCTAGCCGCCCACGGCCACCTGTCCCGCGAGAACCGCCCCGACCAGCGCCGCGAGCAGCACCGCGCCGTCATGCAGGGCAAGCACGACGCGCGATGGCGGGCCGTTCTCGTGCAGCCAGAACGTGGTGCCGGCAACCGCCACCGACCATCCGGCGCCAAGCAGCGTCAGCGCCACGGTGAAGGCCACAGCCTCGTCGGCCAGCGCGAAAACCGGCACGCCGAGGGCGATGAGGCCCAGCCCGCCGAGCGCGATGAGGGGCGGCGGGAATTTCTCGGCAAGGGTCGCGGTGAGGAGAGCCGGCGCATACATGGCGACCGTGTGCCAGGACACACCGGCGAAGATCAGCCCCGGCGACAGGCCGCATCCCGCCATGGCCAGCGGCGCGGCGGCCATCAGCAGCGTCATGACGAGCCATGCGACGACTCCGGCGAAAGTCGCGCCCGCCACCGCCTGCCAGTCCGTGGCGGCTGCGGTGGCTGGTTCCTCGTCCATGGTGTCGGCAGACGAGGCCGGCAGGGTGAGCGCCAGCGCGAATGCGCCGAGTTGCGCCCCGGCCGCCGCCAGCGCCGTGCCCACGAACAGCGACGGGGCGGCGAGGCCCTCGGCGAAACCGGCAATGGTCGGTGCGACGATGCCGATGAGCGCGCCCGCGCCGAACACAGCCGCGATCGCTGCGTGTCGATCGGCGGGGCCGGCAACGCTCGCCGCCGCGTGGCGGTAAAACAGCCCGAAACCGTTGGCGATGCCGAGCCAGAACGCGCCGAGCAACAGCGGCACGAACTGGTGATGCATGAGAGCCCACGCCACCATCAGCCCGCCGGCGATGCCGAGGCTCGCGCCGAGCGCGAAGGCGGCGCGCCGGCCGAAGGCGTCCATGAGGAAGGAAGCGGGGAACGTCGCGACCGTCGCGCCCACCAGCATGGCGGCATAGGGCAGGGTGGCCATCCATGGTTGCGGCGCGATGAACGCGCCCGCCAGCGGCAGCGTGCCCACCGCGAGCACTTGCGACAGCACGGCGAGCGCGAAGCCCGCCGCGAGGCGCATGACGTGGCGGCTGGTGGCGCGGTCGGCGATGCGGGTCGAGGGGGCGCACAGGCAGGCGAGCCTGCCGGCGCGGGCCGTGAACTCGCCGATCGGCATGCTCATCGCGGATTGTCCGCGGGCGCGGCAGGGCGGGCGGCGGGCGGCAGGTCGTCGTCGTTGAGCACCCGCAGGCTCGCGCCCTCGATGTCGTCGTACTGGCCGGAACGCATGCACCACATGAAGCCCGCGAGGCCCGCGAGCCCCAGCAGAAGCGCCAGCGGCACCAGAATGAGCAGCACGTTCATGGCGTCACCTCCTGTGCGGTGTCCTGCTGTGCGTTGTCGTGCCGGCGCGTGAGCGGCCGGACGCCGAACTCCGGCACCGCCTCGCGCGCGGCGGCGCTGCCTTCGCCCAGCCGCGCCCGCAGCGCGTTGGCCGTCACCAGCAGCGACGAGCCGGACATGGCGACCGCCGCCACGAACGGCGTGACGTGCCCGAGGAACGCCAGCGGCACGGCGATCATATTATAGATAGCCGCGATGCCGAGGTTTTGCAGCATCAGCCGGCGCGCGCGCCGACTCACCAGCACGGCGGCCTTCACCGGCGCCAGCCGTTCGCCGAGGAAAACGCCGTCCGCCTGCGCCTGGGTGAGGTCCGCCGCCGTCACCGGCGACAGCGACACATAGGCGGCGGCGAGGGCCGGCGCGTCGTTGAGGCCGTCGCCGACCATCAGCACCTTGCGTCCCTGCGCTTTCAGCGCCGCGAGCGCCGCGATCTTGTCCTGCGGCGTCAGGCCGCCGCGCCACGCGTCGACGCCGAGCGCCGCCGCGACCGGCGCCACCGCTTCCGGCCTGTCGCCGGAGAGGATGAGAAGCCCGCAGCCGCTTGTCGCGAGGTCGCGCGCGATCGCCGCCGCGTCGCTGCGCAGCGTCTGGCGCACTTCGAGAAGCGCGCGCCGCTCGCCCCACTGCACGGCGGTCAGCGACGTGCCGGTGTGAACGGGCGCGTCCGCCGATGTGAACCCGCAGAAGGCCGGACTGCCGAGGCGGGCCTCGCTTCCATCGACGACGAGGCGCACGCCCTCGCCGGGGCGCTCTTCCACGCCCTCGAAAGGCGCGGCGCGTCCCGCTTCGTGCGCTACCGCCGCGGCGAGCGGGTGGGTGCTGGAGAGCGCCAGCCTGCCCGCGAGCGCCAAGAGATCGGCGGGAACGTCGGGCGCGTTGGCCACGCGCGGCTCCGGCAGCGTCAGCGTGCCGGTTTTGTCGAACACCACGGTGTCGACCTGCGCCAGCCGCTCCAGCGCGTCTCCGGCGTTGAGCAGCAGGTTGGCGCGGAAGAGCGCTCCGGCGGCCACCACCTGCACCGCCGGAATGGCCAGCGCCAGCGCGCACGGGCATGTGATGATCAGCACCGCGATCGCCGTGATCGCGGCATCGCGAAAGCCGAAGCCCATCACCAGCCAGGTGATGAGCGTGATCAGCGCCGCGCCGTGGACGATGGGCGCGTAGAAGCTCGCCGCCCGGTCTGCCAGCCGGCGATAGAGGGAGCGCCCCTCCTGCGCGCGCTCGAGCAGCCGCTCGATGTCGTCGATGAGCGTCGCCTGGCCGGCGGCAGTGACTTCCATCGTCAGCGCGCCGGCACCGTTGAGGCTGCCTGCGTAGATCATGTCGCCGGCGGCGATGTCGCGCGGCTGCGTCTCGCCGGTGATGACGCCCTCGTCGACGCTGGTGGCGCCCGACAGCGCCCGTCCGTCCGCCGGCACCCGCTCGCCGGGGGCGACCATCACGCGTTCGCCCGGCTTCAGCGCCTCGGCGGGCGTGAGGGTGAGGGCGCCGTCCTCGTCGATGCGCCGCGCCGTGATCGCCTTGAGCGCTGCGAGATTGCCCGCGACCGCGCGCGTCTTGCGGCGCATGGCCTGGTCGAGCACCCTCCCGCACAGCAGGAAGAACAACAGCGTCACCGCCGCGTCGAAATAGGCGTTCTCGGCGTGGTTGAGCGTCTCGAAGATCGACATCACCAGCCCGAGCGTGATGCCGATGACGATCGGCACGTCCATGTTGAGGTGCCCGCCGCGCAGCGCCCGCCAAGCGCTGGCGAAAAACGGCTGTCCGGCGTAGGCGGTGGCGGGCAGGGCGATGAGCGCCGAGATCCAGTGGAACATGTCCCGCGTCTCGGACGTGATGTCCGAGACATTGCCGGCCCACACGGACACCGACAGCAGCATCACGTTCATGGAGGCGAAGCCGGCCACCGCGAGGCACTTGAGCAGGTGCTGCATGTGCCGCGCCTCGGCCTCCTCGGCCGCGCGCGGGATGTAGGGCTGGGCGCGGTAGCCGAGGCGGCGCAGGGCGTCGAGAATGCCGGCGGGCGCGAGGCGCGCCTCGTCCCAGTTCACCGAAAGCCGGTGGCGGCCGTAGTTGACGCGCGCCCCGATCATGCCCGGCAGCGCGGTGAGGCCGTGCTCGATCTCGCCGATGCAGGCGGCGCAGGTCATGCCCTCCACGGCGAGGTCGAGATGCGCCGAACCGTTCTCGCGACGGATGTAGCCGGAGAGATCGATATTGGCCAGCATCATGCGGTCCTCAGTTCAGCACCACGCGCCCGGACGAGCGGAACATCTGCTCGCCGGCGCGGTCGAGGTCGAGATCGACGATCCAGGTTCCGGCCCCCACGTCGATGGACGCGGCATAGGTGCCGTCGCCCCTGTCGGCGAGGGGGAGGGTGCGGTCGCGGCGCGAGTCGGTCGGGTGCGAGAGAATGAGCGAGGCGTCGAGGCCCGTCAGCGCCTTGCCCTGCGCGTCATGCACCGCGACGAGCACCGGACCGGAGGCGGCGCAGCCGCTGCGGACGGTGGCGCAACCGTCGCCCGTGGCGCCGGCGCGGCGCGGCAGGTCGATGTCGACCCGCCAGTCGAGGGTGGCTTGCGCGCGCGCTGCCTCGCGGTCGCGTTTGAAGTTGAGGCCGGCGCGGTAGCTGCTGATCTTCTCGGCGCCGCCATGGGTGGAGAGCGCCGCGCGGATCATCACGAAGTTCACGGCCCCCACCGTGCCGAAGAAGCCGATGAGGCACAGCAGCACCGTGCGGCCGGTGAGCTTGCGTTCCTTGCGCGGGCGGGGTTCGGGGCGCAGAGGGGCTTCTGGCGAGGGCACGGCGGTCGGCATGATGATCCCCTTTATTCCTTTATTTTAAAAACTACCTGCCGAAGAAGTGGTCGCCAGCGCTGGCGGCCGACGCGCCGTTCTCGTCGCGGATGCCGAATACGATCTCCATCGACGCCGGCACCGTTCCACGCGGCTCGTCGTGGATGGTGACGAAGGCGCGCACCTCGCGCGTCTGATCCGGGCCGATGGTAACGGCCACGCGTCCGTCAGTCTCGTCCTCGTCGCCGATCGCGGTCAGTTCCGCGCCCGGGATGGGGTTGCCGGCGGCATCGGTGATGCCGATCTCGAACGTGCGGGCGACGTGGTTCTTGTTGATGAGCCTGAGCGTGTAGGCGTTGCGCACCGAGCCGTCGGTGAGGCGCACGAACATCGGGCTGCGGTCGTGCAGCACGTTGATGCCGACGCTGGAGCGCGTGAGCAGGGTGTACAGCATCGCCGTGCCGACGAGGGCGATGATACCAACGTATACCGCGGTACGCCAGCGCACGACGCGGACGTGCGTCGGCTTACCCTCCATGCGCGCCTTGACGTTGAGATCGGTGTCGTAGGCAATCAAGCGGGTGGGGCGGCCGATCTTCTCCATCACGGTGTCGCAGGCGTCGATGCACAGCCCGCACTGGATGCAGCCGAGCTGGCTGCCGTCGCGGATGTCGACGCCGGTGGGGCACACGTTCACGCACTGAAAGCAGTCGATGCAGTCGCCAGCCGGTTCGCCCTTTTCCCTGAGCGCGGCGTTGCGCTTCATCGCGCCGCGCGGCTCGCCCCGGTCGTAGCGGTAGGTGACGTTGAGCGCCTCCTCGTCGGTGAGCGCCGCCTGGATGCGCGGCCACGGACACATGTAGAGGCAGACCTGCTCGCGCATGTGGCCGGCGAGCGTGTAGGTGGTGAAGGTGAGGATGCCGATCCAGACATAGGCCATGGCCGGCGCGGTGAAGGTTGCGAGCTGCCACACCAGCGTCGGCGCGTCGGCGAAGTACAGCACCCAGGCGCCGCCCGTCCACCAGGCGATCAGGAACCACAGGCTGTGCTTGGCGGTGCGCCGCAGCACGGTTTCGACGCTGAGGGGGGCGTTGTCGCGCTTGATGCGCTCGCGCCGGTCGCCCTCCGTCAGCCGCTCGACGGCGAGGAACAGGTCGGTCCACACCGTCTGCGGGCACAGGTAGCCGCACCACACGCGCCCGGCGACGGCGTTCATCAGGAACAGCGCCAGCGCCGCCAGAATCAGCAGGCCGGTGATGTAGTAGAACTCCTGCGGCCAGATCTCGATGAAGAAGAAGTAGAACCGCTTGGTGACGAAGTCGATCAGAACGGCCTGGTCGGGGGCGTCGGGGCCCCTGTCCCAGCGCACGAACGGCAGCAGGTAGTAGATGCCAAGCGTCACGACCAGCACGATCCACTTGATCCGCCGGAAGGTGCCGGCCACCTTCTGCGGGTAGATCTTCTTGCGCGCGACATACATCGGCCCGTCGGCGGAATCGGGTCCGCCGGCGGGGTTGACAGTGTCTATGACGCGGGTCGTAGCCATTGGCCTTTACTCTTTTATCTGTGCGCGCGTCACTCGCCGCCGCCCAGCGTGTGCACGAAGACGGTGAGCGCCTTGATGGTGGTGTCGTCGAGACGCCCTTCCCATGCGGGCATCACCGAGCCGCGCCCGTGCCACACACCATCGACGATGGTGTTGCGGTCGGGGCCGAACAGCCAGATGCCCGTGGTGAGGTTGGGCGCGCCGAGCTCGCGGTTGCCGGTGCCGTCGGCGCTGTGGCAGGCGGCGCAATTGTCGGCGAACACCTGCGCGCCGGTGGTCAGGTTGCCCTGGTTTTCCACCGGCAGGCCCGAGAGCGAGCGCACGTAATCGGCCACCGCCACGATCTGCGGGCGCTGCAGGATGCCGTCGCGGCCGAAGGCCGGCATGTCGCCGACATGGGCGTTCTCGTTGCCCGAGCGGATGCCGTAGCGGATGGTCTGCTCGATGTTGGCGAGCGTGCCACCCCACAGCCATGCGTCGTCGTTGAGGTTGGGATAGCCGACCGCTCCCGCGCCGCCCGCGCCGTGGCAGGGGGCGCAGTTGTCGCCGAACGCCGGCCGCGCCAGCGCGGTGGCGAAGCTCAGCAGCTCCGGATCGTTGCGGATTTCCTCGGTTGAGGCGGCGTCGAGGCGCGACGTCATGGCCGCGCGCTGCTCGCGCAGTTCCTCGAGGTGTCCCGCCACCTGCCCGCGCGACGACCAGCCGATAACGCCGGGCGTGAAGCTCGAGATCAGCGGCCACGAAGGATAGACGACCCAGAAGCCGATCGACCAGATGATGGTGGCGTAGAACGTCCACAGCCACCAGCGCGGCAGGGGGTTATTCAGTTCCTTGATGCCGTCCCATTCGTGGCCGGTGGTGGTGGCGCCGGTGACGGGATCGACCTCCGGGCCGTGTCCGACACCATGTCCTGGACCGTGGGTCTGTTGCGTATTGTGTGCCATGGTCCTCAGTCCTCCCGCAGCGGGATGCGCGCGGCCTCGTCAAACCCCTTTTTCCGCGAGGGGGCGAGGGCGTAAACCAGAATGACGATGAAGATGCCGACGAAGTAGAGCATGCCCCATGTCTGGGCGAACTCTGCCAGCATTTGGTACGTGGTCATGATCGCGGCTCCGCCTAACGGATGTTGGCCTTGTTGTCGTAGAGCTTGAAGTCGACCTGGTTGCCCAGGTGCTGCAGGTAGGCGATCAGCGCGTCCGCCTCGGTGATGCGACCGGGCCTGCCGCTGAAGCTGCGGGCGACGGCGTTGGGATAGCGCTCGAGGAAGCCGTCCACGTCGGGATCGTCCTGCGTGGCCTGGATCGTGAGATCGGCCTGGGCGCGGGTGATCTGCTCCTCGGTGTAGGGCACGCCGGTGGCGCGCAGCACGCGCATGTCGTCCGCGATGTGGCGGAAGTCGAGCTCCGTGCGCTCCAGGAAGGCGTAGGGCGGCATCACGGACCCCGGCACGACCGAGACCGGGTTGCGCAGGTGGTCGCGGTGCCATGCATCCGAATATTTGCCGCCGACGCGCGCGAGGTCCGGCCCCGTGCGCTTCGAGCCCCACTGGAAGGGGTGGTCGTACATGCTCTCTGCCGCCAGCGAGTAGTGGCCGTAACGCTCCACCTCGTCGCGCAGGGTGCGGATCTGCTGGCTGTGGCAGTTGTAGCAGCCCTCGCGCACGTAGATGTTGAAGCCCGCGAGCTCCAGCGGCGAGCGCGGCCGCATGCCTTCGACGGTTTCGATGGTGCTCTTCAGGTAGAACAGCGGCACCGCCTCCACCAGGCCGCCGATGGCGACCACGACCACGATGCCGACGGTGAGGATGATCGAGTTCTTCTCGAAGATCGCGTGTTTTTGCCAAAGCGACATTGGCGTCTCTCCTTGATCGTCCTTACTCGGCGGGCGCCAGGGCCGGCTTGGCGGCGGTGGTTTCGGTTTCTTCGTCGGTGGCCTCTCCGTACTTCACCGTGGCCCACAGGTTGTAGACCATGATCAGCGAGCCGGTGAGGAACAGGATGCCGCCGAGCGCGCGGATGAGGTAGAAGGGGTGCATCGCTTCCACCGTCTCGATGAACGAGTACTCGAGGAAGCCGAGGCTGGTGTAGGCGCGCCACATCAGGCCCTGCAGGATGCCCGCCACCCACATCGAGGTGATGTAGAGCACGATGCCGATGGTCGAGACCCAGAAGTGCAGGCTCACGAGCCGCGTGGAGTAGAGCGCCTTGCGGTTCCACAGCCACGGCACCAGGCAGTAGATCGTGCCGAACGAGATGTACGCCACCCAGCCGAGCGCGCCCGAGTGGACGTGGCCGATGGTCCAGTCGGTGTAGTGCGACAGCGCGTTGACCTCGCGCACCGACATCAGCGGCCCCTCGAAGGTCGCCATGCCGTAGAAGGCGATCGCCACCACCATGAGGCGCAGCACCGGGTCGGTGCGCAGCTTGTCCCACGCGCCGGACAGCGTCATCAGGCCGTTGATCATGCCGCCCCACGAGGGCATCCACAGGATGATCGAGAACGTCATGCCGAGCGTCTGCGCCCAGTCGGGCAGGGCGGTGTAATGCAGGTGGTGGGGACCGGCCCAGATGTAGATGAAGATCAGCGCCCAGAAGTGGATGATCGACAGCCGGTAGGAGTAGACGGGCCGGTTCGCGAGCTTGGGCACGAAATAGTACATGATGGCGAGGAACGGCACGGTCAGGAAGAAGCCCACCGCGTTATGCCCGTACCACCACTGGATCATCGCATCCTGCACGCCGCTCCACACCACGTAGGACTTGGCCGAGAAGAGCGACACCGGAATGGCGGCGTTGTTGCCCAGATGCAGCACGGCGATGGTGACGATGAAGGCGAGGTAGAACCAGTTCGCCACGTAGATGTGCGGCTCCTTGCGCCGCGACAGCGTGACGAGGAACACCAGCAGGTACACCACCCACACCACCGTCAGGAACAGGTCGGCGTACCATTCCGGCTCGGCGTATTCCTTCGACTGGGTGATGCCCAGCAGGTAGCCCGTGCCGGCGATGACGATGAAGAAGTTGTAGCCCAGCACCACGAACCACGGCGCGATGTCGCCGGCGAGCCGCGCCCGCGACGTGCGCTGCAGGACGTAGAACGACGACGCGATCAGCACGTTGCCGCCGAAGGCGAAAATCACGGCGGAGGTGTGCAGCGGCCGCAGGCGGCCGAAGTTCAGCCAGCTCGCGAGGTTGAGCTCGGGAAGCGCGAGCTGCAGCGCGATGATGACGCCGACGAGAAAGCCCGCCACGCCCCAGAACATGGCGGCGACGGTGCCGAATTTCACCGGGCCGAAGTTGTAGTTCGGCCATCCGTTGATTTCCCTGGGCGGCAGCGCCGCGGGCCTCGCATAGAATCGGTCGATGATCTTGAACACGCCCCAGGCGCTCGCGGCGGCGAACAGCAGGGCGTGAAAGGCATAGCCCGAGGTATGGGCCTTCGCCCCGATGAGGATGAACAGGAACGTCAGCGCCGCCAGAACGGTTGCCGTGCCTGCCTCGCCGAAGGTCATGCGTTTGATGGGTGCGATCGCTTGCGTCATGGTTCCGTCCGCCATTTCAGGAACGCCGGATCGGCTGGGCCCGGCTTATAATCATTTTACCTTTGGAACGACGACAGCTCCATCTCCTTGATTAGAATCAATGTTCTTCGAAACTGGGCCTTTGGTCGCAGCATTGTCGGCGCGCGGCGTCGTAAAACGCGCCGAGGAGGCGTATAATGTGACGTGGCGCAATGCGCGCATGCGCGCCGCCTGTCATGAGTTCAGGCCGGTACATGCTGGAATCGCCGCACGCGTCGGCGATGGACACGGGAGCGGGCCGATGAAAGCGCGGGACATCCTGACATCGAACGTCATCGCCGTCGGCCTGGACACACCGCTGCCCGAGGTCGCCGATTTGCTGGTGCGCCATCGCATCGGCTCCCTGCCTGTGCTCGACGCCGGCGGGGCGGTGGCGGGCATCGTTTCCGAGGACGATTTCCTGCGGCGCGTCGAGACGGGCACCCATCGCCGGCTGTCGCGCCTGGCGGAGTTCTTCAGCAGCGACAAGACGTTGCAGCAGGACTACGTGCGTTCGCGGGCGCAGAAGGCCCGCGACGCCATGCGCACGCACCTACCCCACGTCACGCCCGACACCGAGCTTGGCGAGATCGTCAACGTGCTGGAGCACCACAACATGCACAGCGTTGTGGTGCTGGAGGCGGGGAAACTCGCCGGAATCGTCAGCCGCAGCGACCTCGTGCGCGCCTTCGCATCCGCCGCGCACGCCGAATCGCCGCCGTCCGAGGACGACAGGGCCATCCGCGAGACGTTATGCGCCGAGCTCACCGCCCAGCCGTGGGGAGGGCGTTTCGAGAACACGGTCGTCGTCGTCGAGGGCGTGGTGCATCTGTGGGGCAGCGTCTGTTCCGAAACCGAGCGTGTAGCGCTGCGTGTAGCGGCGGAAAGCGTGCGGGGCGTGTGCGGCGTCGAGGATCACACGGTGATGCGCGTGGCGCCGCCGCGCGGGTGAGTCCGGCGCGACTTGATTACCCCTGAACCGATCCTTGCGTCATCACCTGCATGATGGCTTCGCTCAACGCGTTGCTGAGCAACGGCTTTTCCACGATACGCACCCCGACTGCCTCCGCTTTGCCGCGTAGTGTTGCGCTGGGGTAGCTCGTGATCAGGATGGCCGGCATCGCGGCGCGCCGTTCCGCGTCGAGCGAGGCGAGCAGGTCCAGTCCGCTGATGCCCGGCAGTTGCTGATCCACCACGAGGCAGGCGCGCAGCGGCAGGTCGCCGGCGGTGAGGAAGGCGGCGGGGCTGTCGTAGCAACGCACCGAAAAGCCCTCTATCTCCAGCGAGAATTTCAGCGAACCGAGCACGGCCGGATCGTCGTCGATGACCAGCACCACCTTGCTGCGCGCGCCATGGCGGCGGTCTGCCTTGCCCGCGAGGGCTGCGGCATCCTGTTCGAGGGAGAAGCTTCCGTCCGAATCCGCGCCGGGATCAATCACCGCAGTCCACCGCTTGTCTGAACATGAGATTCCGGCAGGCCGCCGGAACCTGCGTCATTCCGGCACACTCGGCGCGGGCGCGCCTTGACCTTCATCAAATGGCGCGGGCGCGGATGTCGATGCCGCTGACGAGCGCCATGCGGATGAGGTGCGAGAGGCTCGTGGCATTCATCTTGGTCATGACGTGGGCGCGGTGCACCTCGACCGTGCGCGGGCTGATGCCGAGCGCGGAGGCGATGTTCTTGTTCGACAGGCCGCTCACGAGGCAGTCCAGCACCTCGCGCTCGCGGGCGGTGAGGGTTTGAAGACGCTCGTTGATCTCGATGGTGTCGGCGGCGGCGCGCGGCGTCGTCTGGCGGTTGCCGAGCGCGCTTTCGATGGCGCTCAGCAGCACCGCGTCGTCGAAGGGCTTTTCGAGGAAATCGCTGGCGCCCGCCTTCATGGCCTCGACGGCGAGCGGGATGTCGGCGTTGCCGGTGATGACGATGAGCGGCACGTCGACACCCTTGTCCTTGAGGGTGCGCAGCAGTTCGATGCCGCTGATGCCGGGCATGCGCACGTCAGACACGATACAGCCGCCCAGTCCCCACGGGCGCTGGGCCAGAAAGACCTCGGCCGACGGGTAGGTGAGCACGGTGAGGTTCATGCTCCCGAGCAGGAACGAGAGCGAATCGCGGACCGATTCGTCGTCGTCGATGACATGCACGGGTCCGCTACGCATCCTCGGAACTCTCTTCTGGCACCGCGCCACGCAGGGTGAAGCGGAATGTCGTGCCTGTGGCCGGCGACGATTCCGCCGTGATCGTTCCGCCGTGCGATTCGACGATCGTGCGCGAGATCGACAACCCAACGCCCATACCATGGCGCTTGGTGGTGATGAAAGGCTCGAACAGTTTCTGCTCCACCTCCGGCGCGAACCCCGGGCCGGTGTCGGACACGCTCACCGCCACCATCGCGCCGTCGACGGCAGCCGTCGTCAACTCGATGGCGCGCACCGGCGAATCCTGCACCGCCTCCAGCGCGTTGCGCAACAGGTTTACCAGCACCTGCTGGATCTGCACCTTGTCGGCGAGCACCCACGTCGCCTCGGGATCGAGCGCATAGGTGACGCGCGCGCCGTACTCCCGCGCGCCGACGAGGGCGAGCGCGCTTGCTTCCTCGATGATCTTGGTGAGGTTCTCCACCCGCCGCTCGCTCTCGCCGCGGGTGACGAACTCGCGCAGACGGCGGATGATCTGCCCCGCCCGCAGCGCCTGGGCGGAGGCCTTGTCGAGCGCCTCGCGCACCTGCGCCGCGTGCGGCCCATCCTGGGTTTCCAGCAGGCGGCGCAGGCCGCGCAGGTAGTTGGCGATAGCGGTCAGGGGCTGGTTCAGCTCATGCGCGAGGGTGGACGCCATCTCGCCCATCGCCGTGAGCCGTGAGATGTGGACGAGCTCCGTCTGCAGGTCCTGCATGCGCGCTTCCGTCATCTGGCGCTCGGTCAGGTCGCGGATGAACCCGGTGAAGAACATCTCCCCCGGTCCCGTGGTCTCGCCCACCGAGAGCTGCATGGGAAAGGTCGAGCCGTCGCGCCGCCGCCCGATCACCACGCGCCCGATGCCGATGATGCGCTTCTCGCCGGTCCGCAGGTAGCGCTCGATGTAGTTGTCGTGGTTTTCGGCATAGGGGGAGGGCATCAGAATGCTCACGTTCCTGCCCGTGACCTCGGCGGCGGGATAGCCGAAAAGCCGCTCGGCAGCCCGGGAGAAGGAGTGTATCCGGCCGATGCGGTCGATCACCACCATGGCGTCGGGCACGGTATCGAGGATCGATTCCAGATGCGCCTCGCGCGCCCGCAGGCCCTGCGTCGCGGCAGCGGCTTCCGCCGCCGCGCTCTGGCGGTGGTTGCGCAGCCGCTCGCCATAGTAGGCCATGCCGAAACCGAGCAGCACGAACGCCATGGAGCCGGCGATATCGGCCTGCGCCTGCCCTTCGGGATGGAGGCGCAGCAGCCACGAGGCCGCGACGGCGAGCGCCGTCGCCGTGAGGCCGGGCCGCATGCCGCGCTCGCACGAGATGAGCACCGACAGCGACAGCATGGGCATGAGCAGGGAGGGCTTGTCGCCGAGCTGGAACAGGTAGCCGAGCAGCGAGACGAAGGCGACGCAGACGACGGGCCGGATGTAGTCGCGCGGGAAGCGCGGGCGTTCGGCGGCTCCCGCTTCGGGCGCCGGGGCCGGGTTTCTCCATGGCTCTTTGCCGGAAACAGGCGTGTGCTGGACCATTACCTTCATCCGCCGCGCGTTCGCACCGGCCGCGCGCCCTGTCGGGCAGGGTATCGTTTCCGCGGGCTGTCTTTGCGGGCCCTTGGCGTCTCCTACGGGATTCCCCTTACGCAGTCGACCGAATTTCGCCTGCCGCGCGCACGGGATACAAAAAATCAGATGACGGAGGAAGCCGACATGTCAAGCATCCAGCATTTGCCGCGCGCGGTTGCAGCCGCAGGGTCGCCGCTCCTTGCCTCCCGGCACGACGCGAACCGCGCCGAGGACGGAGCCGCCTGGAAGCCTGTCGTCGACAAGGTCGCCGACCGGTCGTCGGAAACGTGGATCTCCCATCTGTTCGCCGAGGTCGGCAGCCCGCTTACCGTTGCGCGCAACGGCGAGCTCTACGCCGAGGACCAGCTGGTGGAAAGCGTCTACCGCGTCGAGAGCGGCGTCATCCGCACCTGCAAGATCCTGAATGACGGACGGCGCCAGATCGATGGTTTCTACGTCGCCGGCGATATCGTCGGGCTGGAGATGCGCGACCGGCACGCCTACTACGCCGAAGCGCTGACGCGCACCACGGTGCGCGCCGTCCGGCTGCGCACCCTGCGCTCGCGCATGGAGATGGGCGGCGGCATGTCTTGCGCGCTGTGGGAAATGACGGCGCGCGAGTTGCATCGCTCGCAGGAGCACAATCTGCTGCTCGGCCGGCGCAGCGCCCAGGAGCGCGTGGCCTGCTTCCTCCTGTCGATGGCGAACCGCCTGGCGGACCCGCGCGCGGCCGACAAGGGCGCCCCCGTCATCGATCTGCCGATGTCGCGGCAGGACATGGCGGATTACCTCGGCCTCACCATCGAAACCGTGTCCCGCACGTTCACCCAGCTCGAGGCCACGGGAATCATCGCGTTGTCCTCCGCCCGCAAGGTGCAGCTGTGCAACCGCGCTGCGCTGCTGGACATGCACGGCTGAAGCGTTTCCGCTATCCCCACGGCCCCCGGCGCATGCCCCATGGCCCGCGTCGGGCTGGCGTTTCCGGCTGTTCGCCGGTGTCCGCCGCTGTATTGTCCGGAAGTGCTGCTTCGGGCGCCGGATACACGCCGCCGCCGTGACGCACCAGCGCCTCGATGCGGTTCTCGATGGAAGGGTGCGTCGCGAACAGGCTCTGAAACCCCTGGCGCGGGTTGTCGATGCACATCTCCATCAGGGAAGAGGGCATCGCCTGCACGTCGCTGCGGCCGGAGATCTTCATCAGCGCGCCGATCATCGCATCGGGGTTTTTCGTCAGCTCCACCGCGCCCGCATCGGCCAGGTATTCCCGCGAGCGCGACAGCGCGAACCGGATCACGACCGACAGCGTGACCGCGACCAGCGCGATGACGAACGCCACCACGAGCGCGATGGCCGCGCCGCCGCCGCTGTTCTTGTCGTTGCCGCGCGAGGACGAGGCGCGCAGGGGCGCGAACCGCAGCCAGCGGAACATCATCTCGCCGAAGAAGGACACGACGCCGGCGATGATCATCGCCGTCACCATGAGCTGCACGTCCTTGTTGCGGATGTGCGTGAGTTCGTGCGCCAGCACCGCCTCCAGCTCGTCGCGGTCGAGCGCCTGCAGCAGGCCGCGCGTCACGGTGACGGTGTACTGGCTGTCGTTGAGGCCGGAGGCAAAGGCGTTGAGCGCTTCCGTCTCGATGATGGCGAGGCGCGGCATGCTGAGGCCGCGCGAGATGCACAGGTTTTCGAGCAGGGCGTACAGCTCCGGCGCGTCCTGCCGCTGCACCTCCCGCGCACCCGCGATCGCGCCGATGATGGCCCGGTTGAAGGCATACGCGATGAGGATCCAGACGAACGCCACCAGCGTCGCCACCGGAATGGCGGGCAGCATGTTCACCAAAGCGCGGCCGACGAGAACGTCGAAGGGCGCATCCTCCGCCATCGCCTCGCCGGCGAGCGCGCCTGCGAACACCAGCACGTAGATGAGCAGGAACAGCCCGCCGATGAGCAGCGTCGAGCGTACGCGGTTGGCGCGGATGTGCGTGTAAAGCCCGAAGGCGGCCATGGACTTGCTGCCGAACCTAGAATTTCACGGCCGGCGGCGCGTCGAGCTGCTGGCGGGCTGCCTCGCCGACATCGAAGAACTCGCGGTGCGCGAAGCCGAAGTTTTTGGCGAATAGCGCCGCCGGGAACGATTCGATCGCCGCGTTATACTCGCTGACCGAATTGTTGAAGAAGCGGCGCGCGGCCGACAGCTTGTTCTCGATGTCGGCGAGCCCGGTCTGGAGCTGGAGGAAGTTGGCGCTGGCCTTGAGGTCTGGGTATGCCTCGGCGAGAGCGAAGAGCCGTCCAAGCGCCCCCGTGAGCGCGCGTTCCGCGCCCGCCACCGACTCAGGCCCCTGCGCGGAAAGCGCCGACTGGCGCGCGTTGACGACGGCGTCGAGCGTCTCGCGCTCGTGGCTGGCATATCCCTTGACGGTTTCAACCAAGCTCGGGATCAGGTCGTGGCGCTGCTTGAGCTGGACGTCGATATCGCCGAAAGCCTGGTTCACCCGCTGGCGCAGCGCGACGAGGCCATTGTAGACGAAGATGACGTAAAGGACGATGGCGACGAGACCGCCGACGATGATCCATTCCATGAGGTCGTTTCTCCAATGCGCGCCATATCCGCGGAAAGGCGCGAGCGTAACGATGCCACCACATGCTTGCACGAGGAAAGCGTCAGCATGTTTACACCGTGCCCGCCCGGCGCGGGCCGACGTGCGTCGTCGCGGGCGCGCCCTGCGCCCGCTCGCGCGTGCCGGACGCCCTGAGCCCCATGCCGCCTATTTCCATGCCCTCGAGCTTCATGCCCGTTTCGCTGTCGGTCGCATCCAAGCGGAACACCACGCCGAAGGAATGCCAGTTCTCCGACGGCACGCCGTAATAGGCCACCACGTCGCGCAATATCGGCTCGAGCCGGCGCGCGAGCGACAGGCGCCGCTCCAGATCGTTGTCGAGCGCCTGCAGCACGCGGTCCATGTCGATCGTTTCTTCGAATACGGATCCGGATGCCGGATCATCGTCGGACGTCAGGTGTTCGTCTGACATGACCCCTCCTCGTTTCTGTCGATCCGTGAAGCCGGACCGGCATTGCGGTAATGCCCCCGTCGGCGTATCGGCCACCCATTTGCAATAACGGCGATGATACAGTGCCAGCCGTATCGATCAATAGCGTCGGCGCCATAAGCGCATTGTTCCGGAGCACATCCTTCCGGCGACATGCTTCCTGGGCGGCGTTCCCCGTATGACAGCCATGCGGCCGCGCGCGTCTTTCGTGACGCCGCAAGGTGCGCTATTGCTGGCGGACAACGCGCCCGGATACCGTTTGACCCCGGGCGGCAGGGGACGGACGCGCGCGAGAAATGCAGGACAAACATAATTACATCCGCCGGATACTGACTTCATCCGTCTATGACGTGGCGATCGAGTCGCCGCTCGATCCCATGAAGCGCCTGTCGCAGCGGCTGAACACGCCGGTGTTTCTGAAGCGCGAGGATCTGCAGCCGGTCTATTCCTTCAAGCTGCGCGGGGCCTACAACAAGATCGCCCAGCTCACGCCGGAAGAACGCGCTCGCGGCGTCATCTGCGCTTCGGCCGGTAACCACGCCCAGGGCGTGGCGCTCGCCACCCAGCGTCTCGGCATCCGCGCCGTCATCGTCATGCCGAGCACGACGCCGGGCATCAAGGTGGCGGCGGTGCGCAACCTCGGCGGCGAGGTGGTGCTGCACGGCGATGCCTTCGACGACGCCCGCCGGCATGCGTTCGAGCTGGAGAAGGAGCAGGGCCTCGTCTTCGTCCATCCCTATGACGATCCCGACGTCATCGCCGGGCAGGGCACGGTGGCGGTGGAGCTGCTGCGCCAGCATCCCGGCCCCCTTGAGGCGGTGTTCGTGCCCATCGGTGGCGGCGGGCTGGCCTCCGGCATTGCGCTCTACATCAAGTTCCTGCGCCCCAACGTGAAGGTGATCGGCGTGGAGCCCGACGACGCCGCCAGCATGAAGGCCGCCATTACGGCGGGCGAGCGTGTGGTGCTGCCACATGTCGGGCTGTTCGCGGACGGTGTCGCGGTTGCGCAGGCGGGCGAGGAGACGTTTCGCATCTGCCGCGAGCTGCTCGACGGCATCGTCACGGTTTCGGGCGACGAGATCTGCGCGGCGATCAAGGACATCTTCGACGACACGCGCGCCGTGGCAGAGCCCGCCGGCGCGCTGGCGCTCGCGGGCCTCAAGCGCTACCGTGAGCAGAGCGCGGGCCACGGGCCGCTGATCGCCATCAATTCCGGCGCGAATCTCAACTTCGACCGCCTGCAGCACGTCGCCGAGCGGGCGCAGATCGGCGAGCGCTCCGAGGCACTGCTCGCGGTGACCATTCCCGAGCGGCCGGGCAGCTACCGGCAATTCATACGCCTGCTCGGCCGGAGGCAGATCACCGAGTTCAACTACCGCTACGCGGCGGGGGGAGAGGCGCACATCTTCGTCGGCGTGCAGCTCACGGACGGCGAGCGAGAGAAGCAGCAGACCATCGCGCTGCTGCGCGAGCACGATTACCCGGTGCTCGACCTGTCCGACAACGAGCTCGCCAAGCTGCACGTGCGCCACATGGTGGGCGGGCGGGCGGCGTCGGCCGAAAACGAGCTGGTCTACCGCTTCGAGTTCCCCGAGCGCCCCGGTGCGCTGCTGCGCTTCCTCGAACTGCTGCGGTCCGACTGGAACATCTCGATGTTCCATTACCGCAACCACGGCACGGATTTCGCCCGCGTGCTCGCCGGCCTGCAGGTATCCGAAGCGGACCGCGCCACGTTCGAGGGATTTTTGAACGAACTCGGCTATCCCTTCTGGGAGGAAACGCAAAATCCCGCTTACCGGCTTTTCCTCGACGGGCGTTGAGAGCGGGGAAAAGCGGACAATTCTCGGGCGTTTCCCGCCGCGCGGGTGTACGCTCGCGACAGCGTCGTGAGTCGTGCGCCCGGCGCGGGCGCGCCTCTCCGGCGCCTGAACCATTACGGCAAATCGCGTTTCGGATGCGGCACCGGTCATGATCTCCTTCAGCGAATTGGCGGATGCTTCGCCGGGAACACCTTCCGCCGGCTTGCTGGAAATCGACCTCGACGCCGTGCGCGCGAATTATCGCCTGCTGCGCGGCCTTGTCGGAAATGCCGTTTGCGGCGGCGTGGTCAAAGCCGATTCCTACGGCCTCGGTGCGGATCGCGTCGTGCCGGCGCTCGCCCGGGAGGGATGCAGGCACTTCTTCGTGGCCCACGCCGACGAGGCGCTGGCGCTGCTGCCGTGTCTGCCGAACGGTGGCATCCTTTATGTATTGAACGGCCTTACCGGCGACGCCGTGCCCGAAATCGCGCGCCGGCTCGCTGAAGGCGCTCCGGTGGTGCCGGTGCTCAACTCCCTCGGGCATGTGATTGTGTGGCGCGAGGCGGCGGCGCGGCTCGGGCGCGTGCTGCCGGCTGTGTTGCAGATCGATACCGGCATGTCGCGGCTCGGCCTTGCACCGGTCGACGTGGCCGCCGTCGCAGGGGATGGCGCGGCTTTCGCCGGGCTCGACATCCGCTTCGTGATGAGCCATCTCGCCTGCGCCGACGAGCCACTCCACCCGGCCTCCGCCGCGCAGCTCGGGGCCTTCAATGCGGCGCGGGACGTGCTGGCGCGCCACGGCGCATTCGCGGGCGCGCGCTGGTCTCTGGCCAACTCGTCGGGCATTTTTCTGGGCGCCGGCTACCATTTCGATCTCGTGCGGCCGGGGGCGGCCCTCTACGGCCTCAACCCGCAACCCGGCGGCGATAACCCGATGCGGGCGGTCGTGCGGCTCCGGGCGCGCATCATCCAGACGCGCTCCATTCCGGCCGGCAGCCATGTCGGTTACGGTTACACGTTCGAGTCGACGGGCGCGGCGCGTGTCGCGACGCTGTCGGTGGGCTACGCCGACGGCTGGCCGCGCAGCCTGAGCGGCAGGGGCGCGGCGTGGCTCGGCGACCATCGCCTGCCGATTCTGGGCCGCGTATCCATGGACAGCGTCGTGGTCGATGTCTCGCACGTGCCGGCAGGGCTCGCGGTTGCGGACGCGCCGGTCGAACTCATCGGCGGTCATCAAACCGTCGACGATGTCGCGGAGGCTGCGGGCACCATCGGCTATGAAATTCTGACCTCGCTCGGCCGGCGCTACAGGCGCGTCTACATCGGCGGCTAAAAAAACTCCGGCAAAAACGTCCGGCAAAACGTCGAGGTTGAGGCTGACCGATCGATTTTGGCCGTCCCGTCATCGAAACGACGAAATGCTCCGGGATTTTGACCCGACGCGTTTTCAAACAAACGAGCATCCACGTTGCTTGGAAATGCTTTAGGGCGTATCGCTTTTTACTGAGAGAGTTCACGGATCATGAAGGTCGTCGTTCTGGGCGCGGGCGTCGTCGGCGTAACGTCAGCGTGGTATCTGGCGCAGGCGGGATGCGAGGTCACGGTCATCGAGCGGCAGGCGGGGCCGGGCCTTGAGACCAGCTTCGCCAACGCCGGGCAGGTGTCGCCCGGCTACGCCTCGCCCTGGGCCGCGCCGAACGTGCCGCTGAAGGCGCTGAAATGGCTGTTCACCGAACATTCGCCGCTGATCATGCGCCCCGCCTTCGATGCGGACATGCTGGCGTGGCTGGTGCAGATGCTCGGCAACTGCACCGCAGCCCGCTATGCCGTCAACAAGGCCCGAATGGTGCGGGTGGCCGAGTACAGCCGCGACTGCCTGCGCCAGTTGCGCGCCGACACCGGCATCGCCTACGACGAGCGCACGCAGGGCACGCTCCAGATCTTCCGCACCCAGGAGCAGGTCGATGCAGCCGCGAGCGACATCGCGGTGCTGCGTCAATACGGCGTGGAGCACGAGCTACTCACCACCGCGCAATGCCTCGTCGCTGAGCCGGGGCTTGCCCATGCGCGCCATCCCATCAAGGGTGGCCTGCGGCTTCCCAACGACGAGACCGGCGATTGCTTCAAGTTCACGCAGAACCTCGCCGATCTCGCGGCGGCGGCGGGCGTGACCTTCCGCTACGGCGTCGACGTGCTCGGGCTGGACACGGACGGGGACCGGGTTTCCGGTGTCCGCACGGGTGAGGGCACCGTCGCGGCGGACGCCTTCGTCGTGGCGCTCGGCAGTTTCTCGGCGCGGCTGCTGAAGCCGCTCGGGCTGCGGCTGCCGGTCTATCCGGTGAAGGGCTATTCGATCACCGTCGACGTCACGGACGAGGCGAGCGCGCCTGTGTCCACAGTGCTCGACGAATCGTACAAGGTCGCGATCACGCGGCTTGGCAACCGTATCCGCGTCGGCGGCATGGCCGAAGTGTCGGGATACCGCATTCGCCTGCATCCGGATCGCAAGGGCACGTTGTCGCTGGTGCTGCACGATCTGTTTCCGCGCGGCGGCGATCCGGCGCATGCGCAGCTGTGGTCGGGCCTGCGCCCGATGACACCGGACAGCACGCCGATCATCGGCCCCACCCGGCTCGCCAATCTTCACGTCAACACCGGCCACGGCACGCTGGGGTGGACCATGGCCTGCGGGTCGGGGAGGATCCTGGCCGACGCCGTCACCGGCCGCAAGCCGGAGATCGACGCCTCAGACCTGTCGCTCGCCCGCTACAGCTGACGCCTTGCTGCGGAAATATGCCAGCACGAACAGCCGGATAGCCGACGACAGGTTGCTGTCGCCGCGCTGGGCGTCGATTTCGGCGACGAGGCCGGCAATGGACGAGTTGCGCTCTTCGGCGATCTCGCGCAGCGCGTCCCAGAACGGTTGCTCCAGCGATACGCTCGTGCGGTGACCCGCGATCATCACCGATCGCTTGATGACGGCGTCAGTCATTGTCGTCTGCCGTCGTTATGTTGATCGGCGTCGGGGCAGTTGTGTCCGGGCCGTCTGCGTTCTCCCGCAGGTGCCCGTCGATATGACGCTCCGCCTTGTCGCGCGCGCTGTCGCCCGCGCGCCGCTCGGACGCGGACAAGCCGAAGCTCAGGCGGTTTTGTGCCGCCTGAGCTTCCTTTTCCACGCGCGCCCGCGCCTTGCGGGCGCGACGCAGGTTGACGATGTCAGCCATGCGATCCGGCCGTCAGTGCGGCGCCAGCATGTCCTGCGGACGGACGATCTCGTCGAACTCCTCCGCCGTGACCTTGCCCGACTTTAGCGATTCCTCGCGCAGCGTGGTGCCGTTCTTGTGGGCCGACTTGGCGATGTCGGCAGCCGCGTCGTAGCCGATCTTGGGGGCAAGTGCCGTCACCAGCATCAGCGAGCGCTGCAGCAGCTCCGTGATGCGCTCCCGGTTCGGCTTGATGCCGACCACGCAGTTGTCGGTGAAGCTGACCGCGCCGTCCGCCAGCAGCCGCACCGACTGCAGGAACGCGTTGGCGATCACCGGCTTGAACACGTTGAGCTCGAGATGCCCCTGGCTGCCGGCGAACGCCACCGTCGTGCCGTTGCCCACGACCTGCGCCGTGAGCATGGTCACCGCTTCCGACTGGGTGGGGTTGACCTTGCCCGGCATGATCGACGAGCCCGGCTCGTTCTCGGGCAGCGACAGCTCGCCGAGGCCCGAGCGCGGGCCGGAGCCCAGCAGGCGGATGTCGTTGGCGATCTTGAAGAGCGCGGTCGCCACGCTCACCAGCGCGCCGTGAGCGAACACGACCGCGTCGTTGCTCGCCAGCGCCTCGAACTTGTTGGGCGCGGTGACGAAGGGCTGGCCGGTGATCTCGGCGATCTTGGTCGCGAAACGCTCGGCGAATTCGGGATGGGCGTTGAGGCCGGTGCCGACCGCCGTGCCGCCCTGCGCGAGCGGGTAGAGCGACTTGAGGCTCGTCTTGACGTGGGCGATGCCGGTCGCGATCTGCGCCGCGTAGCCCGAAAACTCCTGGCCGAGCGTCACGGGCGTGGCGTCCTGCAGGTGCGTGCGGCCGATCTTGACGATGTCCGCGAACTCTTCCGCCTTGGCGATCAGCGCCTTGTGCAGGTGCTCGAGCGCGGGCAGCAGGCGGTTCGTGACGTCGAGCACGGCTGCGATGTGGATCGCGGTCGGGAACGTATCGTTGGAGGACTGGCCCCGGTTGACGTGGTCGTTGGGGTGCACGGGCGTCTTGGAGCCGAGCGGCGCGCCAAGGATCTCGTTGGCGCGATTGGCGATGACCTCGTTGGCGTTCATGTTCGACTGCGTGCCGGAACCGGTCTGCCACACCGCGAGCGGGAAGTGGTCGTCGTACTTGCCCTCGATCACTTCCTGCGCGGCGGTGGCGACGGCCTCGGCCACCTTCGGATCGAGCACGCCGAGATCCTGATTCACGAGCGCGGCCGCGCGCTTGACCAGCGCCAGCGCATGCACGAGCGGCAGCGGGATCTTTTCCGTGCCGATGCGGAAGTTCTCGAGCGAACGCTGCGACTGCGCGCCCCAGTAACGGTCGGCGGCAACCTCGATGGGGCCAAAGGAATCGGTTTCGGTACGGGTCTGCGACATCAGGCGTTCCTCGCAAGGCTGTGGCGCGTTTCGCGAACGGCGGGCACCGCCTGCCTGCGTCGGCGCATCAGAACAACAGGCGCGCGTTCATACGCGCCATGCACGACATCTCTGGGCGCAAGCCCGCGCCGGCAGGCGCCCGCGAGGCTTGGCTCACACCGGGGCCGGAAAGCTGAAACCGGCCCATCGACGCAGTGGTATAGCCAAACAGCCCACGTTCCGCCAAGAGGCTTTGAGACAGCCACCCGGTTAACCCGCCGAATAAGGTGACAATCCGGCGTATTTGTCAGGGCACTTCGGCGCGTCATGAGAATCCTGCGCGCACCACAGCTGCAACGAAGCGTCGTTGCAGCGATTTCGGCCGCTCAGGTGTTCTTTTTGCGGAAAGCGTCGAGCTGCACCACCTGCGCGCCCGTGGAGCTGCCATCCGGCTCGCTGTCGTCGTGATCGTCGTCGCCATCAGCGGGAGAAGCGGATTCGCCATCGGCCGCGGAGGCCGCCTCAACGTCATTGCAGTCGGGCGTGCCATCCGATGCTTCGCCGTCATCCACGGAATCGGCGTCCGCCTGCGCCGCCTTGATGGGCGCGGGCTCGGGAGCGACCTCGAAGATGCGGCGCGGGAACGTGCCCTGGGTGACTTCGCCGCCGGTGCGCGGGGTGTCATCGGTCTCGATGACTTCCTCGCCGTCGTCCTCGTCGTCGATCTCGACATCCGACTCGAAACGCAGGCCGAAGTCGACCGAACGGTCGAAGAACCCTGTCAGCGCCTCGAACGGCACGACGAGCTTTTCAGGAATGCCCTTGAACGAGAGGCCGACCTCGAACGCCTGCTCCGTGACCGTGAGGTCCCAGAACTGGTGCTGGAGAACGATGGTCATCTCGTCCGGGTATTCGGCGCGCATCCGGTTGGAGAGGCGCACGCCCGGATGCTGTGTGCGGAAGGTGATGTAGAAATGATGCTCGCCCGGCAAGCCATCGCGCACGACATCCGCCAGAACGCGGCGAACCACGCCGCGCAACGCGTCCTGAACGTGGAGATCGTAACGAATGAAATCCTTAGCCATAACCCGGCGCCCGACATATTCCTGAGCGCCCGTCCGCGAGCGCCCTCAGTGGTCTTGATGCCAGACTTGCGGGGCACAACGCAAGCCCCAACCGAGCATCCGGCCGCGCAATCTGCGGACATGCCAGCGAGAGCGCCGATTTTTGCCTGTGGGAGAACGCCGAAAGCATTTGATTTCGAGCGCGTTCATATCGAAATGCCACCCGGCATGACCGCCGCAGCTTCGCCATATTGTGGGACGAAAGTCGACCGTCGGTGTCGCGGAGATATGGCGCGGCTTTCTGTGATCTTATTCTTTTGGTTATCTGTGTTCAGATTGTTGTTGAGGATTTATCGTGCTGGCTTCATTGCAGCCTAATGCCAATTACGCCTTTGCCGACATGGCGCCCGGAGAAAACGTTGTCGCAGGACGTTTCGATGACGAAAAGTCTGGCGGCGAGAAGCGCGCAGCGATGGCCGTTGCTGAGCTGCTGGTCCGTGTGCCTCCTCCGGGTGAGAATGCGGCGCACAAGGCCGACAAGGCGCGCGCCGTTTCCGTAACGCGCAAGGATGCGGCCACTGACGCGTTCAACGTCCTCGTCCTGTCGCGTCAGGCGGAGGCGCTGAAGGTCATTATCAAGAGCTTCATGGACGATCCGGACGAGCGCCGCCGCGCTGCCGACGAGGCGTTCCGGCGTGTCCGTTTCAGCGATGCGACCGAGCGTAAGCTCGAGGAAAAGCGGCAGAACGAGCGCCTGCTCGAAAATCGGCGCGTCGAGGGGCGCGCCATCGCCGCGCGTGGCCAGCGGGCGCGATCCGGCGCCGCCTGAGAAAGACAGCCGCGAGCAATAGAGAATGGAATGAGGGAAAGTGGAGGCTTCTGTTGCCAGGTGCCTCCGAACCCCGCCCTACGGGGCTAACCGCAGGGGCTTTAATTGGCTACTTAGGCCGCATTACGCGGCGGCAGCAACCGAGCGAGAGTTGTCATTGGCAACTATCGATATGACCCGATAACGGCGGTATCATGCCGGACGAAAGCACACCTTTTACACCCTCGTCGATCCTGTTTCGCCCCCGCCGAAACGCAGCTCAAAGGCTGCTGCGCTTGGGTGGAGGCGCCGGGTACCGCCCCCGGGTCCGAATGGTTTATTGCGATGACCGTTTATCGTCATAGCCGTCTTGCGACGGCAAAGAGAATATAAGGCGGGTCGCGGAGAAAGAAAAGGGGGGCATGCACCCCGCCCGCGGCCGCGATGGCGCTGCGGGGCGGGCAGGGGCGAAATGCCGCTTGGATATTGTCGCTGCGAGGCTATTTCATTCTCTGCCAGTGTGTAGAATACCGCGTAGAATCGCGACCAGCGGGGGGATTGTCCACATGCGCGCCTATCTCGATCTCGTTGATCGCATCTTGCGCGAAGGCACCCGCAAGGACGACCGCACCGGCACGGGCACGCTGTCTTTGTTCGGGGAGCAGCTTCGTTTCGATCTGGGCCAAGGCTTTCCGCTGCTGACGACGAAGCGGGTGCACCTGAAATCGGTGCTGCACGAGCTGTTGTGGTTCCTGCGCGGCGACACCAACATTGCCTACCTCAAGCAGAACGGCGTCAGCATCTGGGACGAGTGGGCCGACGCGAACGGTGATCTCGGCCCCGTCTATGGCAAGCAGTGGCGCGCGTTCGAGGGCGCGGGCGGCGAGACGGTGGACCAGATCGCGTGGGTGGTCGAGGAAATCCGCCGCAACCCCGATTCGCGCCGCCTCGTGGTCAGCGCCTGGAACCCCGTCGACATCCCGAAGATGGCGCTGGCGCCGTGCCATTGCCTGTTCCAGTTTTACGTCGCGAACGGCAAGCTCTCGTGCCAGCTCTACCAGCGCTCGGCAGACGTGTTTCTCGGCGTGCCGTTCAATATCGCCAGCTATGCCCTGCTGACCGAGCTCATCGCCCATGTCACCGGGTTGGAGGCTGGCGAATTCGTCATCACCTTCGGCGACGTGCATCTCTACCTTAACCATGTCGAGCAGGCGCGCGAGCAGCTTTCTAGGACGCCGAGGCCGTTGCCGCGCCTCGTGCTGAGCGATTACCTGACCGACATCTTCCAGGCGAAGGCGGACGACATCGTCGTCGAGGGCTACGACCCGCATCCCTCCATCAAGGCGCCGGTGGCGGTGTGATGGCCGTGACGCAACAGGTGGCGGGGCATGCGGTTCCCACGCCCGGCGCTTCCGGCCGGCCGCTGGTACTCGTGGCTGCGGTGGCGCGCAACGGCGTCATCGGTGTCGACAACGCGCTGCCGTGGCGGCTCGGCAGCGATCTGAAGCGCTTCCGCGCCATTACCAGCGGCAATCCGGTGCTCATGGGGCGCAAGACGTTCGAATCCCTCCCGCCCGCCGTTCCCGGAAAGGGCGGGCGGCTTCCCGGCCGGCCGCTGGTGGTGCTGGCGCGCTCGCCGTTCCCGATTCTGCCCGAGGACGGGGAGGTGGCGCACGCCGACACGCTTGCGGCGGCCATCGCCATCGCGAATGCGCTCGCAGTGCGGGACGGGTCGCAGGCGATCGCGGTCATCGGCGGCGGCGACATCTTCGTCCAGACGCTGCCGCTGGCGTCGCGGCTGCACATCACCTGGGTGGAGGCCGAGCCCGAGGGCGACGTGGTTTTCCCTGCTTTCGACACCGCCGTGTTCCGCGAAACCCGCCGCGAGGAGCACGCACCCGGCCCGCGTGACGATCACGCATTCGTGTATGTTGACTATGAGCGGCAAATACCTGTCCCCGTGGCATGAAAAGGCGCCGTGGAGCTTGACTGGGGCGCTGTCGCCTCCCAATTTGCGGACGTGGCGCGCGCGCCGCAGCACAGGCAAGAGCGCTTTCCGGACGGATGATGTCATCCGATCGGTCAGAATCCGCTCCAAAAAGGGAATCGCGGCTTGAACCCCGATCCGGTCACATCGGTTTCCATGCAGGAGTGGAATTCAAGCCGGCGTGGAATTGAAGAGCTTCGGAACGAGACCTCAAGACAAGGGAATGGCTGACTTATGCCTTGGAGTAACCAGAGTGGCGGTCCGTGGGGCCAGAAACCGCAGGGACCGTGGGGCACGGGACCGCAAGGCGGAGGCAACGGGCAGCAGCCCGATCTCGAAGATATCTTGAGGCGTGGTCAGGACAAGCTGAAAGGCTTCATTCCCGGTGGCGGCGGCGGTTTTCGCGGTGTCGCGTTGATCGGCCTCGGCGCCGTTCTGCTCTGGCTCGCCACCGGCTTCTACACCGTGCGCCCCGACGAGGTCGGCCTCAACCTCGTCTTCGGCCGCTACGTTGGCAAGTCAGGCGAGGGCCTGCGCTACAACTTCCCCTATCCGGTGGGCTCGGTCATCAAGCCGCGCGTGACCACGGTCAACACTGTCGAAGTGGGCCAGCGCACGGGCGACACGTCGGCGCGCATCTCCCAGCGCGAGGTGCCCGAGGAAAGCCTGATGCTGACCGGCGACGAGAACATCGTCGACATCAACTTCACCGTGCAGTGGCAGATCAGCCCGACCAATCCTGAAAACTACGTCTTCAACCTGAAGAACCCCGACGTCTCCATCAAGGCGGTGGCGGAAAGCGCCATGCGCGAGGAAGTCGGCCGCCGCAACATCCAGGCGGTTCTCACCACCGACCGCGGCCCGATCGAGGCGGAGGTGCGCAGGCTGATGCAGACGCAGCTCGACGAATACGGCGCGGGCGTCGAAATCCGCCAGGTCCAGTTGCAGAAGGTCGACCCGCCACAGCAGGTCATCGATGCGTTCCGTGATGTGCAGGCCGCGCGCCAGGATCAGGACCGCGTGCGCAACGAGGCCGAAACCTACGCGAGCCGCGTCGTTCCCGAGGCGCGCGGCGAGGCGTCGCGCATCGTGCAGGCGGCGGAAGGCTATCGCGAGGGCGTGATCGCGGAGGCGCGCGGCGCGGCTTCCCGCTTCACGCAGGTGTACGAAACCTACAAGACCGCGCCGGCAGTGACGCGTGAGCGCATGCTCATCGAAACGCTCGAGAAGGTGTTCGGCAGTTCCGACAAGGTCATCCTTGAGCACGGCGGGCAGGGAGCGCTGCCGCTGCTGCCGCTCGGATCGCTGCAGGGCAGCGTTCTTCCGGCAGGGCCCGCGCCGCGCGCGCCGGCCGCGCCGGCCCCGGCTCCGGGCACAGTCATTCAGCAGGGAGCAGGCCGATGAACGCCCAGACCTTGAAAGTTGCGGGCGTCATCGTCCTTGCCATTGTGGCCTTCGTTCTTTTCAGCGCCACGTTCATCGTCCACCAGACGGAGCAGGCGCTCGTGCTGCGCTTCGGCGGTGTGCGTTCCGTCGCAACCCAGCCCGGCCTCTATTTCAAGCTGCCGCTGGTCGAGAACGTCGTCGACATCGACAACCGCGTGCTCGATCTCGACCTGCCGGAGCAGGAAGTCATCGCCGCCGACCAGAAGCGGCTCGTGGTCGATGCCTTCGCGCGCTACCGGGTGACGGACCCGGTGCGCTTCTACCAGGCTGTGAACAACATCGCCGGGGCCAATCTTCGCCTTGCCAACATCATCAACTCGACGGTGCGTTCGGTCGTTGCCGAGGCGTCATTCACCGATATCGTGCGCACCAACCGTTCCGGTCTGATGCACGACGTGCGCGAGGAAGTGAACCGGCAGGCGCAGGGCCTCGGTCTCACGGTGATCGACGTGCGCCTGCGCCGCGCCGACCTGCCGCAGCAGAACAGCGAGGCGGTGTTCCAGCGCATGCAGACGGAGCGCCAGCGCGAGGCGGCTGACATCCGCGCCCAGGGTTCCCAACTGGCGCAGACCATCCGCGCCCGCGCCGACCGCGACGTCACCGTCATTCGTGCGGACGCGAACCAGCAGGCGCAGCAGGTACGCGGTGAGGGCGACGCCCAGGTGAACACAGTCCTTGCCGAGGCCTATGGCCGCGATCCGGACTTCTTCGCCTTCTTCCGCTCACTGCAGGCCTATGGCGCGAGCCTTGGCGAAGGCACGCGGTGGGTGCTGTCTCCGGACAGTCATTTCTTCCGCTTCCTCGGCCAGTCGACGGGCGCGGCCACGCCGCCCGCCGCCAGCGCACAACAATAAAAAACGGCTGCGGCGGGCGCTGACGCAGGCGCCCGCCGCTCGTCCGGCAGGATTGGCTTCTCCTGCCGCTATCCGGCATGGTTTTCTCTTCCGTAATCCCTGTGGGTTTCGCAAGATGACCGGCCGGATTCGCGGCGGTTGGGCGGGTTCCAATGGGCGAATCGTCGCGGACGCTCTTGGCGGGCGAACGCGGAACGGGCCGATAAAACAGGGAGGGGTGTGCGTCGAATGAGTGATTTCCTCGCTGCCTTCGGACTGCTGCTGGCGCTGGAGGGGCTATTTTTTGCTGCTTTTCCGGCCGCCGCGCGGCACCTCCTGTATGAGGCGTCCCAATCGCCGGCGGTGCGTATGCGGCGTGTCGGGCTCGTGGTGGCGGTGCTCGGCATCGCTCTGCTTTGGACTATCAGAGGCAGCGGGCTATTGTAGCGGTTGCCGCCCTGGCCATGGCCGGCCCTCACGAGCCGGCGCGACGAACTGAAAAGAGACGCGCGATGACGACCACACAGATCCTCCCGGCTTCGGCGCTGCCTCCGCGGACTGGCGCGGTGCGGGTGTTTTCGTGCCTGCGCCAGGTTCGCCGCGCGCTGCTGCCGCTTCTGGTGACGATGTCCGTCGCATTTGCCGTGCCGGCTGCCGCGCGTGGTCCGGAAGCCATCGCCGATCTCACCGCCGAGGTGATGGACGCGGTCGTCAACATCTCCGCTTCCGAAACCAGGACGGTGGCGCGCCGCCGCGATGTGCCGCCGCCGATTCCGGGCGCGCCTTTCGGCGATCTGTTCGACGAATTCCGCCAGCGCCGCGAGAAGGAGCCGCCGCGCGGCCCGCGCGGTTCCGAATCGGCCGGTTCCGGTTTCGTCGTCGATCCGTCCGGCATTATCGTGACCAACAGCCATGTCATCGGCGAGGCCAACGACATCACCGTGGTGTTCACGGACGGCGCCAAGCGCAAGGCCGAAGTGGTGGGGCGCGACGACAAGCTCGACCTCGCCGTGCTGCGGGTGAAGGCCGACAAGCCGCTGAAGGCGGTGAAGTTCGGCGATTCCGCCAAGCTGCGCATCGGCGACTGGGTAGTGGCGATCGGCAATCCGTTCGGGCTCGGCGGATCGGTGACGGCGGGCATCGTGTCCGCCAGCAGCCGTGACATCGAACAGGGCCCCTACGACGACTACATCCAAACCGACGCCGCCATCAACCGCGGCAACTCGGGCGGGCCGCTGTTCAATCTCGCCGGCGAGGTGGTCGGCATCAACACGGCGATCCTGTCGCCCACCGGCGGCTCGGTCGGCATCGGGTTCGCCGTGCCGGCGGAGCTGGCTGGGCCGACGGTCGCGCAGTTGCGCGAATTTGGCGAGACGCGGCGCGGCTGGCTTGGCGTGCGCATCCAGTCCATCGACGAGGACGCGGCCGAGGCGCTCGGCCTGCCCCGCGCCGAGGGGGCGCTGGTGGCAAGCGTCGACGAGAGCGGTCCCGCGACCGGTTCCGATATCAAGGCGGGCGACGTCATCGTGCGCTACAATGGCCGGCCGGTGAAGGAGCCGCGCGACCTGTCGCGCAACGTGGCTGCGACGGCTGTCGGCACCAAGGTCGAGGTGACGGTGTTGCGCGATGGCAAGGAACGCAAGGTTTCGGTCACGCTCGGCCGGCTGGAGGACAGCGAGAAGAGCGCCGCGCGCGATGCCGAAAGCGCGCCTGAAGCGTCGTCCGGCGCCAAGGCGCTCGGGCTCGATCTGTCCGAGCTCGACGACGAGCTGCGTCAGCAATACAGCCTTCGCGAGGGCGCGACGGGCGTGGTGGTGGTCGGTGTCGATCCGGCATCGCCCGCGTCCGACAAGGACATCGTCGCGGGCGATGTGATCGTGGAGGTGGCGCAGGTTCCCGTCGCGACGGCGGCGGAAGTCGAGCGCCGGATCGAAGCCTTGCGCAAGGAGGGCAAGAAATCGGCGCTCCTGCTCGTGGCCGGGCGCGACGGCGAAACGCGCTTCGTCGCGATACGGCTTGCGGAGTAGGCGC
>CALMIK010000089.1 GCA_937863995.1 uncultured Chelatococcus sp.
CCGATTGAAATCGTACTGCACCAGAACCATGACGGGGATATGTCGCGTCGACAATAGCGGACAAGCTACAGCATCCACGCCTTGTATCGTCCGCGCCCCGTCGCTTCGTGAATATCGAGCTCCGCTATGAGGTTGCGGGCAGCGCGCCGGGTGACGCCCAGCGCCTTCGCCGCCGTGGCGGCCGTTATCAACGGATTCGCGGCTGCGAATGCGACGAGATCCGGCAGCCGCGACGTGGCGCGCCGCTGCCCGCATTTTTGCTCGAGCAGCGAAATCGCCAGCGACAGGCGATCATGCTCGGCGAGAGCCGACTGCGCGCCCGCGCAAACCGCGTCGAGCCATGCCCGCAGGCGGACATCCCGGAGGCGGGCGCGCCGCCGTTCCCACGCCACCATGCGCAGGGCGGCGCTAATGGCGGGAAGGTGCGCCGCCGCCTTGCCGCGCTCGCGCAGATACGCAGCCGCCATCTGCCGGCCGAGCCAGGTGCGCGCCGGCACGGGCGGCACGGTCTCCCATCGATCCCAAAGCAGGCCCGCCGCCAGCAGTGGCGGCAGGTGCGACACGGCGGCAGCGGCTTGCCGCCACCCACCCCCGGCGAATTCGTCGCCGGCAACCGGCATAAAGGCCGTTATGGCGGCCTGCGCCTTTGCGGGCGTGTCCCCTCCCGACAGGATGCGCTCGGTGCGCGCAAGCGCGGTGTCGAGATTCGACAATGCGTCGTCGAACGCGGTATTAGACGCAGAGGCGCTGCTGTCGCCATCGCCGATGCCCGCCACTCCGGCATCACCCGGAAGCGCCCGTTCCGACGGACGGGCGGCGATGGCGCGGCGTGTCTGCAGCACTATCAGGGCGCGCGCCAGTTGCGGGGTGGGCGCGCGGATGTCGGCCGAGGCGTCATGCAGGACCAGATCCTCCACCGGCACCAGCTCGCCCTCCAGCCACAGCGAGGCGCAGGCGTCGGCATAGTGGGCGCGCGACAAGAACCCGTCACGGATGGGGCTTGTGCGCAGGCGTTCATCGAGCCGCGCCAGCGCATCTTCGGCCGCGACGAGCGGGGCGGCGAGCTCCGCCCACGGAATGTCGTCGGGCGGGAGGCCGCAGGCGCTGCCGTCGTCGGGTCCGCGTATCATCGCTCTGCCTAGAACAGCGCGCGCAGCGCCACCACCGCGCCCACGCCGACAGCGATGACGCCAAGCAACGGCAGGCGCGTCGCTGCGAGACCGGCGGCGACGGCGGCAAGCGTCTCCGGCCACCCATGGGCCAGCGCCATCGGCGCGATCAGCGCGAACAACACGGCGGGCGGGATGGCTTCGATGGCGGCTTTAGCCCGGCCGCGCAGCGTGAGGCGGCTTGCGAGCAGGAAACCGGCCAGCCGGGTAAAGTAGGTGACGGCCGACATCATGAGGATGGCGAGCAGAATGCGGTGATCGACGTTCATGCGGCCTCCTCGTCGGGGGCTGCGAACCATGCCGCCGCGATGCCCGCCGCCGCGCCCGCAAGCACGTTCCACGGCTCGCCGACAAGCATGGCCACGAGCGCCGAGGCGCCGCCGCTGGCCACCAGCACCCACACCGTGAGCCGGCCGCGCCAGAAGCCCGCGATCAGCCCGATGAACAGCGCCGTGAAGGCGAAGTCGAGACCGATCTCGGCCGGATCGCCAAGCAGCGGCCCGACGATCGATCCGGTGACTGTCGACGCCACCCACACGATATGGACAGGCACCGCCATGAAGAACCAGTAGGCAATGGTGATGGGCTGGCGCCGCGCGCGCCGCTCCCCCAGCGCCCACGCCTCGTCGGTCATGAACCATGCAGCCGCCCAAAGCCGCCAACCGCTGAAAGCATGCATCTTGGGCGCAAGCGACACGCCCATGAGGATATGACGCGCGCTGACCAGCAGGGTCGAGACGAAAAGCGCCAGATACGGCACCGGCACTTGCCAGATGCCGATGGCGGCGAACTCCGCTCCGCCGGAAAAAACCAGCGTCGACATCAGCCAGACCTCCGAAGTGGTCCACGCTTTCGTGGTGCAGATCGCGCCGAACAGGAGGCCGATAGGCACCATGGCGACGAGCACCGGCGCGATATCGGCAAGGCCCTGGCGGATTTCTTCGGACACGGACGCCCGATGGGCGGAATGCATGTTCATCGTCACCCGCCGCCCACGCGCGCGAGCCATTCAGCCTCGTCGATGATCTCGATGCCGAGCTCCCGCGCCCGGTCCAGCTTCGATCCCGCCTTGAGGCCGGCGACGACGAGATCGGTTTTGGCCGACACCGAACCCGCCACCTTAGCGCCGAGACGTTCCGCCATAGCCTTGGCCTCGTCACGCGTTATGCGCTCGAGCGTGCCGGTGAAGACCACGGTCTTGCCCGCGACGGGGCTGTCGCCGGCAAGGGCTTCCATCGGCGCCGGCGACACTTCGGCGACGAGGGCGTCAAGGGTTTCGATGTTGTGCGGCTCGGCGAAGAACTGCACGATGGCGTCCGCCACCACGGGGCCGATGCCGTCGATGGAGGTCAATTCCGCCCACGCTTCGTTATTGAGCTGTTCGGCGGAAATCCCCTCGCCCGCCGCGAGCGCCGCGCTGCGGAACGCGTCGAAGCTGCCGTAGTGGCGGGCCAGAAGCTTTGCCGTCGTGTCGCCCACGTGGCGGATGCCGAGCGCGTAGATGAAGCGGTTCAGCGCGACATTGCGCCGTTCCTCGATGGCGGCGAAGAGGTTGCGCACGCTCGTGTCGCCAAATCCCTCGCGGGCGCGAAGCGGCGTCATGCTGCCGACGTCGCGCCGCGCCAGGGTGAAGATGTCCTGCGGCGCGCGCACCAGGCCCTCGGCATGGAACAGCTCGATCTGCTTCTCGCCCAGGCCCTCGATGTCGAACGCGTTGCGCGACACGAAATGACGCAGGCGCTCCACCGCCTGCGCCGCGCAGGTCAGCCCGCCGGTGCAGCGGCGCGCCACGTCCTGCCGGCCGGTGCGCGGGTTGATCTCGTGCACAGCGTGCGCCCCGCACACCGGGCACGTGTGCGGAAATTCATAGGGCACGGAAGTGGCCGGGCGGCGTTCGGGCACGATGCCGGTGATCTGCGGAATCACGTCGCCGGCGCGCTGGATCGTCACGGTGTCGCCGACGCGCACGTCCTTGCGGGCGATCTCGTCCTCGTTGTGCAGGCTCGCGTTCGACACCACCACGCCGCCCACCGTCACCGGCCTGAGCTTGGCGACGGGCGTCAGCACGCCGGTGCGGCCAACCTGGATCTCGATGGCGAGCACTTCCGTCGTGGCGCGCTCGGCCGCGAATTTGTGCGCCAGTGCCCAGCGCGGGCTGCGCGAGACGAAGCCGAGCCGCGCCTGCAGCGCGAGGCTGTCGATCTTGTACACCACGCCGTCGATGTCGTAGCCGAGCGCGGCGCGGTCGGCCTCGATGGCGCGGTAGTGGGCGAGGAGATCGTCCACGGAATGGCACAGCTTCATCAGCGGGTTGACGGGCAGCCCCCAGCGTCCGAAACCGGCGACGACGCCATATTGCGTATCCCCGGGCAGCGCCGAGGCCTCGCCCCAGCCATAGGCGAAGAAGGCAAGCGGCCGCGATGCCGTGATCGTGGCGTCGAGCTGGCGCAGGGAACCCGCTGCCGCATTGCGCGGATTGGCGAACAACGGCCGGCCGGCTTCCTGCTGGCGACGGTTGAGATCGGCGAAATCGGCATGGCGCATGTAGATCTCGCCGCGCACCTCGATGACGTCCGGCACGCCTGCGCCCGCCAGGCGGTGCGGAATACCGGCGACGGTGCGCACGTTGGCGGTGACGTCCTCGCCCTCCTCGCCGTCGCCCCGTGTGGCGGCCTTCACCAGCTCACCCGCTTCGTAGCGCAGGCTGCAGGAGAGACCGTCGATCTTGGGTTCGGCGGTGAAGGCGAGCGGCGCGTCGGCGCTGACGTCGAGAAAACGCCGGATGCGGGCGACGAACTCGGCGATGTCGCCGTCGTCGAAGCCGTTGGCGAGCGACAGCATCGGCACCTTGTGCCGCACCTTGGCGAACCTCTCAGAAGGCTTAGCGCCCACCTTGTTCGACAGGCTCTCGCCGTCGCGCAGCGCCGGAAACCGCGCTTCCAACGCCTCGTAACGCTGTCGCAGCGCGTCGTATTCCGAGTCAGTTACAGTCGGCGCGTCGTCATTGTAATAGCGCACGTCGTGGGCGGCGATCTCCTCGCCCAAAGCCTTGTGCTCGCGCTTCGCCTCGCGCGGCGTCAGCACCGCCACATCGATGGCGCGCAGGTCGGCTGTTTTTCCGGCTGCCATCGTCATACGCCCTTCAGGAGCCGGACGGCGGCGGCGCGCGCCTCGGCGGTGATGGTGGCACCGGCGAGCATGCGGGCGATCTCCTCCTGCCGCTCGTCGTGCTCCAACGGCGCGACGCGCGTGGCCACGCGCTCATCCGCCCCGCCCGCCGGCACCGATTCCTTGGCGATGAGCAGGTGGCGCGCGGCGCGCGCGGCGACCTGGGGCGCATGCGTCACGGCCATTACTTGCACGCCAGCGGAAAGGCGCGCCAGCCGGTGGCCGATGGCGTCCGCCACCGCGCCGCCCACGCCGGTGTCGATCTCGTCGAACACGAGCGTCGGCGCGGAACCGCGATCCGCCAGCACGACCTTGAGCGCCAGCATGAAGCGCGACAGCTCACCGCCCGACGCCACCTTCATCATCGCGCCGGGCTTGGTGCCGGGGTTCGTCTGCACCCAGAACTCCACCCTGTCGAAGCCTTCGGCGTTGCGCGCCGCCTCGTCGGTGTCGACGCGGGTGATGAAGCGCGCGCGCTCGAGCTTGAGCGGCGGCAATTCGGCGTTGACGGCTGCGTCCAGCTTTTCGGCCGCGGCGTGGCGCGCCTGGCTCAGCGCCGTTGCCGTCGCGACATAGGCCGCTTCCGCCGCCGCAAGCTCCGCCGCGAGCCCGGCCAGCCGACCCTCGCCGGCATCGAGAGCGGCGAGATCGGCTTCGAACTTGTCCCGCACCGTCGGCAGGTCGTCGGCGGGCACGTTGAATTTTCGCGAGGCGGCGCGGATGGCGAACAGCCGCTCTTCTGTCTGCTCCAGCTCGCGCGGGTCGAACTCGGCGTCGCGCAGCGCCTGTTCGAGCGCGCCGCCGGCGAGCTCGATGGCGTTGAGCGCCTCGTCGAGTGCCGTGACGCATGGCTCGATGAGATGCGGCGCCTGATCGGCGCGCCGCTCCAGCCGCCGCACCAGCGACGAGATTACCGGCACGGGCGACGTGTGGCCCGACACCGCCTCGAACGCTTCCTGCAATTCGCGGGCGACCTTTTCGGATTGCATCATCGTCTGGCGGCGGATGGCGAGTGCCTCTTCCTCACCGGCCTCGACGGACAGCGCGGCCAGCTCCTCGGCGGCGTGGCGCAGGAAATCCGCCTCCTGCCGCGCCGCCTCGACGCGGGCGGTGTGCTCCGTGAGTTCCCGCCTGACGCGCTGGAACGCGTGATGGGCCTCGGCGACAGCGGCCGCGTCGCGCTGCAGTTCGCCGAGCGCGTCGAGAATGGTGCGGTGCGAGGCGGCGTCGGTCAGCGCACGGTCGTCGTGCTGGCCGTGGATCTCGACGAGATGCACGCCGATGGCGCGCAGCGTCTGGGCGCTGACCGGCCTGTCATTGACGAAGGCGCGCGTGCGCCCGTCCGCGTATTGCACGCGGCGCAGGATGATCTGGTCCTCGCCGTCGTCGAAAAACTCCGCCGCCGCGAGGCGCGCCGGATGGTCCGCCACCACCTCGAACGCGGCGCTCACCTGCCCCTGCGCCTCGCCGTGACGCACCAGCGAGCCATCGCCGCGGCCGCCCAGCGCCAGCGCGAACGCGTCGAGCAGGATGGACTTGCCGGCGCCCGTCTCGCCGGTGAGAACGGTCAGCCCGGCCTCGAGAGCGAGGTCGAGACGGTCGATCAGGACGATGTCGCGAATCGAGAGATGAACCAGCATCGTTAAAACGTATCCGCACGGCGACGCCGGAAACCGGCGCGCCCGAAAGCGCCGCCGCCCTTATAAACCGGCTGGAACATAATGGCAACAGCCATCCGTCACAACCAGCCCTTCCAGCGGAAGAAGAAGTATGGCGTCACGGCGGCCGATATCATGACAAGGATAGCGACGGGATAGCCGAACTGCCAGTCCAGTTCCGGCATGTCCTGGAAATTCATGCCGTAGATCGAGGCGATCAGCGTCGGCGGCATGAACACCACGGACATGACCGAGAACAGCTTGATGATGTTGTTCTGTTCGAGATTGACGAGGCCGAGCGTCGCGTCGAGCAGGAACTGGATCTTGCCCGACTGGAAATTGGCGTGCTCCTCGAGCGACTGGATGTCGCGCAGGATGGTGCGCATTTCCTTTTTCAGGTCGCCGCCCCCGCCGCCGCTGCGGAAGCTGGCGGACAGGAACAGCAGGGCGCGCTCCAGCGACACCAGGCTTTCGCGGCTCATGGCGATGAGCGTTCCCGCCCGCCCGAGGGCGCGCAGCGTCTGCTGGTGTTCGATGGTGGCCGTCTTGCCGCCGCGCTCGAACACCGAACGCGACAGCGCGTTGATTTCCTCCGCCGTGGTCTGCAGCAGCTCGGCGGAGCGGTCGATGATGGTCTCGATCAGCCCCTGGAAGACGGATTCGGCCGTGGTTCCCGCCCCGCCCGGCTTAGAGGCGCGAAAGGCGTACATGGGGAAGGAACGCGGCTCGTCGTAGCGCACGGTCACCAGCGTGTTGCCCTTCAGCACGAAGGTGACACCGGCCATGTCGGCCTCGTTGTCGACGGCGACAATGAGCTTGACCGTGATGTAACGCGCGCCGTTCTCGTGATAGAGCAGCTCGGAAAGCTCGATGTCGTCCATGTCCTCGCGGGTCGGCATCTCGATGCCAAGCGTTTGCTCGACGAGCTGTTCCTCCGCCCGCGTCGGCTCCACGAGGTCGATCCACAGCGCGTCGGCGGGAATCGGCTCGCCGAAGCCCAGCGCCTGCCGTTGCAGGCGCGGCCCCTGGGGCTGCAATTCCCGTGTCTCGTCGGCGGCGGGCTGCTCCGGGGAGCCAGGCTGCCATGTGCCGGCGGGCGCGATGCGATAGACGATCAGCATGCCGATAATCCCTGAAGTGATCCGCTGTACCGGGAAGAGCCAATGTGCGCGTGGCAAATGCTTATGCGTGCCCACGGCCCGCGTCAACGCCGCCGCGCGCCGCCCGACAGTTTCGCAAAAGGTGAAAGCCACTTATATCTGCTGTCGATGACAGGGATTGACGATTCGTTCCAAGGCACGCCTGTGTTGCCGCCAACGCCCGAGGGCCTCGCCCGGGCGGGCGCGCTGCTGCGCGCGGGGCAGCTCGTCGCCTTCCCGACCGAGACGGTCTACGGCCTCGGCGCGGACGCCGCTAACGCGGAGGCGGTCGCCGCCATCTACGCCGCCAAGGAGCGGCCGCGCTTCAACCCGTTGATCGCCCATTATCCCGATGTCGCGGACGCACTGCGCCACGGCCGTTTCGAGGCGGACGCGCTCAGGCTGGCGCAGGCGTTCTGGCCCGGCCCGCTGACCCTCGTCGTGCCACGCGGCGCGGATTGCCCCGTCTGCGACCTCGCCAGCGCCGGACTCGACAGCGTCGCCATGCGCGTTCCCTCCCACCCGGTGGCGCGGGCGCTGCTGCGCGCGGCGGCAACGCCGGTTGCCGCTCCTTCCGCGAACAGGTCGGGACGCGTGAGCCCCACGGTCGCGGCGCATGTCCTCGCCGATCTCGATGGCCGGATCGCTGCCGTGATCGACGGCGGCGAGACCAATGTCGGGGTCGAATCGACCATCGTCTCCTGCCTCGGCGATCGCCCCGTGCTGCTGCGCCCCGGCGGGGTGACGCGCGAGGCGCTGGAGGCGGTGCTCGGCCACGCGGTCGCGGACGCACCCGCCCAGCACGACGATCCGGATTCGGGGGCGCCGGTCGCGCCGGGTCAGCTCGCGTCCCATTATGCGCCGCGGGCGCAAGTGCGCCTTGATGCGCACGACATCCGACCGGGCGAGGCGGCGTTGCTGTTCGGCCAGCCCCTGCCCGGTACGGAGCACGCGGCGGCGTGCGTGAACCTCAGCGCGACGGGCGATCTGGCGCAGGCGGCGGCGCGGCTGTTTTCATCCCTGCGCGCGCTCGACCGGCCGGACGTGACGACGATCGCGATCGCGCCGATCCCGGACACCGGCTTGGGCGAAGCCATCAACGACCGCCTGCGCCGCGCCGCCGCTCCCCGGTCCTGAAAGCCACGAACGATAACAAAAAAGGGCGGCCCCGAGGCCGCCCTTGCCGTCAAGCGGCGCGCAAGCGCCAAGCCATTATCCGAGCACCATTATCCGCGCAGCTTCGCCGCGAGCTTTGCCACGTGGGCGCCCTGGAAACGCGCGCCGTCGAGATCGATCTGCGAAGGCTGGCGGCTGCCGTCGGAAGCCGCGATCGTCGATGCGCCATAAGGAGAGCCGCCGACGATTTCCTCGAGCGACGTCTGGCCGGCGAAAGAATACGGCAGGCCGGCGATGACGAAGCCGTGGTGCAGCAGCGTCGGCAGGAAGGTGAGAATCGTCGACTCCTGCCCGCCGTGCTGGGTGGCGGAGGACGTGAACACCGCGCCGACCTTGCCGATCAGCGCGCCCTTGGCCCACAGGCCGCCAGTCTGGTCGAGGAAGGCGCGCAGCTGCGACGCGACCGAGCCGAACCGGGTCGGCGCGCCAAAGATGATGGCGTCATAGTCCGCCAGTTCCTCGACGGTCGCGACCGGCGCCTTCTGGTCGAGCTTGAAGTGCGCGTTGCGGGCGATTTCCTCCGGCACCGTTTCGGGCACACGCTTCACGACTGCCTCTGCGCCGGCGGACGTGATGCCTTCGGCGACCGCATACGCGAGCGTCTCGATGTGGCCATAGGTCGAGTAATAGAGGACAAGGACTTTCGCTGCCATGGGATAAAGCTCCGATTGATTAGCTGATGCTTCAACGTAGCATCAGCCGGCGGCAGGCAGGCGGGCTTCTGTGCAGAACGCTTCTTGCAAAAACGCAAGGATCGATGGCAGGATCGCGGCGGCGGCATCGCGTTCGCTGTATGCCATGCGAGGAAAACCCGTGCAGAAACAACTTCCGGTTGCCACCGATGCGATGAACCGCCTGTCGTGGGACGACTTCCGGCTGGTACGCGCCATCTGCGAGAGCGGATCGCTCACAGGCGCGGCAGAAGCTTTGGGCGTCAACCATTCCACGGTTTTCCGCCGGCTCGCGGCGCTGGAGGAACTGCTCGCCGTGCGGCTGTTCGAGCGCCATCGCTCGGGCTACACGCCGACACCGCCCGGCGAGGAGATGCTCACCATTTCGGAACGCTGGGCCGACGACGTTTCGGCGCTCGGGCGTAAGCTGATGGGGTGCGGTCACGCGCCGGCGGGCGAGTTGCGCATTACCACAAACGATACGTTGCTGACGCATCTGCTGACGCCGCTTTTCGCCGGCTTCCGGGCGGCCTACCCCAATATCCAGCTCGAAATCCTGCTGTCGAATCAGCCGCTTAACCTGTCGCGCCGCGATGCGGATGTCGCCATCCGCGCCACCGACAATCCGCCGGAGACGCTGGTGGGACGGCGCATCAGCGCGATGTCGTGGGCGGTCTATGGGCGCCGCGCCGATTTCGGAGACGGGCCGATCAACGAGGCAGACCTGAGCGGGCGCGACTGGGTGTCGATGAACGACCATTTCGCCACGATGAAGGCGGTGCGCTATGTGCATGAGACCGCGTCGCCGGGGCGCATCGTCTACCGCGTCAACAGTGTGCTCGGCCTTACGGAAGCGGTGCGGGCGGGCATCGGCATCGGCCCGCTGCCATGCTTCATCGCCGATTCGGAGCCGTCGCTGCGGCGGCTGATGCCCCCCAACCCGGATTTCTCGACCAGCTTGTGGCTGCTCACGCACCCGGACCTGCGCCGCTCGGTGCGCGTGCGCGCATTCCTCGATTATGTCGGCGCGGAAATCGGCCGGATGCGGCCGTTCCTCGGAGGTGAGGACGAGGCGAGTTCCGCCGCCTGAGCCGGCTCAGGTCTGTCCCGGACGCAGCTTGTAGAAGATGTGGCGGCCGATGACGTCCATCTTCTTGAGCCGCTTGGCCCAGAACGGGCGCACGTAATCGGCGTGGTAATGGGTCGAGCCGCCCACTTCGGCATTGTAGACCGTGCCCGACGTTACCTGTTCCGCCACCTTCACGGCGGAACGCCAAGAGGACTGGTCCGTGATGCGCAGCGAACGCCCCTCGCAGGCGAACGAGAACTGGCATGCCTTGAAGCGGTGGCGGTTCTGGTAAACCACGCCACAGACGCTTGCCGGATAGAGTCCGCTCTTCACGCGGTTCAGCACCACTTGCGCTACTGCAGCCTGCCCGGCCTCCGATTCGCCGCGCGCCTCGAAGTAGACCGCCTCCGCGAGGCAGCGCGCCTCGCTCTGCAGGTTGCCGGCGTCGATCAGATGGGCGTAGCCGTTCGGCACACCCTCTCTCCTGATCTCGGACTTGGCGATGACCGACATGTTGCCGAAACTCTGCCCTGCCGGGAGTGAAACTGGGGCTGCCGCGATCTCGACGGGAATGATGTCGGCGGGAACCGGCGTCACCGACGCCAATGCCTGCGCCGCGGAAGAAGCCGGCGTCGCGCCGTCGCCGAGGAGGATCGTCACGCCCTGCGCCCTGACGTAAGCCGGCGTGGTGCGCGGCGCGAGCGCGTGGCGGATGGCGACGGCTTCCTCGTCGCTGATCGTTTCCATCGTCCACATTTCGTCGGCGGTGGGAATTTCCGTCGTGCCGTCCATCAGCAGCGTGGGCGGCAGCAGCTCGATGTCGCGGGAAAGCAGCGCCTGGGAAAAGGCGCCGCGTCCGAACATCGCCGCCTGCGCCGTGCGGCTGATGGTGACTGGAATCGCGCGAGCGGGGTCGCCCTTAGCCGTCCTCACAACCTCGGGCCATCCCGAAAACTGCTGCTTCAGATCGTCGCGCGGCGGAGCGTCGTCGGCCTCGTCGCCCGCTCCCGACAGGAGCGAAGCAGAGCGCAGCCCGTCGCGCAAATCCAGGGGGGCAAGGCCGATCATGCTGACGGTGGCGCGGGTTGTGCCCGGCACGATGTCCGCGCCGGTCAGCGCGATGGCGCGGGAAACCGGCGACAGGCTGATGCCGCTGACATCGGTCTGCTGTCCGGCGGTCGCCGTGAACGACACGAGCATGCCGCCAGCCAGTGCCCACGGCGCCGCCGTGGCGAACGCCCAAACAATTCCCGATTTACGTCGACGCATGGGCGTAACTCAACTTGGCGGATTCTTATTATGGTTATCGCCCGTCAAGGTTGAGGGTTGGTTAAGGACGGCGAGAATGCAAGAAGGGCGCCGCCATCGATTACGACGGCGGCGCCCCGGAATGCTCATCGACAGATGCGGCAGGCGTGTCAGGCGAGCCCTTCGGCCTTTACCTTGAGCGCGGCCTGGGCGGCGGCAAGGCGCGCGATCGGCACGCGGTAGGGCGAGCACGATACGTAGTCGATGCCGGTTTCCTCGCAGAACGCGATCGAGGCCGGATCGCCGCCATGCTCGCCGCAAATGCCGAGCTTGATGTCGGGACGCGTGGCGCGGCCGCTGCGCACGGCCTGCGACACGAGCTCGCCCACGCCGTCGCGGTCGATGGTGACGAAAGGATCGGCCGCCAGAATGCCCTTGGCGGTGTAGTCGCCGAGGAAGATGGCGGCGTCGTCGCGGCTGATGCCGAGCGTCGTCTGGGTGAGATCGTTGGTACCGAAGGAGAAGAACTCCGCCGACTGCGCGATGTCACCGGCGCGCAGCGCGGCGCGCGGCAGCTCGATCATGGTGCCGACCTGGTAATCGAGCACAATGCCGGTCTCCTGCGCTACCGCCTTGGCGACGGCATCGATGCGCGCCTTCGTCAGGTCGAGCTCGGCCCGGGTCATGACGAGCGGCACCATCACCTCGGGCTTCACCGTCTGCCCGGTTTCCTTGGCCACTTGCGAGGCGGCCTCGAAGATGGCCCGCGCCTGCATCTCGGCGATCTCGGGGTAGAGGATCGCCAGGCGCACGCCACGGAAGCCGAGCATCGGGTTGAACTCGTGCAGCGCCTGGGCGCGCCCGCGCAGCTTGTCGACCGTGACACCGAGCGAATCGGCCACTTCGGCGATCTCCGCGTCCGAATGCGGCAGGAACTCGTGCAGCGGCGGATCGAGCAGGCGGATGGTCACCGGCAGGCCCTGCATGATGGTGAACAGTTCCACGAAGTCCTGCCGCTGCATCGGCAGCAGCTTGGCGAGCGCGGCGCGCCGGCCGGCTTCGTCATCGGCGAGGATCATCTCGCGCACGGCAATGATGCGCTCCGCGTCGAAGAACATGTGCTCCGTGCGGCACAGGCCGATGCCTTCGGCGCCGAAGTTGCGCGCGGTGCGCGCATCGAGCGGCGTCTCGGCATTGGCGCGCACCTTCATGCGGCGCACGGAATCGGCCCAGCCCATCAGCGTCGCGAACTCGTGCGACAGCTCGGGCTCCTGCATCTTCACCTCGCCGATGATGACCTGGCCCGACGCGCCGTCGATGGTGATGATATCGCCAGCCTTCAGCGTCACCCCACCCGACGACAGCGTGCCGGCGGCGTAATCGACGCGCACGGTGCCGGCGCCCGACACACAGGGCTTGCCCATGCCGCGCGCCACGACCGCCGCGTGCGAGGTCATGCCGCCGCGCGTCGTCAGGATGCCCTCGGCCGCGTGCATGCCGTGGATGTCCTCGGGCGACGTCTCGACGCGCACCAGGATGACCTTGCGGCCGGCCTTGCGTGCGTCTTCGGCAGCCTCCGACGTGAACACGATCGCGCCAGCCGCCGCTCCCGGCGAGGCCGGCAGGCCGCTGGCCAAGATCTTGCGCTCCGCCTTGGGGTCGATGGTGGGGTGCAGGAGCTGGTCGAGCGCGCCCGGCTCGATGCGCGCCACGGCTTCGTGCTGCGTGATCACGCCTTCGCTGGCGAGATCGACGGCGATCTTCAGCGCCGCCTTGGCGGTGCGCTTGCCGTTACGCGTCTGGAGCATCCACAGCTTGCCGTTCTCGATGGTGAATTCGAGATCCTGCATGTCGCGATAGTGGCTCTCCAGCAGCGTGTAGATGCGCACGAGCTCCTGGTAGGCCTCAGGCAGCGCGCTTTCCAATGACAGCTTCGTCGAGCCGGAGGCGATGCGCGCCTTCTCCGTGATGTCCTGCGGGGTGCGGATGCCCGCCACCACGTCCTCGCCCTGGGCGTTGATGAGGAATTCGCCGTAGAATTCCTTCTCGCCGGTGGAGGGGTTGCGGGTGAAGGCGACGCCGGTCGCGGACGTTTCGCCGCGGTTGCCGAACACCATGGCCTGCACGTTCACCGCCGTGCCCCAGCTCGCCGGAATATCGTGCAGCTCGCGGTACTTGATGGCGCGGGCGTTCATCCACGAGCCGAACACGGCGCCGATGGCGCCCCACAGCTGCTCCTTGGGATCCTGCGGGAAGGGCTTGCCGGTTTCCTGCTCGACGATCTTCTTGTACTGCTTGACGAGTTCCTGCCAGTCGGCTGCGGAAAGCTCGGTGTCGAGCTCAAGGCCCTTGCGCTCCTTGTAGATCTCCAGCACTTCCTCGAAATGATGGTGGCCCACGTCGAGCACGACGTTACCGTACATGGTGATGAAGCGCCGGTAGCTGTCCCACGCGAAGCGTTCGTCGCCCGCCGCCTTGGCCACGGCGACGACGGTTTCGTCGTTCAGGCCGAGGTTGAGCACGGTGTCCATCATGCCCGGCATCGAGGCGCGTGCGCCCGAGCGCACCGACACGAGCTGAGGCTTGTCGGCATCGCCGAAAATGTTGCCGGTCTGGCGCGAGATTTCGGCCAGCGCGTCCTCGACCGCCTGCGAAAGCTCCGGCGGATAGCTGCAGCCGTTGTCGTAGTAATAGGTGCAGACATCCGTGGTAATGGTGAAACCGGGTGGAACCGGAAGGCCCAGGTTGGCCATTTCCGCGAGGTTCGCGCCCTTGCCGCCGAGCAGGTTGCGCAGGTTCGACGCACCCTCAGCCTTACCGTCACCGAATGTATAAACCCATTTCGTCATCTGGCATTCGCCTTTTAGAGCATGATTTCAGGCCGCGCGAACGAGGCCTGGAAAAACATATGCTTCCACAAAGGAAGGAATCTCGGCAACGGACGCCGGCGGCGCCCTGCCCGATTCCGTTCCGTTTCAGGCCGTCCGACCGCGACCATAGCGCGCGCCAAGGCAATTACCAAGGCAACCTCGCCAAGCCGGCCGACCTCCCGACGCATCGCATTTACTTCACACGCCCCTTTGCCGCAAGGACGATGAGCGAATACCTGCCCGCGCCGTCCGGCACGTCACGCCACTCGGCCCTTTTGCCGGGTGGCGGTCACGGTGATTGTCGCTTGGCGTATCCGAGCGACAAATGCAATCGTCTCCAGACGGGTATATGACTAAATGACGACATCATCCCCCGCCTGTCCTACGCAACTCAGCCGCTGATGACCCCGAAATCCGCGACCGTGAGGGTAGCGACCCTGAGGGCGTCGAGCAGCCTGAGGCGATTCGCACGCAGCTCCGCGTCTTCGGCATTGACCGTCACCGCCTCGAAGAAAGCGTCCACAGCGGGCCGGAGCGCTGCGAGCGCACGCATGGCGGATTCGAAATCTTCCCGCGCCACAGCTTCCCGAGCGGCTTCCCGCGCCACGCGCAGCGCCTCGACCAGCACCTTCTCCTGCGGCTCGCCGCGATCGAGGATGAGCGCGACATCGGCGCCCTCGCCAAAAGTGCGGCCGTCCTTCTTTTCCTCGATGCGCAGGATGTTGACCGCGCGCCGGTAGCCAGCGAGCAGGTTGGCGCCGTCCTGCGTGTCGAGAAAGCGCCCCAGCGCCTCGACACGGCGCACGATGAGGGCCAGGTCGTCCTGCCCCCCAAGCGCGTACACGGCCGCGATGAGATCGTGCCGCGCGCCCTTGTCGCGCAGATACACGGTGAGCCGGTCGGCGAAGAACGACAGCAGATCGGCCGTGATCGCGGGCTTGTCGGCCGCGACGGGCAATGCATCGAGCGCCGCGCCGATGAGTTCCGACAGGCGCAGCCGGTGGCCGTTCTCCAGCACGAGGCGGATGACGCCAAGCGCGGCGCGGCGCAGCGCGAACGGGTCCTTGGAGCCGGTGGGCTTCTCGTCGATGGCCCAGAAGCCCGCCAGCGTGTCGAGCTTGTCGGCGAGCGCCAGCGCGACCGACACCGGACCGGACGGCACGGTGTCGGAAGGCCCCTGCGGCTTGTAATGCTCCTCGACCGCGGCGGCGACGGACGCATCCTCGCCCTGCGCCAGCGCGTAATAACGGCCCATCAGGCCCTGCAACTCGGGGAACTCGCCAACCATCTCGGTGACGAGATCGGCCTTCGCCAGCGTCGCCGCGCGTGCCGCGTGTGCGGCATCGGCGCCGACCAGCGGCGCGATACGCTCCGCCAGCGCGGTGATGCGCCCGATGCGCGCCGCCTGGGTGCCGAGCTTCTCGTGGAAAACGATGCCGAGCGAACGCAACCGCTCCAGCCGCTGGTCGAGTGGCTTCACGTCGCTGCCCGCGAACTCGGGCAGCGATTTCTGGTCCGTCTCCCAGAAGAAGCGGGCGTCGGAAAGGCGCGCGCGCACCACGCGCTCGTTGCCGGCGACGATCGCCGCGCCGCCATCGCGCGCTTCGATGTTAGCGGTAAGGATAAACTTGTTTGCGAGCTTTCCTGTTGAACCATTTGTCAACACGAAGCATTTCTGGTTTGCGCGAATGGTGGCGCGGATCACCTCCGGCGGCACCTCGAGATAGGCGGCGTCGAAGCTGCCGATCAGTACCACCGGCCATTCGACGAGGCCCGCGACTTCCTCGAGCAGCCCCTCGTCCGGCACCACTTCGAAACCTTGCGCGAAGGCGAGCGTGTTGGCATCGGCCTCGATGCGGCGCTTGCGCTCGTCAAGGTCGAGCACGACGCGGGCGCGCTCCAGCGCATCGACGTAATCGTCGAAGCGGCGTGTGAGTATCGGCCCTTCCGACAGGAAGCGGTGGCCGTAAGTGATGTCGGAGGACGCGAGACCGTCGATCTCGAACGGCACGACGTCCGGCGTCTCGGTTTCCGGCCCGAACGTGCACAGGATCGACTGCAGAGGGCGCACCCAGCGCAGGCTGCCCGGCTCGCGCGATGCCGCGCCCCAGCGCATGGACTTCGGCCACGGAAAGGCGCGCACCACGGCGGGAACGATCTCGGCCAGCACGTCGGGCGTCTCGCGGCCTTCGCGGCGAATGCGGGCGACGTAGAACTCGCCCTTCTTCGCGTCCGAGACGATCTCCGCATCGGCGATGGAGTCGAGGCCGGCGCTCTTCAGGAAGCCCTGGATGGCGGCGTCGGGCGCACCCACGCGCGGCCCCTTGCGTTCCTCATCGATATCGGGCTGGCGGGCGGGCAGGCCCAACACCTGCAGCGCCAGCCGGCGCGGGGTGGCGTGGGCGCGCGCGCCCTCATAGGTGAGGCCCCGCTCCACCAGCGCATCGGTGACGAGCTTTTTCAGGTCTTCCGCCGCCTTGCGCTGCATGCGGGCGGGGATTTCTTCCGAACGGAGTTCAAGGAGCAGATCGGGCATGGGCGCGGACTTTTCGGGATGAGGCTTCTATCAAATGCTGCTTGCAAATGCTGCTTGCGTCGATTGCCGGAGGCGGCGTCAGGCCGCGCCGCCGGCTTCCGTCTTGAGCCACGCCGCGCCGCACGCCTTGGCGAGCTCGCGCACGCGCAGGATGTAGCTCTGGCGCTCGGTGACCGAGATGACGCCGCGCGCATCGAGCAGGTTGAAGGCGTGTCCGGCCTTGAGGCACTGGTCGTAAGCGGGCTGCACCATCAAGTGGCGGCCACCGGCCTCGTCCTCGCCCTTGGCGAGCAGCGCGCGGCATTCCTCCTCCGCCTCGCGGAAACGGCGGAACAGCGCGTCGGTGTCGGCATGCTCGAAGTTATAGCGCGAATACTCCTGTTCCGCTTGCAGGAACACGTCGCGGTAGGTCACCTTCTCGTCGCCTTCGCGGCCGTTGAAGTTGAGCTCCATGATGCTCTCGACGTTCTGCAGGTAGCAGGCGATGCGCTCCAGCCCGTAGGTGAGCTCGCCCGACACCGGCGCGCACTCGACACCCGCGACCTGCTGGAAGTAAGTGAACTGGCTCACCTCCATGCCGTCGCACCAGCACTCCCATCCGAGGCCCCAGGCGCCGAGCGTCGGGTTTTCCCAGTCGTCCTCGACGAATCGGATGTCGTGCAGGCGCATGTCGATGCCGATGGCGTCGAGCGACTGCAGGTAGAGCTCCTGCAGGTTGGGCGGATTCGGCTTCAGGATGACCTGAAACTGGTAGTAATGCTGCAGCCGGTTGGGGTTTTCGCCGTAGCGGCCGTCCTTGGGGCGGCGCGAGGGCTGCACGTAGGCGGCCTTCCACGGCTTCGGCCCGAGCGAGCGCAGCGTGGTGCCCGGATGCGACGTGCCCGCGCCCACTTCCATGTCGTAGGGCTGCAGGATAACGCAGCCCTGCGCGGCCCAGAACCGTTGCAGCGTGAGGATCAGCCCCTGAAAGGAGCGCGTCGGGTGGAGGGGGTCGTTGCTGTCGGGAGCGCTCATCGCTGACTTTGCCGGAACTGGCGCCCGCGCGCGGCGGACGGAACAAGGATGCGTCAAACTAGTCCGCGGACGTCTCAAGTCAAGCGCGGGTGCCCTCCAGGGGCAATAATTCCCGTGCGCACGTACCGGACACTCTTGGCGGCGCGCGCGCGGGCTGATATGGCGTTCGGCATGAGTGCGCACAGCTTTGACAACATCCGCAATTTCTCGATCGTCGCCCACATCGACCATGGCAAGTCGACGCTCGCCGACCGTCTCATCCAGACGACGGGCGCCATGTCCGACCGCGAAATGGTCGAGCAGGTGCTCGACAGCATGGATATCGAGCGCGAGCGCGGCATCACCATCAAGGCCCAGACCGTGCGCCTCGAGTACCGGGCGAAGGACGGCAAGGTCTATATCCTCAACCTGATGGACACGCCCGGCCACGTCGACTTCGCCTACGAAGTGTCGCGCTCGCTGGCCGCGTGCGAGGGCTCGCTGCTTGTCGTCGACGCCTCCCAGGGCGTGGAGGCGCAGACGCTCGCCAACGTCTACCAGGCCATCGACGCCAACCACGAGATCGTGCCCGTCCTCAACAAGATCGACCTGCCCGCCGCCGAACCCGAGCGCGTCAAGGAGCAGATCGAGGAAGTGATCGGCATCGACGCGTCGAACGCCGTCGAGATCTCGGCCAAGACCGGTCTCAACATCGAGGGCGTTCTGGAGGCCATCGTCACCCGCCTGCCGCCGCCCAAGGGCGACGAGACCGCGCCGCTGAAGGCGCTGCTGGTCGACAGCTGGTATGACGCTTATCTCGGCGTCGTCGTGCTGGTGCGCATCATCGATGGCCAGTTGAAGAAGGGCCAGTCGATCCGCATGATTGGCTCCGGCGCCACCTATCAGGTGGACCGCGTCGGCGTGTTCCGGCCCAAGATGACGAACGTCGACGCGCTCGGCCCGGGCGAGGTCGGCTTCCTGACCGCCTCGATCAAGGAAGTGGCGGATACGGCGGTGGGCGACACGATCACGGACGAAAAACGTCCGTGCGCCGAGGCGCTCCCCGACTTCAAGCCGGTGCAGCCCGTGGTGTTCTGCGGCCTCTTCCCGGTGGACGCCGCCGACTTCGAGGACCTGCGCGCGGCGATGGGGAAACTCAGGCTCAACGACGCGAGCTTCTCCTACGAGATGGAGACTTCGGCCGCGCTGGGCTTCGGCTTCCGCTGCGGCTTCCTCGGCCTGCTGCATCTCGAGATCATTCAGGAGCGGTTGGAGCGCGAGTTCAACCTCGACCTGATCTCGACGGCTCCCTCGGTCGTCTACCAGCTCAAGATGCGCGACGGCACCTCGGTCGATCTGCACAACCCGGCCGACATGCCGGATGTGATGAAGATCGAGGAAGTGGCCGAGCCGTGGATTCGCGCCACCATCCTGACGCCGGACGAGTATCTGGGCGCGATCATCAAGCTGTGCCAGGACAGGCGCGGCGAGCAGATCGACCTCAATTACGTCGGCAAGCGCGCCATGGTCGTCTACGATCTGCCGCTGAACGAAGTGGTGTTCGACTTCTACGACCGGCTGAAATCGGTGTCGAAGGGCTATGCCTCGTTCGACTACCAGATCACCGATTACCGCGTCGGCGACCTCGTGAAAATGTCCCTCCTCGTCAATGCCGAGCCTGTGGACGCGCTGTCCATGCTGGTGCACCGCAGCCGGGCGGAGGCGCGCGGGCGGGCGATGTGCGAAAAGCTCAAGGAACTCATCCCGCCGCACATGTTCCAGATCCCGGTGCAAGCGGCAATCGGCGGCAAGATCATCGCCCGTGAGACAATTCGCGCGCTCCGCAAGGATGTTACGGCGAAATGTTACGGCGGCGACGCAACGCGCAAGCGCAAGCTTCTGGACAAGCAGAAGGAAGGCAAGAAGCGCATGCGTCAGTTCGGCAAGGTGGAGATTCCGCAGGAAGCCTTCATCGCCGCGCTCAAGATGGATGACTGACGCGAGCTTTCCAAATGTTAATCCGCCCGCGGCTGGTCTCGGTGCGGGCGGTATGTCATTGATGATCCCGGCGCAAACGGCGCGATTCCTGACACGGTTTTTGGCGGGCGAACGGCGATGATCAAGTTTGTCGATACGGGCATTCGTCCGGCGTGTGTCTCATGAACCCGCCCCGCTCCCGCGCCGTCTACGCCGTGCTGCTGACGGGCGCGCTGTCGGCCTGCGCTGTCGGCCCGGACTATGAAAAGCCCTCCATCGACGTGCCGGCGCGGTGGGGCAACTCGTCCGCCAGCCAATCGCCCAAACCCGCGGACCTGGCCGAGTGGTGGAAGCGCCTGCGCGATCCTACCCTCGACAGGCTGGTCACGGAGGCCGTGAGCGGCAACCTCGACGTCGCCTCCGCCAAGGCGCGGGTGCGTGAGGCGCGCGCCAGCTACGAGCAATCGAGAAGCTCGCTTTTTCCGAGTGTGAATGGCACCGCCAGCGCCTCGCGCAGCCAGAGCGCCGGGGGCGGACGGGTTGTCGACGCCGGATCGTCGGGGCGCATCTCTAACAGCACCCGCGGCGGGCTCGACGCCAGCTGGGAAGTCGACCTCTTCGGCGCCAACCAGCGCAATGTCGAGGCCGCCCGCTATGGGCTCGACGCCGCGCAGGAAGACCTACGCGCCACGCTGCTCACGCTGATCGGCGACATCGCCTTCAACTACGTCGACCTGCGCAGCTATCAGGCCCGCATCGCGCTGGCGCGGCGCACCGCCGCCACCCAGCGTGAGACGGCGCGGCTGACGCGGGCGAAATTCGATGTCGGCGCCGCATCCGGCATGGATGTCGCCAATGCCGACGGACAGGTGGCGAGCACGGAAGCCGCGATACCGTCGCAGGAAACGGCTGCCGCGCAGGCTATTCACCGCCTCGGCGTGCTGACGGGCCGTGCGCCGACGGCGCTGGCCGACCTGTTGCGCAAGACCGCGCCCGTGCCCTCGCCGCGCCTGCCGCTGCCGGTCGGCGTGCCGGGCGACATCCTGCTGGCGCGCCCGGACGTCCGGCTGGCCGAACGCCGGCTGGCGCAGGCGACGGCGCGCATCGGCGCGGCGGAAGCGGCGCGCTATCCGGCCATCAGCCTCACCGGCAACGTCGCGACATCCGGCGTGCGGCTCGGCGATCTGGCGAAGAATTCTTCGATAAGCTGGGCGTTCGGTCCGAGCCTCAGCGTGCCTGTGTTCAACGCCGGGCAGTTGCAGGCCGCCGTCGCGTCCTCTCAGGCCCAGCGCGACCAGCAGTTTTTCGCGCTGCACGCGAGCGTGCTTCTGGCGCTGGAGGAAGTCGAGAACGCGCTTGTCGGGCTGGCGCAGGAGCGCATCCGGCAGGGCAAGCTGGCGCAGGCGGCGGCGAGTTACGGGGAATCGGCGCGCCTCGCGCGCTCGCTGTTCGAAAGCGGGTCGACGAGCTTCATCGAGGTGCTGGACGCCGAGCGTTCGCTCTATTCGGCCGAGGACGCGCTCATCCAGAGCCGGGCGGCGATCGCAACGCAGTACATCACGCTCAACAAGGCGCTGGGCGGCGGCTGGAGCGGCGCCGTGGACACCACGCGGCCCGCAATCGTCGACAACATGGGGCCGCGCCCCGCTGCTTTCTTGCGCCCTGCTCCGGCTCCCACCCCGGCCGCCTCTCCCTGATCAGGCGGCGAGCCGCCAGCGGGTGAGCAACGCCCTGAGCGCCGCCGGCTTAAGGGGCTTGTTGAGAACGTGCACACCCGCCGCTTCCGCCTGCTGGCGCACGCTCGGCGAGCGATCGGCGGTGAGCAGCACAGCGGGCTTCTGCTGGCGCAGACGCTGGCGCAGCGCCGCGATGGCGGCGAGGCCGTCTCCCTGATCGAGGTGATAATCGGCGATGATGACGTCCGGCGGGCAGGAAGCGCGCGCGAGCACGTCGAGCGCCGATTCCGCGCCATCGGCGGTCAGCACCGTGCAACCCCAGCCGCCGAGAAGCTGCTGCATGCCGGCGATGATGGTTGGCTCGTTGTCGATGGCGAGCACGCACAAGCCATGGAGCCCGCCGAGAGGCACGGCGGGCGGCGGCGGCACCGGCGCTTCCGGCGCGACGGAAGCGGCGCGCGGCACGGTCACCGTGAACACGGTGCCCCGGCCCGGTTCGGAGCGCAGCTTCACCGGATGGCCGAGCACCCGGCTCGCCCGCTCAACGATGGACAAGCCGAGACCGAGGCCGCGCGCCACCTTCGCCCCCTGCTGAAGGCGCTGGAATTCGCGGAACACCAGGTGCTGTTGCGATGCCGGAATGCCGAGCCCGGTGTCCCATACCTCGATATCGAGGTTCGTTCCGCGCCGGCGCGTGCCCACGAGCACCCTTCCGCCCGGCGTGTATTTGACGGCATTCGAGACGAGGTTCTGCAGCATGCGCCGCAGCAGCCGCCTGTCGGAACGCACGGTAAGCGCGGGCGCGATCACCGTGAGCCGGACGCCGCGCTCGCGCGCGGCGACGTCGAATTCGCGCTGGAGCTGCTTCAGCAGGTCGTCGATGCGCAGGCTGGAAATTTCCGTCTGCATCACGCCGCTGTCGAGACGAGAAATGTCGAGCAGCGCCGTGAGAATTTCCTCCACCGCATCGAGCGAGGCCTCGACATTTTCGGCCATCGCCGCCTCGCCGGCCTTGCGGTCGCGCTCCACGAGCGAGGTGGCGTAAAGGCGCGCGGCGTTGAGAGGCTGGAGAATGTCGTGGCTGGCGGCGGCGAGGAAGCGTGTCTTCGAGGCGTTGGCTTCCTCGGCTTCGGCCTTGGCGCGGGTGAGCGCCACGTTGAGATGCGTCAGTTCCTCGGTTCGCTCGCGCACGCGCTGCTCCAGCGCCTCTTCCTCGGCCGCCGCTTCGGTGATGTCGGTGTAAGTCGTCACCAGGCCGCCGTCCGGCAGGTGGTTCGAGCGCACCTCGATCACCCGGTTGGCGGGATAGAGCTTCAGGCGCACGGGATCGAGGTCGCTCCCAAGGCTCGCGAGGCGGCTCGCCACGAGTTCGTCCCGGGTGCCGGGGCCGTAGGAGCCGCGCTCGGCGTTGTAGCGCAGGATCTCGTCGATACCCACGCCGAAGCGCACCAGATCGGGCGGCAGATCGTAGAGATCGCGGAACGCCCGATTCCAGCCGATGAGACGCAGGTCGCGATCGAGGATGGTGATGCCCTGCCGGGCATGGTCGAGCCCGTGCTGGAGGATGTCGCGGTTATACTGGATCGCGGCGGAGGCGTCGTCGAGCAGCCGGAGCGCGTCGTGGGTGGACAGGTTGCGCCCGCGCAGCAGCAGCGACAGCACCAGCCGTGACGACGACGCGCCGATGGCGGAAGCGAGCAGGTGCTCGGCGTAGCGCAACTGATGGATGTCGGCGTTGCCGGAGGTCGGCCCGCCGCGATGGGCGGTGAAGCTGTCGAAGGCGCGCGCGGTGCGCTCTTCGCCCAGATAGCGCGCGACGGCGGCCCGAAGATCCTCAACCGACACGGGCGAGTTGCGCAGCCAGAACGTCTGCACACCGCCGAGCGGCGCGCCGTCGGAGCCGATGAAAGCGTTGGCCTGCAAGCGCTCCAGCGCCGTCTCCGGCCGCAACAGCGAGAACACGACATAGGCCGCGATGTTGATGGCGAGGCTCCACAGCACGCCGTGGGTCAGTTCCGGCAGGTCGGTGCCGAAGAGTGCCGTGGGGCGCAGCGCCTCGATTGCGAACGGCCCCTGCTCCACGAAGGAGGTCCACATGTTGTCGCTGCCGGCGAGGCTCGGCAGCAGCAGCGTGTAGGCCCACGCGCAGAAGCCGGCGACGAGGCCGGCGATGGCGCCCAGCGCCGTGCCGCGCCGCCAGACGAAACCGCCGACGAAGGCCGGCCCCAGTTGCGCGATGGCCGCGAACGACAGGAAGCCGATCGACGCGAGCGCGGCCTCCCCCGACACGCGGTAATAGACGTAGGCGAGGAGGATGACGCTGACGATCGACCCGCGCCGCACCAGCAGCACGAAGCCGCTGAGGTCGCCCGTGTTGTGGGTGTTGCGCATCGCCCGCCGGCGCAGGATGAGCGGAATGATCAGGTCGTTGGAGATCATGATCGCCAGCGCCACCGAATCGACGATCACCATGGCGGTGGCGGCGGACAGGCCGCCGAGGAACGCGATCAGCGCCATCAGGTGCGCGCCCTGCGACAGCGGCAGCGCCAGCACCGTCATGTCCGGATCGATGGCGCCTTCAGCGAAGGAGGCCTGCCCGGCCAGCGCCAGCGGCAGCACGAACAGGTTGATGGCTAACAGGTAGAGCGGAAACATCCACGCCGCGCGGCGCACGTCCGAGATGTCGCGGTTCTCGACGATGGTCATGTGGAACTGGCGCGGCAGCAGCATCGCCATGCTCAGCGCCAACAGGGTAAGCGTCAGGAACGTGACGACATCCGACGTGCGCTGCTGGAGATCGGCCTGGGGACGCGCGGCGGCGGCGCGCTCCACGATGTCGGCGACGCCGTCGAACATGAAGTAGGTGACGAAAATGCCGACCGCGAGGAACGCCACGAGCTTCACCAGCGATTCGAGCGCGATGGCGAGCACGAGCCCGTCCTGATGCTCGGTGGCGTCGACGTGGCGGGTGCCGAACGCCACCGCGAACGTCGCCAGCACCGCCGAGACGACAAACGCGAGATCGACCCCGAGCGCCGACGGCGAGATGGACATCGCTTCCGGCGAGGCCTCGAAGAAAACCGTCAGCGACGACGAAACAGCCTTGAGCTGCAATGCGATATAGGGAATGACGCCGATGGCGGCGATCACCGTCACCAGCACGGCGACGCGGTCGTTCTTGCCGTAGCGGGCGGCGAGAAAATCGGCGATGGAGGTGATGTTCTGCGCCTTGGCTACATTGACCACCCGGGTAATGAAGCGAAACCCGATGCCGAGCAAAAGCGCCGGTCCGATATAGACGGTGAGAAAATCCAGCCCGGACCGGCCCGCGAGGCCGACCGAGCCGAAGAACGTCCACGAGGTACAATAGACGGCGAGCGCCAGCGCGTAGATGCTGGCCCTCGCGCCGCCGCCGATGAGCCGCTTGCCGAACGTGTCGCCCAGATGCGCGACCGCGAACAGGCCGCACAGGTAAACCAGCGCTACGACGACGACGATCCACCCGGCCAATGCATGCCCCCTTCTGCAAGAGCAGCCTAGAGCGCTTTCCGATTAAATGGAATCATTTAATCGATAAGAATTCGCTCAAAATCAAGGTGTTAGATCGCATCCCTGTTTCAACGAAACCGGCATGCGATCCAAAGCGCCTTCCGATCAAATGAAATCATCTGATCGACCGGAATTCGCTTAATTCCAAGAATCATAGAGCGCTTAACGGCTTTTCTTACTCGGCGTGCTGGCGCTCCGCCCGATCGGAGAAGCAGTCGCCGAAAAAGCGCTGGAACAGCGAGGGGTTGCTCTCAGCCGGGGCTGCGACATCGTCGCCATCCGAATCGGTGGCTTCCACGTGAGCGCTGCTGCTGCGCATGAACGGCGTCCGCTGCTGGTCCTGCTCCTCACGCCGACCGGCGTCGGGAATGGAAATCGCCACCTGCCCCGTGGCCCTCTCCTTGGCGCGGCCTACATCCGCAATGGCGGCAGCAAGCTGCCTGGCGAGCAGCACCCGGTAAACTTGTGGCGCATTGGCGATGATGGGACCCGAGACCGCGTGGATATCGGTCAACACCCCGCGGTTGACGCATTGCACGCAGCGTGCGCCAAGATCCTCCGCAGCGGCCGACGGCCTTTCCCGTACCGCCTCGAAGGCATCCACGCTACGCTTGCGCAACGCCTCGATTTCGCTGTGCGCATCGGCGTAATGGATCACCTCGCGAGCAACCGTGCTGAAAGCAGCGATCTCGTCGCAAGACAGGGGCTTGCTGTTGTTTGCGAAAACACGCGGCGCGGCGATGCGCTGCTCGAACTCGGCATAGAGCGAACCAAGGCGCGGCGACAGATGGACTTTAAGCGCAGCCCCGAACGCCTGCCTCACGGCCGAGCCATCTTGCCGAACGCCTTCGGCCGCCAGCGCATCGAGATGAACCATCGCCTTGCCGTCCAGGCTGCCGGCGCCTTGCTCAACGGTCAAATTGCCAGCGTATCTGTTCAAAAACGAGTGCCCGCACTCAAGCTTTTCCAATTGTCCGGTAAGGGGAAAGGCTGAATTCATAAAACTATTGAGCGTCATAGACATGCTTTAATACCATACCCTTCAAATAATGATGCCGCCCGCCACAATAAGACCCGGCGGACGGCATTGTCGTTCCGGCATCATGCCGGATAATCATCTCAGCTCTGCACGCCCTCCGCGAGCCAGTCGATCTTCAGCAGATCGGCGTCGGCGAGCGTCTGCCCGGCGGCGACGCGCTCCACGCCCTTCTGGTCCTTGATCGGGCCGGCGAAAGGATGCAGCGTGCCGGCGATGATCGCATCCTTCACGGCATCGGCCTCGCGGCGCACGTTCTCCGGCAGGCTGTCGTTGTACGGGGCTATCTTGATCAGCCCCTCCTTCAGTCCCCACCACTTGTCATCGGGCTTCCACGCGCCGTCGAGGCCGAGCTTCACCCGCTCGATGTAGTAAGGCGCCCAGTCGTAGACGATCGCGGTGAGATGGGCTTTCGGCGCGAAACGGCTCATGTCGGATGCCTGCCCGAAGGCGAACGCGCCGCGCGCTTCCGCCACCTGCATCGCGGCCGGGCTGTCGACGTGCTGCACGATGATGTCCGCGCCGCCATCGATGAGCGCCTTGGCGGCGTCGGCTTCCTTGCCGGGGTCGTACCAGGTGTTGAGCCAGATCACCTTGACGGTGAGTGCCGGGTTCACCTTGCGTGCGGCCACGATGAACGCGTTGATGCCCATGATCACTTCGGGGATCGGGAACGAGGCGACATAGCCCACGACGCCCGACTTCGACATATGGCCGGCGATGGTGCCGAGCACAGCGCGCCCCTCATGGAAGCGGCCGTTGTAGATGCCGACATTCGCCGCCGTCATGTAGCCGGTGGCGTGCTCGAAAGCGACCTTCGGAAACTGGCGCGCCACGCGGATCGTGGGCTGCATGAAGCCGAACGACGTGGAGAAGATGAGCTGGTTGCCGGCGCTGGCGAGCTGGCGGATGACACGTTCGGAGTCCGGCCCCTCGTCGACGTTCTCGACGAAGGTCACGTCCACGCGGTCGCCGAACTCGGCCTCGACCGCCTTGCGGCCCTGATCGTGCGAGTAGCTGTAGCCGTGGTCACCAATGGGCCCGACATAGACGAAGCCGACCTTGTAGGGATCGGCGGCAAGCGCGGCGCGCCCGCCAGAAAGAGCCAGCGCCGCAGCGCCCGCACCCACGAACAGCGCACGGCGCGAAAGGCCGCCGCTCAAGGCCTGCGGCGGAGTGGTCAACGTCTTTGACGGCATCGGTATCCCCTGCGAAAGCTTCATTGAAGCGCCACGGATGCATAAAGGTTTTTGAGCTTACTTTGAACGATAAAAATGTCGCGACCCAAGGTTGAACCGCCCTGTCAGCCCGCTGGACGGAACGGCTTGCCGAGCGCGGCCGGCGCGCCCGATGTCCCCCCGCCCCCTGCCCGCTGACGCATGGAGCGGGCCGAAATCACCGTCAGCACCAGAACGGTGGCGACATAGGGCAGCATCGAGAACAGCTCGGACGGCAGCCCCCACGCGCCCTGGGCGTGCAGCTGGAAGATGCCGACACCGCCGAAGAGATAGGCGCCGATCAGCAGCCGCCAAGGCCGCCAGGTGGCGAACACGACGAGCGCCAGCGCGATCCAGCCACGCCCCGCCGTCATCTCCTCGGCCCACATCGGCGTGTAGCTGAGCGACAGGAAAGCACCGGCGAGCCCCGCCATGCCGCCGCCGAAAAGGCACGCCCGGTAACGGATCGCGATCACCGGATGGCCGAGCGCATGCGCGGCGCTGGCCGATTCGCCCACAGCCCGCAGCCGCAGTCCGGCCCGCGTGCGGTTGAGGTACCACCAGATCGCCGGAACCGCCGCCACCGACAGGTAGACCAGCGCGTCATGACCGAAGAGCAGCGGCCCGGCGACGGGCAGGTCGCTCAAGCCCGCGACATCGAGCCGGGGCAGCGGCGCAATCGGCTGCCCGACATAGGCGGAGCCGACGAGCGCCGACAGGCCGACGCCGAAAATCGTCAGCGCCAGGCCGGATGCCACCTGGTTGGCGGAAAGAGTCAATGTCAGGAAGGCGAACACCAGCGCCATCGACATGCCCGCCGCCACCGCCGCAGCGAGACCGGCGGCGTGGGAACCGGTGAGGAGGGTGGCGGCGAATCCTGCCATCGCCCCCATCAGCATCATGCCTTCGATGCCAAGGTTGAGCACGCCTGCACGCTCCACGACGAGCTCGCCGCTGGCGGCCAATAGCAGCGGCGTCGCGGCGCTGATCACCGCCACGACAATGGGGACGAACAGCTCCATCATGATGCAACCGCCTCCCCGCCGGCAGGAATCCTGCGAATGCGCAGGCGCAGCAGCCCGTCCGCCGCGAGCAGGTAGAACAGCAGCATGCCCTGGAAAACACCCGTCGCCGCCTGGGGCAGCCCGGCGGTGATCTGCGCGTTCTCGCCACCGATGTAGGTGAGCGCCATCAGCGCCGCCGCCGCGACGATGCCGAGCGGGTTGAGACGCCCGAGGAAGGCGACGATGATCGCCGTGAAACCGTAACCCGGCGTGAGCGAAGGCACGAGCTGGCCGATGGGCCCCGCGACCTCGAACGCGCCCGCAAGCCCCGCCGCGCCGCCGCCGATAAGGAAGGCGAGCCACGTCGTGCGGCCGGCGTCGAAGCCGGCGAAGCGCGCGGCGCGCGGCGCATCCCCCACGACCGAGATCTGAAATCCCGTCACGGTGCGCGTCAGCACGAACCACGCCGCCACCGCCGCGAGCAGCGCCACCGGCGTGCCGAGGTGCAGCCGCGTGCCCTCCAGCAGCGCCGGCAGCAGCGCCGCCTCCGAAAAAAGGCGCGTCTGCGGATAATTGAACCCGTCCGGGTCCTTCCAGGGACCGAACACCAGCATCTGCAACACGAGCAACGCGATATAGGTCAGCATCAGGCTGGTCAGGATCTCGTTGACGCCGAAACGCGTCTTCAGAAACGCCGGGATCGAGGCCCACGCCATGCCGCCCAGAATGGAAGCTAGCAGCATGAGCGGCATGATCCACCACCCGGCCTCGTTCCAGAAGGCGAGCGCCACGCCGCCCGCCGCCACCGCGCCCATGGTGAGTTGCCCCTCGGCGCCGATGTTCCAGACATTGGCGCGGAAGCCGATGGCGAGACCGCAGGCGATCAGCGCCAGCGGCGCGCCCTTGACCCCGAGTTCGGTCACGCTGTGGAAAGTCAGCAGCGGCGCCACCAGGAACTGATACAGCGTGTCGACCGGATCGAGCCCGAGCGCCGCGAACAGCGCGAAGCCGGTGGCCACCGTGAGCAGCACCGCGAGCAGCGGCGCGGCGACGCGGATGAGGGCGCTGTCGGGACGGCGTTCGATTCTAAGCGGCATCGCGCCTGCCTCCGTCCGCCGCACCCATGAGCAGCCCGATTTCCTCCACGGTGACGCGCGCCGTCTCCAGCGCCGGCGACAGCCGGCCGTTGCTGATGACGGCGATACGATCTGTCAGCGACAGCAATTCGTCGAGATCCTGCGATATGACGACGATGGCCGCCCCCGCCTGCGCGAGATCGGCGAGCGCCGCATGAATCGCGGCCGCTGCCCCGGCGTCGACGCCCCAGGTTGGCTGCGCCACGACGAACACATGCGGTTTCTGCAGCACCTCGCGCCCGACGATGAATTTCTGCAGGTTGCCGCCTGAAAGGCTCGACGCCGGCACATCGACGCCGAAAGTGCGCACGTCGAAGGCACGGACGATATCCTGCGCGAAACGGCGGGCGTTGGCGCGCCGCACGATGCCGTGCCACAGCATGCCGACGCGTCCGCGCGCGGACAGCAGCGTGTTGGCGGTCAGCGTCATGGACGGCACGGCGGCATGGCCGTTGCGCTCTTCCGGTAATACGAAAAGCCCCTTGCGGCGGCGTTTCTCGGGGTCGAGCCGCCCCACCGGCGCGCCATCGACGGTGATCGCACCGGCATCCGCGCCCAGCCACTCGCCGGCAAGCGCCTCCAGAAGCTCGCCCTGCCCGTTGCCGGCCACCCCTGCGACGCCCAGAATTTCTCCACCGGCGACCGAGAAGCCGATGTCCTTCAGCGCTACGCCGAACGCTGCTTCCGCAGGACGGCTCAGCCCCGCGACCTTGAATCGCGGCGCGGCGTCCGAAATCGCGCGGGTCTGCCGGCGAACCGTAGCGAACTCCGATCCGATCATCATCTCGGCGAGCGAGCGCGCCGTCTCGCGCGCCGGGTCGCAGGTCGCGACCACCTTGCCGGCGCGAAGCACCGTCGCGCGGCCGCACAGGGCGCGGATTTCCTCGAGCTTGTGGCTGATGTAGAGGATGGAGCAGCCCTCCGCCGCGAGCCGGCGCAAGGTGGCGAACAGTGCATCGGCCTCCTGCGGGGTGAGCACGGACGTCGGCTCGTCCATGACCAACAGGCGCGGGTCCTGCAGCAGGCAGCGCACGATCTCCACGCGCTGGCGCTCGCCCATCGAGAGCGTGCCGACGATGCGATCCGGGTCGAGCGACAGGCCGTAACCGGCGGAAACCGCCGCGATACGCGCGGAAAGCTGCTTTCTGTCGGGAACGTCGTCGAGCCCCAGCGCGATGTTCTCGGCGACCGTGAATGCGTCGAACAGCGAAAAGTGCTGAAACACCATACCGATGCCGAGCTTGCGCGCCGCGCGCGGATCGGAGGGCGCAATCCGTTCGCCGTTCCAGCGAATGACGCCGGCATCGGGCTTCAGCAGGCCGTAGATCATCTTGACGAGCGTGCTCTTGCCCGCGCCGTTCTCGCCGAGCAGCGCGTGGATCTCGCCGGGAGCGACGGCGAACGAGATCCCGTCATTGGCGACGACGGCGCCGAACCGCTTGGTTACGCCTTCGAGGGCAAGGCGCGGAATCTCCGCAGGCATGGCGGCAACGGACCCCTGAACTCGCAATGGCGGCAAGGGCATGGAGCCGCCGATGGTGGCAATGAACAAAAAACCCGCCACCGCTGACATCGCCAAATATGACGGCCACGCTGACGCTTTCTTCGCCGGAAGGATAACTCGACCGCTTCATAACACGTAAATTGCAGAAAGCGGAATCATGAAAGAGTATACCCGCGCTGTGTCTGCCGCGGCACGGAGCTTGTCAACACCCGGGCGTCGGCCACTCTTGCTTCCCGGGTGCCATTGTGACAGAAATTCCACTTGATCGTGGGTGGCAACAGCCACGGCCAGCGGCATTTACGTCGCCTCCAGGGCGGAAAGCCGCACATCCTCCCGAACGAGACATCGGGAATACAACTTGGGGCCAGTAGCTCAATGGTTAGAGCCGACCGCTCATAACGGTCTGGTTGGGGGTTCGAGTCCCTCCTGGCCCACCATTTTCCTTATCCGACGAGATCCAGTGATGTCCGATAAGGTGCCATAATACCAAGCGGATAAACGATTTTATGAGGGAATCGCGTCCGGCTACGTCCGGGCAGATACGGCGACAGGCGATAGTTTTGTTGGTATGAATCGGTGAAATGACCAACACCCAACACATTGATTTGCATATATAAATATTAACCATCGATATTTTGCCGAACTTGAATAATAAAATAGTTTCTATATACTTTATGATTCCTTCTTTACAGCAAAAACGGGTGTGCTAGCGTTCAAATTGATACAATTCCTGTATCAGTGCATTGTCGTAACCAATTGGAGGGGGCCATGGCTACAAAGCAATATCAAGTTGGCACTGGATATAGTTTAATTGTTGGAAACATTTTTCAAAATAACGATCTTGTAATAAATGGAAATGGCAGCAACACCAGCGTTTCGATTGAGTCAACGCAAATTTTGGGAATTAACATACCCACGACGTTGACTGGCCGGGTTAACAATAGTCCGGCATTCCTGGCGACACTTATTAACAATGGCGTTTCATTCGTTGGGTCAGTTGGCAACGAGAATTTTGATGCCTCGAAGTATATTGGTAACGTCAAATTCAATGGTTACGGCGGAACGAACACCCTCAAGGGCGCCGCAGGCGATAACGTATTTACACATGATTATGTGAATTGCGGCGTAGACAAAATCATCGGTGGCGCAGACAAGACAATTTACTGGAAAAAATATATTCTTTTCGGCCCGACTGAAAGCAAAACATACGAGGCCACCAACAAGCTGTTAACCAATGGCACCAATAGCGATGACGTATTCCGCTTTGTCGGTGACGGAGACCAGTTCAAGGTTTTCAAGGATGGTTCTTCCCATCACGCCATCGAAGCTTGTCAGTTCGACGACGGTAAGGTGGTCGTCAACGGTGCGTATGGCAAAGATCATGCCAACGTGACCAAACACGAGGGCGTCATCACCTTCAATGGCGATGACGGTGATGACACGCTGTCCTTCGAGCATGGCAAGAGCGGCGCCGGCACGACGTTCAACGGTGGCGCCGACATTGATACGCTGATCGTTTACGCGCAAACCAGTGGCAGCACTCTTGTTGTAACTGACGCCGCCCTTACGAATCCGTCCAGCGAGCTCGTAACGCTCAGCAGCGTCGAGCAGGTCGTATTCTACGGGTCGTCCAATTCGGACTCCTTCGACGCCTCGGCGTTTACCGGCAAGTCCAAGCTCAATGGAGGCGACGGCGCCGATACACTGAAAGCCAGCATCGGCGGCAGCGAGATCACCGGCGGCAATGGCGCTGATATAATCCACCTCGGCGCCGGCGCCGACCGGGTGATTTACGATGCCAATGGCCAGTCGACGGTCGCGCAACTCGACAAGGTGCATGGGTTTGATACGTCGGCATCGGGCGACGATCTCGTATTCGCCTTCGGCAATGCCGTGCAGGAAAACAAACCGATTATCAAAATCCCCGTCATTGGATCGGAAATCCGCTTCAATGACGGTGTTGTTGAGTACAGAGCAACTCAGCTTAGCAGCTGGAAGACGGATCTCGAAGACCTGTCGTTCGGCGGCCTCGGCATCACAAGCCTTCAGAAGGCAGCCAACGCCGTAGCCATTGCAGCCGGCGACCATCGCATCGCCGCATTTGAGTATGATGAAAACTGGTATGTCATCGAAGCCGGCAGCGGCGACGATGTCGATAACGTAATCCATCTTGTCGGCACAACGCTTAATACGTCTACAAACGTTAATGACTTCGTTGGCTTTCTTCCTGCCTAGTCCGCGGGAACCGTATTAGGGGATTGACGCGCCTCTATGCCTGGCAGCTTGTGCGATCGGTGGTCAACTTGAGTAGATCGAGCTGACCACCGATCGCAAGTTCGAGCGGAGCCCAGCTAGTCACAGCCCAAGCTGCTCTTTTGCCCAGGTGCGGCCTTCAACTTCTGCCGCTCACCTTCTTGGGCGCGCAGCGCTGTCACCAACTCGTGCCCCTCCCACATCAAGCCTTTCACAAGGATTGCCGCGTGCGTTAGACTGATGGCTCGATGCGGCAGCTCGACACGGCGCCCGACAGTCTCTGGATCGTAGCCGCCGATCTTCACCTTGCACACTCTGCTCCGGCTTGAGATCGGCAGGATATGGCGGTGAAGACGTCCCTGTTTGGTAACCGCCAGGGCGTCATGGGTGGCTTGCCGCTGGTTTGCGATGCGCTCTCTTCGCCAAAGTCATGCACTCCTGTCAGCGCCATTCACGCGACAGGGGAATCTTGTCATCAAGCCCGGCATCGTCGTTCGCGCCATCGCCGTGTCCTGGCCCACCAAATTTTCCAATAACTTAGACAAATCGCGGGCTTTCCCTTGAAAACCGGAGAGCGACGGTGTCTCATGCCGCACGCTTGAGAATTGCTGTGACGAACCGGATGTCGCTCGCGCGACCCGGCGTAGCATGCCTTCAGCGGGAATCATGGAAACCGTACCGGCGGGGCGTAGGATGTCTGATATTGTTGAAGCGGCGAGATACATACTGCTGGTGATCGTCGGACTTCTTCCAATCATGAATCCATTGGTGACGATACCGATATACCTTTCCCTGACCGGCGGAATGCCGGAATCTTTGAAAAGGAGACAAGCAAAGAAGGCATGCATTTATGCATTCTGCATACTCGCGGCATTTCTTCTGCTGGGAAATGGAATCATTGCCATATTCGGCATTTCAATGCCCGGAATTCGCATCGCCGGCGGAATAATCATCATGATACTGGCATTGAAAATGATCTTCTCCGGCGAGGACGAAGCCTCCAGCGTCGATGCGGATCCGGCCGACATCCGGCGCGCCAATATCGATTATTCTTTTTCCCCCCTCGCCATGCCGAGCCTTTCCGGGCCGGGGTCGATTGCCGTGGTCATGGGCTTCGGATCGCAAATTCCCGAGGGTCAACAGATTGCCGGATATGCGGTTGTGCTCGTCGGCATCGCCATCACCACCGGAATCGCCTACATCGCCCTCGCATCCGCCAGACTTATCGGCAAAGCCTTTGGCGAACACGGCATACAGGCGATCACGAAAATCATGGGATTTCTCCTCACCTGCGTCGCGGTTCAGTTCCTTGCGTCCGGAATCAAGGAGTTTCATCTGGAATTCGCCAAACTATAACAGGCTGCGCGGGGATCGACCCGCTGCGGGTTTGCCCGGATCACGCGCCCCCTCGGCGTCTTCCATAAAAGGTCGGCAATGTCTGGAATTGTCCGGTATCTGACTCATCCGCAGGTCTTGATCGACCCGGCCCGGCAAGTTCCTCGCTGGTCGCTGAACGAGACGGGGCGCGCCCGTGTCGCGGCCCTGGCGGCGCACCCCGGCGTGCTGTCGCAAACCCGGCGGGTGATCAGCAGCGACGAGACGAAGGCGCTGGAAACGGCCCTCCCCCTGGCGGCCGCATTGGGTGTCGAGGTGGAAGTGCGCCCCCGGATGCACGAGAACGATCGCAGCGCGACCGGTTTTCTGCCGCCTGACGCGTTCGAGAAGGTGGCGGATGAATTCTTCGCCAACCCGTCCCGAAGCGTTCGCGGATGGGAGACCGCCGAAGCGGCGCAAACGCGGATCGTCGAGGAGGTCGATGCCTGCCTTGATACCGACGCGCGCGGCGACGTGCTGTTCGTCGGGCATGGCGGTGTCGGAACGCTTCTTTTCTGCGCTCTGTCGGGTGAGAAGATCGATCGCCGCTTCGATCAGGGGCCGGGAGGCGGCGGGTGCTGGTTCGCGTTCGACAGCGAGCGCCGCAAGCCGGCACATGGATGGCGGCCCATGGAAACGCTGATTTCGGCGGCATCCATCTGAGCGGGTCTCCGCCCCCCTTCTGGGCGCGCGGAATTGTGATATGTATTCGGCGAACTCAACGACCGGATCGTCATCGTGGATATGAAGTTGGAATCGGATGGCCCCGTCCTTCAACAGGATGCCGCGCCCAAGGTCGACGTAAAACACGCTGCATTCGAGCGCGCCAAGCCATTTCTGGTCGTTTTCGCCATTCTCGCGACCTTGGGGCTTTTCGCGGCGCTGCTTTCCGAAATCGATATCGGCGCGGTGGTCGCCAGCGCCGCCGCGACGCCCAGATCGCTGTTCGGGCTTTCGCTCGCCTTCAGTGCCCTCAGCTACGCGGCGCTCGTCGGCTACGACGCTGCCGGCCTCCGGGCCGCGACGGACAAGAAGGTTCCGATACGCACGGTCGCGTTCGGCTCCTTCACCAGCTACGCCGTGGGTCATGCGCTCGGTTTTCCGTTGCTGACGGCCGGCGCCGTGCGCTGGCACATCTACCGGCGCGCCGGGTTGTCGCTCGTCGAGGTGGGCAAGCTGACTGCCGTCGCCAGCGTCACCCTGTGGCTCGGCATGGCGGCGGTTCTGGGGGGCAGCGAAGTGATCGCGCCGCACGCGATCGCCGCGCTCGACCGGTTTCCGGTGGAGGTCAACCGGGGCATCGGCATCGTGTTGCTGCTGTCGCTCGCCTCGCTGGTGCTCTGGTGCAGCCGCGGCGGCCAGGGTCTTGTCGGCTGGAAAGGCGCGGGCATCCGCCTTCCCGGCGGGTGGGGCATGCTCGGCCTGATCGGCCTCGGCGTGGCGGAGGTTTCGGCCGCGGCGGCGTCGCTGTGGGTGCTGTTGCCGCCGGAGACCGGCATCATCCTGCCGGCATTTGCGGCGGTGTTTTCGGCCGCCATCGTGTTTTCCGTGGTGAGCCACATGCCGGCGGGGCTTGGCGCCTTCGAGGTGACCATGCTGCTCGCCTTTCCGCATGTCCCCTCGGAGGAGTTGCTTTCCGCCTTGCTGGTCTGGCGGGTGACGTACACGTTCATCCCGTTCGCGGCCGCCGTGGCGCTGCTCGGCGTGCACGGCGCGAAGCTGCATTTCCACGACAGCAAGGCGGTGCGCGCCGCGAATAAGCTGTTGCGCATCGTGTCGCCCGTCATCCCGACCTTTCTGGCGCTGTTGACATTCGTGGGCGGGCTGGTGCTGCTGACATCCGGCGCGCTGCCGGCGGATTACTCGCGCATCCGCGCCTTCCGTCACCTCGTGCCGCTGCCGTTCGCGGAAGTGTCGCATCTCGTCGGCAGCGCGGCGGGCGTCGTGCTGCTCGTGCTGTCGCGCGGCTTGCTGCGCCGGCTCGAAAGCGCATGGACCGCGACCATCATCGTCATGGGCGCGGGCATGGCGGTGTCGCTGCTGAAGGCTTTCGACTGGGAGGAGGCGCTCATTCTCGCCTCCGTGCTGGGCCTGCTGCTGCTGTTCCGCCCCGCCTTCTACCGCAAGGCCGGAATCCTAGCCGAGCCCCTGGAGGCACGCTGGCTCGTCGCCATCGCGTTCGTCATCGGCTGCACGATCTGGCTCGGCTTCACCGCCTTCCGCGATGTCGATTACAGCCAGCAGCTATGGTGGGAATTCGGCTGGCACGACGACGCCTCGCGCTTCCTGCGCGGCAGCCTCGCGGCGGTGATCGTCGGCGCCAGCCTGTCGCTCTACGCGATGATTCACCGCGCGCGGGCGCCACGCCGTGCCGAGCCGCCTCATCCGGAAATGCTACAGAAGGCGCTTGCCCTCGCCGACAGGGCCGATGCGCAGCTTGCACTTCTCGGCGACAAGCAATTGCTGATGCACCCCCAGGGCGATGCCTTCATCATGTATGCGGTGCGTGGCCGCAGCTGGGTGGCGATGGGCGACCCGGTCGGCAACCCGGCGCGCGCCTCGGAGCTGATGTGGCTCTTCTTCGAGGAGGTCGACAGGAATGACGGCCTGCCCGTGTTCTATCAGGTGAGCCCGCGCCGGCTGCCGCTCTATCTCGACGGCGGCCTGTCGCTGACCAAGCTCGGCGAGGAAGCGCACGTGGACCTGAAGACCTTCTCGCTCGACGGGCGCGCGGGGCGGGACTGGCGCAACGCGCTGAACCGCGGAACGCGCGACGGGCTGTCGTTCGCCGTCATTCCGGCGGTCGAGGTGCCGGCGCACCTGCCCGAGCTCAAGGCCGTTTCCGATGCGTGGCTGGCGGATCGCGGCTCGCGCGAGAAGGGCTTTTCCATCGGTTTCTGGTCGGAAAGCTACCTGTCGCGCTACGACATCGCGGTGGTGCGCAACGGCGACCGGATTCTGGCCTTCGCCAACCTGTGGTATGGGCAGCAGGGCGGCGAGCTGACGGTGGACCTGATGCGCCGCCTGCCCGACATGCCCGCCGTGATGGACTTGCTGTTCGTCAATCTGCTGCTGTATGCCAAGGAGCAAGGCTATGGCTGGTTCAACCTGGGCATGGCGCCGCTGAGCGGGCTTTCCGAGCACAGGCTCGCGCCGGACTGGCACAAGTTAGCCACGCTGGTCGCGCGGCACAGCGAAAGATTTTATGGCTTCCGGGGCTTGCGGGCTTACAAGGAAAAGTACCACCCCGTGTGGGAACCGCGTTATCTTGCCAGCCCCGGTGGTTGGGCGCTACCACAGATCCTGCTCGACGTGACGGCGCTGATCGCGACGGGGCCGAACGGCGCCGCTAAGGTGCAGGCTTCCCGCAAACGATCGTGAAAGACCGGCGGCAATGAATTTGACTATGTTGTTTCGTATCCTCGCGGGCGTTGTCGCCCTGGGAATGCTGGTGGTCGGCATCGTCCTTTTCGGCGCCGGCATTCTTTCCGAGGTCCTGCCGCCCCGGCTGACTGTTTCCACCATCGATGCGGGGGAGTTCGGCAATGTCGCCGTGACGCACACGCAGGCGGACGCCCGCGGGCTCGTCGTGCTAGTGACGGACGAGGCATCGTTGCCGACGCGCGATGCCGACGTCACGGCGCTGGCGCGGGCCGGGCTGATCGTCGTGCCGCTGGACTGGAATGACGTGCGCCAGAAGCTGACGGGACCGTCCGTCACCGATCCATGCGCTTACGTTTCGGAGACGCTGAACAACCTCGCCCGCGACGTGGAGCGGGAACTGCGCGTCGAGCGCTATTTCTATCCGGTGATCGTCGGGCGCGGGGAAGCGGCCGCTTTCGCCTATGTCGCGCTGGCGCAGGCCCCGGTGCATACGCTGGGCGGCGCGATCAGCATCGGGTTCAAGCCGGCCATTCGCTCGGATATTCCCTATTGTCTCGACCCGCCCCTGCCCGCCGCCGTCGACGGCGTGTTCGCGCTGCCGAAGCCGACGGCGCCGTTTACGGACGCCTGGCGCGTGATCGGCCCGCATCGGGCACGGGGGCGCATTCAGGAATTCCAGTCGGAGCTCGACAAGGCGAAATTCGTCCCGGCCACGACAGAGCACGCGGTGCGCTCGGCGCTCGTCTCCAACGCCGTGGAACTGGGGCGCGTGAGAGACCGGGGCGCGGCGGGACTGCCCGTTTCCATCATCGAGCCGGCGGGCAAGGCCAAGGCGCTGGCCGTGGTCATTTCGGGAGACGGAGGCTGGCGCGATCTGGACAGGCAACTCGGCGCGCGGCTGGCGGAGCGGGACGTGGCGGTCGTGGGCCTCGATTCGCTGCTCTATTTCTGGGCGAAACGCCAGCCGCGGGAACTTGCCGCCGATATCGGACTGCTGTTCGATCACTACGGCCGGCAATTCGGCGTCGACCGTTTCATACTGATCGGGTTTTCCTTCGGCGCGGACGTCATACCCGGCTCGTGGCCTTTCATCTCGGCAGACATACGGGACAAGGTCGCGCTGGTGTCGCTGCTGGCGCTGGGGCTGACCGCCGATTACGAGGTCTCGCTCGAAGGCTTCCTGAGTGCCGGAACGTCGACCGGCCAGCCATTGCCGCCGCTGCTCGCCGGGCTGCCGCTCGACCGCACCCAGTGCATCTACGGCAAGGACGACGCCGCGGACGGCGATTCATCCTGCCCGGCCAAGGAGCTGGGCGAGGCGCAGCGCATCGCTCTCGAGGGCGGGCACCACTTCGACCAAAACTACGCGCACCTCGCCGATCTCATCCTGCAGCGCCTCGAACCGGCCGCGCCATAGAATACGCCTGCTAGCGCGCTCGCAGCTTCTATGACTTCCGTCGCGTCGGCGGAATGAGGCAGAGCGCGCCGGCGGCCAACAGGGCAAGGGCCGCGACCACCAGCGAGGCATCGAAAGAAGCCGTTCCGGCATAGAGCGCATTGGCCATGAGCGGGCCGACGATCTGCCCGACGCCGTAAGAGGCGGTCATGATCGCGAGCATGTTGAAGCGAACGCCCGCGGCAAGCCGGCGCGCCGCCGGCATGGCGATGGTCACGGTGCCCATGAAGGTGCCGCCGACGAGCAAGGCGCTCGCGATGTAGGACGCGGGCGTGTGGAACACCGGCAGCGCCACGCCGATGCCCTGCACCACGAGGTTGACCAGGAGGCTGGTCCGTGTGCCCCAGCGCTCATGCAAGGCATGCCAGAGAAAACACGACGGCACCGCCCCGAGACCGAAAACCGCCCAGATATGGACCGGGTCGATGGCGGCAAGCGCCCTTCCCACCAGCAGCGGCAGGTAGGTCGCAGTGACGATGTAACCAAGGCCGGCAAGCCCGTAGACGACGATGAGCCGCGTGGCGCCCAGCGGCGGCGCCTCGTGCGCGGCCGCCGCGCGCGCCTGAATTTGATGGGGCCGCGAACGCTCGGTCCGCGCCTGCATGACGACCGAAACCGCCGTCAACACCAGCGCCGCCACGGCCAGCACCAGCCATATCGCGCCGCTCGACAGCGACGACACACGACCGATCGCGATAATCTCGGCCGACAGAAAAATACCAACGCCGACCCCCGAGTAAAGCGCCGGAGCGCCGGTGTGGAGCCTGCGGTCGTGGATGAGCCATTGCGATGCGCCCACCATCGCCATCGCGCTGAACAGGCCGGCAAGGCCCCGGATGGCGACGATCAGCCATTCCGCCAGCGGCAGCGCCAGCACCCCGAGGCCGATCACCGTCGCGACGGTCGCGAAGACGCACAGCCTGCGGCTCGGAATGCCCGAAAGCAGCGCGGCCAGCAACGCGCCGGTCAGGTATCCGGCATAGTTTGCCGACGCCGCGTAGGAGCCGCCCTCTATGGAAATCTGCTGGCCGGACACCATCAGCGGATAAAGGCCTGTAAAGGCGAAGCGGCCAAAACCCATGCCGACGACCAGCACCAGCGCTGCGGCGACCATCGCCCCGATTTCATGCTTGCTGCGCATCGTTTCGATCCTCGATGTCCGAAAACGCTTCAAGCGTCTGGCGGAAGGCGGCAAACGCAGGAGTCATGAAGCCCGGCCGGCTGGCCAGACAGGTGCGGACCGTCATCAGCGCGCGCTCCTCGACGGGGCCGAGATGGCGCATGAGATCGATGACGCTCCGTGGCATGATGCTGACGCAGGAGCCGGCGGCCGTGCACGCGAACATCGCGTGATACGACCGCACCTCGTGAACCGCGAAATGCGCCCGGCGCGCGCCGAAACCGGTCAGCCATTCCTCGGCCAGCATGCGGTAGGTGCAGCCAGGTGCGAAGGCGGTCAGCGCCCTCGGCTTGATATCGTCGGCATCGCGAACTTCGGGATGGCCCGGCGGCAGAAGCAGCACCAGTTCCTCCCGAAACAGCGGCACCATGTCCAGTTCGCTCGGATCGAGCCACCATTCTCCGGCAGGAACGGCAATCAGGGCGCAGTCGATGTGGCGCGCCAGCAGCGCGTCGACGAGCTGGCGGGTCGGCGCGGTCGAGAGATCGATCGTGACCCCGGGCCATTGCTTGTTGTAGCGGGCGAGCGCAAGGGGAAGCCGGCTGGCGACGGTGCTTTCCATGGAGCCCACACGCAGCGTGCCCGCCGGCGCGGACGGATTGACGACCTGCTGCGCTTCTTCGGCGAGGTTCAGGATGCGATCGGCGTAATCCAGATAGGTGCGCCCCTCGTCCGTGAGCGTCATGCGCTTTCTGTCACGCTGGAACAGCGCGACGCCGATCTCCGCCTCGAGTTGCTGAATGCGGGTGGTGACATTCGACGGCACGCGGCCGAGCAATTCAGCAGCGCGGGTGACACTCTGCTCCCGCGCAACGGTACGGAACATAGTCAGCGATGCGAGATCCATGCGGCACTCCCCATGCATGCTGGCTTATATATTCTTTTTTTGAGAATAAAATCCAACATAAATTTCTCATTTTTGAATAAAAATCGACATCGCCCCAAGCGACGGCAAGTTCCGAGCAGCCGCACATGTTCTCGCGCTTAAAAGCCATGACTGCCGAGAATATCGAAGCAATTGGCGGCGGGCGCGCCGTTCTATTTCTACGTCGGCCCATGATGGACATTGAAAACAGATTGCAAAATAGCGAAAAATATAATAAAAAGTAAATGATAGCTTTATCAAATCAAATGAACGAAATATGACATGAAGAGCAGAAGGTCATTAAATGATAGTATATCTTCAGATTTCATTATTTGTTTACTGATAGCATTCGCATGTGTGGCCGCCACCTACCCGGCTCTGGCTACGGGCGCCATGCTGCGCGGACACGATTCCGGCGCGCACATGCTCTGGCAGATGCATTTCTCGCAGGTGCTGGGCGAAGGCACCCTTTATCCGCGCTGGCTGCCCGGGCATAATCTCGGCTTCGGCAGTCCGGCTTTTTTTATTTATCCGCCGATTCCCCAGTTCATCACTTACCTGCTCCCGCCCTTTGGCGACGACCCTGCCGACGCCGCGCTCAGGCTCGCCGTGTCGTCGGCGCTGGCGCGAACCATCGGCGGGCTGGGCGTTTACTGGTGGCTGCGGTCGCACACGTCACGGCTCTCCGCATGCATCGCCGCGCTGGCTTACGTCCTCGCGCCCTATCATCTGGCGATCGATGTCTACGTGCGCGCGGCTTTCGCGGAACAGTGGGCCTTCGCGTGGCCGCCCTACGCGCTTCTGGCGATAGACCGGCTGCGCTTGCGTCCGATCGCGGGGCTCGTCCTGCTGGTTCTAAGCATAACGGCGATATTGCTCACACACGCTCCCTCGGCCCTGATTGTTATCCCGGTCCTGGGTTTCTATGCGCTCGTCAACGCGGTGGCCGCGCGCGACGGCGCGCCGGTGGCGCGCTTCGTCATCGCCAGCCTTCTGGCGCTATTGGTCAGCGCACCATATCTGGCGACAATGGTGAGCCATCTTCGCCATATTCCAACCACCTGCCTGTTCGGCGAACAGTACTACACCGGCCAGAAATGGCTGTTCGGCCGGTCTCCCTGGCCGAACGCGGCGCTCGAGATCCCCTTCATCGTTTCCGCTGCCGTCCAGGCGGGCGTCGGCGTCATAGCGCTCATCCTCGGCCTCGCCGCCACGCGCCGCCGTCCGCCGGCATACGTCGTCTTCGCAGCGCTCGTCCTCGTCGTTTCGGTCTTCATGACAACGACTTTCAGCACGCCGATCTGGGATCTGGACACGCCCCTCGGCATGATCCAGTTCCCCTGGCGCATCATGACCTTGCAGGTGCTCGCGCTGGCTGCCCTGGTCGGGTTCGGCCTCTCCGTGCTCGCCGCAAACCGGAGCGCATGGGCAAGCGTCGCCTTTGCCTGCGTCGTCGCGGGCGTTGGGGCGGTCGCCGCGGCGAATTATGCCGTCATGCGCGAATTGACGCTCGTGCCGCTCCAGCCAGCGAGCGAAGCCCCCAGGCAAGCGCGCGAGAAGGCGCAGCAAAACATTGATACCTGCGAATATCGGGTCGGCGACGCGGCGGCGATGGCGTCACGCTTCTCAAACAACGCGCGGACCATCGTCCTCGAAGGCGAGGGAACCGCCTCCGCCCCCTACTGGAAATCGCGACGCATTCTTGTCGACACCGATGGGGCGACGGACATGCTCATCGGCCTGCGGCAAGCGCAGTATTCCGGTTGGCGCTACTGGATATCGAACGGCACAGAGGGCGTAACACAGGCCTTTTCCGACAACGAGCCGTTCATCACCCTGCGGGTGCCGGCCGGCCGGCACCTGACCGAAGTCGTGCTGCCCGCCGACAACGCCGAGCGGACAGGCTGGTGGCTCGCCCTTGCCGGCGTGCTGCTCACCATCGTCACAGCAGTCGTGCTGCGTCGCCGCACGAAATCGTCGCCCTGAGCCGGCCGCCGTGCCGGCCCGGGGCGGCGACCGCGATCAGAAGTGGAACGCGGCGCGCAGGCTGGCCTTCTGGTTGAGATAGTCCTTGCCGATCTGCGCCTTGTACTCGCCCTTCACCTCGAAGTTGTCCTTCGACAGGAACTGCACGCCGGCCCCGACATCGAGAGCGTAGCGCGGCAGGTGGCTGGTCGAATCGAACGCGACACCCTCCTCCAGTCCGTCGACGAAACGAACCTTGGCGCTGAACTCATTATCTTTGAAGTATGTCGCGCCGACGCTGAGATAAGGCCGCAGCCATCCGCCCGATTCCAGGTTCTTGCGCAGGCCGAGCTCGACCGCCGGGCTCACCGCGAAGGTCCATTCCCGCATCGGCGACACCCGCGTGTCGAGGCCGGAACCCGTGCTGGTGTAGCCGGGCATGTAAGCGTGAATCACGTCCACGTCGACATAAGGGCGCACGTACCATTCGTCGAAGGCGAACTCATAGGCCGCCCGCCCGCGCAAACCGAAGGTCCACGACTTGGTGTCGAATTTCGACGACCACCACTCGTCGCCAACCGCGAACGAGCGAGTGAATTCGTTGCCGTGGTAGCCCGCGTGCAGTGCGCCGGCAAAGTACCAGGCCTCGATCTGATGCTTGAGTGCGACGGAGATATCCGCGCCCTTGCCGTCCGCGCGGGTGCCGCGGTCACGCGATTGCAGCCAGTCGGTGTTGTAGGCCGCCGTGGCGCCCAGGAACCAGTCGGGCGCCAGTTCCCATTGGCCGCCGACGCGGTAGCTCAGCGCATCGTTGCGATAACCGTTGTTGTCCTTCGACTCGAAATTCATGGTGCGCGAGCCGGTCACGCTGCCCCACACGCACTGGCTTTCGTTGATGACGGTGCCCGTATCGACGAACACCGGGCAGCTCAGCGCGTGAGAGAGAGAACCGCGTGCGTTCAGCGCCTGCAGCACAGCCGGATGCTGCTTTTCCTCGGGTGTGATCCTGTCGACGACTTCCAGATATTCGCTGCTGTCGCCGATCTTGGCGAGCGAGGCGAAGATCTTGCCTTCCGCCCGCGAGCCAGCGTTCCAGCCCTGCTGCAGCGCCTGAAGCAGCGCCGTCTCGCTGTCGTTGGCGCCGCCGCGCGCCGCGCCGACGAAATCGGCCACCGGCTCGATCCAGATCGTCGTGTCGCTGTGCGTTGATTTCCACGTGATGGGCGATCCGTCGATGCCCTTCAGCCGCAGATTTTCCGGATCGACAAGGGATTTGCCGCTGATGACGAACATCTTGTTGTTGTAGAGCTGCTTGCCGACCCTTGGCTCCACGAGCAGGTTCCACAGGCGCACGCGGTCGGCCGACAGGTGGTCGGCGAACGTCCTGTACTCCCTGTCGGGCACGTCCACATCCACCACCATGTGGCCCCCGAGCTCGGCGGACGCGTTGCCCGTCAAGGTGAGTCTGCCGATCGTGCCCTTGCCGCCGATTTCCAGCAGGCCGTCGTTGCGGAAGGTGCCGCCCTGCCCCAGGCTGACCTCCTGATGTGGGCCGCTGCCGCCGTTATAGAAGATCCACTGGCTAAACCCGCGCGTTTCATAAACGCCGCCGGCGCGGTTGTGGAACACGCTCTGGCGCGCGTCGTCCGCGAGCCTGACTTCGCCCACCAGCGTGCCAAAATTGTCGATGGTCGTCTTGGCGGACGAGCTGAGGATGGCCTTGTTGGACGCAGCGCCCACGTAGGAGCCCTGCCCGAGCGTGATGAGGGTTTCCGCCGCGCCATCGACGCGAATGGCCGCGCCGGAGCCGGAGCCGCCCTCGATTCTTCCGACATGGGCGATGGTGTTGATGCCGGTTCTGCTGCGCGACAGGTCGAGGGACCCATCGGACTTCTGCACGCCGTTCTGCACGTAGATGCCGTAGGAATCCTTGCCCGAGGCAACGATGTCGCCACGCGTGTCGATGGAGACGATGCCTCCCAGTCCCGACATCTTGGCGCTGCGGCTGCCGGTGCTGGTGTACTGCCCCACGTTATCGCCGTGAATATTGAAGCCGTAACCGCCGCCGCCGCCCAGCGATTGCGCGAAGATGCCGTGGGCGCGCTCGCCGCTGGTGTGGATGCTGACCTTCGCGTCCGGTCTCGTGCGGATGTTGATGGGACCGCCGTTGCCGGTCGCGCCATCCTCCTGCTTCAGGTATTGGCCCATCGTCATGCCGTAGGGGTACATGGGCTGGGGCGGAATATACAGGTACCATTCGCGCGGGGCCGCGAGCTGGAAATTGCCCGCGCCCGTGCCCGCGTAGCCGCCGCCGCCGCCGATAGACTGGGCGAGGACGCCGACAGCCCCCGCGCCCGATGTCTTGATGCTGGCGGCGCCATCGAAAACGATGTCGACCGTGCGGCCGTTGCCGCGCGTGCCGCCGGTGCCGCCAAGCACCGTCGTTTGCTTCACCGAGCCGGTCGCGCTTGCGTCGGCGCCGAAGCCGCCGCCGCCGCCGATGGACTGCGCGAGGATGCCGATCGCGCCGAGGCCCGACGTCTCGATCGTGCCCGCGTGATAGACGAGCACGTAGTCGCCGTCACCGCCGTTCTTGCCGGCCGCGCCGTCGCTGCGCGCCCGTCCGCCGATGCTCACCGACGCCGTGATCGGCGGGATGACGGTGTTGAAATCGGTGCCCGCTTTGCCGTTCTGGCTGTCGGTGACGCCGATGGTGCCGAGTTCGAGCTCCTGCAGGAGCTTGTTCGCCTCCTCCAGCGCCTCGAGCGCCTCCTGGGAATCCACCAGCGTTGCCGCCGACACCGGCGAACCGCGGTCGATGAAGTAAGCGCCGCCGCCGCCGCCGATGCTCTGCGCGGCGATTGCATGCGCTTCCTTGCCCGAGGTCCTGATGGTGCCGGTGTTGGTCACCTTCGCTTCGCCGCCGTTGGCGGACACTTCGTTCTTGCCGCCCACGTTGACGGCGGGCGACACCGTCGCCACCGCGTCGGCGTTGGCCGCCGCGCCGCCAAGGCCGCCGCCGCCGCCGATCGACTGGACGAGGATGCCGAACGACCCGCGTCCGAACGTCTCGATCAGGCCGTTGTTGGTTACGGTGACCGTGCCGCCGACACCGCCGCCGGAACCGTTGCCGCCCACCGAAACGCCAACGTTGTACCAGTTGTTGCCCGACGTAACCGCGCCGCCGCCGCTGCCGCCGCCGCCGCCGATCGACTGGGCGAAGATGCCGTAGGAAATTGCGCCACGTGTGCTGATGCTGCCGTCGTTGTCGATCGTGACCGGACCGCCGTCGCCGCCCGTGCCGCCGGTGCCGCCGATGCTGACGCTCACGGACACGGTCTTGTCGACGTTCTTCACGCCGCCGACCAGCGCCTCGATGCCCTTCTTGAGGTTGTCGGTCAGTTCCTTCATCACGTAGTTGAGCGCGCCGGTCTTGGCGGATTCGTATACTGCCTTGCCGATGGACTCGCCCAGCGTGATCTCAGCCTCCTGCGGCCGGCCTTCCTTGGCGGCAGTGGCGTTGCGCTTGCGGATCTGCTCGTTTTCCTTAATGGTCCCCTTCACCGAGGACCAGCCGGCCTTGACGATGTCGAGCACCGTCTTGGCGGTCTTGAGCTTCTGCTGCGCCGTGCTGTTCTTGTCGAGGAACTGCGCTTCGGCTTCCTCGATCTTGCCGTCGCCGAACTGCTTGCTCAGGCGCTTGTTGATCTTGAACAACTCGTCCGTGAGCTGGAACACTGCATCGGTCGCCGCCTGCGCGGTCTTGAGCGAGGGGGCGCTCTTGGTGCTGCCCGCGAGCGAGCCGCCCGTGCCGCCGCCGCCGCCCACGCTCTGCGCGAACACCGCCGCCGATCCGTCGCCGAAGGTCGCGATGGCCGCTTCCACGTTGTTGTTCACGCGCACATGGCCGCCGGCGCCGCCCTCGCCGCCGCTGCCGCCGATGTTGAGGCTGCCGGCGCGCTCGCCCGATCCCATGCTGAGATAGCCGCCGCCGGTGCCGCCACCGCCGCCGACGCTCTGGGCGATGATGGCCTTGGAATTGTCGCCGTGCGTGAAGACGCGGTCGTAGTTGGTGACGCCGACCTCGCCGCCGCTGCCGCCCTTGCCGCCCTTGCCGCCGATCGCGACCTTGGCCGACCAGGTGTCCGCTATCGGCATGCCGTCCGACACGATGGTCGAGACGTAGTCGAGGTTCGACACGCCCTTGCTGGCGGACGCGGTGCCGGTGCCACCGTCGCCGCCGCCGCCGCCGACGCTCTGGGCGAGAATGCCGGTGGAGAACTTGCCCCACGTCTCCACCAGGTCGGCGTTGACGACATTCACCAGACCGGCGCTGCCGCCGCCATCGCTCGATCCGCCGAGCGTGATGGCGACGGCGAAGTTGCGGCTGAACCCGACCACGTCCGACACCGCCGTGGCGGAACCGGCGTTGCCGCCGCCGCCGCCGATGGACTGGGCGAAGATGCCGTAAGCCTTCTCGCCCCTTGTAGTGACCTGCGTCAGGTTCGATACCGAAACGGCCCCGCCGGCTCCGCCCTCGCCGCCGGTGCCGCCAACGCCCCACGTCAGGCTCAGCGACGGATAGGGCGGCGGCGAAACGGCAAAGGCATAGGCGCTGGCATTGCCGGCCTTGCCGCCGCCGCCGCCGATGCTGCGGGCCTCGATGCCGTGGGCTTCCTTGCCCAATGTCGTGATCTGCGACGTGTTGTCGACGAAGACGCTGCCGCCGTCGCCCCCCTTGCCGCCAGCGCCGCCAACAGCGATCGACACCGCCGCGAACACGCCCGCCGACACCGCCTTGGCGTCGCCGCCCGCGCCGCCGCCGCCGCCAATGCTCTGCGCCAGGATGGCGCTCGCCAGATTGCCGGATGTCGTGATGCCCGGCGTCTCGTCACCCTCGGAGACATACGACGGATTGATCTTCACCACGCCGCCGCTGCCGCCACCGCCGCCATCGCCGCCGGAGGCCATGCCGAGCAGGATGCTGAAGGCCGTCGAGGACGCGCCACCGCCACCGCCGCCGCCGCCGATGCTCTGCGCCAGAATGCCGAAGGCGGATTCGCCATGGGTTTGGATGAAGCCGTCATTCGTGACCGAGACGAGGTCGCCGCTGCCACCCGCGCCGCCGCGCCCGCCGTTGCCCGCGCCGAAGAACGCCGCATAACCGCCGCCGGCCGTGCCGCCGCCGGTCGACGAGCCGGGTGTGAGGCTGGTGCGCTGGAAGGCGTTGAGCGCGCTGCCGCCGCCGAGGCTCTGCGCCGCGAGGCCCGCGGACCCCTTGCCATGGGTGACGATCGTGCCGGAGTTCGTCACCTCCACCGTGCCGCCGTTGCCCGCGTTGCCGCCGTCACCGCCCGTGACGCCGCCGAAGCCCGAAGCGCCCCTGCCGCCACCGCCGCCGATCGAGAATGCCGCGAGGCCGAAGGAATATTCCTGCTTCGTTTCGATCGCGCCCGCCTGCAGCGCCGACACGGAGCCGCCATGTCCCGCGTCGCCGCCGCGCCCGCCGCCCGAACTGGTGCTGCCGCTGCCGTGGCTCACGGATCTCATCTGCCTGCCGCCGCGCCCGCCGACCGACTGCAACAGCACGCCGGTGGAGACGTTGCCGTCCGTCACGATGGTGCCGTAATTTTCGAAGGAAACCGCGCCGCCGTTGCCGGCTCCCGGCAGAAGCCGCGAGATCGTCGCGCCGTCGATACCCGCGCCGCCGATCGATTCAGCGATGATGGCCGGCGCGTAGCCGCGCTTCTTGACGTCTTTCTCGCCCGTGTCTTCCTGTGTCGAGACGAGGACGTCGGCACCCACGACGACCGTGACCGTATTGCCGTTCGAGCCCGGATACCGGCCGACATCGGCTGCGGCCACGCCTGACTCGAGCGGATTTCCGCTATTGTTGGCGCCGGTTTGTCCGCCTTGCGACTTGGCCCATATGCCGGCGAAATGGTTGCCCACGGTTTGCACGTCGGCGTTCAGGGCGAGCGTCACGGTTCCCGCCGCGCCGCCCTTGCCGATGCCGTTGGTGCCGATTCCGCCATCGCCGCCGATGGAGTAGAGATTCAACAATGCGGTGTCCGACTTCTGGCTGCCGATGCCGACAATGTCGCCCGTCTGCTCCAGTGCGATGCTGCCGCCCGCGCCGCCGGCCGTCCCCGGCATGTGATAAAATGAGCCGCCAGCCGAATACCCGCTGCCGATCTGGCCCTTGCCGCCGATGGAGCCGATCTCCACCGCCGTTGTGGCGGCAGGTTCGTTCAGGTTCGTGATCGGGTTGATCAGCGCGACGTCCGCGCCGGCCCCGGCATCCGTGGGGAACACGGCACGGCGGGTGTTGTCGGGCTGCCTCACCCAATACCACTCGGCGCCGTCCGCGCCCTGCCGCACTTCCTTCACCGTGCTCCCGGCCGCCATGGCCTCGCTGCCGCAGGCGGCGGCGCCCAGGATCAGCGCCCACGTGCTGACCCGGCCGAGCAATCCCGCCCGCTTGCGGCTCGCTCCATCGGGACTGGCACCATGGCGATCGCCCGCACTATGGCTATCGCTCCCTTGGCGACTGGAGACAACAACAGCGTCAGATACCGCGGCCACTACGCAACCCTCCCCAGAAACCACTTCACGGAGCCGAAAAAACAAACCACCCCCGACCCGGAACAGGCCGGACAGGAGCGATCATCACAGGCGGGGCGGATGGCGTGATTACTGAAAATAAGCCCGATGCGCAGCCTGCCCCGATTTCCAATTTTTCGCGCGGCCTGCATCCGGATTGAATGAAATACGAATGCAAAATGCCATTAAATAAATTTGATTATCATAAAAAACAGGAAGTATAAACATCTTAAAATAAAATCAACGCATGTAATATTATTTTGTATACATATTCAATTTAATTATAATTTTCTTTTAACTATGAATTACATCAAAAGATATTCATTTTTTCATAAAATCAATAAAAGTATTTCCGATTGTTTTATAAATGAATATTTATTGTTTTCGTTTAAATTATCATCCAATGGATTACATGCTCGCTCCGGAAACCTGCCGTGCGGTGCTTACCGGTTGCTTCGGCAAACGCTTGCAATGCCGTTCGGTCAAGCGCGCCCGCCACCCGCAAGGCCAAGCAGCTTTCCCGCGACATCGGCCACCTCGCCGATCTCCCCCTGAGCGGCCAGACGTTGCCAGCCAATATCTCCCAACGTGTAGTTCGCCTGCCCGCGCACCACGCCGGCATCGGCGTCCGAGGCATCGCCCACCCGTTCTGTTACCCGCGCCTCGAGCACGCCAACCGGGGCCTCGAGCCACAGGCCCGCGAATGCCGCCCCTGCCTGCCGCGCCACCGCCTCGATTGCGTCGCGCTCGTCCTCGCGGGCATGCACCGCGTCGACGATGACGCTCTGTCCGGCCCGCAGCGCGCCGAGCGCCAGCTCACGCAGCCGGGCATAGACAGCCATCGTGGTGTCGGCGTTATAGGCTTCGGGCGGCAGCCGGACTGTCTCCGCAACGCCCGCGAGGTTCTTGCGCACCACGTCGCTGCGCAGATGCACCGCCCCGACGCCGCCGGGCACGAGGGGCGCAAGCTGGCGCGCCAGCGTGCTCTTGCCGGTGCCCGACAACCCGCCCACCGCGATGAGGCGCGGCGGCGGGGGCGCGATGAACCGCTCGGCGAGCGCGACATACGCGCGCGCTTCCTCGGTCGCCTCGCTCAACTGCTCGCCCTCGAAATACCGCAGGCCGGCGGCTGCCACCATGGCGCGCACGCCCGCGCGCAGGCTCAGCAGCAGTGGCAGCGCCGCGAGGCCGGCGATGTCGGCGTCACAATCCCGCGCCCACAGATACCGGTTGAGAACGCCATTGGCGACCGCCTCCAGATTGCGCGCCGCGAGATCCATCAGCAGGAACGCCAGATCGTACAGCAGGTCGATGCTGCCGATACTCTCGTCGAACTCGATAGCGTCGAACAGCACCGGCGCGCCGTCGATCAGGACGATGTTGCGCAGGTGCATGTCGCCGTGGCAGCGGCGCACGAAACCCGTGCGCGCCCGCTCCGCCAGCAGATCGCGCAGCCGCCCGTGCGCGGCGAGGCTCGCCGCCTTCAGCGCCAGCAACCTCTCGACCGACACGATCTCCGGCCGCAGCGCCACCCCTTCGGCGTTGCGCCTGGCATAGCGGGCAAGCTCCTCCACCGATGCCTCGGGGGCCGGCACCGGCGGCGCGGCGGCATGCGCGCGCACCACCATGTCCGCCAGTCGCGCCGCGATATCCGGCGCAAGCGCCCCGCGTTCGGCAAGCCGGTCGAGCGTCGCTTCCTCGTCGAAGCGCTTCATGTGCACGGCCCATTCCACCACCTCGGCGGGCGCGACATCTTCCGCGCGCTGCCCGTCGCGCCCGAGCGCGAGCACACCATCGCGGCGCACGACGGGAGCAACGCCGAGATAGATATCCGGCGCATTGACCCGGTTGATGGCGATCTCGGCCTCGCACACCCTGTGGCGCCTGGCGAGCGTGGACAGGTCCATGAACGGATAGCGCACCGCCCGCTTGACCTTATAAACGTCCGCGCCCGCGAGAAACACCACCGCGCCATGGGTATCGATGCGCTTGACGGCCCCATCTAGGCCATAGGTTTCGGAACGCGCGAGCAAGGCGAACACCGCCTCCTGCACATCCGCGCCCACAACCGTTCCGGTTTCTTCACCCATCGCACCCGCCCCCGTCTCCGCGTTGTTCGCCGCGAGGATAACAATCCAGCATGACATGCAAGTCTACCGGACTTGCCGCCTGCCCATTGCGGCAGTTTACATTGTTTATTTTTTGTTCTATTTTATACCCGCATTTGTTCGTGTAACCCCACATGATATGTCGAAACATGCCGACGCAGCCCCTGCCTCCTTCTCCCGATGCCGGCGTCACGCCGCCCGCGATCGATCCGCTGCGCCGGCGCGGGCGCGGGGCTGTCACAAATCAATCCGGGCGCTATGAGGCCACGCAGAAGGAAGCGTTCGACGACGGCTGGGGCGAGCCGGACGAACTGCCGCCCATAAGAACGGAAGTGCTGCTCGACAAGTCGCGCACGGTCATCGCGCGCAATGCCTCGCCCGACATTCCCTTCGATAGGTCGATCAATCCCTATCGCGGCTGCGAGCACGGCTGCGTCTACTGCTTCGCGCGCCCGACCCACGCCTATCTGGGGCTGTCGCCGGGGCTCGACTTCGAGTCGCGCCTGTTCGCCAAGCCCGACGCCGCCGTCCTGCTGGAAAAAGAGCTGATGCGTCCGGGTTACGAGCCACGCACGATCGCCATCGGCACAAACACCGATCCATACCAGCCCATCGAGCGCCAGTATCGGATCATGCGCCAGATCCTGGAGGTCTTGTCGCGTCTCGGGCATCCGGTGAGCATCGTGACGAAATCGGCGCTCATCGCCCGCGACATCGACATTCTCGCGCCCATGGCGGCGCGCGGGCTCGCGTGCGTGGCGCTGTCGGTCACGACGCTGGACCCGCAGTTGGCGCGCACCATGGAGCCGCGCGCCGCAGCACCCCACAGGCGGCTGGCGACGATACGGGCCCTGAGCGAGGCCGGCATCCCGGTCTCATTGATGGTGGCGCCGGTCATCCCCGCCATCAACGACAGCGAGATCGAGGCCATTCTGGAGGCCGGTTTTGAGGCTGGCGCGCGCGAGGCAGGCTACGTGATCCTGCGCTTGCCGCTCGAGGTTCGCGACCTCGTGGTGGAATGGCTGATGGAGCACTATCCGGGCAAGGCGCGCCATGTCCTGACGCTGCTGCGCGAGATGCGCGGCGGCAAGGACTATGACGCCCGCTGGCACGAGCGCATGACGGGCAGCGGCCCTTATGCGGCCTTGATCGCGCGCCGCTTCACGCTGGCTCTGAAGCGGCTAGGCTACCTGCGCCGCCACCCGCGGCTGCGCACCGACCTTTTTCGCGGCGCGCCGCCTCAAGCGCAACAGCTGAGCCTGTTCTGATGGCCTCAGCCTCAGCCTCAACCTCTGCCGCGCTGCGCGAGGAACGCCTCATGCGCCCTTTTCAACTCGCCCGAAAGGCCGATCTCGATCAACGCGCGCGTTTCCGCCACGCCGTAGAGCGCGATGAAAGAGCCGAAGCGCGGCCCCCGCTCCTCGCCGAACAGGACGCGGTAGAGCGTCGCGAACCATGTCTGCGACACGCCAGGGCGGCCATCCGGGCTTTTCGTCTTGCCGCTGGTATCGGGAAAATGCGTGCGGCCGACTTCATAGACGATGTTCTGCAGTTCCTCGGCATCGGTCGAGCCTTCGTGAGCGGCAAGCTCGTCGAAGAGCACGCTGAGCGCGTTCCGCTCCGTGTCGGTCGGTTCGGCGTAGTTTTTGGCCAGCTTGACGAAATCGCGAAAATAATTGATCGCGTAGCCCACCAGCCTGTCGAGGCGCGGATGCGTCTGCGGCGAGGCACCGGGCGCGTAGCGCTGGATGAACCCCCACAGCACGGCCTTGTCCTCGGAATTGGCGACGGTGGCGAGGTTCAGCAGCATGGCGAAGGTCAGCTGCGTGCCGCCGCCGTGGCCGAGCGTGGTGGTGATGGTTTCGGGCGCGGGCGGGCTGCCGGCATGGATGTGCCATGCCGGATTGCCGAGGCGCTGCTTCCACTCCTGCCGGTCGTAATTGCCGAGGAAGGACAGATACTCGTCGACGTGGCGCGGGATGACGTCGAAATAGAGCCGCTTCGCCTCACGCGGCTTGTTGTACATGAACAGCGCGAGGCTTTCGGGCGTGCCGTAGGTCAGCCACTCGTCGATGCCGAGGCCGTTGCCCTTCGACTTCGAGATCTTGGTGCCGTGCTCGTCGAGGAACAGCTCGTAGTTGAAGCCTTCCGGCGGTTGGGCGCCGAGCGCGCGGACGATCTGCCCGGACAGCTTCACCGAATCGATCAGGTCCTTGCCGGCCATTTCGTAGTCGATGCCCAACGCCACCCAGCGCATCGCCCAGTCGGGCTTCCACTGCAGCTTGACGTTGCCGCCGGTGACGGGCGTCTCGAACCGCTCGCCGGTGTCGGGATCGCGCCACACGATGGTGCCGGCGTCGGCGCGCACCTCGTCAACCGGCACCTGCATGACGATGCCGGTTTTCGGATGAATGGGAAGGAAAGGCGAATAGCTTTGCGCCCGCTCCGCGCGCAGGCTCGGCAACATCACCTCCATCACGGCATCGTAGTTGCGCAGGATGAGCAGCAGCGTGGCGTCGAACACGCCACTCTTGTAGACCTGCGTGGACGAGCGAAATTCGTAATCGAAGCCGAAGACGTCGAGAAACGCCTGCAGGCGCGCGTTGTTGTGCGCGCCGAAGCTGTCATGCGTGCCGAAGGGGTCCGGCACCTGGGTGAGCGGCCGGCCGAGATGCTGCGCGACGAGTTCCTGGTTGGGAATGTTCGTCGGAACCTTGCGCAGCCCGTCGAGATCGTCGGAAAAGGCGATGAGCCGTGTCGGAATGCGATCCTGCGTCAGCACGCGAAACGCGTGCCGCACCATCGACGTGCGCGCCACCTCGCCGAACGTGCCAATGTGCGGAAGACCCGAGGGGCCGTATCCGGTCTCGAACAGAACTTCCGTGCTGCCCAGGGGCGCGCCGTCAGCGTCGACACGCTTCTGCCGCGCGAGTCGCGCCACGATTTTTCGCGCCTCCTCGAACGGCCATGCGGCCGAGGTCTGGGCGGCCTCGACAAGCGCGGGATCAAGTTCGAGCGGGGCAATCATGGGATATCTCTTTCGGCGGCAAGCGCCCGCGCCGGTTTGGGCGAGGCACATATAACAATGGTGGTTGCCGTGATGGCAGGGCGCAGACACTAAGAACTGCTGGCTTCGGCGTCAACGCATGTGCGGCGAAAGTCGGCATCGATTTCGCCTGCGCGGGGTCCCCGCACGATGCTTATCGGAGTAGGCTTCGTGCCTATCGCGCGAACGATTCGTGACAGGAAGCGGTTTCATGAGCAGTCTTTTCCAGTCTTTCGACGAGCCCTCTTTCGCGGGGGCCGGCACCTCCGCGGCGCGGCTTGCGGCCCTGCGGGAGGCCTTGTCCCGGCAGGGACTCGCTGGGTTCATCGTGCCGCGCGCCGACGAACATCAGGGTGAATACGTGCCGCCCGGAGCCGAAAGGCTGGCGTGGCTGACGGGCTTCACCGGGTCCGCCGGCACCGCGGTCGTGCTGGCGAAGGAAGCCGCCATCGTCGTCGACGGACGCTACACCCTGCAGGTGCGCGAACAGATCGACCCCGCGGCTTTCACGCCCGTGGCGCTCGCCGAGACGACGCCAGAGAAGTGGCTGGCGGAACACCTGCCGCGCGGCGGCGCGTTCGGTTACGATCCCTGGCTGCATACGCAGGTGCAGGTGCAGCGCCTCGAGAGCGCGGTGTCGGACGCCGGCGGCACGCTCGTCGCGCTCGACGCCAATCCGGTCGACGCGCTGTGGAACCCGCGCCCGCCCGTCCCGGCGGAGCCCGTCCGCGTGCATCCGCTCTCGGTGGCCGGCGAAACGGCGACAGCCAAGCTCGCCCGCCTGCGAGAGCAGCTCGACGATGCGAAGGTCGACGGGCTTATCGTCAGCGACCCGCATAACGTCGCCTGGCTGTTCAACATCCGGGGAAGCGACGTTCCGCATACGCCCATCGCCCTTGGCTACGCACTCGTGCCCGCGCTCGGGCGTGCGACGCTCTTCCTCGACCCCGCCCGGTTCGACGCCGTGGCGCTCGCGGCGGTGGCGGAGGTCGCCACCGTCGCGTCAGGCGGGCGCGAGGGCCTTGCGCGGGCCATCGCCGATCTGGGCGCAACGTCCGCAGCCCCGCTGAAGCTGCGGATCGACCGCGACACCGGTGCGCGTGCCCTGCAGCAGCTCGCATCGCCGGAACGTGTCACGTTCGATATCGGCCCAGATCCGCTCACGCGCCTGAAGGCCGTCAAGAACCGGCGCGAGATCGAGGGCGCGCGCGCCGCCCACCGGCGCGACGGGGCCGCGGTCACGCGCTTTCTGGCGTGGCTCGCGCGGGAGGCGCCTGCGGGCGCGCTTACCGAGATCGCCGTGGTCGAAGCGCTCGAAGGCTTTCGCCGCGATACCGGCATGCTGGTCGATGTCTCGTTCCCCACCATCGCCGGCGCCAACGAGAACGCCGCGCTGCCGCATTACAGGGTCAGCCGCGCCAGCAACCGGCCGGTGGCGCCGGGCATCCTGCTGGTCGACGCGGGCGCGCAATACACCGATGGCACGACCGACATCACCCGCACCGTCAGTATCGGCAAGCCGACAGCGGAAATGCGCGACCGCTTCACCCGCGTGCTGAAAGGGCATATCGCGCTGGCCACCGCCGTCTTCCCCGCCGGCACGACTGGCGCGCAGCTCGATCCCTTCGCGCGCCGCGCCCTGTGGGAAGCGGGTATCGACTTCGATCACGGCACCGGCCACGGCGTCGGGTCGTTCCTGTCCGTCCATGAAGGACCGCAGCGTATCTCGAAGCTCGGTCACGTCGCGCTCGAGACGGGCATGATCCTGTCGAACGAGCCAGGCTACTACCGTGAGGGGCATTACGGCATACGCATCGAGAACCTTCTCGTGGTGGAAGAACGCCACCCGCCGGGGGCCGAGCGCCCCACGCTCGGGTTCGAGAACCTCACGCTCGCGCCGATCGACCGGTCGCTGATCGACCCGAAATTGCTCGGCAGCGAGGCGGTCGCGTGGCTCGACGCGTATCACGCCCGCGTGCGCGACGTGATCTCGCCGCTCGTCGACGAGGAGACGCGCGCCTTCCTGCGCGAAGCAACCGCGCCGCTGGCATGACCACGCGGCCGGACTGGTATTCCCGCTCCGGCTGTGTCCACCGAAAAAGTATCCATTTTCCGTACCCGCTGTTATAGACTGGAACGCTTCCCAAGTGGTCGAAGCCACCCGGCCGATACGAATTCTGACGTTTTCAAAGAAGGATATTCATGTTTCCGCAGAGATTGAAGGAAGGGTATCTGTCGTTCATCGATGGCCGTTTCAGCAGCGAGCGGTCGCGTTACGAGACTTTGGCGCAAAGCGGACAGAACCCCGAGATCATGGTGATCAGCTGCGTCGACTCGCGCGTTTCCCCCGAGGTCATTTTCGATGCCTCGCCGGGTGAATTGCTCGTCGTGCGTAACGTCGCCAACCTGGTGCCGAGCTACGACACCGACCGCCACTCGCAGCATGGCACCAGCGCAGCGCTGGAGTTCGGCGTGCAGGCGCTGAAGGTGAAACACATCGTGGTGCTCGGCCACGCGTCATGCGGCGGCATCCGCGCCTTCGCCGACGACAGCAAACCCTTGAGCACCAGCGATTTCATCGGCAACTGGATGTCGCAGATCGCCCCCGCCGCCGAGGCGGTCGACGTCGACATTAGCCGCGACCGTGAGGCGTTCCTGCGTCGGCTGGAACTGGCCTCGGTCGAACTCAGCCTGCAGAACCTGCTGACGTTTCCCTTCATCGCGGCGGCGGTGGCGCGCGGCGATACCTGCCTGCATGGCGCTTACTTCGGTATCGGCACCGGGCAATTGCTGATCCGCGACGCGACCACGGGCACATTCGAGCCGGCGACGAGCCAGCCGCCGAAATACTCGCCCTTCCATTGCTCGGGCTGACGCAAAACGTAATCCGAACGTCAGCGAAGCAGCGCCGGCCTGACCCACCATGTGGGCCGGCCGCGCAACATCATGCGCGCGGCGCGTGACGCATCCATGCGGTTGTCGAACAGGCCGAACACGGTGGCGCCAGAGCCGGACATGCGCGCCAGCCTGCAGCCATGCGCGCCCCGCAGCAGCGCCAGCGCCTCGCCGATGACCGGGGCGATGCCGAGCGCGGGCGCCTCGAGATCGTTTCTCGCCGCGCCAAGCAGAGCGAGCCATTGCGCCCGCGACATGCGGGAAGCGAGGGGCGGATGCTCCGCGCCGGCAACGCCCTCGCCCCGGGGCAGCGCGAGGGCGGCAAATACCCGCGCCGTTTCCACGCCAACGCGCGGGTTGACGAGCACGGCGTGGAACGGAGGCAAATCGAGCGCTTCACCGATCCGTTCGCCAGCGCCCGCCATGCGCCGCGCGCACGGCCTGAAGCAGACAGGCACATCGGATCCAGTCGCTCGCGCAGCGTCGAGCAACACGGGATCGTCGATGGCGATACCGTTCGCGCGTGCGATAAGTCGCAGCGCCGCCGCGGCATCCGAAGAGCCGCCGCCGATGCCCGCCGCAACCGGCAGCCGTTTGGTGAGCAGGAAAGCGCCGGTCGTGAGCCCCTCGCGCCGCGCCAGCAAGGCGTGCGCCGCGCGCAGCACGAGATTGTCGCCATCCGCCCCCACCGCCTGCGCGGTGGGACCATCGACGGCAAGCGACAGCGCCTTTCCCGGCAGCAGCCGCAGGGTGTCGCCGAAGCCGGAAAAAGCCACGAGACTGTCAAGCTCGTGAAATCCGTCAGCCCGTCGGCCGAGCACGTGAAGCGTCAGGTTGATCTTTGCCGGAGCGCGTTCAGCCAGAACATCGGTCATCTGGATAGCCGGGATGCGAAGGCCGGCGTTCAGTCCACCGGCTGCGACGGCTCGGCGGGCTTTTGCTGCCCGTTCGCCTTCTCGCCGGCGGCGTTTTCCACCTTGATGATCTTGTCCGACTTCTTCTCGACCGCGCCGCTGTCCTTCTCCTCGAGATCCGGCAGGCCGTTCTTGATCTTCTCAAGGATCTTCGGCAGGTCTTCGGGTTCGGGATTGAGGTCGCGGGCGTGGTTCCACTGGAAAACGGCCTCGATGCGCCGGCCAACCCGCCAGTAGGCATCGCCGAGGTGGTCGTTGACGACCGACTCGGACGGCTTCAGCTCGATCGCCCGCTCCAGCTCGGTTACCGCCTCCTCATAGCGTCCGAGCCGGTAATAGGCCCACGCAAGACTGTCGGCGATATAGCCATCGCGCGGGCGCAGCTCGACCGCGCGCTTGAGCATGGAGAGCGCCTCGTCGAGGTTCTCGTGGCGGTCGACCCACGAATAGCCAAGGTAGTTCAACACATGGGCGCGATTGCTGCCGATGGAATCGCCACCAAGCTCCAGCGCTTTCTTGAGATCCGCCTCGGCCTTGGGCCATTCCTTGGCCCGCTCATAGGCCGTGCCGCGTGAGTAGAAGAGTTCCCAATGGCTTGCATCGGGATCTTTCACCTGCGCGATAGCGCGGCTGTACGTTTCGGCGGCCTCGGGGAAGAGCTTGCGGGCGCGCTGCACGCTGCCCAGCGCCGACAGCAGGTCGATGTCGTTGGGCTCGCGCTTCAACGCGGTCTGCAGAAAGGCGATGGCGTCGTCGTAGCGCTCCAGCGTGTTGAGCGCGCCGGCGATCTGCACATCGGCGGCGACGCGCATCGGCGAATTCAGCGGCACCTTGTCGAAAGCCACGATCGCGGCCTCGGATTGCCCGAGGCGCGACAGGATATCGCCCCGCGTCGTGGAGGCAAAGGCGTGCTCCGGGTCGAGATGGAGCGCCAGGTTGAGGTATATAAGCGCGGCGATCTCGTCGCCCTGCCCGTTGCCGGCGGCGCCGAGCCCGTACATCACCTCGGCCGCGCCCTGCTGGGGCGTCGAGACTAGCGGCGCGAGCTTGCGGCCGGCGGCCAGTTCAGCGAGCGCATTGCGCACCACGGGATGGCGCGGCAGCAGCGCGTCGAATTTCTCGTACACGGCCTTCGCCTCGGCCTGTTGGCCGCGCCGCGACAACACGCGGCCGAATGCGTCGACCACGCGCAGGGTGGTTCCCTCGGCGCTGTGGGCGGCGCGCAGGCGCTCTTCGCCCTGCCGGGGGCTGCCCAGATAGGAAGCGATCAGGCCAGCGTGGAAATCGCGAAAGACGTTGTAGATGTTTTCGCCGCTCAGGTTATCGACCGTTCCGATTGCCTCGGAGAAGTTCTTCGACCCCGCCCAGCTCCAGGCATTCAGCAGCGTGGCGGTGATGTCGGCGGAACGTCCGCGCCCGCCGCGATTGAAGAAGCGGCGCGCCGTCGCGTACTGCTTCTTCTTGAGCGCGTCGACACCCAGCACCAGCTGCGCCAGCCCGTTCTCGCGGTCGGCCCGGGCGATGTCGCGGGCGACCTCGACGGCCTCCGAGAATGCGCCGTTGGCGAGAAAGGCGACGAAGGCGCGCTCGCGCAGCTCGACGTTGCGCGGATCGTCGCGCAGCGCCTCGCGGAAGAAAACCGCCGCGGCTTCCGTGTTACGCGACGCGCCGGCGATGTTGGCGGCAAGGAAATTGCCGTCCAGCGTCTCGGCGGGGGCGTAATCGGGTATGATGTTGTCGATGACCGAGTTGCGCGCTGTGGCTTGTGGTACGCCTAAACCTGTCAAAGCAGACGCAATCACAGCGAGGCGCGCAAGGCGCGCTATAGACATTCCAGCCACCGGCAACTTCCTTGATCACGAATCTGGCGCGACGCCGATCCGAACACCACTTTCCACTGTGGCTCTTTCCGCGCCTGCGAGCAAGCAGCTACGGCACCTGCACACGAAAAAGTGCCACCGTCAGCGCATCGTCGTGACTGCGCGGTTAACGCCCGCCTCGCGGAAGATGACGCGTGCGCAGGATCGCGATTCCCCGCGATCTATACACCCATACGGCCGGGCTCCAGAATGCCCGCCGGATCGAACGCGTGCTTGAGATCGGCTGCCGCCTGCGCGAGCGCGCCAATCTGCGGGTGGAACACCGCCACTTCAGTGCGCACGGACAGCGTCGCGCGCACCAGCGTCGCATGGCCGCCGACGGTGTCGACCACACCGCGTATCGCCGCCGCGCCGGCGTCGCCCTCGGTGGATGTCGCGAGCCACACGAGCCCGCCGCTCCAGTCATAGAAATGGCGCACCGCGCGCTGGCGCGCGATGTCCGCGACCACAGCGGGACCGCGCGTCGGCGCCGTCGACAGCCGCCAAATCGCCTGCGTGTCGGGGTGGGCGAGCGGAGCGCAATCGCGCACACCCGCCCAGACGAGGCGGCTGTCCTCGTTTTCGAGCACCGAATGACCGCCGAACCCGGCCAGATGGCCGGCAAGCGCGCCAACCCGCTGGCGCACTGAAAACGCCGAGCCCTCCAGCCGCATCAGCGTCAGCGCCGGATCGGCGGAACCGCCGTTCCAGCCGCCGGGCACATGCGCCGCGCCGCTCACCTCATAGGGCGATCCCATGGCGGAGGTGAGCGCCTCGACGGCGCGCCGGTCGTCGAGGCCGACGAGCGCCAGCGTCGCTTCGGCTTCCGGGATGGGCGCCACCTTGAAGGTCGCCTCGGTAAGGAAGCCGAGCGTGCCCCAGGAACCGGCCAGCACCTTCACCAGATCGAGCCCGGTGACGTTTTTCATCACCCGCCCGCCCGACTTGACGGTCTCGCCGAGGCCGTTGACGAAGCGCACGCCGATGAGGCTGTCGCGGCAGGCACCCGCCTGGATGCGGCGCGGGCCGGACCAGTTGGCGGCGACGATGCCGCCCACCGTCTGCTCGCCGTCATTGCCGAAGAGCGCGGCGGGGTTGGGCGGTTCGAAGGTCAGCCGCTGGCCGCTGGCCGCCAGATGCGCCTCCAGCACCGACAGCGGCGTGCCAGCGTGGGCAGCGATGACCATTTCGGAGGGCTCGTAGAGCGTCACGCCGCTCAGCGCGAGCGAGCTCACGCGCAGCCCCGCCGCAACGGGCCGGCCGATGCCGGCCTTCGATCCCCTGCCCGAGATCGCAAGCGGCGTGCCGCTTTCCTGCGCCTGGCGGATAATGTCCGCCACCTCGGCCTCCGAGGCAGGAGTGACGACGCTTGCGTTTTCCATCCCGTGTTCCCATCCGTTCACCTGGCGCCGTCCGATCGCGCGCATGTATGGCCGATCGGAGTTCGCCCAGAATCAATAGCTTGGATCGTATCAGCATTTCCATGAAACACTGATGTGATCTCAAACGCCACTGGCTATGATTCCTGCGTCAGACGCCCTTCGAGGGGGAACACCTTGGCCGGGTTGAGCAGCCATCGCGGGTCGAACACCGCCCGCACCCGCATCTGCTGAACGAGATCGGCGCGCGCGTACTGATATGTCATCAGGTCGCGCTTCTCGATGCCGACGCCGTGCTCGCCCGTGAGGCAGCCGCCGACATCAACGCACAGCTTGAGGATCTCGGCCCCCGCCTGCTCCGCCCGCTCAAGGTCGCCCGGCTTCGACGCGTCGTAGAGAATGAGCGGATGCAGGTTGCCGTCGCCGGCATGGAAGATGTTGGCGACGCCCACGCCGTTTTGCGCGCAGATGTCGGCGATGCTCGTCAGCACGAGCGAGAGCTGGCCGGTGGGGATGGTGCCGTCCATGCACAGATAATCGGCGATGCGGCCCATGGCGCCGAAAGCCGATTTGCGGCCCTTCCAGATCGCGGCGCTTTCGTCCGGCGACTGCGACACGCGCAGCACGAGCGGATCGAACCGGCGGGCGATGGCCTCGATGCGGGCGAGCTCGTCGGCGATCTCGGCCTCCGATCCCTCGACCTCGACGATCAGCATGGCCTCGGCCTCCACGGGATAGCCGGCGCGGGCGAAGTCCTCGCAGATGCGGATCGCGGGGCCGTCCATGAATTCCAGCGCCACCGGGATGATGCCGGCCGAGATGATGGCAGTCACGCACGCGCCGGCGATCTCGCTCGACGCAAAGCCGATGAGCAGCGGACGCGCGCCCTCCGCCCGGGGCAGGATGCGCACCGTCGCCTCCGTGACGACGCCGAGCTGCCCCTCCGAGCCGGTGAACAGGCCGAGCCAGTCGTAGCCGGGCGAATCGAGATGGTCGCCGCCGATGTCGACCACGCTGCCGTCCATCAGCACCACGCGCAGGCCAAGCAGGTTGTTGGTGGTGACGCCGTACTTCAGGCAATGCGCGCCGCCCGAGTTCATGGCGATGTTGCCGGCGATGGTGCAGGCGAGCTGGCTCGATGGATCGGGCGCGTAAAAGAAGCCTCCCGCCCCCACCGCGTCGCTGATGGCGAGATTGGTGATGCCCGCTTCCACCCGCGCCGTGCGGTTGGCGTAATCGATGGCGAGCACCCGGCTCATGCGCGACAGGCCGACCACCACCGCGTCCTCCTGCGGGATAGCGCCACCCGCCAGCGACGTGCCCGCCCCGCGCGGCACAACCTTGACGCCCTCGCGGTTACAGTAGGCGAGCACCGCCGCCACTTCCTCGGTGGACGACGGCAGCGCCACCGCCAGCGGCATCTGGCGATAGGCGACAAGCGCGTCGGTTTCGAACGCACGCCGTTCCGCTTCGCTGGTGATCAAGCCGCCAAAGGGCAGGAGCCGCGCCAGATCGGCCCAGATCGCCTCGCGTCGGGCAAGGACGGCCGCATCGGGGGGCGGAAAGGCGGTGCTCGTCATGGTGCTGTCGTTCCTGTCGGTCGGCGCCCGCGCCTTCAGGCAATGAACAGCGCCCGCCCGCGCAAGTCAATGCGCGGGCGGGCGAGGACCATGGACAGCGACAATCCGGTTAGGGGTTGGCCGGTGCAGGGGCGGCGGTGGCCGGGGCGGCGGTTGCAGGGGCAGAAGGCGCCGCAGCCGCTGGAGGCACGCCGCCGGCGGCAGGCGCAGCCGCCCGCGCCCCGCCTGCGGGTGCGGCTTCCGACCCGACCAGCGCGATCTTGAGGTAGCCTGCGGTGCGCAGCAGGTTCATCACGTCCATCAGGTCGCCGTAAGCCACTTCCTTGTCGGCGCGCAGGAAGATGCGCTCCTCGCGGTTGGCCCCGGTGAAGCGGTCGAGTTCCTGCTGAAGGAAATCGCGAAACACCTTCTGCTCGCCCACCGAGAGGTTGAGGTCGCTCTGCACCGTCAGGTAAAGCGGCTTGTCCGGCCGCTTCTGCGGCTGGGCGTTCGACGCCGGCAGGTCAACCTGCACGTCGACCGTCGACAGCGGCGCCGCGACCATGAAGATGATCAGCAACACCAGCATCACGTCGATGAAGGGGGTGACGTTGATCTCGCTGCTTTCGGCGAGGTCTTCGCCATCGTCCAGACGTCCGGCCATGCCCTTACTCCGCTGCCGACCGCAGGCTTGCGACCTGCGCCTGCCCGCGATGGTGTCCGGCCGCAGCGCGGTCGAGATCGCGCGACAGGTGGCGCAGCACCTCGGCGGAGGCATCGCCCAGCAGCGCGCGGTAGCCGCTGATGGAGCGCGCGAACACATTGTAGATGATCACCGCCGGAATAGCGGCCACGAGGCCGATGGCGGTCGCGAGCAGCGCCTCGGCGATACCCGGCGCAACGACAGCGAGGTTGGTGGTGTTCGACTTCGCGATGCCGATGAACGAGTTCATGATACCCCACACCGTGCCGAACAGGCCCACGAACGGCGCGACCGAGCCGATGCTGGCCAGCACGCCGGTGCCGATGCTCATCCTGCGTCCGGCTCGTGCCTCGAGGCGCAGCAGCAGGATGCCGGCACGCTCCTTGATGCCTTCCGCCGGCAGCGCGCCTGAGCGCTGGGCTTCGTCGAGCGCCCCGCGCACCAGCTGCGGCACCGTGCCGCCGCCGCTCGCGCGGAAGGCGCCGTCGGCCTCCGTCAGCGTCTGCGCGCGCCGCAGCACGTCGAGCCCCCGGCGCACGCGCCTGCGGGCGAAAAACAGCTCAAGCGACTTCGCCACCCAAACGGTCCAGGTGGTGAGCGAGGCCAGCACGAGCCCGATCATCACTGCCTTAACGACGATGTCGGCCTGCTGGTACATGCCCCACGGCGACAGATCGTGCAGCGCGTCCTCGCCTTCGGGCGGCGACAGCGGCGGCAGGTCGGGGAGAACCTCGGTCTCGGTCACGACCGGCTGCTGGACAGCGCCTTCCTGCTGCACAGCCGGGGAAATCGCCTGCGGCGGCGGCAAAGCATCCGTTCCCGCCGGTGCGGCGTCAGGGGCGGCGGGCGGCTGGATTGCAGGGGCGGATGCGGGCGCCGGCGCCTGCTGCACCGGTGCGACATTTTGCTGCACCGGTGCGGTTTCGGGCGCTCCGGCCTGCGCGAGCGCGGCGACGGGCAAGAAGGCCGGCGACAGACACAGTCCCGTTGCGACCATCAGGGCGGCGTAGCGCAGCGGGGCAACCATGCGTGAAACACGCAGGCACGAAACCGGTTCTGTAGCCATCAGTTCAGTTCTCACTCTCGTCTTTGGCGGCGCGGGCAACCGCTCAACATATGCGCAGGCAGCGCGACCTCATGCGCGGGGACGTTCGCCTCCCGCCGGTTCCCAGCAACAGAGTCTGCAAAAGCGTCATGCCCGGCGTTTTACGCTCAAGAATAGCCGCAATCAACTACGATCTATTTTAACTATTCCAATATAAGACTAAATACAGGCCATGCAGTTAGCGTGGGTTATTTATTCTCTTTGGCGTGCTCGCCGGCAAAAGGTAATTGCGCGGCACATCGGCCACTCCCGCAGCCGCATTCACGCGGGCGTGGAATAGTCTTCAAGACAACATACTTTCATGAAGACGAATAACTGCCGATCTGACACCGGCCATACACGCGAATGAGGAGTTTTTCATGCCACGTCCATGACGGAACGGCCGATCTACGCGCCGCGACGACAGCAAAGACGACGGCAAAGACAACTCACCGGCAAGGGAGCGGCGCCAAAGCCGATTTTCCCTCCCGTCAACTTTTCCCTCCTGCCGACAGCGCGATGTTTATTATCTCCCCGGCCTGCCCTATAAGCGCGGCATCGTTCTCCATATAACGGAAGCCGCCGATGCTGCGCCTCGTCTCCCTGCTGTCCATCGTCCTCGTCACCGGCTCGCTCGCCGGGTGCGCGGGCCTCACGCTCACTCCGAAGCAGCGTGCGGAACGCCAGCTCGGCGTGCCGGAATACGTGCAGGTGCAGACGCGCCGTGGCTCCGGCGATCCGTTCAGGTGAAAAGATCGGGGCGCCGCAGCCGCAGCGCCTGCACGCACGCGTAGCTCTTGAGATCGGTGAGCGCGCCGCTGTCCGCCAGCGCCGCGAGCTCCGCGAGCGGCAGCTCGACCACGGTGATGCCCTCATGCTCGTCGTCGAGGCCCCCGCCCTGCGCGACCCGGTCGCGCAGCGTGTAGGGCGCGAGGTAGAGCGAGATGCGCTCTGTGGAAATGCCGGGCATCGGCCAGGCCTCCAGCAGCGGCTCCAGCGCGCCGAGCCGCACGCCGCCCTCCTCCATGGCCTCGCGACGCACGCATTCTTCCTGCGTCTCGTCCTCCATGCCGCCGGCGATGATTTCCAGCATCGCCTCCTGCCCGGAAGCAAGGAAGACGGCGGCGCGAAACTGGCTGACGAGCAGCGCCACGCGCCGTTCCACGTCATAGGCAAGCACCGCCACCGCCGCGCCGTGATCCTCGATCTCGCGGCGGATGACCTGCCCGTCCGGCAGCCTGATGGAGGCGATCACGAACCGCCCCCAGCCCTCGTGCACGACGCGGGTATCGGTGATTGCGAACGACTTCGGCGGCAGCGGCGCTTGCGTCATTTGCGCCGCGCGAGCGCGCCCTCGACATCACGCACCGCGCCGCGCGCCGCCGAAGTGGTCATCGCCGCATAGGCCTTGAGCGCCGCGGTGACGTTGCGCTTGCGCGGGCCGGGATGCCAGGCATCGTCGCCGCGCGCGTCCATGGCCACGCGCCGGCGCGCCAGCTCCTCGTCCGAAACCGCCAGGTTGATGCTCCGGCGCGGGATGTCGATCTCGATCGTGTCGCCCTCCTCGACGAGGCCGATGGTGCCGCCCTCCGCCGCTTCCGGCGAGACGTGGCCGATGGACAGGCCGGACGAGCCGCCCGAAAAGCGCCCGTCGGTGATCAGCGCGCAGGCTTTGCCGAGGCCCTTCGACTTCAGGTAGCTCGTGGGATAGAGCATCTCCTGCATGCCCGGCCCGCCGCGCGGCCCCTCGTAGCGGATGAGCACGATGTCGCCCTTGTTGATGCGCCCGCGCAGGATGGCGTCCACGGCCGCGTCCTGGCTCTCGAAGATGCGCGCGGGGCCGGAGAAGACGAGGATCGATTCGTCCACGCCAGCCGTCTTCACGATGCAGCCGTCCTCGGCGAGGTTGCCGTAGAGCACGGCAAGGCCGCCGTCCTGCGAGAAAGCGTGTTCGGCGCTGCGGATGACGCCGTGCTCGCGATCGGCGTCGAGCTCTTCCCAGCGCCGTTCCTGGCTGAAGGCCACCTGCGTCGGCACGCCGCCGGGCGCGGCGCGGTAGAAGTTGCGCACGCTCTCGCTGTTGGCGCGGGTAATGTCCCAGCGATCGATGGCAGCGCTGAGAGTCGGGCTGTGCACGGTCGGCCCGTCGGATTTCAGCAGCCCGGCGCGCTCCAGCTCGCCCAGGATGGCGAAGATGCCGCCGGCCCGGTGCACGTCCTCCATGTGCACGTCGCCCACGGCGGGCGCAACCTTGCACAGCACCGGGACTTGTCGCGAAAGGCGGTCGATGTCGGCCATGGTGAAGTCCACGCCGGCCTCGTTCGCTGCCGCCAGCAGGTGCAGCACGGTGTTGGTGGAGCCGCCCATCGAAATATCGAGCGCCATGGCGTTCTCGAACGCCTCGAAGGTCGCGATGGAGCGCGGCAGCACGCTCGCGTCGTCCTGCTCGTAGTAGCGGCGCGCCAGATCGACCACGAGATGCCCCGCCTCGACGAACAGGCGCCTGCGGTCGGCGTGAGTGGCGAGCGTGGAGCCGTTGCCGGGCAGCGACAGGCCGAGCGCCTCGGTGAGGCAGTTCATGGAATTGGCCGTGAACATGCCCGAGCACGATCCGCAGGTGGGGCACGCGGAACGCTCGATGGCGCGCACGTCGTCATCCGAGATGCTGTCGTCGGCGGCGGCGACCATGGCGTCGACGAGATCGAGCGCCTTCACTTTGCCGTTCAGCACGACCTTGCCCGCTTCCATCGGGCCGCCCGAGACGAACACCGCCGGAATGTTGAGCCGCAGCGCCGCCATGAGCATGCCGGGGGTGATCTTGTCGCAGTTCGAGATGCACACCATCGCGTCTGCGCAATGGGCGTTGACCATATACTCGACGGAATCGGCGATGATCTCGCGCGAGGGCAGGCTGTAGAGCATGCCGTCGTGCCCCATGGCGATGCCGTCGTCGACCGCGATGGTGTTGAATTCCTTGGCAACGCCGCCCGCCTGCTCGATCTCGCGCGCCACGAGCTGGCCGAGATCCTTCAGGTGCACGTGGCCGGGCACGAACTGGGTGAAGGAGTTGACGACCGCGATGATCGGCTTGCCGAAATCCTCGTCCTTCATGCCTGTGGCGCGCCACAGGCCGCGTGCGCCCGCCATGTTGCGCCCATGGGTGGTGGTTCGGGAACGATAGACTGGCATCCTGACCTCTCGCAGCACCTGAAACGACAGCGCCGGCGCACGTCTGAGAATAGCTCCTTCAGAGGCGCGCCGCCGATGGCTCGATCGCCGTTCCTCCCACGGTCAGGCGTGTCGAAACATTCTGTTTATAGCAATTTTACCGGAACGGAAACAGACCATGGCGACAGATCAGCCATGCGGCGCGGCCGCCATGGTCCGGCGGTCGTTCAGTCCACGATTTCCCAGGCAACGTCGACGGTAGCGCGGAACGACTGCTCGCCCGCCTCGATCGGCACGGGCGCGCTCGCCACGAGAGCGTCGGCGCGGGCGGCAAGCGGCAGGCCGCGCGGCTGGGTCCAGCGCTGCGGCCCGGTTTCGATGGACAGCACGCGGCCAAGCTTGACGCCGGCTGCGTTCGCGAACACGTCGGCCTTGCGGCGCGCGTCGGCGATGGCCTCGGTGCGCGCCTTGTCGAGCAGCGGGTTCTTGTCGGCGACGTCGAAGCTGATGCCGCCGATCTGGTTCGAGCCCGTGGTGACCGCGGCGTCGAGAATGTTGCCGAGCTTGGCGAGATCGCGCACGCGCACGGTCAGGCTGTTGCGCGCCTCGTAGCCCTCGATCTTGGGCGATTCGCCGCCGCCGTTGCGCTGATAGTTGTAGCGCGGCTGCACGGAAAAGCCGCTCGTGGCCACGTCGCGCTTCTCGATCTGCGCGCTGGTCAGGCTGGCGAGCACGGCCTCGGTGGCGGTGGTGTTTTCGCTCACCGCCTCGCGCGCGGTCTTGGCCTGCGTGACGACGCCGATGACGATGCTCGCGGTGTCGGGCGCGGCGTCGACCGTGCCCTCGCCCGAAACGCTGAGAACGCGCGGCGTGCGCTGCGTGGAAGCATCGCCCTGGTGCGCTGCCGCCATAGTGGGCAGCAACGCCAGCCCCACGACGGCGCCGCCGACGAACGCGGCAAGCGTGGCGTTCCTGATCCTGCGCGGCTTATGATCGGGCACTGCGGTAAAAATCATGCGGCTATCCTTCCTGCGTCTGTCGCCGATGCCGGCAAATCGCCGGCATCATGGCGCAAAACCCGCGCGCCGTCGCTATGAGATGGCGCGGGCGGCGGTGAAAACCTGCGCGCAGGTTGCGGCATCAATGGGGCACGCGCAACGGGCACGCGGCAATTGCGCGCGTGCGACTGGCGCATGGCGAAAACCGGCTGTCGAAGTGCGCTATTTCTGCCGCGATCACGCGGTTTTTGCTGCATGATTGCCGGCAAACAGGTGCATGCGCTGCTGGATCGTGGCATTGAAGCAAAAGAGGCGCCGCCGTCACGGGCCGGACGGACAAGGTCTCTATGCAGCCGGATCGCGCCCGCCAGACAGCTGACGGACAACCGATGAGCACTTACCGCCTCGAGCGCCTTTTCTCTCCCCGTTCCATCGCCATCATCGCCGATGAGGGGTCGGATGCCGGCCTGATCGACAAGATCATACGCAACGTCTCCTGCTCCGGCTTCGCCGGGCAACGCGGCTTCGTCGGCCCCGCTCGCGCCGCCTCCCCGGCGGAATTCGAGCAGGCCGCCTCCATCGAGTCGCTGTCGTTCAAGCCCGACCTCGTCATCATCACCTCGCCCGCCGCCGATGTTCTGGGGCGCGTCGAGGAGGCGGGCCAGCGCGGCGTCAGCGGCGCGGTCATCGTCTCGGAAACGCTCGCCGCCGATACCGCTGGCAGCGATCTTTTCGCCCGGGTCGAGGCGGCCGCGCGCCGCCACAGCCTGCGGCTCATCGGTCCCAACAGCATCGGCCTCATCGCCCCCCACGCGAAGCTCAACGCCAGCTTCGCCGGAAGCACGCCGATAGCCGGTGATCTCGCGCTCATCTCGCAGTCGGGCGCGCTGGCCGCCGGCGTCCTCGAATGGGCGAGCCAGAACGCCGTCGGCTTTTCCGCCGTGGCCTCCATCGGCGGACAGATCGACGTCGATTTCGGCGACCTGCTGGACTACTTCGCCCTCGACCGCCATACGCGCGCCATCCTGCTCTACGTCGAGACGGTGGAGGATGCGCGCAAGTTCATGTCGGCGGCCCGGCTCGCGGCGCGCGCCAAGCCGGTGGTGGTGATCAAGTCCGGCCGCCACAAGCAGCACCAGCACATCGCCGACACGCACACAGCCGCCCTCGCCACGCCGGATGCCGTCTACGACGCCGCCTTCCGCCGCGCCGGCCTGCTGCGCGTCGTCGACCTCGACGAGCTGTTCGCCGCCGCCGAGACGCTGGGGCGTGTGCGGCCCTTCCCCGGCAAGCGGCTTGCGATCGTCACCAACGGCGGCGGCATCGGCTCGCTCACCGTCGACCGCCTGCTCGATTTCGGCGGCGCGCTGGCCGACATCTCTCCCCTCACGCTCGAAGGGCTCGACAAGGACCTGCCGGCCGAACGCTGGTCGCGCTCCAACCCCATCGACCTCGGCGGCGATGCCGACGCCGACCGCTACGCGGCGGCGCTGAAGCACGTGCTCGGCGACCGCGCCAACGACGGCGTGCTGGTGCTCAACGTGCCGCTCGGCCCCGCCTCTTCCGCCGACGTGGCGCGCGCCGTGATCCAGACGGTGGCCGATTACCGTCGCCAGCGCCACTCGGCCAAGCCGGTGCTGACGGTGTGGTACGGCGACGCGGGCGAGGCCATCGACCAGTTCGACGCCGCGCGCATCCCGAACTATTCCAACGAGGCGGAAGCCGTGCGCGGCTTCACCCACCTCGTGCGCTACCGCGAGGCGCTGACCCAGCTCATGGAAACGCCGCCGAGCCTGCCGGCCGATTTCCACCCCGACAAGGCGGGCGCGCGGGCCATCGTCGAGAGCGTGCTGGCCTCGGGGCGCAACTGGCTCGATCCGCTGGAAGTCGGCCGGCTGTTCGACGCCTACCAGATCCCCATCACCCCGGCGCGTTTCGCGGCGGACGCGGCGGAAGCGGTCGCGGCAGCCGAACACTTCTTCGCGCAGGGGCTTCCTGTAGCGGTCAAGATCCTGTCGCCGGACATCGTGCACAAGTCCGACATCGGCGGCGTGCGCCTCAACCTCGCCAACGCCAACGCGGTGCGCGAAGCGGCCGCGTCGATCCTGGAACGCGCGGCGCGACTGCGCCCCGATGCGCGCATCCACGGGCTGACCGTGCATCCGATGATGGTGCGCCCGAAAACGCGCGAGCTTATCGCCGGCATCGCCAACGATCCCGTCTTCGGCCCGGTGGTGGTGTTCGGGCGCGGCGGCACGGCGGTGGAAGTCATCAACGACCGCGCCATCGCGCTGCCGCCGCTCGACCTGCGGCTTGCCAACGACCTCATCTCCCGCACCCGCGTGTCGCGCCGGCTCAAGGCCTATCGCGACGTGCCGGCGGCGGACGAGCAGGCCGTGGCGCTCACCCTCGTCAAGCTGGCGCAGCTCGCCGCCGACCTGCCGGAAGTGCGCGAGATCGACATCAACCCGCTTCTCGCCGACCACACCGGCGTCATCGCCGTGGACGGCCGGGTGAAGATCGCGCCCGCGCCGGAAAAGACCAAGGGACCGTCCGGCCACCCGCGCTTCGCCATCCGCCCCTATCCGCAGGAGTGGGAGCGCGACATGCGCCTGTCCGACGGCACGCGGATCGTCATGCGCCCCGTGCGTCCCGAGGACGAGGAAATGTTCCGCCATTTCTTCACGCAGGTGACGCCGGACGATCTGCGGCTGCGGTTCTTCACGCCGATCAAGGACTTCAGCCACACCTTCATCGCGCGCCTGACGCAGCTCGACTACGGCCGCGCCATGGCCTTCGTGGTTGTGGACAAGGCGACGGGCGAGATGCTGGGCGCGGTGCGCCTGCACGCCGACGCCAACTACGAGTCCGGCGAGTACGGCATCATGACGCGCACCGACATGCGCGGCAAGGGGCTTGGCTGGCTGCTGATGACGTCGATCATCGAATACGCCCGTGCCGAGGGGCTGAAGGCGGTCGAGGCGCAGGTGCTGCGCGAAAACACGATGATGCTCGCCATGTGCGCCCAGCTCGGCTTCACCTCACGCCCGGACCCCGACGATCCGGGCGTGCGGCTGGTGCGGCTGGAGGTGTGAGGCGAACGGCCGACCGCTCAATCTTCAAACCGCAGGGGGCTTGAGGAATCTTGCGACCGCAGCGGCGGAACATCTCTGGAACCCGCAGACCTGCGTATATCGAGCAAGCCACTTTCCACCCGGAACAGATGCAGGATGGACTCCAGACCTGCCACGTAGTTGGACTTTATGTCCTCGAACTTTCCGGTGCCCAGCATGCCGGGGATCGTCCGCGACGACACTATTTCGTTGTCATCGAGCCGGTCGTCGGTATCCCACTGCGACACGGGGTGAGCGTAATCGATCGGCATCACGCCCGGCATCTTACTGCCATCCTTAGGCAGGGTGATCACCACGCTCGAGCCGATGAAGCCCAGCGGGAGAACCTTCGCCTCCTCGATGATCCTGTCCAACTGCGTCAACACGTACTTGCGCTGCTCGGGGTTCATCTTTTTGGCGTAAGCAGCAATGATGCTCCGTGTTTCGTTGGCCGAGCTGCGCCCGCCCGAGGACAATTCCTTGCCGTCGAGAACGATGCCCTTCTTGCCGACCACCGCGACCTCGCGGTCTTCGGTTGTGGCGTGGTTCTTGGCGACACGGATCTTCTTGAACAGGTTGGACAGCTTTTGCCCGATGGTCGCCTGCTGGGCCGTGTCAGCCGCCATGGCGTTATATTTCTGCTCGCCGCTGGAAGCGCCCTGCTTGCCGATCTTCACGTCGAGAAGATTGGCGCTCCGCATGATCTTCTTGCCGCCCTTGCCGGTGGCGTAATCGGCGTAGTCGTTGATCTTCATGCCCTTGTCGTCGTACAGGGAGTTATGCATGACGACGAAAGCGTCGCCGCTCTTCGACTCATGCACCTGCGCGGCCCGATAGGCTGCGGAACCATCCTGACGCAGTTTTGCCAGTCGTTCGATGACACTGAGGAATTCCGCCGTTTTGGGAACATTCGGCCTGTAGACGCCGGATTTCCGGGCCTCTTCCTGCAGGCGATCCACGACAAAGCTCATCGCTCCGCTCACCGTCCGCCAGCGCGAAGCCAGTCTTTTCTCGAACTTGCCCAGCAATTCGGGGTTCGTGGCGCCGAGCAGTCTCTTCAGCTCCAGCACCTTGTCGGCCTTGGATTTCGCGTCATTTCCCACGATGGCGCTTGCCTGATTGCAGATCTCAAGCTTCTTGTTGAGCCTCTCATGGGCCGCATACTGATCCAGGCTTTCTCCATCCTCGAAAGTATAGTCTACCTTGAAACCAGCGCCCTCTTGATTTACATCCTTTTTTATAAAGGTCTTACGCGTTAACTCTTTATTGTATATGCCTTCAGCAGCCTGGGCGGGATCCAGACGATCCTCTTTTGCTTTATTCCATGCCTTCGCCGCCCTGTCGTAAAAGTCCAGTTCCCGATACACGCCCAGTTCCGTATTGGGCAGGTTGCGCTTGACGGCGAACGACGTTCCGGCAATGTAGAACACGTTTCCATGCCCCTGCCCTGCCGGATATTCAAGAGCATCTCCGCAAATAGCGGCAATCTCTTCCCAGTTGTAGGCCTTACCCTTCCGATCCGACGCCGTTATATCGCCTTTGAGAAGGCTAACCACCAGGTCGCGCTTCTGCTCCGGAGAAAACAAACTGTCCTTGCCGAGGCGTTTTGCAATTTCATTGGTCAGATCTTCCTGACTGCCGCAGGCGTTCAACTCTTTTACCGGCAGGGGGCGCTTGGGAAGAGGAGGCAGTGGCGCGGCGTTGGAACGCCCCGGAGCCGCCGCTGGGAAAGGGAGAGTATTCGGCGCTGAATCCGTGCGATCAGTAAACTGCGAACCCGTTGACGTGCCTCTGGGAGCAGTACTGGATAGAGATGTACGCCGGACGACGCTGCCGGTGTGTTCGTGCTGTGTTGCGAATATCTTAGAAGGACTGGGAGACAAGCCCGCAATGCGAGGCGTTGCCCTGCTCCGTTCATCACGACGCGCAGCGTCTATTACGGGCGAGCCCCCCAACTGAGCCGCACGCTTTTCCGCTGCTTGCCTGAAAAGCTCGACGATGCATGTAACGATGAAGCTGATCTGCTGGCGCACCTCATCCTGACTCGGACGAGTAGCATAAGTCGCCGGCGAATATACAGGGCCTGCAATGTGGGCGGACATGGCAATTTCCCAAGCAATAAGTACGGAAAATACAGTAAAAATCAGCTCAAAGCGCAAAATAAAATAACAGCGGTAACTCTATAAAATCGGCCTTGAATGCTTCAATGCCACATTCATTGCCTTTCCCTGCCACAATAGCGCCATATGTGGCGCATGGCAAGACATTTCAGCAGGCTTTCGACGAGGCCCCCCAAAAAGTATGGGCCGCCGGAAGCCGGCGGCCCATCTTTAACGTTTCTGTAGCCGCGCATCGCGACGCGGCGTCGACGTGCCGATCAGTTGCGCGACTTGTCGACCAGCGCCTTTTCCTGGATCCAGGGCATCATGGCGCGCAGCTTCGCGCCGACTTCCTCGATCTGGTGGGCGTTGTTGCGCGCGCGCGTCGCCTTGAAGGACGGCTGGTTGACCTTGTTCTCGAGGATCCAGTCGCGCGTGAACTTGCCGGACTGGATGTCGTCCAGCACGCGCTTCATCTCGGCCTTGGTTTCCTTGGTGATGATGCGCGGACCCGTCACGTACTCGCCGTACTCGGCGGTGTTCGAGATCGAGTAGTTCATGTTGGCGATGCCGCCCTCGTAGATGAGGTCCACGATGAGCTTCGTCTCGTGCAGGCACTCGAAATAGGCCATCTCGGGGGCGTAGCCCGCTTCCACCAGCGTCTCGAATCCGGCGCGGATCAGCTCCACGATGCCGCCGCACAGCACCACCTGCTCGCCGAAGAGGTCGGTCTCGCACTCTTCCTTGAAGGTGGTCTCGATGATGCCGGCGCGCCCGCCGCCATTCGCCGAAGCGTAGGAGAGCGCGATGTCATGGGCGTTGCCGGTCGCGTCCTGGGCGATGGCGATCAGGGTCGGCACGCCGCCGCCACGCAGGTATTCGGAACGCACCGTGTGGCCGGGGCCCTTCGGCGCCACCATTAGCACGTCGAGGTCCTTGCGCGGCTCAATCAGGTTGAAGTGCACGTTGAGGCCATGCGCGAAGAGAAGTGCGGCGCCCGGCTTCAGGTTGTCGTGCAGGCTCTCGGTGTAGATGTCGGCCTGCAGCTCGTCGGGGGTGAGCAGCATGACGACGTCGGCCCACTTGGCGGCCTCTGCCGGCGTCAGCACCTTGAGGCCCTCGGCCTCGGCCTTCTTCGCCGTGGCGGAACCGGCCCGCAGGCCCACCGCGATGTCCTTCACGCCGGAATCGCGCAGGTTGAGCGCGTGGGCATGACCCTGGCTGCCGTAGCCGATGATCGCGACCTTCTTGCCCTTGATGAGGTTGATGTCGGCGTCACGATCGTAATAAACACGCATAATCTGCCCTTTCCCTGGCAATTTCGTTATGTGCTGAGCCATCGCGTGGCTGGTTTATTGTCCCGTCCTGCTGATAATGAGCGCAGGGCGGAACGGTCAAGAGAGATTTCCGCCCATCGCCATAAATCGGCGACGGGACGGGGTTAGGGTCGCTCCCGCCACGCCAACGGGAGGATACGCATGACAACAGGACAAACCGGCGCTTTCGCCATCGGCACGCCCGAGGACATCCTCGAATTCTGGCGCACTGCCGGCCCCGCGATGTGGTTCGCCCGCGTCGACACGTTCGATGCCGCCGTGACCGAGCGCTACCGGCCATTGCTGGAAACGCTCGCGGATGAAAAAAGCCTGCTCGCTCACGGGCATCCCTGGGAAGCGAGGCAGGACAGCGCGCTGGCGCTCACCATCGCGCTCGACCAGTTTCCCCGCCAGATCTATCGTGGCACGGCACAGGCCTTCGCGCTCGATCCCCTCGCCCGCGCCGTCGCCGAACGCGCCATCGCGGCCGGGTTCGACAACCAGGTGGAAACGGCGCTGCGCAGCTTTTTCTATCTGCCCTTCATGCATTCCGAAAACCTCGCGGACCAGGATCGTTGCGTGGCGCTCTACCAGGCGGCGGGCGATGCGGATGGATTGAAATACGCGCAAATCCACCGCGATGTCATCGCGCGCTTCGCCCGCTTCCCGCACCGCAACCCGGCGCTGGGCCGCCAGATGACTGCCGAGGAACAGGCGTTCCTCGACGACGGCGGCTTCAGCGCCTGAGCGTCAGAGCACCTCCGCGCCCCGGCCGAGCGCCGCGATCCCGGTGCGCGACACTTCCGCCAGGCCGCATTCGGTCATCAGGCCGATGAAGCGCTCGACCTCCTCCGAGGAGCCGGTGAGCTCGAACACGAACGACTTCAGCGTCGCGTCCACCGTGCGGGCGCCGAAGGCCTGCGCGAGGCGCAGCGCCTCGAGCCGCTGCTCGCCCTGCCCCACAACCTTGAGCAGCACGAGCTCACGCTCGACCGCGTCGGACTCGATCGTGAGGTCCATCACCCGATGCACCGGCACGAGGCGCGAGAGCTGCGCCTTGATCTGCACGATGACAGCCGCCGTTCCCGCGGTGACGATGGTGATGCGCGACAGATGCTTTTCGTGCTGGGTCTCGGAAACCGTCAGGCTTTCGATGTTGTAGCCGCGCCCCGAGAACAGACCGGCGATGCGCGCCAGCACGCCCGGCTCGTTGTCGACGATCACCGCGAGGGTGTGGCGGAAGACGGGGGTGGCCGGCGGCGCGTCGGAATAAATCGAGGGCATGGAAAGGATTCCGGGAAAATGAACGCCAGCGCCGGACGGGCTGGGCGATGACTGGGACACTTCTGAAGGCGCAATATGTTTCATGGCGTGACCATATCCAATCTTGCGGGCGCTGGTTTTACACCAGCGCCTTGCCCTTGTCGTCGATGACGGAGCCGATGTCGGCAGCCGCGTCGCCCAACAGGATTTCGTTGTGGGCCTTGCCCGAGGGAATCATCGGGAAGCAGTTTTCAGCCGGGTCGACGATGCAATCGAAGATCACCGCACCGGGCGCGTCGAGCATGCGCTGGATGGCCGCGTCGAGATCGCCCGCCTTGTCGCAGCGGATGCCGGTGGCGCCGAACGCCTCGGCGAGCTTGACGAAATCGGGCAGCGCGTCGGAATAGCTCTCCGAGTAGCGCCCGCCGTGCAGCAGCTCCTGCCACTGGCGCACCATGCCCATGTACTCGTTGTTCAGGATGAAGATCTTGACCGGCAGGCGGTATTGCAGCGCCGTCGACATCTCCTGAATGTTCATCTGGATCGATGCCTCGCCCGCAACATCGATGACGAGCGCATCCGGGTGGGCGATCTGCGCGCCGATGGCCGCCGGCAGGCCATAACCCATCGTGCCGAGGCCGCCGGAGGTCAGGAAGCGGTTGGGTTCTTCGAAGTGCAGGAACTGCGCCGCCCACATCTGGTGCTGACCCACTTCCGTTGTGATGTAGCGGTCGCGGCCCTTGGTCAGCGCCTCCAGCCGCTCCAGCGCGTACTGCGGCTTGATGCGCGCGCCGTCATCGCGGTAAGCGAGGCAGTTACGTGCGCGCCAGCTGGCGATATCCGCCCACCACGGCGCATAGCGCGCCGCGTCGAAGGCGGGAGCCGTCTCCTTCCACACCCGCAACATCTCGTGCAGCACGTGAGCGCAGTCGCCGACGATGCCGATATCCGCCCGCACCGTCTTGTTGATCGACGAGGGATCGATATCGATGTGGATCTTCCGCGCATGCGGGGCGAAGGCGTCGAGACGGCCGGTAATGCGGTCGTCGAAGCGCGCGCCCACCGCGATGATGAGATCGGCGCCGTGCATGGCGAGGTTGGCCTCGTAGGTGCCGTGCATGCCGAGCATCCCGAGGAACTGCGGATCGGAGGCCGGGAAGGCGCCGAGCCCCATCAAGGTCGACGTGACGGGGAAGCCCGTCAGCGCGGCGAGCTCGCGCAGTTGCCGGGTGGCGCCGGGACCGGCGTTGATCACGCCGCCGCCGGTGTAGAAAATGGGGCGCTGGGCGCGCGTCATCAACTCGACGGCGGCTTCGATGCGCGCCGGATCGCCCTGCACGCGCGGCCGGTAGGTCTTGTGCTGGTTGTCGGCCTGGCGCGCGTAGGTGCCGGTCTCGAACTGGATGTTCTTGGGAATGTCGACCACCACCGGCCCGGGCCGGCCGTTGCTCGCGACATAGAACGCCTCGTGCAGGATGCGCGGCAGGTCGGCGATGTCCTTCACCAGGTAGTTATGCTTGGTGCAGTGACGGGTGATGCCGACGGTGTCCGCCTCCTGAAAGGCGTCGGAACCGATGAGGTAGGTCGGCACCTGGCCGGTGATGACGACGAGCGGGATCGAGTCCATCATCGCGTCGGTCAGGCCGGTGACGGCGTTGGTCGCGCCAGGGCCCGACGTCACCAGCACGCAGCCGACCTTGCCGGTGGAGCGGGCATAGCCTTCCGCCGCATGAACCGCCGCCTGCTCGTGACGCACGAGGATGTGGCGCACTTTTTCCTGATGGAACAGCGCGTCGTAGATCGGCAGCACCGCGCCGCCCGGATAGCCGAAGATATGCTCGACGCCCTGGTCCTGCAGCGCGCGGATGACCATTTCGGCCCCGGTTATGGTCTCACTCATCGCCTTCCTCCAAATTCGTCCCCGGCCGTAGAGGCTGCTGCGAGCCATGGACGAGGGTTCAGCCCTTGATTGATTTTCCGTGGTGTGGCGAGATCCGCTTCAGGCAACAAAAAAGGGCCCCGAAGGACCCTTGTGCGCCATCATCCGGATCAGCGGGTTATTCCCGCTCCGTCGATGGCGCCCCCGATACGATAAGGTTGAACTGCGTCATAACCGCACCTTCCTGAAAGTTGCTTGGAAATTAGTCCACGCGAAACGATCGGTCAAGCGCGAACCGGCAAAAAACGCGCGCCAGCGGAAAATACCCGATCCGGGCAGCGCGCGCCGCGGTCGACACCAGATTTGTGCCGTGTATATTCCAACAGACGTCAATGCAAGCTCAGGATTCTCACTCCATGAACCTGCCTATACGACGCCTCAAAGGCTTCTTGAAAAGCAATCTTACAGTTCAATATGTATACAGAAAATGGTGTCAGCCGTTTTTATTCCACAGCGGCGATACCGATGAATTGCTCCTTCCGCGGCTCGCCATTCGCACCGCGGTGGATGTCGGCGCGAATGCCGGCACCTATGCGCTTGCTCTCGCGCCGGTATCGCGGCGGCTGGTCTGCTTTGAGCCTGTGCCGTTCATGAACCGCCTGCTGCACCGGCTGCTCGGTCGCGCTTCCCATGTGCTCATCGACGGCCAGGCGATATCGGACCGTAACGGCGTGGCCACCCTGTCCGTGCCCGTCAGCGACGGCGCGCAGGACACCGCGCTCGCCACGCTGCGTCCCATCACATCGACTTCCACGCGGATCGAGGTGCGCACGATTCGCCTCGACGACTTCTGGCGCTCCCATGAGGAGATCGATCCCGCCACCATCGATTTCATCAAGATCGACGTCGAGGGCGTCGAGGCGCGGGTCATTTCCGGCATGCCGCAAACCATCGCGGCGGCGTATCCCGTGCTGCTGATCGAAATCGAGCTGCGCCACAATCCCTTCAGCAGGGCGATCTTCGCCGATCTCGACGCGCGCGGCTATCGCGCCTACGTGTCGCGCATCGGCGGAGAACTCGACCCCGTCTCCATCGAAACCGACGACGACCTGCGCGCCATCCAGAAGGCCGAGGATCTGGCGCGCGAGACCTTCAACTACCGCGTCGGCGACACGCGCCGCTACCTGAACAACTTCTGGTTCATTCACCCCCGCAGCCACCTGGCGGCGCAACTGGAACCGTTCATCCGTCCGCGTGATCGAGCCCGATATCGACAGCCGGAGCCGACTGGAACGGACGGCTCGTCGAGATGAAATCGACCCCCGTCGCGGCAATCGCGGCGATGGTGTCGAGCCGGATGCCGCCGGACGCTTCCAGCTTCGCCCTTCCCGCCACCTGCTTCACCGCCTTCGCCATGTCGGCGATGCTCATGTTGTCGAGCATGATGACGTCGGCGCCCGCCTCCACCGCCTCCCGGACCTGATCGAGACGGTCGCACTCGACCTCGATCCGCGTCAGCACCGGCGCCTGCGCACGGGCGCGCCTGACCGCGTTGGCGATGCCGCCGCACACGGCGATGTGGTTGTCCTTCAGCATGATGCCGCTGTCGAGGCCGAGCCGGTGGTTCAACGCCCCGCCGCAGCTCGCGGCGTGCTTCTCCAGCATCCTGAGGCCCGGCGTCGTCTTGCGCGTGTCGAGCAGCCGGGCGGACGTGTGGGCGATCTCCCGCACATATCGCGCCGTTTCCGTCGCGATGCCGGACAGGCGCTGGACGACGTTGAGCGCCGTGCGCTCGGCGGTCAGCAGCGAGCGCGCCGGCCCGGAGACCACGGCGAGCAGCGCGCCGCCCTCCACCACGTCGCCGTCGCGCGCGCGAAGATCGGCGCGGATGCCGGGATCGTAGCGGGAAAACACCATCGCCGCGACGTCGAGACCCGCCACCACCAGCGGCTCGCGCGCATTCATGTGGAACGACGCCGTCGCGTCCGGGTCGATCATGAGTTGCGCGGTGAGATCGACGTGGCCGATGTCCTCCGCCAGCCAGCCGTCGATCTGCCGCAGGACGCCGAACCTGTCATACATGCCGCATTCCTCCGCCATCATTATGAGCCATCACGCATTTCCTGTGCAGCGCTCATGTGGCGCGGGGCACAACCGTGCTATCTATAGCATCATCGTCCCTCGATCACCCCGCGCCACGGAAAATCATGCCGACCTCGCCCCGCCCGGCCACACCCGCCCCGCGCGAAGCCGCCGACGATCAACTCTCGGTCAGGCTGAGCGCCGTGATCGTGGCGGTGGCGGGCGACGATCCCGGGGTGCTCGTGGTGCGCAGCGGCAGCGGGCGCGAATCGCTTCCTTCCGGCCCGCTGGAGCGCGGACACCGCACGCTCGAATCCGGCCTGCGCGGCTGGGTGGAGCGTCAGACGCTGCAAAAGCTCGGCCACGTCGAGCAGCTCTACACATTCGGCGACCGCGACCGCAGCGAAACCGACGGCGCCGCCGCCACGCGCGCGCTTTCGGTGGCCTATCTGGCGCTGGTGCGCGAGGCGCGCCCCGCCGGCGACGCGGGCGCCAGCGGCGCCGACGCGCGCTGGGCAAGCTGGTACCGCTACTTTCCGTGGGAGGACTGGCGCGACGGCCGCCCCGCCATTCTCGATGCGCTGGAGCCGGCACTACGCGACTGGGCGATTTCCGACCCGCGGCGCGCGTCAGCCCGCCTCGAGCGCCTGTCCATCACCTTCGGCCTGGGCGAACCGGGGGCGGACGAGCGCGGCGTGTGGAACGAGGAGCGCACGCTGGAGCGCTATGAACTGCTCTACGAGGCCGGGCTCGTGGCGGAGGCCCGGCGCGGCAACGCCCGCGAACCCGCGCCGCAGGTCGGCACCGAGATGGCGGTCGATCACCGGCGCATGCTGGCGCTGGCCATCGCGCGCCTGCGCGGCAAGATCAAGTACCGCCCGGTGGTGTTCGAGCTGATGCCACCGCATTTCACGCTGTTGCAACTGCAGCGCACCGTGGAGGCGCTGTCCGGGGTGCGCCTTCACAAGCAGAACTTCCGCCGCCTCGTCGAGCAGCAGCGGCTGGTGGAGGAAACCGGCGAAACCAGCGCCGAGACAGGCGGCCGGCCCGCGCGCCTGGTGCGTTTCCGCCGCGAGGTGCTGCTGGAGCGTCCCGCCCCCGGCGTGCGCCTGCCCGTCGCCGGCGGACGTCGATAACGCATCCCCGCGCCTTTCATGAAAAATTGATGACGATCTGTTGACACCCCTTATGCTCACTCTTAGCATAAGAGACTAGTCAACATGCCGGGCCATTCAACCCGGTGTTTCTTTGGCCCAAGTTATGCTCAAATTGAGCACAAGGATGATGCGATGCTCGATATCAACTTCGCACACGGTGAGGAAACCGCCCGCCCCGTCCCCCGCGAGCCCGCCGGCGGCGGCCTGCCGCTGCCGCATCTCTATGCGCGCGTGTCGAAACACGTCCTGCCCGGCGAGTGGCCGGCGATCGCCAGCGAGGTCGAGGCCATCGAACGCCTCAAGCGCCAGCGCAACGCCGTGGTGCTCGGCCACAATTATCAGGCCCCCGAGATCTTCAACACCGTGGCGGATATCGTCGGCGACAGCCTCGCGCTCGCCCGCGAGGCGGTGACGGTGGATGCCGATGTCATCGTGCTCGCCGGCGTGCATTTCATGGCCGAGACGGCGAAGCTCCTCAACCCGTCGAAGACGGTGCTCATTCCGGATAGCGATGCTGGCTGCTCGCTCGCCTCCTCGATCACGGGGGCGGACATCCGCCTGCTGCGCAGCCGCTATCCGGGCATTCCGGTCGTCACCTACGTCAACACGTCCGCCGAGGTGAAGGCCGAGAGCGATTACTGCTGCACCTCCGGCAACGCCGCGAAGGTGGTGCGCCACGTCGCGCGCGAGTGGGGCGTGAACCGCGTGCTGATGCTGCCCGACGAATACCTCGCCCAGAACGTGCAGAAGGACGTGCCCGAGATCGAGCTGATCGCATGGAAAGGCCATTGCGAGGTGCACGAGCGCTTCACCCCGCAGGATATCCGCGACCTGCGCGACATCCACCCCGGCCTCGTGGTGCTCGCCCACCCGGAATGCCCGCCGGAAGTGGTGGCGGAAGCCGATTTCGCCGGCTCCACCGCCGCGATGGCGGATTACGTGGGCGACCGCAAGCCCGGCCGCGTGGTGCTCATCACCGAGTGCTCGATGGCCGATAACGTGTCGGTGCAGCACCCGGACGTCGATTTCGTGCGCCCGTGCAACCTCTGCCCGCACATGCGGCGGATCACGCTGCCGAAAATCCGCCACGCGCTCGAAACCATGTCTGGCGCGGTCGAGATCGATCCCGCCATCGCCGGGCGCGCCCGCGCCGCCGTCGAACGCATGCTCGCCGTCCGCTGACCGGGGAAACATCATGCACGAAACCGACCGGGTCCTCGTCGTCGGCGCGGGTGTCGCCGGCCTTGCCGCCGCGCTCCGCCTCGCGCCCTTGCCGGTGACGGTCATCGCCGCGAGCGGGCTGGGCACGGGCGCCGCCACGGCGCTGGCGCAGGGCGGCATCGCGGCGGCGCTCGGAGCCGACGACGACGCCGAACGCCATGCCGAGGACACGCTCGCGGCGGGTGCGGGGCTGTCCGATCCCGATGTCGCGCTACGCGTCGCGCGGGCGGCTGCGGGCGCCATCAACTGGCTCTCCGGCCACGGCGCGCCGTTCGACCGCGACGCGGGCGGCGCGCTCCTGCTTGGCCTCGAGGCCGCCCATTGCCGCCGGCGCATCGTCCATGCCGGCGGCGACAAGACCGGCCTCGCCGTCCTGCAAACGCTGATCCGCGCCGCCGCAGGCGCGCCGCACGTCACCATCATCGAAAACCTGCGCGCCGACGCCCTGCTGCGCGATGCGGAAGGCCGCGTCATCGGCCTCACGGCCTCCACGGCGTCCGGCGAAACGGTGACGCTGAGCGCCCGCGCGGTGGTGCTGGCGACGGGCGGATGCGGCGCGCTTTACGCCTCGACGACCAACCCGCTTTCCGCTACCGGCTCCGGCCTGGCGCTGGCGGCGCGGGCCGGCGCGGTGATGCGCGACATGGAGTTCGTGCAGTTCCACCCCACCGCCATCGCCGCGGGCGCCGACCCGATGCCGCTCGCGACGGAGGCATTGCGCGGCGAGGGCGCGATCCTCGTCAATGAGCGCGGCGAGCGCTTCATGGCGGCGGTTTCGGGGCGTGAACTCGCGCCGCGCGACGTGGTGGCGCGCGCCATCTTCGCGCAGATCGCGGCGGGGCGGCAGGTGTTTCTCGATGCGCGCCTCGACGGGCTGGAACGGCGCTTTCCCGGCGTCGTCGCGCTGTGCCGCGCGCAGGGGATCGACCCGGTCCGGCAGCCGATCCCGGTGCGCCCCGGCGCGCATTATCACATGGGAGGCATTCGGGTCGACGCGGCCGGCCGCAGCTCTCTCGCCGGCCTTTGGGCCTGCGGCGAGGTCGCCTCCACCGGCCTGCATGGGGCGAACCGGCTCGCGAGCAATTCGCTGCTCGAGGCGCTCGCCTTCGCCGCATGGATCGCCGAGGACATCCACGGTCAAACCTGCATCCCCAACCCAGCCCAGCCCGCGCCTTTGCCCACACGTTGCAACGCACCCGCGACGCGAGCGGAAATCCGTGCGCTGATGGACGCATCCGTGGGCGTGCTGCGCGACACCGACGGCCTTACCCGCGCCGTGCAACGGTTGCACGTCCTCGCCGCCGATGGGGGCGATGACAGCGCCATCGTGGCGCTGATGGTGGCGACCGGCGCATTGCTGCGGGAGGAAAGCCGGGGCGGCCATTGCCGCGTCGATTTCCCGGCAACGGAGGCCATGGGCCGACACAGCGAGACCACGCTCGACGCCACCCTGCACATCGCCGACGCTCTTGCCGGCGCGCATCCCGCGCGGCGGGTGGCGTGAACGCCAGGCTTCGTTATGACGAACGTCAGTACTTAAGCCGTGCGTAAACCGAATCCGCCGAGGCCGCCCGCGCCTCGCCCAGCGTGTTGACGCCTTTTCGGGCAAGGAGCGGCAGCAGTTTCAAAAAGATGGCGGCGGTGGTGAGCGCATCGCCTCTGGCGCTGTGGCGGGCGGCCACCGCGATGCCGAGCCTCGCCGCCATCGCCTCCAGGCCATGCGCCTCCTCGTGCGGATGCACGATGGACGCCAGCAGCAGCGTGTCGAGCACCGGCTGATCGAAGCGGATGCCGGTCGCGGCCTCCTTCATTTGCAGGAAGCGCATGTCGAAGGCCACGTTGTGCCCCACCAGCACGGTGTCGGCGGCGAACGCGCGGAACGCGGGCAGCACCTCGCCGATGGGCGGCTGGCCGCGCACCATGGCGGGCGTGATGCCGTGGATCGGGATCGATTCCTCCGGGATGGACCGGCGCGGGTCGACGAGCCGCTCGAAGCACTCGCCATCGAGCAGCCGCCCGTTGACGATGCGCGTCGCGCCGATCTGGATGATCTCGTCGCCGCCGGCGGGGTCGAGCCCGGTCGTCTCGGTGTCGAACACGGTGTAGCTGATCTCGGCCAGCAGCCGCTCGTCGAGCGCCCGGCTACCGGCATCCGCCCTGAACAGGTCGAAATCGTAATAGACGGGGCGCGCGCCTGCGGGCGTGATTTCCGGCGCGCCGGGGGCGAGCGGCAGCAGGAAGCGCACGAAGCGCTCATCGCCTTCGCGCCCGAACCACACCTCGCCGCCGTGCCGTTCCGCCACGTCGCGCACGGTGAGCGGCAGGCGCTGGTCGCCCACCTGCAGCGGCTCGGTCTGCCAGCCTGCCGGCAAATCCGGCTCGCCGCCGCGCCACAACAGGTCGAGATGCGCCCGCGCCCCGGCGCGCCTCAGGCGCAGCGACACCCGCCGCTCCGGTCCGCCCGTCCCCCGCCGCGCGGAGAGCGACGCCAGCGCGCTGATGACGGCGAAGCTGTCGACCCGCAGCCACAGTGCGCCGCGCTCATCCCCCTCGCTCCCGGCGTCGATGCCGGTCGCCGCCGCGATCCTGCGCGCCGCCGCCGCCAGCAAATCCGCGCCCAGCATGTCCTGCAGGGGCCAGCGGCCCTTCAGGTCGGCGGAGGCGTCGGAGGCCAGCGTTTCCAGCCGCGCGCTCATGGCCGCCACCTCGTCGCGCACCACCGCCTGGAAACGCGCCCGCTCCTCCTCCGCGATGTCGGGATAGTCGAGCACGTCGAGCGCCGCCTGCATGGCCGCGAGCGATGCCCGGCTGGCTTCGGTCAGCGCCAGCAGCCGCGCGTCGCGGCCCGCATGCGCGCGCTGATCCTCGGTGATGTCGTCGATCAGCAGCACGAATCCGGTGAGGTCCGCCGTGTCGTCGCCCGCCGGGCGCACGCCCGCCATGCCGACGCGCAGCAGGTGGCCGTCCGGCATGCCGGTGACGAAGCGCGCCGGCGCGCCGCCCACCGTTCCCCTCTCCAGCGCCTCGCGCGCATGGGCGATGAGCGCGCCGTCCAGCAGCGTCTCCACGGATCGCCCCAGTCCCACCGTGCCGCCGTGCGGCGCGAACAGCGCGTGGCTGCGCTGGTTGTAGAACAGGATGCGTCCGTCGAGATTGCAGACGATGACGCCCTGTTCCAGCTCCGCCATCAGCGCCGCGAGCTGGTCGCGCTGGTAGGCGGTGGCGGCGCTCGCCGCGCTCACGCGCTCGTCCGTCTCGCGGCGCAGCGCGCGGTTGGAGGCGGCGAGCGCGTTGACGGCGTCGGTCAGGGCGCGCACCGTGGCGTTTCCGGCCGCGGGAATAGCCGGCGCGAGCGGGTCGCCCGCAAGCACGCCGGTGGCGTCGGCAAGCCGCGCCGGCGCGGCGACGAAACCCTCATACAGATGAAACAGGCCGAAAGCCGCTGCTCCCGCCGCCGCAAGCCACCACACCACGAGCACCGGCGCCTGCCCCGTGAGCGCAGCAAGCACCGCCGGCTGGGCCGAGGCATCCGCCCCGGCGATCACCAGAAGCAGCGCCACGATCTCCCACGCCGCCAGCAGCAGGGCGGGCGCGGCGAGCAACAGCGGCAGCCGGAAGCGCGACAGGCGGCTTGCATGCGTCACGTCAGCATCTCCCGCACGCGCTCCAGCAGCTCGCGGGTGGCGAACGGCTTGGTGACATAGGCGTCTGCGCCGGCGCCGAGCCCGCGCGCCACGTCCGTCTCGCGTCCCTTGGCGGTCAGCATCAGGATGCGGGTCGTGGCGATGCCGGGATCGGCCCGCACCGCCTCGCACACGTCGAACCCGGACAGCTCCGGCATGGTGGCGTCGAGCAGCACGAGCGACGGCTTCTCGCTGCGGATGAGCGCCAGCGCCTCCCTGCCGTCGCGCGCCACCAGCACGCGGTGGCCCTCGCGCTTCATCATGAACTCGAGCGAAACGACGATGTTCGGTTCGTCGTCGGCGATCAGCACGGTGGCGTTCATTGTTCTGTCCTCCCCGCTTCCGCTGCTTCCGGCGCTGCGGGCAGCGGCAGCCGAAACCCGAAGCATGCACCCCCGCCCGCGTCCGGTTCAAGCCACATTTCGCCGCCCAGATGATTGACGATGCGGCGGCTGATCGGCAGCCCGAGTCCGGTGCCGGAAGGGCGCGTCAACGCGTCGCCGCCCTGGCGAAAACGGTCGAACACATGGGCGCGGTCGGCGGGCGGAACGCCGGGGCCGTTGTCGCGCACCCGCACCTCGAGATGGCGCGCGCCCACGGTGAGCGTCACGTCGATGCGCCCCCGGCCCTCGGGCACGAACTTGGCGGCGTTCGACAGCAGATTCAGCAGCACCTGCGTCAGCCTGTCGGCGTCGGCGCGCACGGGCGGCACGCTCGCGGGCAGGTCCGCCACCACCTCGGTGCCGCGCTCCGCGAACAGCGCGCCCATCGCGCCGATGCTGGAGACGATCAGCGCCCGCAGGTCCACATCGCTGTTCTGCCACTCCGCCTGGCCCGATTCGAGCTTCGCCATGTCGAGCACCTGGTTCACCAGCCGGCTTAGCCGCTCGCTCTCCGCTACCACGATGCGCAGGAACGCGTCGCGCTGCGCGTCGTCCATGTCGGGCGTGTCCAGCATCAACTCGCTCAGCGCGCGGATGGAGGTCAGCGGCGTCCGCAACTCGTGGGTGACGGAGGAAATGAAGTCGTCCTTGAGCTGGTCGAGGCTCTTGAGTTTCTCGTTGGCGGCGCGCAGCTCCGTCGCCTCGTGGAGGATGGCGATGACATCGTCGAGGCCGAGCGCCTCCTCCTCCACCACCGACGCCACCAGCACCCGCGCCGAAGCGGAGCCGACCGCGCCGGCGAGACGGCGCTCGACCCGGTCGACAAGACGCGCGTCCGCGAGCGCTCCGCCCGCCGCAACCTCCGCACCGCCGGCGAACAGCACGCCGCCGCGCTCCGTGCCGAGCACCCGGACGCTGAGCGCCCGCAAGTCCGCGATGCGCGCCCTGCCGCGCCAGAACACCGGCGCCTCGCCGCCATCGTGGTGACGCTTCATGATGTCGACGAACAGCAGCGCCTGGCTGGTTTCGCGCGCGCCGGGCGCCCGCCACAGCGACAATCCCACATAAAGGCCGATGTTGACGAGCAGGCTCCAGAACAGCGCATGCGTTATATTGTCGAGCCCCGCGACTCCGAACAGCGCCTCGGGCGCGAGCAGATCGAGCCGCCACGGCCCATGGGCGACGAAGTCGGCCGATATCCAGCCCGAGCGCGCGAACGACGGCAGCATCAGTGTGTACGCCCACACGACGAAGCCGCCCGTCAGCCCCCCCAGCGCGCCAAGCCGCGTGCCGCCCTTCCAGTACATGCCGCCGAGCAGCGCGGGCGCGAACTGCGCCACCGCCGCGAAGCTGATGAGCCCGATGCTCACCAGCTCGTGCGCGCCGCCAGCCACGCGGAAATAGACGTAGCCGAGCAGCAGGATGGCGACGATCGACACGCGGCGGATGTTGAGCAGCAGCCCCGTCAGCTCGCCGCCCGCCCGCGCCCCGAAGCCGCGCCAGCGGAACAGCGCCGGCATCACCAGATCGTTGCACACCATGGTGGAGACGGCGACCGTTTCCACGATGAGCATGGCGGTGGCCGCCGACAACCCGCCGACATAGACGAGCAGCGCCAGCGCCCGCGCGCCCTCCGCCAGCGGCAGCAGCAGCACGAACGTGTCGGCGTTGACGGGCGCCGCGCCGAAGTAAAGCTCGCCGCCGATGGCGATGGGCAGCACGAACAGGTTGATGAGGAAAAGATAGGCCGGAAACACCCAGGCGGCGCGCTTGAGGTGGCGCTCGTCCACGCATTCGACCACCATCATCTGGAACTGGCGCGGCAGCAGCAGCACCGACAGCGTGGCCAGCAGGATCATCGCGAACCATTGCGCGTGCGCGAAGCCGCCTGCGCCGCTGCCGGCGCCGAGCCGCCCGAGGTCGCGCAACTCCGGCACTTGCTGCGCCCGCGCCCATATGTCGGCCGGACCGGCGAACAGCCCCCACGTGACGAACACGCCCACGGCCAGAAACGCCGCCAGCTTCACCACCGATTCGAAGGCGATCGCCGCCACCATGCCCTCGTGGCGTTCGGCGGTGTCGAGATGGCGGGTGCCAAACAGGATGGTGAAAGCGGCAAGCGCCAGCGCGACGTAAAGCGCCGTGTCCCGCCACCAGGCGGTCGCTCCATAGGCCGGCGCCGCCTCGCCGGCGGGCGCGGCCGTCATCAGCGCGTAGCCCGTCGACACCGCCTCAAGCTGCAGCGCGATGTAGGGCAGGATGCCGACCACCGTGATGAGCGTCACCAGCGCCGCGAGCAGCGGACTCTTGCCATAGCGGCTGGCGATGAAATCAGCGATGGAAGTGATGCGATAGGTGCGGGCGATGCGGATCATCCGCAGCACCACGACGCCAGCGAGCAGCATCGCCAACATCGGCCCGAGATAGGTCGGCAGGAACCACACGCCGCTCTTCGCCGCTTGCCCCACACTGCCGAAGTAGGTCCACGCGGTGCAGTACACCCCGAGCGACAGGCCATAGACCAGCCCGTTGTCGATGAGCGAGCGCCCCGCCGCCGCGCGCCGCTCCGCAATCGCCGCCACCGCGAAGAGCAGCAGCAGGTAGCCGAACGACAGGCCGAGGATGAGCGGAGCGGACATCGTGCCTCAGCCTCCGTCCGGGCGCCGGCGCACCGGGCGCGCCTCCCCGATGAGGGCGACGAGCGCGATCAGCACAGCCCAGATGCCGAACAGCGCCACCGGCAGCAGCGGCAGGCCGGCCACCGTGACATCCCGATCCCAGACGAGGATCAGCGGGAAGTTCAGCAGCAGCACGGCGGCGACGCACGGCACGAGCGCCAGGCGCGTATTGCGTTTCCGGTTCATCGCATCCCCTCAGAGCACGTCGAGCCGGAAATGCAGCCCGAGCCACTGGCGGAAACGGCGGATGATGGCGAGCGCGTCCGTCAGCGTCTGCCGGTCGAGCGTGCCGAGATCCTCCAGGCGCACCATGGTGTCGGGCGCATGCCCTTCCGCCATCTGGCGCAGGTTGGCGGAAAGCTTCAGCCCCATCAGGAAGTGCAGCACATCGGCGAGGTCGCGGGCAAGCTGCGTGTCGATATGCCCGCCCGCCTCCAGCGCCGCCAGCCGCGCCACCGTCGACGTGCCGCCCGTGCGGTACTCCAGCGCCAGCGCCCGCACGCCGTGCACCAGCGGGAACAGGCCGCGCTTCTTCAGATCGACCTGCGTCGCCGCGCGCCCCGACAGCCCCGGCAGCCGCGACCACCAGCCGCCGCTGTCGAACTGGCCGATGGCGGCGGCGAAACGGGCGTAGTAACCGTCGTCGCCCACCAGCAGCGCATCGATGCGCGCGCGCACCGCGTCGAGCAGCGTCACGTCGCCGGTGACCGCCTCCGCGTCGAGCAGGATGGCGAGATGCATCGGCCCGTCCGGGTCGCCGCCGTGAATCCAGCGCGCCACCGTCGCGCCGAAATCCGTCACCGACTGGCGCCACAGCGGCCGGCTCAGCATGATGCCGCCGGGGCACGGCGGATATCCCATGCCGATCAGCGCATCGGTGAACGCCTGCGTCACCTTTTCAAGATCGGGGTGGGAAAAGCCGTCGCGCAGCAGCAGGGCGTTGTCCTGGTCGGTCTTGACGATCTGCTCGCCCCGCCCCTCGCTGCCCATGACGATGAGGCAGGAATTGTCGCGCAACGCCTCGGGCGCGAGAAGCTGCCACAGCCGCTCGAAAATCCGGCGGTTGAGCGCGCCCACGAGCCGCGCGATGATATCGACTCTCACGCCATCGGCATGCAGCTCGACAATGAGGCCGTCCGCCCGCCTCGCCGCCGCTCGCAGCGCGACGGTGTCGGGTGCGGCGGCGATGACGTCCAGCTGCCGACGCACGAAACCGGCCCACCCCGCATCGGAGGGACCGGTGTCGTCGATACCGGGATCGCCCCCCGCCGGCGTGTTGTCCGGCGGGAGGCGATGCGTGTCAGTGCGAGGAGGCTTGGGCGGCACCAATGCCCGTCTCCGAGCGAACCTGCTGCGCCAGGAAGCCGTCGCGGTCGATCTGGCCGCGCTTGCTGCGGTCGATCACGGAGAACAGCCAGATGCCCACGAAGCCGATGGTCATCGAGAACAGCGCCGGCGAGGTATAGGGGAACGGCGCGGAACCGGCCGGGTTGCCGAGCGTGGTTTCCCACACCGAAGGCGACAGCACGGTGAGCACCACCGACGAGATCAGGCCGAGGAAGCCGCCGACCACCGCGCCGAGCGTCGTCGTGCCCTTCCACAGGATGGAGAGGAACAGCACCGGGAAGTTGGCCGACGCCGCGATGGCGAAGGCGAGCGACACCATGAACGCGATGTTCTGCTTCTCGAAGGCGATGCCGAGCACGACAGCCAGCAGGCCGAGCGTCAACGTGGTGATGCGCGACACCCTGAGTTCTGACGCGCTGTCGGCCTTGCCGCCCTTGAGCACCGTCGAGTAGATGTCGTGCGACACGGCGGATGCGCCCGACAGCGTCAGCCCCGCCACCACCGCGAGGATGGTCGCGAAGGCCACGGCCGAGATGAAGCCGAGGAAGATATTGCCGCCGACAGCATGCGCCAGGTGGACCGCCGCCATGTTGTTGCCGCCCACGAGAGTGCCGTTCGCCTGGAGGAACTCGGGGTTGGTCAGCACGAAGGTGATGGCGCCGAAGCCGATGATGAAGGTCAGCAGGTAGAAGTAGCCGATCCAGCCCGTCGCCCACATCACCGACTTGCGCGCTTCCTTGGCGCTGGGCACGGTGAAGAAGCGCATCAGGATGTGCGGCAGGCCGGCGGTGCCGAACATCAGCGCCATGCCGAAGGAGATGGCCGAGATCGGATCGGTGATGAACGTGCCCGGCGCCATGATCGACAGGCCCTTGGCGCGCGCGTCCTCGGGGCTGAGGCCCGTGCCGGCGGCGATGTTGGCCTTGATGTCGACGGCGGCCGCGAACAGGCGCTCGGGGCTGAAGCCGTAGTGCCACAGCACGGAAGCTGCCATGAAGGTCGCGCCGCCGAGCAGCAGGCAGGCCTTGATGATCTGCACCCAGGTGGTGGCCGTCATGCCGCCGAACAGCACGTACACCATCATCAGCGCGCCGACGATCACCACGGCGATCCAGTATTCGAGCCCGAACAGCAGCTTGATGAGCTGGCCCGCGCCGACCATCTGCGCGATGAGGTAGAAGGCGACGACGACAAGCGTGCCCGACGCGGCGAAGATGCGCACCGGCGTCTGGGCGAAGCGGAAGGCGGCGACGTCGGCGAAGGTGAACTTGCCGAGGTTGCGCAGGCGCTCCGCCATCAGGAAGGTGATGATCGGCCAGCCGACGAGGAAGCCGATGGAGTAGATGAGACCGTCGTAGCCCGAGGCCATGACGGCGGCCGAAATGCCGAGGAACGACGCCGCCGACATGTAGTCGCCCGCGATCGCGAGGCCGTTCTGGAAGCCGGTGATGCCGCCGCCGGCGGTGTAGAAGTCGGCCGCGGACTTGGTGCGTCCGGCCGCCCACTTGGTGATGTAGAGCGTCGCCAGCACGAAGACGGCGAACATGATGATCGCGGTCCAGTTGGTGGGCTGGCGCTCCGCGGTGCCGAGATCGGGCGCGGCGAGGGCCAGCGTCGGCGCGGCGACGAGTGCTGCGATGGACAGGGTCCGGAACAGGTTGTTAACGAAACGGCTCATTTCAGCGCCTCCTGCCTGACTTTCTCCGTCAGCACGTCGAACTCGCTGTTGGCGCGGCGCACGTAGATGGCGGTGACCACGATGGTGAACACGATGACGCCGAGACCGACCGGAATGCCGAGCGTCATCACGCCGGTGCCGAGCGGGATGGCCAGCAGGTTCTTGCCGAACGCGACCAGCAGGATGAAGCCGTAGTACACGATCAGGGTGGCGATCGTGAGCGCCCAGCCGAAACTGGATCGCGTCGTTTTAAGCCGTTGATAATTGGGGTCGGCCGCGATGCGCGCGGCCAGGGAAGTGTCCATCTGGGGTGTCCTCCTGAGAAACATCAAGCCGGATTCCTGCGAATCCGCGCGAACCGGGTTATTGCCCGCTCCGCCTTTGTTATTGGGGTCCGCCGCGCGCGGTACCTTGCGCGACGGCCCTGTTGTTTCAGTCGATCATGATCCAACCTGACCGACATTCATAGGAGGTATGTTCCATGCGCACAGGTTAAGCAACATAGACTCTTGTCTGACATGGTTGCACAAGAAACCGTACCCGGGAAGCTTGGCAAACGCCCGCATCCCGGCTAAATATAGCGATTACTTAATTTTATGAAAAATGGGCCGCGACGGCCACGTATTCAGGCTTCGTCGTCTTGTATGTCGGACGCGCCTTGCTGGCCGCGATAGCCGGTTGCAAGTACATACAACTCCGACGAATCGCTGCGGCTCGCAGCCGGCTTCACATGGCGCACCACCGCGAAGTCCCGCTTCATGTCGGCGAGCAGCGTATTCTCGGTGCCGCCCTGCAGCACCTTGGCCAGGAACACGCCGCCCGGCGCCAATACCTGGCGAGCGAAGTCGAGCGCGGTTTCGGCAAGGCCCATGATCTTGAGATGGTCGGTCTTCTTGTGGCCGGTTGCGTTGGCGGCCATGTCGGAGAGCACGACATTCGCCGGGCCGCCGAGCAGCTCGACGAGGCGTCCGGGCGCCTCCGGCGCGAGGAAGTCGAGCTGGATGAAGTCTATTCCAGGCAGCGGCTCGATCTCCAGCAGGTCGATGCCGACCACCCTGCCCTTGCCGACCTCGACACCCACCTTGGCCGCCGCCACCTGCGACCAGCCGCCGGGGGCCGCGCCGAGATCGACCACGCGCTGGCCGGACTTCAGCAACCCGAATTTTTCGTCGATCTCCAGCAGCTTGAAGGCCGCGCGCGAGCGGTAGCCCTCGCGCCGCGCCCGCGCGACATAGGGATCGTTGAGCTGGCGTTGCAGCCAGCGGGCGGAGGCGACCGAACGCTTGGCGGCGGTCTTCACGCGCACCTTGAGCGAGCGAGCGCCCGAGCCGCTTTTGCCCGAACCGTCTTTTCCCGACGGACTTTTTCCAGACGGACCTTTTCCTTTGCCTGTGGCGCTCAACTCCACGGCCTCCTGTTCCAAATATCGTCTTCGCGCATCAGGTTCAGCAGGATGCCCTCGCGCAATCCCCTGTCGGCGACGCGCAGGCGCGGTGCCGGAAACGCGCGGCGGATGGCCTCGAGTATCGCGCAGCCTGCCAGCACGAGATCCGCCCTGTCGACGCCGATGCACGGATTGGCCACACGTTGCGCATAAGAGCAGCCGGCGAGGAACTCAATCACGTCGCCGACATCGGTATCGTCCATCCACAACCCGTCCACCTGCCGCCGGTCGTAGCGGGGCAGGCCGAGGTAGACGCCGGCGATGGTGGTGACGGTGCCGGAGGTGCCCAGCAAATGAAAGCCCGGCATGGCGGAGGCGCGGCGCGCGCGGCGGGCGAAGGGCTCAAGCTGCCGCTCGACCTCCTTCACCATGGCGGCGAACACGTCGCGCGTCACCTCCACGCCGCCGAAGCGCTCCGACAGCGTCACGACGCCGAGCGGCAGCGATTCCCACGCCCGCACGCGGTGATCGCTCCCCGCGCGCGACGCGACGGGCTGGCGCGGATATCCGCCGCGAAAGGTCCCCGTTCCGGGATGGCCGGAAACGTGCGCGGGAGGGCGATGCCGCAAGTCCGGCCCCAAATCCTGTCTCGAGTCCTGCTCCGAACCCTGTCCATGGCGGCGGCGCGCGACCGTCCACACGATTTCCGTCGAGCCGCCGCCGATGTCGAACACGACGACGCTCTCGGCGCGCGGATCGGCAAGGCCCGTGCATCCGGCCACCGCGAGCAGCGCCTCGGTCTTGCGGTCCACCACCTCGAGGGTGAGGCCGGTCTCGCTTACGACGCGGTCGATGAAATCCTGACCGTTCGCGGCGGCGCGGCAGGCTTCGGTGGCGATGAGGCGGGCGCGCCCCACGCGGCGCGCGTCCATCTTGGCGCGACAGACCTTCAGCGCCTCGATGGCGCGGAATATGGCGTCGTCGCCGAGCCGGTTGAAGCTGGTCAGGCCCTCGCCGAGCCGCACGATGCGCGAGAAGGCGTCGACAACGCGAAAACTGTTGCGCGTCGGCTCGGCGACGAGCAGGCGGCAGTTATTGGTGCCGAGATCGAGGGCGGCATAGGTGGGGGTTCCGCGCCCCCGGCCGGCGCGGCGGTGATCCGCCGGGCGATGGTCGGGCAAGCGTTGATCAGATATGCGCTGGCCAGCACGGGGCCTTTGCCCGCGCGGTATTTCCGCGTCGGACATATAAGTTTCCGCTATCGCGACCACGCCGCGCGTCTGACACTCATCAGCCAGCTCGGCCGTGGCCCCGGTGTAGCTGCAACCAGCTTCATCGTTGACCGTCACGGCCCAATTCCCATCAGGCGCCGGGCGCAAGGCGCCGACGCCATAGAATCTGTGGGGACGATCCCCACATTACTCGTTGCATAGAGCGTAACAGCTATGCAGTCGCGATGCAAAGTAGGAAGTTGCCGCGCGCGATCTTCCACATGAGGCGGGCCTGGGCCGCCTGCGAACGGCAGCTCAACATGAGCAATCTTTAATCTGACAACCGTTTGAAATGCCTTGCCGGATCGGACCCCATCAGGTCATAGCATTGGGCATTCGGACGCGTCCTGACCAAGGACGGGCATCAAGGAGCAGCGGGATGCTGTCACCTGCGGGACCTCGGCACGATCGCAGCCTCGACGAAGACGACAAGCCCGCGCCGCGCCGCCGGCGGCCGTGGCTCGTGCGCCTCGTGTGGCTCGCCGTGCTGGGCGCGGCGGCAGCAGCCGTGGTCGTCTACGCGGTGCCCGACAGGACGGAGCAGACAGCCCCCCCGCGCCCGTTCGGGCCGGGAGCCAGGCCGGGTTCGGGACCCGGTCCACGCGGCCAGCTCACGGCGACGCCGGTCGAGGTCGCCGCCGTCGCACGGCGCGATATTCCGGTCACGCTTCAAGCGTTGGGCACGGTCACGCCGCTCGCCACCGTCACCGCCCGCACCCGCGTCACCGGGCAGCTCACCCGGGTCGTCTTCGCTGAAGGCCAGTATGTCCAGAAGGACGCGCTGCTGGCGGAAGTCGACCCGCGCCCCTATCAGCTCGCGCTCGAACAGGCGAAGAGCCAGCACGCCCGCGACGAGGCGGAGCTGCGCAACGCCCAGCTCGATCTCGACCGCTACCAGTCGCTGGTGCGCCAGAACGCCATCGCCCGCCAGCAGCTCGATACCCAGTCGGCCACCGTCCGTCAGCTTGAGGCGACGGTGCGCGCCAGCGCCGCCGCGGTGTCGACGGCGGAGCTCAACCTCGAATACACCCGCACCACTGCCCCCATCAGCGGCCGCGCCGGCCTGCGGCAGGTGGACGAGGGCAACTACGCCCAGTCCGGCGACGCGAACGGCCTCGTCACCATCACACAGATGAAGCCGATCTCGGTGCTGTTCAGCGTGCCGGAAGATCAACTGCCGCCGATCAACCGCCGCCTCGCCGCCGGCGAGACGCTGCCGGTGACGCTCTACGACCGTAACCGCGTGAACAAGCTGGCTGAAGGGCGTCTTGCCACCATCGACAACCAGATCGACATGAACACCGGCACCATCCGCCTGCGCGCCGTGTTCGACAACGGCGACGAAAGCCTGTTCCCGAACCAGTTCGTGAACGTGGAACTGCTGGTCGACACCATCGCCGACGCGCTCACGATCCCGGCCAGCGCCAGCCTCACCGGCGCGCCGGGCACCTATGCGTGGCTCGTCGATCGCGAGAGCCGCACGGTCGGCATCCGCCCGGTCACGACCGGCTACGCCAACTCGGAAACGGTGCAGGTCACCGGCGGCCTCAATCCCGGCGACCTCGTGGTGACGGACGGTTCCGACCGCCTGCGCGAGGGCACGCAGGTAGCGTTGCCGGGCGAGCGCCCCGCCGCCTCCGAGGCGTCGCCGCCGCAAGCCGGCCAGCAGCGCCCGCAGCGCCGGCAGCGCCCGCCGGCCGGCGGCGCGCCGTGACAGCGCGCGGGCCGATCCGGCGGACGCCGTCATGAACATCTCGCGCCCCTTCATCCTGCGGCCTGTGGCGACCACCCTGATGATGGTGGCGCTTCTCATCGCCGGCGTCGTCGCCTTCCGCCAGCTGCCGCTTGCCGCGCTGCCCGAGGTCGACTACCCCACCATTCAGGTGCAGACCTTCTACCCCGGCGCATCGCCGGAGGTGATGATCTCGGCTGTCACGGCGCCGCTCGAACGCCAGCTCGGCCAGATGCCCGGGCTGCGCCAGATGACATCGACGAGCGCCGCCGGCGCGTCCGTGGTGACGCTGCAGTTCGATCTGGATCTCGGCCTCGACATCGCCGGCCAGCAGGTGCAGGCGGCGATCAACGCGGCCGGCAATCTCGTGCCGTCCGACCTGCCCGCCCCGCCCATCTTCGCCAAGGTCAATCCCGCCGACGCGCCGGTGATGACGCTCGCCATCACCTCCGCCACCCTGCCGCTGACGCAGGTGCAGGACATGGTGGACACGCGCCTCGCCCAAAAAATCTCGCAAGTGGGCGGGGTTGGCCTGGTGACGCTCGCCGGCGGCCAGCGTCCGGCCGTGCGCGTGCGCGCCAACACGCTGGCGCTCGCCGCCTACGGACTTAACATCGACGATCTGCGCTCGACCATCGGCAACGCCAACGTCAATTCTCCAAAGGGAAGTTTCGACGGCCCCAAAAGAGCTTACGCCGTTCAGTCAAACGATCAGATCAGGAGCGTCGACGCGTTCCGCGACATCGTCGTCGCCTACCGCGAGGGCGCGCCCGTGCGCCTTTCCGATGTCGCGGACGTCATCGAGGGCGCGGAGAACGACCGCCTGGGCGCCTGGGCGAACGGCGTGCCGGCGATCCTCGTCAACATCCGCCGCCAGCCCGGCGCCAACGTCATCGACGTGGTGGACAACATCCGCGCGCTGCTGCCCTCGCTCACCGAGAGCCTGCCGGCGTCCGTCGACGTCGCGGTGATGTCGGATCGCACCGAGACCATCCGCGCCGCCGTCCACGACGTGCAGGTGGAGCTGATGACCGCCATCGGCCTGGTGGTGCTCGTCATCTTCCTGTTCTTGCGCAACATTCCGGCCACGATCATCCCCGGCCTGTCGGTGCCGCTGTCGCTGGTGGGCACGTTCACGGTGATGTATTTCGCCGGTTTCAGCCTCAACAACTTGTCGTTGATGGCGCTCACCATCGCCACCGGCTTCGTCGTCGACGACGCCATCGTGATGATCGAGAACGTCGCGCGCTATCTCGAAAAGGGCGAGACGCCGCTCAACGCGGCGCTCAAGGGCGCGCGGCAGATCGGCTTCACCATCATCTCGCTCACCTTCTCGCTGATTGCCGTGCTGATCCCGCTGCTGTTCATGGCCGATGTGGTCGGGCGGCTGTTTCGCGAGTTCGCGGTGACGCTCGCCGTCACCATCGTCATTTCCGGCGTGGTGTCGCTGACGCTGGTGCCGATGCTGTGCGCGAAAATCCTGCGTGGGGTCGATCGCCACGAGGCGCGGGAACGGCGCGGCTGGTTCGACGTGCTGATCGCCGCCTACGGGCGCGTGCTCACCGTGGTGCTCGACCACAGCTGGCTGACGCTGCTCGTGGCGGCGGGCACGCTGGCGCTCACCGTGTGGCTTTACATCGTCGTGCCCAAGGGCTTCTTCCCGGTGCAGGACACCGGGCTGGTTCAGGGCGTGTCGCAGGCCGAGCAAACCATCTCGTTCGCCGCCATGGCGGAGCGGCAGCAGCAAATAGCTGCGATAATCATTAAAAACGAGAATGTTAACAGCGTTACCTCATATATCGGTGTAGATGGCACGAACCTGACGCTCAACACCGGCCGCTTCCAGATCGAGCTCAAGCCGCGCGCCGCGCGCACCCTCTCCGCCGCGCAGGTCGCGCGCGAGATCGCGGCCGACGCGGCGACGGTGCCCGGCATCACGCTTTTCCTGGCGCCGGTGCAGGATCTCACCATCGATTCCACCTTCAGCCGCACGCAGTACCAGTTCATGCTCGACGACGCGGACCCCGCCGTCCTGTCGGAATGGGTGCCGCGGCTGGTGGAGTCGCTCAGCGCCCTGCCGCAACTCGCGGACGTGTCGAGCAACCTGCTGGAAGGCGGCCTCGCCGCGCAGGTCACCATCGACCGCGACACGGCGGCGCGCTACGGCATCACGTCCGCCACCGTCGACAACGCGCTCTATTCGGCCTTCGGGCAGCGGATCGTCTCGACCATCTTCACCCAGGCGAACCAGTACCGCGTTATCCTCGAAGCCGATCCGGCAATGCGGTTCACGCCCGAGTCGCTGCGTGACATCTACCTGCCGTCGGCGGGCGGCGGGCAGGTGCCGCTTTCGGTGATCGCCACCGTCACCGAGCGTCCGGCGCCGCTGCAGATCAACCACCGCAGCCAGTTTCCCACCGCCACCATCTCCTTCAACCTCGCGCCGGGCGTGGCGCTGGGCGAGGCGGTGGATGCCGTGCGCGCCACCGCCGTCGGCCTCAACCTGCCGGCAAGCGTCTCGACGTCGTTCGAGGGCGCGGCACTCGCTTTCGAGGGCACGCTCGTCAACCAGGTGCTGCTGCTGATCGCGGCCGTGGCGGCGATGTACATCGTGCTCGGCGTTCTCTACGAGAGCTACGTCCACCCGGTGACGATCCTCTCCACGCTGCCCTCCGCCGGGCTCGGGGCGCTGCTGGCGCTTATCCTGCTCGGGCGCGAGCTCGACGTCATCGGCATCATCGGCATCGTGCTGCTCATCGGCATCGTGAAGAAGAACGCCATCATGATGATCGACTTCGCGCTCGGCGCCGAACGCAACCGCGGGCTTGCGCCGCGCGAGGCGATTTTCGAGGCGTGCCTGCTGCGCTTCCGCCCCATCCTCATGACGACCTTCGCGGCGCTCTTCGGCGCGCTGCCGCTGATGCTGGGCGAAGGCGCGGGCTCGGAGCTGCGCCAGCCGCTCGGCATCACGATCGTGGGCGGGCTGATCGTCAGCCAGGTGCTGACGCTGTTCACGACGCCGGTCATCTACCTCGCTTTCGACAGGCTGGCGCGGCTCATCGGCGGCGGCCGCGGCGGCCGGCGCGGCGAGGAGGAGCCGGACGACGACACGGCTGAGGGAGCCCGCCCGTGAACATCTCGGCGCCCTTCATCCGCCGCCCGGTGGCCACGACCCTGCTCACCATCGGGCTGGCGCTCGCCGGCATGCTGGCCTACTTCCGCCTGCCCGTCGCGTCGCTGCCGCAGGTCGATTTTCCCACAATCCAGGTGTCTGCCTCTATGGCGGGCGCCAGTCCCGAAATCATGGCGACCAGCGTCGCGACGCCGCTGGAGCGCCACCTCGGGCAGATCGCCGGCATTACCGAGATCACCTCGTCGAGCCAGCAGGGCTCGACCCGCATCGTGATGCAGTTCGGCCTCGACCGCGACATCGACGGCGCGGCGCGCGACGTGTCGGCGGCTTTGTCCGCCGCCCGCGCCGACATGCCCTCCGCCATGCGCTCCAACCCCACCTATCGCAAGGCCAACCCGGCCGACGCGCCGGTGATGCTCATCGCCCTTACCTCGAAAACGCTGGGCGTGGGCGCGCTTTACGACACCGCCTCCACGGTGCTTTCGCAAAAACTGTCGCAGGTGAAGGGCATCGGGCAGGTGGGGGTGAGCGGCAGCTCGCTGCCCGCCGTGCGGGTGGACCTCAACCCCACCGCCCTCTTCCGCTACGGCATCGGGCTGGAGGACGTGCGCGCCGCCCTCACCGCCGCCAACGCCAACAGCCCCAAGGGCGTGATCGAGCACGGCGCCCGGCGCTGGCAGATCTACACCAGCGAGCCCTCGCGGCTCGCCGAACACTACCGGCCGCTGATCATCGCCTGGCGCAACGACGCGCCCGTGCGGCTGGGCGATATCGCCTCCGTCACCGATTCCGTCGAGGACGTGCGCAACCGCGCCCTGTTCAACGGCGAGCCCGCCGTCATGCTCACGCTCTCGCGCATGCCCGGCGCCAACATCATCGAGACGGTGGACGCCGTGAAGGCGCTGCTGCCCCAGCTTCAGGCGAGCGTGCCGACCGGCGTCGAGCTGACGGTCGCCCTCGACCGCACCACGACGATCCGCGCCTCGATGGTGGACGTGCAGTTCACGCTCATCGCCTCGATCGCGCTCGTGATCCTCGTCGTCTACGTGTTCCTGCGCGACTGGCGGGCGACGCTCATACCGGCGGTCGCGGCGCCGGTGTCGCTCGTGGTCAGCTTCGGCGCGATGCATCTATTCGGCTACAGCCTCAACAACTTCTCGCTGATGGCGCTGATCATCGCCACCGGCTTCGTCGTCGACGACGCCATCGTGGTGCTGGAGAACACCATGCGCCACGTGGAAGCCGGCATGGACCGCACCCGTGCCGCGCTCCTCGGCGCGCAGGAAGTGGGGTTCACGGTGCTGTCCATGAGCGTGTCGCTCGTCGCCGTGTTCATCCCGCTGCTACTGATGGGCGGCCTGCCGGGGCGGATGTTCCGCGAGTTCGCCGTGGTGCTGTCGGCGACGATCCTCGTCTCGCTGGTCATCTCGCTCACCACGACGCCGATGATGTGCGCCCACCTGCTGCGCCGCGACAGGACGGCGCGGGAGCCGTCGCGGCTGCGGCGCGCCATGCTCGGCTTCTACGAGCGCACATTGCGCGTCACCCTGCGCCATCCGTGGCTGGTGGTGCTCACGCTTCTCGTCACCGTGGCGCTCAACGTGCACCTATTCACGATAGTGCCCAAGGGCCTGCTGCCCCAGCAGGACACCGGCGCGCTGATTGGCGGCATCCGGGCCGACCAGAGCACTTCATTCATCAACCTGCGCGACAAGATCGCCACGTTCGAGGGCATCATCCGCGCCGATCCCGCTGTCGCCAACGTCGTCGTGGCCACGGGCGGGCGCTCGAACTCGGCCTTCCTCAACGTCACGCTGAAGCCGCTGTCGCAGCGCGACGTGTCGGCGCAGGGCGTCATCGAGCGCCTGCGGCCGCGGTTCTCGGCGGTCGAGGGCGCATCGACGTTCATGTTCCCGGTGCAGGATCTACGCGTGGGCGGACGCGAGAGCAGCTCGCAATATCAGTTCACGCTGCGCGGCGACGATCTCGCGGCGCTTCGCGAATGGACGCCGAAAATCGCCGAGGCGATGAAGCGCGAGCCGATCCTGACCGACATCGATTCGGACCGCGAGGAATCCGGCCTGCAGGTCAATCTCACCGTCGACCGCGACGCCCTCGCGCGCTTCGGGCTGAGCATGAGCCAGATCAACGGCGCGCTCTACGACGCGTTCGGCCAGCGGGCGGTCTCCACCATCTACGACCGGTTGAACCAGTACAGCATCATCATGGAGCTGGCGCCGCGCTACCTGGAACACCCGGAATCGCTCGACGCCCTCTATGTCAGCGCGCGCGGCGGCGCCATCAGCGCTACCCAGCAGAGCGGCGCGCTGACGGGCACGGTCTCCGCCGGGGGCGAGGCCGCGACCGCCGCCGAAATCGCCAACGACCCGGTGCGCAACCAGCGCCTCAACCAGATCGCCGTCACCGGCCGCACGCAGGCCTCGACCGGATCGGCGGTCAGCACCGCCGTGCGCGACATGATCCCGCTGTCGGCGGTGGCGAGCCACGCGTTCGGAACCACGCCGCTGTCGGTGCAGCATCAGGGCCTGTTCGCGGCCTCGACCATCTCGTTCAACCTTGCGGAGGGCGCCGAGCTCAGCGACGCGGTCGCCGCCATCAACCGCATCATGGCGGAGCTCAACGTGCCGCGCTCGCTCCACGGCACGTTCGAGGGCACGGCGCGCACCTTCGGCGAGGTGGCGAATTCCATGCCGTGGCTGATTCTGGCCGCGCTCGTCACCATCTACATCGTGCTCGGCATGCTCTACGAGAGCTACATCCACCCGCTCACGATCCTCTCCACCCTGCCGTCGGCGGGTATCGGCGCGGTGCTGGCGCTGATGCTCGCCGGCATGGCCTTCAGCCTGGTGGCGCTCATCGGCGTGTTCCTGCTCATCGGCATCGTCAAGAAGAACGCCATCATGATGATCGACTTCGCCATCGAGGCCGAGCGCGATCGCGGCCTGAGCCCGGAGGAAGCCATCGTGGAAGCGTGCCTGCTGCGCCTGCGGCCGATCCTGATGACGACGTTCGCCGCCATCCTCGGCGCGGTCCCGCTCGCCATCGGCCTTGGCGAGGGGGCGGAGATGCGCCAGCCCCTGGGTATCGCCATCGTCGGCGGGCTGGCGCTCAGCCAGTTGCTGACGCTCTACACCACACCGGCCGTGTATCTGCTGTTCGACCGCCTGCAGCAGCGCCTGCGCGGCGCCGCCGGTCAGCGGGCGCCGGCGTAGGCGCGCGCCGCGTTCCCGAAGGCCGCGAACAGCGCCGAGGACAGCGGATCGGACCACACGCGCCATTCCGGATGCCACTGCACCGCCACCGCAAAGCCGCCGCGCGCGTGCGCCGCCTCGACGTGGAACGCCTCGACCAACCCGTCCGGCGCGCGCGCCTCAACGGCAAGACCGGTCGCGAGCCTGTCGACGCCCTGATGGTGCAGCGAGTTCACCTGCGCCCGCGCCTCGCCCAGCAGCCCGTGCAGGATGCCGCCCTCGGTGAGCGCGACCTCGTGGGCCGGCCCGTACTCGGTGTCGAGATCGCCCTCCGGCTCACGGTGATCGGCGTAGCCCGCGACATCATGGACATGCTGATGCAGCGTGCCGCCGAGCGCGACGTTCATCTCCTGAAATCCCCGGCAGACGCCCAGCAGCGGCAGCCCGCGTTCCACGGCGGCGCGCACGAGCGGCAGCGCCAGGCTGTCGCGGCTGTGGTCGAGCAGCTTTTCGTCGAAGCCGAGCCCGCTGCCGTATATCGCCGGATCGACGTTCGAGGGGCTGCCGGGCAGGAACACGCCGTCGACGGCGGCGAGCACGCGCTCCAGGTCGGGCGCGACCACGGCCTCGCCCGCATCCACAGCCGCAATCGTGCCGGGCAGGATGACGACCTGCGCATCCGCGCCGCGCGCCACCGCGTAGAGGTATTTCTCCTGCACCCGGTGCCAGACGTGCTTGTGGCTCGGCTTGATGTCGGCAACGACACCGATCAGCGGACGCATGACCATCTCCCTCAAAAAAACGCCGTCAGGCCCGCGACCAGGGCCAGCACGAAACTTGCGCTCAGGCTGATGCCCACCGCCCCGACCGCGAGCCCGCCCAGAACCACGAGGCCGTCGCGCTCGACGAGGCCGAGGCCGATGAGGCAGGTCGCGATTCCCGGCGGTATCTGGCCGATGATCGGCGCTGCCGTCAACAGGCTCAGCGCCACCAGCAGGAACGCGCCGCCGAGCACGCGAAAGCGCAAACGCGTGTCGAAGAAAACGAGGCGCCGGCGCGACCATTGCTCCAGCCGCCGTACATAGGGCAAGGCGCGCGTAACCGCCCGGGCGGCATCAGTGCGCGACACCGATTTGTGCAGCAGGCGCTGCGGCACCCAGGGCGTCGTGCGCCCGAACACCATCTGCAGCGCGACGCCCACCAGCAGGAAACCGCATATCATGGGAATCGGCGGCGGCATCGGCAGGCAGTTGGGCAGGCCGAGCAGCACGATGAGCACGCCGAACGTCTGCGGCCCCAGCACGTGCATGATCTCGCCGAGCGTCAGGCGCTCACCCTCGCCCTCCGCGAGAGCCACCAGGATGGATGAAGTGCGAGAACCGTTCCGGGACAGGATGAACACCCGCGCTGAGAGGGAGAGACGAAACGGACCGAAGCCTGAAGGACGCAAATGCATAGACCATGGCGGCGCGCCGGCCAAGGGATATCGATGGTCTGCCGCACGGCCATTGGTGCAAGGCGGCGCGGGGCGCGGATTCGTGCTATTGGCGCGGCATCGATTTCGCCGGCCGCCAATCCAGCCATCAGGGTCCGCATGTCCGCACGCCATACGTCTGCAAGCAACGTTCACGCCCGCCGCCTCGCCTTCGCCGCGCTGGCGCTGCTGGGCATCCTGCCGGTCGCCATGGTCATCGCCAACCGCTCCGCCGCCGCCGTGGTCGCCGTGGCGGGCGCGCTGGCGCTCGCGGCCCACCTTGCGGCGGGCGGGCGGTTGCGCGCTCTCCTGCCCGCTCCCTCGCCGGCGCTTTACGCAGCGCTCGCCTTCATCGGCTGGGCCGCCGTGTCGCTCGCCTGGAGCCACGCGCCGCGCGCGTCCCTGTTCGTCGCGGCGGAAGCGGGCCTTCCCTTTCTCGGCGGCGTGCTGCTGCTCCTGACCCTCACGCGGCCGCTGCCGCGATGGTTCGTGCGCGTGGCGGCGCTCGCCTTCGCGGTTGCGTGCCTCACCGTCATCGTCGAGCTGGTGCTGGGCCTCGGCTCGCGCGCCGCGCTCGGGCTGCGGGCGCAGACCTTCATCTTCAACCGCCCGGTGATGATGATGCTGATGCTCGGCTTCCCGCTCGCCATCCAGATGGAGCGCCTCGGCTGGCGGCCATGGGCGCTGGCGCTGGGCGCACTGCTGATCGTCACCATCGAGTTCGCCACCTCGGGCGCGGCGATGCTCGGCCTGCTGCTGGCGCTGCCGACCTTCATCCTCGCCCTGTGGAGCCGGCGCATCGGCGTAGCACTTGCCTCCGCCATGCTGGCCGGCTGCCTGCTGCTCGCGCCGGTGAAGGGCGACCTGCTCGCGGCGATCATGCCCGACTGGCTGTTGCAGCGGCTCGAATCCGTCCACGCCGCCGACCGCATCGAGATCTGGCAGGATTTCGCCGCCGCCTTCCACCAGCGCCCCCTGACCGGCGCGGGCTTCGGCACCAGCGCGAAGATGGCCGAAGCGCCCTTCGTCGCCGACATCCCGTCCGAGCGCGGCCGGCTGCTCGCCGCCGGCCACCCCCACGACGGCTTCCTGCAGATCTGGGCCGAACTCGGCCTCGTCGGCGCGCTGCTCGCGGCGCTCAACGGCTTCTTCATCCTGCGCGCCATCGCCCGTTTCGACGACCGCATGCTGGCGGCAGCCGCAGCGAGCACCGTCGCCGCGGCGGCGGTGGTGGCCGTGTTTCACGGCGCGTGGCAGGGCTGGTGGATCGGCGCGCTGATGGCGACAGCCTTCTGGTGCCGCAGCAAAACCGAAACGTAAAGCCGCAATAAAAAAGGCCGCCCGTGAGGGCGGCCTTCCAATACGATAGCTGCGAAGCCGATCAGCGCGAGTAGAACTCGACGACCAGGTGCGGCTCCTGCTGCACCGGGTACGGCACGTCGCTGAGGGTCGGCACGCGCACGAAGCGGGCGCTGAGCTTGTGGTGGTCGACGTCGACATAGTCGGGCACGTCACGCTCGCCGAGCGCGACGGCTTCGAGCACGACGGTGAGCTGGCGCGACGCTTCCTTGACCTCGATCACGTCGCCGGGACGCACGAGGTAGCTCGCGATGTTGACGCGGCGGCCGTTGACCTTGACGTGACCGTGGTTCACGAACTGGCGGGCGGCGAACACGGTCGGCACGAACTTGGCGCGGTAGACGACCGCGTCGAGGCGGCGCTCCAGCAGGCCGATCAGGTTCTCGCCGGTGTCGCCGCGCAGGCGGGCGGCTTCCACGTAGTAGCGGTGGAACTGCTTCTCGGAGATGTTGCCGTAGTAGCCCTTCAGGCGCTGCTTGGCGCGCAGCTGGGTGCCGAAGTCCGACAGCTTGCCCTTGCGGCGCTGGCCGTGCTGGCCGGGGCCGTATTCGCGGCGGTTGACGGGGCTCTTCGGGCGGCCCCAGATGTTCAGGCCAAGGCGGCGGTCAATCTTGTACTTGGCCGAAATTCTCTTCGACATTCGCGTGTCCTCTCAAACAGGCTGGACTATGAGGAACGCGCCCTCCTCTTCCCCCTGACGGGGAGACGACAGGACCAGCGCCGGAAAGCGCGGTCCACGGGAGCGTAAAACGCCAGCGCGAGCCGTCAAGGCCCGCGCAGGTGGGTGCTTCCTATCGTCCTTCGCGGCGGATGTCAAACGCCTGTCACATCGGAGACGCGAATTTCCGGGGCATGAAGCCCACCCTCGCCGCCATCCACCAGCAGGCCCCTTGCCTGCAACGCGCGCGCCAGCGCCACGGGCGGCTCCCGGCCCGAGGTGAACAGCGCCCGCGCCGGTCCTGCCTCCCGCGCGCCGGAGGGCGCCTCGCCGATGAGCTGCACCATGCGCCGGCCTATGGCGGGCGCGGGATCTATCCACGTCACCGGCCAGGGCGCGAGCCGGTCGAGGCGCGCTTGCAGCAGCGGATAATGCGTGCAGGCGAGCACCACCATGTCGGTGCGCGCGCCATCGCGCTCGATGAACACGGGCGCGATCTCGTCGCGCAGCACCGCGTCGTCCACGGGCGTGCCCGCAAGCTCCAGCTCGGCGAATCCCGCAAGCCGCGTCGAGCCGACGAGGTGCACGTTGCACGAATCGGCGAATTTGCGAATGAGATCGTGGGTGTAGACGCGCGCAACCGTGCCCGGCGTCGCCAGCACCGAAACCTCGCCCGTCAGCGTCTGCTCGGCGGCGGGCTTGATGGCCGGCACGGTGCCGACGAACGGAATCGAGAACCGCGCCCGCAGCGCCGGCAGCACCAGGGTCGACGCCGTGTTGCAGGCGATGACGACGATGTCGGGCGCATGCTGGCCGATGAGACCAGCGATCACGTCCACCACGCGCGCCAGCAGCACGTCGGCATCCATCGCGCCATAGGGAAACCCGGCGTCGTCGGCCACGTAGACGAAGCGCGCATCGGGGCGCGCCCGGCGTAGCTCGGAAAAGACGGTGAGGCCCCCCACACCCGAATCGAACACCAGCACGCGCGGCGTGCCGGCAGTGTCTGGCGCAAAAGCATCCATGCTCATGGCGGAAGGCTCCTCATCGCCTCCTGTTTTAGCTCTTGTCCGTTAACGGATCATCCTTTTTCGGCACCGGCCCGCGCCGCAGGGCGCCGGCCGCGCCGCGCAACGTCTTGACGTCCTGCTCGGTCATGGAAAGGCGCAGCAGGATATCGCGCAGGTTGCGGATCATGGCGGGCTTCTTTTCCTGAGCCGGGAAAAAGCCGCAGGAGTCGAGCTCGTCCTCGAGCCAGTTGAAGAACGACACCAGCGCCGCGCGCGTGGCCGGCGGCGAGCGTTCCTCCAGGCTGAACGGCAACTGCCCGTGCGCCTGCTTGAACCACTCGTAGCCCACGAGCAGCACCGCCTGCGCGAGATTGAGCGAGGCGTTGGCCGGATCGACCGGAAAAGTAATGATCGCGTCCGCCAGAGCCACCTCGTCGTTGTCGAGACCGGTGCGCTCCCGTCCGAACAGGATGCCGACCTTCTCGCCGAAGCCGATGCGCCCGTGCATCTGGCCGATGGCGGCATCGGCGTCGAACACGCGCTTCATCTGCCCGCGCTCGCGGGCGGTCGTCGCGTAGACGGCGTTGAGATCGGCCACCGCCGACATCAGATCGGGGTAGACCTGCGCGCGGTCCAGCACATGGGCGGCGTTGGCGGCGGTGACGATGGCGCGTTCGTTGGGCCACCCGTCGCGCGGATTAACGATGCGCATGTCGGAGAGGCCGAAGTTCGCCATGGCGCGCGCCGCCATGCCGATGTTCTCGCCCATCTGCGGCTCGACGAGGATGATCTGCGGTCCGCCCGTGAGGGGCGTCAGGCTGTGGTTGGTTCCGGCACCGGTCATGAAGGTCTTTCAGGATAGGCGTGAGAAAAACGGCCTTTTATCCCATCGCATCCCCGCGCACCAGCGCGACCTCGCGGCCGGCGCGGCGCGCCTCACTCCACCGTGACCGATTTCGCCAGGTTGCGCGGCTGGTCGACATCCTTACCCATGACGCGGGCCGTGTGATACGACAGCAGCTGCACCGGCAGCGCGTAGATCAGCGGCACCACGGCGGGGTGCACGTGCGGCATCTCGATGGCCGTCTCGCCGGCAAGGCCCGCTTCGCTCGCCACGCTCCTGTCGCCGATCAGGATGATGTTGCCGCCGCGCGCGGCAACCTCCTGCACGTTCGACACCGTCTTCTCGAACACGCCGTCGCGCGGCGCGAGCACGATGACCGGCATCGCCTCGTCGATCAGCGCGATCGGCCCGTGCTTCAGCTCGCCCGCCGCGTAGCCCTCGGCGTGGATGTAGGACAGCTCCTTCAGCTTCAGCGCGCCCTCGAGCGCCAGCGGATAGGACAGGCCGCGCCCCAGGTAGAGCACGTCCTTGGCGCGGGCGAGGTCGCGCGCCACCACCTCGATGTCGCCCTCGCGCGCCAGAACACGCGTCATCAGCGCCGGAATGCCGACGAGCGCCGCGACGAGTTCCTGCTCCCGCTCCGCCGACAGCACGCCGCGCGCCCGCCCGGCATGAATCGCGAGCGACAGCAGCACCGCGAGCTGGCAGGTGAACGCCTTCGTCGAGGCCACGCCGATCTCCGGCCCCGCCAGCGTCGGCGCCACCACCGTGCTCTCGCGCGCGATCGTGGAGGTCGGCACGTTGACGACGGCGAGCGACGGCCAGCCGCCCTGCGTGGTGTAGCGCAACGAGGCCAGCGTATCCGCCGTCTCGCCCGACTGCGAGATGAACAGCGCCAGCCCCCGGCCCGCGAGCGGCGGCTCGCGGTAGCGGAACTCCGACGCCACGTCGATCTCCACCGGCAGGCCGGCAAGCTGCTCGAACCAGTACTTGGCGATGGTGCCGGCGTAATAGGCCGTGCCGCAGCCAACGATCACCAGCCTGTCGAGAGACGCGAAGTCGATGGCGACGTTCTCGGGCAGGCTCACGGCGCCGGTGGCGAGATCGACGTAATGCGCGATGGTGCGGCCGACGACTTCCGGCTGCTCATGGATTTCCTTGGCCATGAAGTGGCTGAAGTTGCCCTTGTCGGCAAGCAGCGCCCCAGGCGCCACGACACTGACGGGGCGCGCCACCTGCCGGTTGCCGGCATCGAAGAACGTCACCTGCGCGCGCGACAGCACGACCCAGTCGCCGTCGTCGAGGTAGCTGATGCGGTCGGTGAAGGGCGCGAGCGCGAGCGCGTCCGAGCCGAGATAATTCTCGCCGTCGCCGTAGCCCACCGCCAGCGGTGCGCCGGAGCGCGCGCCGATCAGAAGATCGTCCTCACCGGCGAAGAGGAAGGCGAGCGCGAAAGCGCCGCGCAGGCGCGGCAGAACCTCGCGAACAGCGTCTACAGGCGGCGCGCCCCGCGCCAGCGCCTGATCCACCAGAAGCGCCACCACCTCCGTGTCGGTCTGGGTGGAGAAATGCACGCCCTCCGCGGCAAGCTCGTCGCGCAGCTCGCGAAAGTTCTCGATGATGCCGTTGTGCACCACGGCCACCCGCTCGGTGGCATGCGGATGGGCGTTCTGCTCGGTGGGGCGGCCGTGGGTGGCCCAGCGCGTGTGGCCGATGCCGGTCGTGCCGTGGAGCGGGTGCGCCGCCAGACGGTCGGCCAGGTTGCGCAACTTGCCTTCGGCCCGCACGCGCGTCAGCACGCCGTTCTCAAGGGTGGCCACGCCGGCCGAATCGTAGCCGCGGTATTCCAGCCGCTTCAGCGCGTCGACGAGATCCCCCGCCACCGCCGCCCTGCCGAGAATGCCAATAATGCCGCACATGCGTCGTTCCGTCCGTTCAGATAGATTCGTCGAGATGCCGTAGAAAGATCTAGCCCAGGGCCGCAGGCAGTCCCAATCACGTTAAATGACCGTTTGTGACCCTCGGACGCGGCGCTGACACGTGACCAGATCCCGCAAGCCCGTCAGGCTTTGTCCTTCGGCAGGGCATGGGCGGCGCGCCAGCGGCTGGCCCAGTCTTCCTTGATCGCCTGGCGGCCCCGCCCCAGCGCCAGCGCGTCGGCGGGCACGTCATCCGTCACCACCGACCCCGAGCCCACATAGGCCCCCGTGCCGACGCTCACCGGCGCGACCAGCGACGAATTGGAACCGATGAATGCCCCCGCGCCGATGCGGGTAGCGTGCTTGCGGAAACCGTCATAGTTGCAGGTGATGGTGCCGGCGCCGATGTTCGTGCCGGCGCCCACGTCCGCATCGCCGAGATAGGTGAGATGCCCCACCTTGACACCCTCGTGGAGGGTGGAATTCTTGATCTCGACGAAATTGCCCACATGCGCCCCGGCCCCAAGCCGCGCACCGGGCCGCAGGCGGGCGAAAGGCCCGACATCCGCGCCGCCCGCCACCGCGGCGCCCGCGAGGTGCGAGAAGGCCCGCACCACAGCGCCTTCCTCCACGACCACGCCGGGGCCGAACACGACATGGGGCTCCACCACCACGTCGCGGCCTAGCCGCGTGTCGAAGGAGAAGAACACCGTCTCCGGCGCCACCAGCGTGACGCCCGCGCGCAGCGCCGCAAGGCGAAGCCGGCTCTGGATGGCCGCTTCGGCCTCGGCAAGCTGCACCCGGTCGTTGATGCCGAGCAGTTCCGCCTCGTCCGCGACGAGCGCCCGCGTGGCAAGGCCCGCCGCCCGCGCGTGGGCGACGACATCCGTGAGGTAGAACTCACCCTTGGCGTTCCGGTTGTCGACGGCGTCGAGCAGCGCCAGCGCCTGCGCGCCCGCCAGCGCCATGATGCCGCCGTTGCACAGTCGAATGGCGCGCTCGGCCTCGCTGGCGTCGCGGTGCTCGCGGATGGCGACCAGTTCGTCGCCCTCCAGCAGCAGGCGGCCGTAGCCCGTTGGATCGCGCGCCTCGAAGCCGAGCACGGCCACCGCCGCGCCCTCCCTCAATGCCGCGCGCAGGCGGGCGATGGTTTCGGGGCGCACCAGAGGCGTGTCGCCGAACAGCACGATGACATCGTCGGCGCCCACTGCGAGCGCCTCGCGCGCCGCCAGCACGGCGTGCGCCGTGCCAAGCCTCTCCTGCTGCACGTGGATGCTCGCGCCGGGCGCGGCGCGGCGCACCTCGGCCTCGACGTCCGCACGCCCCGGCCCGATGACAACGGCGACCGTCGCGACATCCGCAGCGTCGACCGCGTCGAGAACGTGCGAGACGATGGCCCGTCCGGCGATCGGATGCAGGATTTTCGGCAGGCGCGAGAGCATGCGCGTGCCCTCGCCCGCCGCCAGCACCACCGCGAGCGCCCGCCGCTCTCCCTCATGGAGAGCGACGGTAGAAGAAGAAGCGTGATCCGCAGACATCGGCCGACTCGGTCATTGAAACTGTTACAGCACCCGGCGCAGTTTTTGCCGAAACGCCTGCTTCCGCAAGCCCGGAAGACTGCCGGCAACTATGGCGCCAACAGGTAAACGAACTCAGGCCGGCCTCATCGTCAACCCTGCTTGCGGAACGTCAGCCGGCTGTGGCCGAAATAATTGAGCACCGGCCCGACGATCACCGTCAGCGCCAGCGTGGCGAGCGGAACGAAGCCGAGCGCCTCGCCGATCAGAGCCGCGACCACACCCCACACCAGCACAACGGAGTTGGCCATCTGAAAACGCACGAACCCCCGCCACGACAGCGAAGCCGCGAACGTCCACAGGCAATTGGCGTAATAGGACCAGATGCTCGCCACGCCATAGCCGAGGCAGTTGCCTAGAAGCTGCGACCCACCGCCCCTGATAACGAGGAGGAACACCACCGCATGCATGCCGGTCGCGACGCCGCCCACGAGGCAAAAGCGCAGGAACGGATGGCGCAACGCCCTGTCCAATGCCTTGTCGATAACGCGTTCGCGCGCGGCCATGGCTCTCTACGCCTCGACCCGCGCGCTCTCCTCGCGCCGCAGCGCGGGGCCAGGAACGGTCTGCCCATGCACGGCGCGAATAACGAACACCGGCCGCTGCTTGCTTTCGAGATAGGTGCGGCCGAGATACTCGCCCAGAATGCCGATGCCCACCAGTTGCATCCCGCCCATGAACAGGATGGCCGACATCAGCGAGGCATAACCCGGCACGTCGCGCCCGCCCACCAGCGTGGAGATAATCAGGACGAGGCCGTAGAGAAACGCGAGCCCCGCGATGGTCGCGCCGATATACGTCCATACCCGCAGCGGCCAGGTGCTGAAGCTGGTGATGCCTTCCAGCGCCAGATTCCACAGCCGCCACTTGTTCCATTTGGTTGAACCTGCGACGCGCGGCTCGCGCGCGAACTCGATGCTGGCGCGCCGGAACCCGACCCAGGCGAAAATGCCCTTCATGAAACGCTGCCGCTCGGGCAGGGAGTTGACGACATCCACCACCTGCCGCGACATCAGGCGGAAATCGCCGGTGTTCTCGGGGATCGGCTGGTGAGAAATGGCGTTGTGCAGCTTGTAGAAGCTCTCGGCGGAAAAGCGCTTCAGGAACGTGTCGGAGCTGCGGTCGGCGCGCCGGCCCTCGACGACGTCATAACCCTCTTCCGTCCACAGACGCACCATTTCCGGAATGATCTCGGGGGGGTCCTGCAGATCCGCGTCGATGGGGATGACGGCGTCGCCGCGCGCCACGGTGAGGCCGGCGGTGAGCGCCGCTTCCTTGCCGAAGTTGCGCGCCAGCTCCACCACCCGCACGCGCGGATCGGCCGCCGCACGCGCCGTCAGCAGCGCCAGCGTGCCGTCCTTGCTGCCGTCGTCGACACAGACGAACTCGACGTCGTAGTCGGGCAGCTTCTCGGCAAGCAAGGCCGACAGCCGCGAGAAGAAGGCGTCGATGACTTCCTCTTCATTATAGAAGGGTGTAACGATCGAAAGCAGCATGCCAACCTTTCCCATCCCAACGGTTCCGGACAAGAGTTGACATATAGCTTTCGATATAACGACACAATTCTATTGATAACGCATTTCGCGAAATCTCCCGTTACGGGATATTCGCGCGGGGTTCATCAATTGGCGAAGCGGAAGTGCAGCACGTCGCCGTCGGCCACCGGGTAGTCCTTGCCTTCCAGACGGAACTTCCCCGCCTCGCGCGCGCCCGACTCCCCCTTGTTGGCGACGTAGTCGTCGTAGGAAACCGTCTCGGCGCGGATGAAGCCCTTTTCGAAATCGGAATGGATGACACCGGCCGCCTGCGGCGCACGGGTACCCGCCGTGATCGTCCAGGCGCGCGCCTCCTTGGGGCCGATGGTGAAATAGGTCAGCAGCCCGAGCAGCCCGTAGCCGGCGCGAATGACGCGGTTCAGTCCGGGCTCCGTCAGGCCGATGGCGTCGAGGTATTCGGTCTGCTCGGCGGGCGGCAGCACCGCGATCTCGCTCTCGATCTTGGCCGAGACCACCACCGCGACCGCTCCCTCTTCTTTCGCGCGGGCGAAGACGCGGGCGGAAAAATCGTTGCCGGCTTCCGCCGAACCCTCATCGACATTGCAGACATAAAGCACGGGCTTGGCCGTCAGCAGGCCGAGCTGGGAAAACACGCGCTCCTCTTCCGGCTTGAGCTCGACGAGGCGGGCCGGCTTGCCGTCGCGCAGCAGCGGCAGCGTGCGGTTGACGAGGTCGAGGATCTCCTTCGCCTCCTTGTCCTGGCCGCGCGCCTTCTTCTCCAGCGCGACGACGCGCTTCTCGAGGCTGTCGAGATCGGCGAGCATCAACTCGGTTTCGATGGTCTCGATGTCGTTGATCGGGTCGATGCGCCCTTCGACGTGGGTGATGTCGCCGTCCTCGAAGCAGCGCACCACATGGGCGATGGCGTCGACCTCGCGGATGTTGGCCAGGAACTGGTTGCCGAGCCCCTCGCCGCGCGAGGCGCCGCGCACGAGGCCGGCGATATCGACGAAGGTCAGGCGCGTCGGGATGATCTGGGCCGAGCCGGCGATGGCAGCCAGCACATCGAGGCGCGGATCGGGCACGGCGACGTCGCCGACGTTCGGCTCGATGGTGCAGAACGGATAATTCGCCGCCTGCGCGGCCGCGGTCTGCGTCAGCGCGTTGAAAAGTGTGGACTTGCCGACGTTAGGCAGTCCGACGATGCCGCATTTGAAACCCATGATCCCTCGCCAGCGGCGGCGCTGCGCCGCCTCCCTGATTGGAACGCCCCTAGAGCGGGGCGCATGATGCTGCGCGATGCATGCCCGACAGCGCCGGAGCCGTCAACCGCCTCGCCCGCCCTCACACGTTGCGGCGGCCGCCTGCCGGGCCGGCAGCCTTCTCGTCGGTCCAGCCCCGCCCTTCCATGGCGAGATGCACCTTGTTCTGGAACGAAGCGTCCTCGCCGCCCGCGAGCAGCGGCGCGCTGTCGGCAATGGCGCGCGAAAGGTCATCGACCCATTCCATCTCGGCCTTGGAGAAGTCGCCCAGCACATAGCCGTGGACGCGCGCCTTGTCGCCGGGATGGCCGATGCCGAGCCGCACGCGCCTGTAGTCGTTGCCGAGGTGGGCGGTGATCGAGCGCAACCCGTTGTGACCGGCGTTGCCGCCGCCTGTCTTGATGCGCAGCTTGGCCGGCGCGAGATCGAGCTCGTCGTGGAGCACCGCGATGTCGCCGAGCGGAATCTTGTAGAACTGCGCCGCCTCGACCACCGAACGGCCGGACTCGTTCATATAGGTCTGGGGCAGCAGCAGCAGCGCGCGCTGCGAGCCGAGCAGCGCTTCGCTCGCCAGTCCCTGAAAGCGCTTGCGCCAGGGCGCTCCGTTGTGCGCGCGGGCGATGGCCTCCACCGCCATGAAACCGATGTTGTGGCGGTTGCGCGCATAGCCGTCACCCGGATTGCCAAGTCCCACGATGAGCTTCATGATTCCACGATGCGTTTCATGGTCAGACGGTGAACCCGATCGCTACGGCATTTGGATGTGTCGTTGGAACACAGAAATGCTTTGGCTTTTTGATTTGAGTGTTTTCAGGCGGCTGAAAAACGGGAAGGGACAGCCGCCCCTTCCCGCAAAGAGGATCACGCCTCGGCGGTCTCGGCCGCGCCCTCGTCGGAGACGGTCGGCGCGAGGACGGCGACGACCGGCTCGGTGCGGTCGGCAGTCGGGGCGAGCTCGACGCCGCGCGGCAGCACGACCGCGTCAACGTGGATCGAATCGCCGATCTCGAGCTTGGTCACGTCGACCTCGATCGCGTCCGGGATGGAGTCCGGCTCGACCAGGACCGCCACCTTGTGGTGGACGATGTTGAGCGTGCCGCCGTTCTTGACGCCCGGAGCGACGTCCTCGCCGATGACGTGCAGCGGCACCTCGACCTCGATCTTCGCGCCTTTGGCGACGCGCAGGAAGTCGACGTGCAGCGGGAAGTCCTTCACCTTGTCGAGCTGGTAGTCGCGCGGAATGACGCGCGTCTTCTGGCCGTCGACATCGATCTCGAACAGCGTGCTCAGGAAGCCGCCGGCGTAGATCAGGCGCTTGGTTTCGTTGAAATCGATTGAAATCGGCTGTGCGGGGGTGCCGAGACCGTAGATGACGGCCGGCACGCGGCCCTGACGGCGGATTGCACGGGCGGCCCCCTTGCCAACTCCCTCGCGCGCCGTGGCGTTAAGCTGTTTCGCAGCGGACATGAACTTATCCTCAAAAACGTCAAACGCGCCCGCGCGGCCTCAGGCCACGAGAGCGCAACATTGTTGCCTAAACCAAAATGCAAAGGGCCGCGCAGGATGCACGGCCGTGGGCATTCCGGTCCATGAAGCGCCCGTGCCTCCAAGGGTGTCACGCGGGCGCACCAGCTTTATAAAGCTTTTGCGCCGAAAAACAACCCGCGGGCGGGCTCAATCTTCCGGCGGAAGCGGCAGGCGGCGCATCATGAAACGCGCCTCGTCGTCATAGCTTCGCAGGGCGGCCGCGATGCTGCGGCTCTCGACGATGTCGAACCCTTGCCGGCGCCAGAACGGCACCGACGCGTTCACCGCCACGAGCGACAAGTCCGAGAGGCCGATGGCCTGCGTGTGCGCGGCGAGGTCCGCCACCGCCCGCGCGCCGGCTCCGCTACCGCGCGCCAGCGGCAACAGGGCGAGATCGTGGATGTAGAATGTCGCCGGGAATGTCGGCATCGCGCCGAGCAGGCTGTCGAGCTTCGGCGGCGTCATCGGATGCCACGGATGGCTCACGACATAGCCCGCCATCGTGTCGCCCACCTCGAGCACACGAGAACCCGGCGCATAAAGGCGCAGCCGCTCGGCGAAAACCTCGATACGCTCGGGATAACCGGGATGCACCTCGCCGGCGATGACGAGGACCACCTCCAGATCGGCCGGCACCATGGGGCGCCAGACGAAGCGTTCGCGCGCCTGAGCGTCCCCGGCCTCGCGCCCGACGACGCCTGCATCCGCCGCACCTTGCGAAATCGTCATTTCTCCCCCTCACACCCCGCCGTGCGCGCCGCTCCCGCTAATATTCGAGTCCGGCTTGCCGTCCGCGTCGCCGCGCCCGCCCGTCCTCGCCGCCTTGGCGAACCTGCGGTTGACCCGGTCGCGCTTCAGCCTCGACAGGTGATCGATGAACAGCACGCCGTTCAGGTGGTCGATCTCGTGCTGCAGACACGTCGCCAGCAGTCCGTCCGCGTCGATTTCCTGCGTTTTCCCGTCGAGATCTGTATAGCGTACACGGATTCGGGCGGGACGCTCCACATCCTCGAAATATTCGGGAATGGACAGGCAGCCTTCCTGATACACGCGGAACTCGTCATCGCACGCCCACACGATCTCCGGGTTGATGACGGTCAGCGGCTGGCGTCCCTCTTCACGGCTGCCGACATCGATGACGAGCAGGCGCTTCGGCACGCCGAC
>CALMIK010000090.1 GCA_937863995.1 uncultured Chelatococcus sp.
TAGAGATCGCCGAAATCGCGCGTGCGCAGCACCGGCATGCCCTTGCCGCGCAGGCGGAACTGCTTGCCCGTCTGCGTGCCGGCCGGCACCTGCACGCGCACTTCCTGTCCGCCCATGGTCGGCACGTCGAACTCGCCGCCAAGCGCCGCCGTCACCATGGAGATCGGCACGCGGCAGAACAGGTCTGCCCCGTCGCGCTGGTATAGCTCGTGCGGACGGACGGAAAGGAAGATGTAAAGATCGCCGGGAGGCCCGCCCCGCAGCCCCGCCTCGCCCTCGCCGGAGAGGCGGATGCGCGTGCCGTCCTCGACACCGGGCGGAATATTGACCGAAAGAGAGCGCGTGCGGGTGATGCGGCCGTTGCCGGCGCATACGTCGCACGGGTCCTCGATGATCTGGCCGCGCCCCTGGCAGGTCGGACAGGTACGCTCGATGGCGAAGAAGCCCTGCTGGGCGCGCACGCGTCCCGCCCCGCCGCAGGTGGGACACTGACGCGGCCGCGATCCGGCCTTTGCGCCGCTGCCCGAACAAGCCTCGCAGACGATGGAGGACGGTATTTCGATGGTCTCGTTCTTGCCGTTGAAGGCTTCCTCGAGCGTGATCTCCAGATTGTAGCGCATGTCGGCGCCGCGCTCGCGCCCGCCACCGCCGCGCTGACGTGCGCCGCCGCGCGTGTCGCCGAAGAACGTATCGAAAATATCGGTCATGAAGTCCGAGAAATCGTTGCCGAACCCCGGTCCGCCCGCGCCGCCGCCTTGCTCGAAGGCGGCATGGCCGTAGCGGTCGTAGGCGCCGCGCTTCTGCGGGTCCTTCAGGATTTCATAGGCCTCGTTGATTTCCTTGAACTGCGCCTCGGCAGCGGCGTCGCCGGGATTCCTGTCCGGATGGCACTTCATCGCCAGCTTGCGGAATGCGACCTTGATCTCCGCATCCGATGCGCTGCGAGAAATTTCCAACGCTTCGTAAAAATCCCGTTTGGCCATCAGTTCCTGCCTCTAGCACCCGCCTGCCGTCTATCCTGTTCATGTCGCGACAGAACAGACGGCAGATTTCTTGTTGTGAGCGCGCCCCGCGATCGGATGCCGCTCGGCCGGCGATGCCGCGCCCTCATTCTCGGAATCGCTATAATACACGGCGCAATTCCTGTCAGTCGCTTATTTGCCCGGCGCGGCAACGCAGCCCGCCAATCGGCTCATTCCGAAACGAATATCGACCGGCCCTGCAGCGGCTGGGGCGGTCGGGCATTCATCGGATAAGCCGCGCGGAACAGCGCGATATCGGCGTCCGCGACGGCAATCGGCGCCTGGAACACGGCCCAGCGCACGATTTCGTCGCATGGCGGCGAGGTCAGCGATCCGGTGTAGCTCCAGTACGTGCGCGACTTCGGGAGCAACGTTCCCAGATCGATGCCTTCCGGCACCGAAACCTGCTCGCCCGGCGCCTTGGGAAGCGCGCGCATCAGCGCCGAGAAATCGGCATGCTCGCCACCACCGTTCAGAAAAACCCCGAGCACCACAAGGTTACCCGTGGATTCGTTACGGTGAACGAAGTGCGCCTCCATCGGAAACTCCTTGCCGTCCACACGGTGCTCGCCCGGCGCATGGAAATGCGCCTGCAAAAGCTTGTACGCCTCGCCCTGCCATGTCACAGACCCGCCGTCGCGCGGAACAATCTTGATCGTCTTGCCGTTATTGACGAGTTCGCCCGCGGGCGAGCGCCAGTCGATATCGAGCGCCGGCAGGTTCGACGACTGCGCACCGGAGATATTGATGGGCGACTGCCGATTGCCGAGACCACAGGCGCCAAAGCCTGTGTTCAGCGTGCCCCAGTGCTCCGGGCCGGTCTGGCCCTCGTAGCTCCAGCCGGACTCTTCCGCCGCGCGCAGGGGCCCTATTCCGCAGGCGCAGCCCGCCAGCACTACCCCGGCCGTTTTCAGAAAACGCCGGCGTTCCAGATGCACACGTTCCATGGCTTCCCCCCGCAATCACCACGCCAGGGCGCGAGTGTGCCAGTGAAGTTGCCCGAAAACAAACTCGAAGTAATCGACACCCGGAATTCTTCCTCAAGGGATTGAGGCCATGTCGATCCGGGTATCGCGGTCAGAGGCGGCGCACTATTGCGCGCCGGGGCGCGGGCGCTCGACTGCCCCGGCATTGCGGCCGGGGCAGTCGTATGGCTCACGCGCTCTTCTTCTTGTCGTCGTCGACTTCCTGGAAGTCCGCGTCGATGACATCTTCGTTCTGGCCGCCGGCCGCGGAAGCGCCCTCGCCGGCCTCGGCCGCGTCACCGGCCTCGCTCGCCTTGTAGATCGCCTCGCCGAGTTTCAGCGAAGCCTGCAGCAGGTCGTTGGTGCGAGCCTTGATCGCCTCGGCGTCCTCACCTTCCAGCGCGGTGCGCAGGTCGGTGATGGCGTTCTCGATCGCGGTCTTCTCGGCCGCGCCGACCTTGGCGCCGTGCTCCTCCACCGACTTCTGCGTGGAGTGGATCAGGCTCTCGCCGTGGTTGCGCGCTTCCACGAGCTCGCGGCGCTTCTTGTCGTCGGCGGCGTGCGACTCGGCGTCCTTGACCATCTTCTCGATGTCGGTGTCGGACAACCCGCCCGACGCCTGGATGCGGATGGTCTGCTCCTTGTTGGTCGCCTTGTCCTTCGCCGACACGTTGACGATGCCGTTGGCGTCGATATCGAACGTCACCTCGACCTGCGGCACGCCACGCGGGGCGGGCGGAATGCCGATGAGGTCGAACTGGCCGAGCAGCTTGTTGTCCGCCGCCATCTCGCGCTCGCCCTGGAACACGCGGATGGTGACCGCGGTCTGGCTGTCGTCGGCGGTGGAGAACACCTGGCTCTTCTTGGTCGGGATCGTCGTGTTGCGGTCGATGAGGCGCGTGAACACACCGCCCAGCGTCTCGATGCCGAGCGACAGCGGCGTCACGTCGAGCAGCAGCACGTCCTTGACGTCGCCCTGCAGAACGCCGGCCTGAACGGCGGCGCCGATGGCCACGACTTCGTCAGGATTGACGCCCTTGTGCGGCTCCTTGCCGAAGAACTGCTTGACGACTTCCTGCACCTTCGGCACGCGCGTCATGCCGCCCACGAGCACGACCTCGTCGATGCCGCCAGCCGCCAGTCCCGCGTCCTTGAGCGCCTTGCGGCACGGCTCGATGGTGCGCTCGATCAGGTCCTCGACCAGCGCCTCGAACTTGGCGCGCGTGAGCTTGAGCGCCAGATGCTTCGGGCCGGTCGCGTCCGCCGTGATGTACGGCAGGTTGATCTCGGTCTGCTGCGCGGACGAGAGCTCGATCTTGGCCTTCTCGGCTGCTTCCTTGAGGCGCTGGAGGGCGAGCTTGTCCTTGCGCAGGTCGATGCCCTGCTCGCGCTTGAACTCGTCCGCGAGATACTCGACGAGCCGGTTGTCGAAGTCCTCGCCGCCCAGGAACGTATCGCCGTTCGTCGACTTCACTTCGAACACGCCGTCGCCGATCTCGAGGATCGACACGTCGAACGTGCCGCCGCCAAGGTCGTAGACCGCGATGGTGCCGGCGGATTTCTTGTCGAGGCCGTAGGCGAGCGCGGCGGCGGTGGGCTCGTTGATGATGCGCAGCACATCGAGACCGGCAATCTTGCCGGCGTCCTTGGTGGCCTGGCGCTGGGCATCGTTGAAGTAGGCGGGAACCGTGATGACGGCCTGGGTGACCGGCTGCCCGAGATGCGCTTCCGCCGTCTCCTTCATCTTCTGCAGGATGAAGGCGGAGATCTGCGAGGGCGAGTAGTCCTTGTTGTTCGCCTTGACCCAGGCGTCGCCGTTGGGGCCCTTGACGATGTTATAGGGGACGAGGCCGATGTCCTTCTGCGTCAGCGGGTCGTCGTAGCCGCGACCGATGAGGCGCTTGATGGCGAAGAAAGTGCCTTCCGGATTGGTCACCGCCTGGCGCTTCGCCGGCTGGCCGACGAGGCGCTCGCCGTCATCGGTGAAGGCGACGATGGAGGGCGTCGTGCGCGCGCCTTCCGCGTTCTCGATGACCTTCGGCGTCGTCCCGTCGATGATGGCGACGCAGGAATTGGTGGTACCCAGGTCGATACCGATAACTGTACCCATGGAGATCCCTCAACTTTCAAGCAGACCGCCGCACCGGACCCCGAAGCGATCCGGTTAATGGCTTGACTGAAACCTCTGTTGACGGGCCCGTGCAGGCCCGCGCTCTAAAATCGCATATCGGCGGGGTATATAGGCCCACCCTGTTCTGCCCGCAAGCCTGACAAGACAAAAGCCGGCAAACAGGCAGATCGGATGTGAGCCCGCCTTGATGATCAAAGCTTCGCCACGCCTGCAACACAGGTGGACACTGGGGCTTTGCTTCGCAAGTGTCAAAGCGGCGCGCGCGCGCAATTTCGTCCCCCCGGGCGCGCCGAAACAGTGCCTGGAGGCCGGCCCGCGACGAAGTCAGACTTTGGAACGATTTATCGGCCATCATTAATGTGGTGTTCATTGAACGGCGATAGCGTTTTGGAACGATCACGGGCTCCCGGGGACACGCGCCGCGGACGCCTGGCTAAACTTCGGGGTTGAGATGTCCAGACTGGCATCAGTGTCTCTCGTGTTGTGGGCGCTCCTGCCGGCTGCCGATGCCGTCGCGCAAGCGCCGGGACCGCTGGTCCTGCCGGGCGCCATGCCGCCGGCGGCGCAGACGCCACCGCGCGCGCCAAGGCCCGATACCGCGCGGCCCCCGCGCACGGGCGAGGCGGCGCCTGTCGGCGCTTCCGCCGCCGCAACCGGCCCCCTGCCCACCGCCGTCGCCGGCCAGAAGCATTTCCTCGCGGGCAACCCTGCCGCCGATAACGGCGAACTCATCATCGTCGAGCATGCTCCCGGCTTCGCCGGCCTGCGCCTGAGAGCGACCGGGCGCGTCATATCGGCCCCCGCCGATCATTGCGTCATCGAGCTTGGCGGCGACGAGCCGGTGCCGCTCGCGCCCATCGAGGAGCCTTATCGCAAATCACGCTACCGGCTACAGTCGCCGGTGTGCCCGCTGGTTGTGGAAGTGCTGGAGCATTCGGTGCGGGTGTCGATTCCCGACGGGGATTGCAGCTTCGTCCAGGCCGACTGCCGCCTTGCACCGGAAGGGCTGTGGGGACCGCCGGGCGAGGAAGCGGCCGGCCGCGCCGCCGCGATCGAGCGCCAGCGTGGACGGGCGGAGCGCGACATGCGCGACATCTCGCAAAAACTCCTGCGCCGCCTCTCCGGCGACGCGCAACGCGAGGCTGCAGCCGAACAGGCAGCCTTCTCGTCAGAACGCACCATGGTGTGCCGCAACTACGCGGGCGAGGACGAGCACGGCTTCTGCGCCGCCGAACTCACGTCCGGGCGCGTCGAAAGCCTGAAGCGGCGCTACGACCAGACACCACCGCGCCCTTCGACGAACCGGTAACAAGTCGATCTCGCGGCCCGCGACCTGCGGATCCCGCGTCTACCGTCCGATGGACGGCGAGTTGATGACCGGCGGCGGCAGCGGCTGGAACTGCTGTTGCCGCATCTGCTGATCGCGCAGCTGATTGAACTGGAATTGCTGCTGCTGATCCCGCCGCTGATTGTCGAGCTGCTGCTCGATCTGGCGGTTGGTGTCGCGAAGCTCGCGCTGCTGCCTGTTGGTCTGGCCCAATACCGGCTGGGCGGCCGCTGCCGCCGCCAGCAAAGCGGCCCCGGCGAACGCGGCGCGGCGCAAGCGCGATGGCGTATGAAAACCCGTTGCACCCATCTCTTCAGCTCCCCCGATCTGCCGGCGCGCGGCGGCATCGAAATGCGCCGTTGGCCTTGCCGCTTCCCGTGCATTATATAGTGCATCATCTTGCGGGATGCGATCCCGCCCGCGCGGTCGATAAGGCCGATGGTTCCCGCAACTTCAAGTCCGTAACCGAAAGCGTCCGACGTCCGTGCCCCATTCACGTCCCGATTCTCCGCCCAACGTTCCTTCCCTGTCGCTGAGTGAAAGGGCGCGGGCCGCCGCACGGCCGGCCGATTCGTATCTCGCGGGGCTCAACCCGGAACAGCGGCGCGCGGTCGAGACCATCGACGGGCCGCTGCTCGTGCTCGCGGGCGCGGGAACCGGCAAGACGCGCGTGCTCACGACCCGCATCGCGCATATCATCGCCACCAGCGCCGCCTTCCCGTCGCAGATCCTGGCCGTGACCTTCACCAACAAGGCAGCGCGCGAGATGAAGGAGCGCATCGCCGGCCTCGTCGGCGCCGTTGCCGAGGGCATGCCGTGGCTCGGCACGTTCCATTCGATCAGCACGAAGATCCTGCGCCGCCACGCCGAACTCGTCGGCCTGCGGAGCGATTTCACGATTCTCGACACCGACGACCAGATCCGCCTGCTGAAGCAGATCCTGAAGGCCGAGAACATCGACGACAAGCGCTGGCCGGCCCGCCAGCTCGCCCAACTCATCGACAGCTGGAAAAACCGCGCCATCATGCCCGAGCGCGTGTCCGCCGGCGAGGCGCACGGCTTCGCGCAAGGTAAAGCCGCCGCGCTCTACCGCCTGTATCAGCAGCGCCTCAAGGTGCTCAACGCCGCCGATTTCGGCGACCTGCTGGTCGAGACCATCCGTCTCTTCCGCGAGAACCCGGACGTGCTCGCCCGCTATCAGGAACGCTTCCGCTACATCCTCGTCGACGAGTACCAGGACACCAACGTCGCGCAATACCTGTGGCTGCGGCTTCTGGCGCAGGGGCGCCCCGATGGCCGCCACAACGTATGCTGCGTCGGCGACGACGACCAGTCGATCTACGGCTGGCGCGGGGCGGAGGTCGACAACATCCTGCGCTTCGAGCACGATTTTCCCGGCGCCGCCGTGGTGCGGCTGGAGCGCAACTATCGTTCCACCGCCCACATCCTCGCAACCGCCTCGCATCTCATCGCCCACAACGAAGGCCGGCTCGGCAAGACGCTGCGCACCGAGGACGACCCCGGCAACCGCGTCACCATCACGGGCGCGTGGGATTCGGAGGAGGAAGCGCGCCAGATCGGCGAGGCCATCGAGCTCGCCCAGTCGCGTGGCGAGAACCTGTCCCAGATCGCGGTGCTGGTGCGCATCTCGGCGCAGATGCGCGAGGTCGAGGACCGCTTCGTGCAGCTCGGCCTGCCCTACCGCGTCATCGGCGGCCCGCGCTTCTACGAGCGCCTCGAGATCCGCGACGCGCTGGCGTATTTCCGCTGCGTGGTCTCGCAGGCCGACGACCTCGCCTTCGAGCGCATCTTCAACAATCCCAAGCGCGGGCTCGGCGACGCGACATTGCAGATTCTGCACGCCTACGCCCGCCACACCGGCGTGCCGCTGATCCAGGCCACCCGCGCCCTTCTCGAAACGGAAGAGCTGAAGCCGAAGCAGCGCTCCACCCTGCGCGACCTCATCGCGAGCTTCGACCGCTGGTCGCGCCAGCTCGAGACCTTGCCGCACACTGAGCTTGCCGAAACCGTGCTGGAGGAATCGGGCTACACCGCCATGTGGCAGGCCGACCGCTCGCCCGACGCCGCCGGCCGGCTCGAGAACCTCAAGGAACTGGTGCGCTCGCTCGAGGAATTTCCCGATCTGCCGAGTTTCCTCGAACACGTCTCGCTGGTGATGGAGGCGGCAGAGGGCGACTCAGACGCACGCGTCTCGATCATGACGCTGCACGCCGCCAAGGGGCTGGAGTTCGACACCGTGTTCCTGCCCGGGTGGGAGGAAGGGCTGTTCCCCAACCAGCGCGCGCTCGACGACCAGGGCCGCGCCGGTCTCGAGGAAGAGCGCCGCCTCGCCTATGTCGGCATCACGCGCGCGCGCAGATCGGCGCGCATCATGTTCGCGTCGAACCGGCGCATCCACGGCCTGTGGAACGCCACCGCGCCCTCGCGCTTCATCGACGAGCTGCCCGAGGCCCACGTGGAGGTGACGGAAGCGCCGGCGGCCTTCTCCTACGGCAATTATGGCCGCAGCCGCTTCGACAGGCAGGCCGGCTCCTTCGGCTCCACCTACGACACGCCGGGCTGGGCGCGCGCCAAAGAAAACGCCGCCCATGCCCCATCGGGCACGGCCTTCGGCACGCCCCCCGGCGGACGGCGCGGCGCGGGACGGGATGCGGGGCGCGTCATCGAGGGCGAGATCGTCGCCCGCTCCGGCGGGCCGGCGTCGAGCTTCAAGCCGGGCGACCGGGTGTTCCACCAAAAATTCGGTCCCGGCACGGTCGAGAGCGCGGACGGCAACAAGCTCGCCATCGATTTCGACAAGGCCGGCCGCAAGACCGTGGTCGACAGTTTCGTCAAACCGGCGTAAACGCCGTCATCCGCCTTTCAGCGCCAACCAGAGTCATGTGATGCCGATGTACGAGGGCATGCTGCCGCCCAATCCCACCCACGTTCTGCGTTTCGACACCGACGGCAACGCCGCCCGCGCCATGACGACCCTGCTCGGAGAGGTTTTCGATCCGACCGAGACCGCCGTCGCCGCCTTCGAGACCGAGGAGGACGTGTGGCACGTGGAAGCGTATTTCGCCCACGCGCCCGATGAGGACGCGGTGCGCGACCTGCTGCGCCTCGTCATCGGCGAGAAGGCCGAGGCCGTGACGTTCTCCGCCATCGGCCAGAAGGACTGGGTAAAGGCCAGCCTGGACGGGCTGAAGCCGGTGCGCGCCGGGCGCTTCCTCGTTCACGGCAGCCATGATCGCCACACGGTCAAGGTCAACGACATCGCCATCGAGATCGACGCCGCGCTGGCGTTCGGCACCGGCCACCACGGCACCACGCACGGCTGCCTGCTGGCGCTCGCCGACGAGCTGCGCAAGCGCCGCCCGCAGCGGGTGCTGGATGTCGGCACCGGCACGGGCATTCTGGCGCTCGCGGCCGCGCGCGCCCTCAACGACACGGTGATCGCGGGAGACATCGATCCGGTGGCGGTCGAGGTCGCGCGCGCCAACGCGCGTCTCAACGGCGCTGGCGACAACATCCGCTATTACGCCGCGCCGGGCGTGCGCCATGCGCTCGCCGACCGCACGCGCCGGTTCGATCTCGTGTTCGCCAACATCCTCGCAAAACCCCTGCGCCAGCTCGCGCCCGCCATCGCCGGCGTGCTGGCGGGCCCGGGCACGCTAATCCTCTCGGGGCTTCTGGCACGCGACGTGCCGGGCGTCCTCTCCGCCTACGCCGCCCAGGGCCTGCGCCTGCAAAAGCGCACGGACCGGGAAGGCTGGGCGACGCTGGTGCTGAAGCGCGGCGGGGTAGCGCCGCGGCCGCGGCGCGCCTGAGAGGAAGCGACGGCGTCGAACTGCGATGCAACTTGATTGACACGGCAAAAGATTGCGCTACTATTGACGGTGTATTAGTCAATTATGACATTTTGCGCTATTTTTGTTTATTGCTGGTCGTTGAGAGGCAATTCCGATGTCGGATGCATCTGGTCGCGTGAATCGTCCCGTACACGATAATCGCACTTACGATATTTACGAGCACGTGTTCATCGCGCCGCAGGCCGGGAGCCCGCAGGCAAGCGCTTCGCGCGCCGGCGGCGGATCCGGCGCATCGTTCGACATCCTGTTCGCCAGTGACCTCAAACTCCCCGAGGATGCTCACCCGTCACGCATCTCAATGGGTGACAAGACCGTCGATCAAGAGATGGTCGATGCCGCGCTAACGGAACTAAAGGTGCAAGCGGGACTCGACAATTTCGCCAGCATCGAATTGCTGACGAACCTCGTCGTGCGCGAGGATTACGTCGGCCGGAAGGCTCAAGATATCCTGTTCGACCTGTTTTCCGGCTCGGGCAGCAGCACGGCCGCCGATGAAATCGCCCGACAGAGTTTCGAGCTTTACAAACTGGCCACGCCAACGCTTTCGATCGCACCGTTACAGGGCAAGCCAGCAGCGGTAGCAGCGGCGGCTGAAGTGAAAGCCGCCGCGCAGCCGGAAGGCGTCATCGAACTCGACGACGGCAGATATGGTCGGAATTATTTTAGCGACAACTACAAGGAAACAAAGTCGTCGTCCAGCTTTCCCCCCTCCGCCAAGTTTTTCTACATGGCGGGGGCCGGAGCGCATGCACGAGCGGAAGAAAAGCGCGCGGCAACCGTTCCCGCACAGGAGGCATTCAAAACTGCGGAACGGTCTTTATCCCAAGCCGAACATGACACGACGGCAGCCGAGCGGAAGATACAGCTGCTCGAGAGAGATAAACGGGATCCAGGTGCGCTGCAGCAGGCGAAATCCAACCTCGTGTCGTCGCAGAGGGAGCTTGCTGCAACGCGCGAACATGTTCACCTGGCGCGCAAGCATCTGGACGGGGCAAAGACCGAAGCCGCTATGGCAACAGAGATCGCAGCCGAAATCGGCGAGCAGCTTGTCGCTAACGGCGCATTCGGCGAGGAAGTCAAGGCCGCACCCGCAACGCTTTGGGACCGTAACCGTCTGCTGGACCACAAGGAAGTCACGGCTGCGATCAAGCACAAGCTCGCGGAGGTCCGCTCCGGAACCGAAACGGTCTGCGAGCCCTACGAGCTGCAGGTGCTGGCGAGCGCCGAGATGCAAATAGTGGAGGACCTGTGTCGCGAGGCTGAACGCTCAGGCTCCCGCTCACTGAATTTCCCCGTGAATATCCACCATCACTGGGTCCTTCTCAACGCACGCAAGACGGATGGCGATAAGTGGACGTTGACGCTGTTCACCTCGCAAAAACAATACGGCGCAAACGGAGGAGGACAAAGGTACTTCGACCACCCTGAGGCCAAAACGTATCTTCCTGCGATTGCAAAGAAATTCGGCATTGATCGCCTTGACACCATCAAAATGGTGGAAGTCGACCTGCAAGGGCAACCCGCGCCGAACGCGTGCGGACTCTATGTCGCATCGGCGATTCAGGCGCTTGCCCTGCAACCGACGCAAGGGGCTAAGGACGCCCTCGGAGATTTGGCGCCAACCACTTTCCCGACATCTGAGAAGCGGCAGCAGTTCAACGTCAACGGTCGCCGCCAGTTGTTCGGCGCCACGACGGAGCAAGCAGAGGCACATGCCATCCGGCCACCCGCCTCGTCACCGGTCAAAGTATAGCGGCTACGGGCAAATCGCAGTCCGGCGTCGTAACCGGCCTTGCGAATTCGCTCACGGCTCCTTCGCCACCGCGTCGATCGCCAGAAGCCGGCGCAGCAGCGACTCAAGCTCTTTGAGCGGCACCATGTTGGGACCGTCCGAGGGGGCTGCGTCGGGGTTTTCGTGGGTTTCGATGAAGACGCCCGCGACGCCGACAGCCACAGCGGCCCGCGCCAGAACCGGCACGAAACGCCGCTCGCCGCCCGATGAAGCGCCCTGCCCGCCCGGCTGCTGCACGGAATGGGTAGCGTCAAAGATCACCGGCAGGCCCGTCTGTTCCGCCATGATCGGCAATGAGCGCATGTCGCTCACAAGCGTGTTGTAGCCGAAGGACGCGCCGCGCTCCGTCAGCAGCACGTTGGGGTTGCCGCTCTGCGTGATCTTCGCCGCGACGTGGCGCATGTCCCAGGGTGCGAGGAACTGCCCCTTCTTGACGTTCACCACCCGCCCGGTAGCAGCCGCAGCGACGAGAAGATCCGTCTGGCGGCACAGAAATGCCGGGATCTGCAGCACATCGACGGCCTCGGCCACGGCGGCGCAGTGGTCCGGCAGATGCACATCCGTGAGCACCGGCAGGCCGAGCGATTCGCGGATTTCCGCGAAGACCGGCAGCGCCTCCGCCAAACCCACGCCGCGCGCGGCGTTGATGGACGTGCGGTTCGCCTTGTCGAACGAGGTCTTGAACACCACGCCGATGCCAACACGCGCCGCGATCTCCTTGATCGCAGAAGCGGTTTCGAGCGCATGCGCGCGGCTCTCGAGTTGGCAGGGACCAGCGATCAGTGCCAGCGGCAGGCCGTTGCCGAAGCGCACAGCGCCCGCGCCGCCGCCGACAGTGACGATTGTCTGAGCTGGTGCGTCAGGCATATCCGGCCCCCCGATGGCTGAAAGCGATCAAATCGTTATGGTTCAAATCGTCATGGCGGCGGAATTGGCGATGCCCGCCGCCAACGATACTGCGCCGAGGAAGGTCGCCGTGCCAACCTCGCCGTCGGCGATCCGCCGGGTGAGGTCGGGGACCACGACCCGCACGATGCCATAGGCGAAGATCTGTACCACAATGGCGACAAGCCCCCACAACACGAGATCGACCAGCGTGTTGGTATTGATGATCGCGCTCGACAGCGGAATGGCGAAACCGATGAGGCTCAGGCCAAGCGACAGCGACGCCGACAGCACGTTGCGCCGGATGAGCGCGAACTCGTTGTGCGCGGTGGCGAAGGTGTAGATGAGCAGGTAGAGCCCCACGAGGAACGTGGCAATGATGAAGTCGATCAGAAAATCGATGAACTGACCCAGCGTCGTGACCATTGTCGTATCACCATTGCTTTAGTTTGCGTTGCGAAGGCCGCGCCGGTGGCGCGGGGAATCAGACGAGCCGGCTCTGCTTCACCGCCGCGGCGACGAAGCTGCTGAACAGGGGATGCGGCGCGAAGGGGCGCGACTTCAGCTCGGGATGGAACTGCACGCCCACGAACCACGGATGATCCGCGCGTTCGATGATCTCGGGCAACAGGCCATCCGGCGAAAGGCCCGAAAAGTGCAGGCCCGCCGCCTCCAGCCGCTCGCGGTAAGCGAGGTTGACCTCGTAGCGATGACGGTGGCGCTCGGAAATCTCGTTCGCGCCGTAGATGCCGGCCACGCGGCTGGTGCCGTCGAGCACCGCCTTGTAGGCGCCAAGGCGCATGGTGCCGCCCAGATCCCCCTCGGAGGAGCGGGTTTCGAGGCTGTTGCCGCGCGACCATTCGGTCATCAGGCCGACAACCGGCTCGTCGGTAGGGCCGAACTCGGTCGAGTTGGCGTTCGCGATTCCGGCGAGCGCGCGCGCCGTCTCGATCACGGCCATCTGCATGCCGAAGCAGATGCCGAAGTACGGCACGTTGTGCTCGCGCGCGAAGGTGACGGCCTTGATCTTGCCCTCCGCCCCGCGCTGGCCGAACCCGCCCGGCACCAGGATGCCGTTGACGTGTTCCAGGAACGGCGCCGGGTCCTCGCGCTCGAAGATCTCGCTCTCGATCCAGTCGATGTTGACCTTCACCCGGTTGCTGATGCCCCCGTGGATGAGCGACTCGATGAGCGACTTGTAGGCGTCCTTGAGGCCGGTGTACTTGCCGACGATGGCAATGGTGACCTCGCCCTCGGGGTTCTTCACCCGCTCGGCGATCTCCTGCCAGCGCGTGATGTCGGGCTGGGGCGAGCCCTCGATGCCGAACGCCGCGAGCACCTCGTCGTCGAGCCCTTCCGCGTGGTAGGCGACGGGCACGTCGTAGATGGAGGAGACGTCGCGCGCCTCGATCACGGCCGTTTCCCGCACGTTGCAGAACAGCGACAGCTTGCGCCGCTCCTCGACCGGGATCGGCCTATCGGTGCGGCACAGCAGGATGTGCGGCTGGATGCCGATGGAGCGCAGTTCCGCGACCGAGTGCTGGGTCGGCTTGGTCTTCAGTTCGCCCGCCGACGGAATGTAGGGCAGCAGCGTGAGGTGCAGGAAGACGGCGTGGTTGCGCGGCAGTTCCTGGCCGAGCTGGCGGATCGCCTCCAGAAACGGCTGGCCCTCGATGTCGCCGACGGTGCCGCCGATCTCGACCAGCACGAAATCCGCGTCCTCGTTGCCGGAAAGCACGAAGTCCTTGATGGCGTTGGTCACGTGGGGGATGACCTGTATCGTCGCGCCCAGATACTCGCCGCGGCGCTCGCGGGTGAGAATGTCGAGATAGAGCCTGCCGGTGGTGACGTTGTCCTGGCGGGTGCAGGGGCGGCCGGTGAAGCGCTCGTAATGGCCAAGGTCGAGGTCGGTCTCGGCGCCGTCATCGGTGACGAACACCTCGCCGTGCTCGTAGGGGCTCATGGTGCCCGGATCGACGTTGAGATAGGGATCGAGCTTGCGCAGCCGCACGCGATAACCGCGCGCCTGCAACAGGGCGCCTAGCGCGGCAGAGGCGAGGCCCTTGCCGAGAGAAGAAACAACGCCGCCAGTGATGAATACGTACCGCGCCATGGAGATTCTCATCCCCTCCCATCAAAACAATCAATAGGCGGGACGGCTTCCCTTTGTCACGCCCGTCGAAGCGAATATCCTGCCTAATCCAAAGAGAAAGGGCCGGAACCCCCGGCCCTCGCTGTTTATCGCGCCCCAGCCTCGCTTACTGGGAGTTGGGAACCTGCGGCCCGGAAGGCGCTGCAGGCGCCGGCGTGCCAGCGGCAGGTGCACCGGGAGCAGGCGCCGCCGCGCCCGGCGTCTCGCTTTCCTGCAGGCGCTGCAGCCGCTCGAAGCCGCTGTCGCCGGAAGGCGCACCGGCAGGCGCCGTCGCGCCGGGAAGCGTGGCGCCGTCGAAGATCGACCGCGGGCCGGACTGATGGCCGGCGAGAATGGTGAGCGCAAGGCTGGTCAGGAAGAAGAGCCCGGCGAGAATCGCCGTGGTGCGGGTGAGCACGTTCGCCTGGCCGCGCCCGGTCATGAAACCGGCGCCACTGCCGCCGCCGCCCATGCCAAGGCCGCCGCCCTCGGAGCGCTGCAACAGCACGACGCCAACGAGCGCCAGCACAATGATAAGATGAACGACGATCAAAACGCTTTGCATATCGAAATCCAGAGCCTGCACGAATACGTGGCCGGTCAGAACGGTAAACCGGTCACAACCCGGAAACCCGGCAACGGCTCAGGCCGCCCGGGCACGGGGGGAAGATCGGTCGTTTGGACAGGAGATGGCGTCAAACCCGTCGCCCGTCAACGCCAAAGGCTCCACCCATAGTGGATTAATGGCCTGAGGGGCCTGCGCCAGGACGTCGGGCGCAAGCTCTAACATAAAGATTGCGCCGCCGCAAAGTAAGGAGACGCCGCGTTTTGCAAACGCCTCCCCCGCGTATCGCGCCGGTCAGCGGTAATATTCGGCGATAGCAAGAAAATCCGCCGCCTCGAGGCTCGCGCCGCCGACGAGCGCGCCGTCGACGTTGTTGGCCGACAGCAGATCGAAAGCATTGTCGGGCTTGACGGAACCGCCGTAGAGTATCCGAATCGCCCTGCCCTCCTCACCGTAGCGCGCCACGAGCACGTCACGAACGGCGGCGTGCACCTCGGCCACCTGCGCGGCCGTCGCGGTGAGGCCGGTGCCGATGGCCCACACCGGCTCATAGGCCACGACCAAGTTGTGGCGGTCGGCGGTCTCGGGCAGCGAGCCCTCGAGCTGGGCGCGCACGATGTCGAGCGCGTTGCCGCCCTCTCGCTGGGCACGCGTCTCGCCCACGCAGACGATCGGCGTCAGCCACGCCGCGCGCGCGGCGTGCGCTTTGGCGCGCACGATCGCGTCGCTCTCGCCGTGATCGGCGCGCCGCTCCGAATGGCCGACGATAACGAAGGTCGCGCCTGCATCGGCGAGCTGGGGGGCGGATATATCGCCCGTGTGCGCCCCCGATGCGCGGCCGTGGCAATCCTGCCCGCCGACGGCGACGCCCGAGCCCACGGCAACGACGCCGAAGGTGACGGCAAGCGTCGCGGGCGGGCAAATCAGCAGATCGACCTTGTTGCGCAGCGCCGCGTCGTATCCCTGAATGATCGACGCGAACACGCGCGCCGACAGCTTGAGGCCGTTCATTTTCCAGTTGCCCGCAACGAGCGGACGCGGACGCGACGCTGACATGTAATTCTTCTCCCCTTTCAGGCGCTTCTTCCGGGCGCACCTTATCCGGGAAAATATCGCAGGTGAAGGACCTTCAGCGCGCAGCCGCGCGCGGCACGGGATCGAGCACGCGAAACAGCGCGAGCCCGGCGAGGAAGCCGCCGATATGGGCCTCCCACGCGATGGCGCCATCGGCCCCGAAGGCGCCGGAGGCGAAACCGGCGAGCAGGTTGATGACGAGCCACGCGATGATGAACCCCAGCGCCTGCCGGTTCTCCAAAAGGCCGGAAAGCGGCTGCGCCGGCGCATAAAGCACGGACGGCGCGGAGCGGCCGAACGCGGTCGCGCGCCCCGGCCCGAAGACGAATCGCACCGCCGCCGCCATCACGCCCGAGATAGCCCCCGACGCGCCGACCATCGGCGTGACGTCGAGCGGCCGCATCACCCAGTAGAACAGCGATCCCGCGATGGTCGCGGCAAGAAACAGCAGCAGAAACCGCACGACGCCGAAACGCCGCGCCACAGGCGTGCCAAAAGCGAGCAGCCACAGCGCGTTGAATGCGAGATGCATCCACGAGCCGTGCAGCAGCGCGTAGGTCGCGACCGACCAAGGCGCGGAACCTTCCGACAGGATGAACCTGGTCAGCGCCATCTGCACGCCGCCGCCGGCGAAGGCCGCCTCGAACAGCTCCTGCGCCCGGCCGGGATCGAACATCAGCGTTAGCCGCGCCGGAATGAACGCCAGCGACAGCATGACCGAGGCATCGTCGTCGGGGAAAAACTCACGAAGGGCGTGAACGGCCGCCAATACCGCGATGACGGCGAGCACCACCCCCGGCACGTTGAAGGCCGGTTCGCGCACTGGTGCGCGGCGGACAGGCTTGTACCGGCCAGGCGAGTGATCGGCATGATGATCGTCGGACACGCGAAAACCCCTTCGGCTATAGCCACTTTCGACAAAGCGGACCGGATGGCGCAGGCGGAACGAAAGCGCGGCCAACGGCCCGATTCCTCACTCTGCCCCCCATGCCAGCATGCTTTATGCACGGATTAATGGCACTATTCCAAGTGGCGTGATTGTCGTGCCCCGGATCGTCGTGGCATCCTCAGCCTGCTTCATGCATTCGGATGGCGGCTTTCGTGCCGGCTGCGAACGATTGAGTCCGCGCCCTCTTGACAGTTGGCCATGCACCTGCATGTTTCCTGTCCGTTCACGTCGGACGCCGATTGCGTCCCGCGTGTGGCGGTACAGACGTTCGATTCGGCGAGACGCTCAACGCGCGCCGGGCCTTTATCGGCGGATTGAAACACGGACAGGCATGAGATGACGGACGGCAACGACCTTTTCGGCGCTCCTGCGGGCGGGCGCGACGCCGCGCCGGAGGCGAAGCCTGCCTCACGGCCCGCCGGCGCGCGCGCGAGCGCCGCAGCCAGCAACCTCGCTGCCGTCAAACGCGAAGCGGCGCAGGCTGTGGCGGAGGCATCCCAGCCGGAGGCGAGCTACAACGCCGCGTCCATCGAGGTTCTGGAAGGGCTTGAGCCCGTGCGCCGGCGCCCGGGCATGTACATCGGCGGCACGGACGAGAAGGCGCTCCACCATCTCTTCGCCGAGGTGATCGACAACGCGATGGACGAAGCGGTGGCCGGACACGCCGGCTTCATCGAGGTCGAGCTCTCAATCGATGGCTTCCTCGCCGTCACCGACAACGGGCGCGGCATTCCGGTCGATCCGCATCCCAAGTTTCCCGACAAGTCGGCGCTCGAAGTGATTCTCACCACGCTGCATGCCGGCGGCAAGTTCGATTCGAAGGTCTACGAGACATCGGGCGGCCTGCACGGCGTCGGCGTATCGGTGGTGAACGCACTCTCCGAAAAGCTCGAGGTCGAGGTGTGGCGTGGCCAGACCCACTATCGCCAGGAGTTTTCCCGCGGCCTGCCGCTCGCACCGCTCGCCACGCTCGGGCGTGTGAACAACCGGCGCGGCACGCGCGTGCGTTTCAAGCCGGACGTCGAGATCTTCGGCCCCGACATTCGTTTTGACCCGGCGCGCCTGTTCCGCATGGCGCGCTCCAAGGCGTTTCTTTTCGGCGGCGTCGAAATTCGCTGGCGCTGCGCGCCGGAACTCCTGCCAGCGGGGAGCAAAGTGCCCGCCGAGGCGACCTTCCGCTTTCCCGGCGGCCTCAAGGACTATCTGGCGCAAGAAATCGAAGGACGCGAGCTCGTCGTCGACACCATTTTCTCCGGTCGCATCGACAAGTCGAAGGGCGCGAGCGGACCGACCGGCGCGCACGGCTCGCTCGAATGGGCGATCGCCTGGTACGTTCAGGACGATGGCCACGTCGCTTCCTACTGCAACACCATTCCCACGCCCGAGGGCGGCACCCACGAACAGGGCCTGCGCGCGGCGCTGCTGCGCGGCCTGCGCGACCACGCCGAGCGCGTCGGCCAGTCGAAGCGCGCGGCGCAGCTCACGGCCGACGACATCATGGTGTCGTGCGCGGCGATGCTGTCGGTGTTCATCCGCGAGCCGGAATTCCAGGGCCAGACCAAGGACCGGCTCGCGACAACCGAAGCCGCCCGCATCGTGGAAAGCGCAGTGCGCGACGCCTTCGACCACTGGCTCGCTGCCTCGCCCCAGCAGGCCTCGCGCCTGCTCGACTGGACTGTGGAGCGCGCCGAGGAGCGGCTGCGCCGGCGCGCCGAGAAGGAGGTCGCGCGCAAGACAGCGACGCGCCGCCTGCGCCTGCCCGGCAAGCTCGCCGACTGCACGAAGGCGGGGGCGGAAGGGTCGGAACTGTTCCTGGTCGAGGGCGATTCGGCCGGCGGCTCGGCCAAGCAGGCGCGCGACCGCGCCACCCAGGCAATCCTGCCGCTGCGCGGAAAAATCCTTAACGTCGCATCGGCCGGGCGCGATAAACTGCTGCAAAATCAGCAAATTTCAGATTTGATGCTGGCGCTCGGCTGCGGCGCGGGCGCGGCCTACCGCGAGGCGGATCTGCGCTACGACAAGGTCATCATCATGACCGATGCCGATGTCGACGGCGCGCATATCGCCTCGCTCCTGATCACGTTCTTCTGGCAGCAGACGCCGCATCTCATCGACGGGCGGCATCTCTACCTCGCCGTGCCGCCGCTGTTTCGCCTGAGCCATGGCGGCAAGACCGTCTATGCCCGCGACGAGGCGCACCGGCAGGAGCTGATGCGCACCGATTTCAAGGGCAGGAAGGTCGAGATCGGCCGGTTCAAGGGTCTTGGCGAGATGCTGCCGGCGCAGTTGAAAGAAACCACCATGGACCCGCGCAAGCGCACCCTGCTGCGTGTGGTGGTGGAGCAGGACGACCGGCCCGACACCGTCGATGCGGTCGAGCGGCTGATGGGCAACAAGCCGGAGGCGCGCTTCTCCTTCATCCAGGAACATGCCGCCTTCGCCACCGATCTCGATATCTGAGCCTCCCCACCCGGCTCCACGAAGACTTGGCCAACGACGAAGACTTGGCCAACGACGAAGACTTGGCCAACAACAAAGTTTTAAGGCTTAATGCTCAAGAGTGGCGCTTGCGGAACACATTAAGAACGTGTATGGTGTTCGCGTTTCGTTTCGATGCTGGTGATTGGACGATCCTGGCCGCTGGAAATCCCTGGAGGACGCGTATTCCATGTTGACGCGCAAGCAACACGATCTGCTTCGGTTTATTCACGAACGCATGCGCGAATCGGGCGTTCCGCCTTCGTTCGATGAGATGAAGGACGCGCTGAACCTGCGCTCTAAATCGGGCATCCACCGGCTCATCATCGCACTGGAAGAGCGCGGTTTCATCCGCCGGCTGCCGAACCGGGCGCGCGCCATTGAGGTGATCAGGCTGCCTGAAGTGCCTGCAGCGCCGGTGCCGCGCGGACGTTTCAGCCCCAGCATCGTGGAAGGCGGTCTCGGCCGCGCGCCGGCGGGCGGGCGCCCGCCCGTCGAAAAGCCCGTTCCGGAGCCGGATTCGAGTTCAGGCGGCGGCCTGGCGGTGCCGATCATGGGGCGCATAGCGGCGGGCACGCCGATCAGCGCGATCCAGAACCCAAGCCACTCGCTCACCCTGCCGCCGGAGCTGCTGTCGCCCGGCGACCATTTCGCTCTCGAGGTGCGCGGCGATTCGATGATCGAGGCCGGCATTCTCGATGGCGATACCGTTATCCTGCGCCGGCAGGACAACGCCGACACGGGCGACATCGTCGTCGCGCTCATCGACGATGAGGAAGCGACGCTGAAACGCCTGCGCAAGCGCGGCTCCTCCATCGCGCTCGAGGCCGCCAATCCGGCTTACGAAACGCGCGTGCTCGGGCCGGACAGGGTGCGCATCCAGGGCAAGCTTGTCAGTCTGGTGCGCCGCTACTGATCCGCAGCCAATAGGCGCCGATCATCGTCCGGCGGCGCGCCGCCAAGGCCGTATGTCGGCCGCCGGCACGTCGCCGGCGCTCGACCTCTCCCCTTCGGCGATGAGCGCATCGCCGTCGAATGTCAGCGCCAGCGCGCCGTTCCGGTCGAGGCTGTCTTTGTCGACGACATGACGGGCAGCGCAATTCTCGGGCGCGCGCCAGCGCGTCACCACGATGGCGGCGCGCCGGCAATCGTCGGGAAGCGCACGCTGGTCGATGGCAAAGGCGATGCTGCGGCCATCGGGCAACGTCGTGACGCAGCCGATGCGATCGCAGGCAACACCCGCTCGCAGCGTCGGGTCGTCCGGCCGGCGCGGGTCGCCATCCGACCGCAGCCATTGCGCGACGGTGAAGTCGGAGGGACGTCCGAGCACGACATAGCGTCCGCCTGCGGAGCGCACCACGGCCCCTCTGCCGTCGCGGTCCACGAGCATGTCGGGGCGATCGGGTACGAATGCGAGCGCTACGCCGAGGCTTGTGGGCAGCAGCGCGAACCAGCGCAGCGGCGTCGTCCACAGACAGGCCCATAGCAGTCCCGCCACCAGCAGCACCAGCACGCCCGGCCCGAACGACGGCACCACGATGACGGAACCAGCAAAATCCTCGATCACCTGCGCCCCGGCAAGAACCGGAACCGCCGCGAGGCCTGCCAGATGCCAGAACATGCCGTCGAGCCCAAACGGATACGTCATGACGCCCATGAAGGCGAGCGGCATGACGAGGAGCTCGACCAGCGGCAGGCCAAAGGCGTTGCCGACAAGGCCCCACGGATTGAATGTCTGAAAATGGTAGGTGCTGAACGGCCCGGTCGCCAGCATGGCGACCACGGTCGTCGCCGTGCTGACGACCACGAGACGGTGGAACCAGCCATGGCTTGCCCCGTCGCCACGCAGGCTCAGCCCGCCGCCTTCGCGAAGCGGCAGCATGTAATGCGCGCCCATCCCCTCGTTCCATCGCTCGAAAAGGGCGATCAGCGCGGCGACCCCCGCGAACGACATCTGAAAACTAGGCCCGAGCAGCGTTTCGGGTTGAAATGTGAGGCAGACGAAGGCGGCGAGCGCCAGGTTGCGCATCGACAACGCGGGCCGATTCGCCAGGATCGCGCCCATGACGATCAGCGTCACGACGAGCGCCCGCAGCGTGTCGATACCGGCGCCCGAGAACACGCAGTAGATGCTGGCTCCCACGATACCGGCAATCGCCGCCGCCTTGCGCACCGGCAGCCGCAACGTCATGCTGGGGGAGAGCGCCAGCAGCGCGCGCACGAGGAAAAAGATCGTGCCCGCGACGAGCGTCATGTGAAATCCGCCGATGGACACGACGTGATAGATGCCCGCCGCACGCAAGGCTTCGTTGGTTTCGTTGCTGAGCATGCCGCGTTTGCCGGTAACGAGCGCCGCGACGAACGCAGCCTCCTGCGCGCGCGCCTGCCCACCGCCGGCGTCGATGATGCGGCGCGTCAACGCGTTCCGGTGGCCGTCAATCCACGCCGCAAGGCCTGCGGCAGACGCGAACGGCGACGCTGGCGGCGACAGGACCTCCACCCGGCCATTGACCGACCCGACACCGCCGACGCCGCTGAAGAACGCATCGCGCGCGAAGTCGTATCCCCCCGGTCGCGCCGGCTCGGGGGGCGGCACCAGCCGCGCGGTGACGGCAATGCGTGCACCCGGCTCGACCGTGCTTCCCCGACGAAACGTGAGACGCACACGGCTTGGTCGTTCGTGCGCGGAAAGCGACCCGGCCGTCTCGACATCGATGACGGCGCGCGGCCCTTGCGGACGGTCCTCGACCGAGCGCACGAAACCGGTGAGCGGCACGACAGTATTATGTGCGATCGCCGGCTCGTCCACCCAGCGGGTGCGCAGCGTCGCAACGGAAAAGCCAAGAAAGAGCATGGCGATAGCGAAAACCGCGGCCCGCGCCCGCCAGTGTCCGCGCAGCACGACGGCAAGCGCGAGCGCAACGCATGCGGCAATCGGTCCCGACCAGGCCGAAGGCTCGCGATCGGCGGCGAAATAAAGCGCCACGCCCACGCCGTAGGCCACGGGCAACCAGAGAAAAGGACGCCGGCGCTCGGCCTCGATCGTGAACCAGCCGTTGAGCCGCGCGCGCCACCGGTCACCGAGGTCGCCGAGCTCCATGGCGACGAAACGCAGTCCCGCGAGCGGGGGAAGCGGCACGGCACTGCTTTTCCTGCGCGCGCCGCTCACGCCGCGTTCCGCGCTCGGTCCACTCGCCCACGGGCGAACTCTCGCATGACGCTACCCCGTCCGTCCAAGTCGTGTTAATACGCCGAAGCTGCTCAATGCCCGGCCGGAGCCCGGCAGGCTGCATCGTCCATTATCGTCCTTCGGGGCGACCGCGCCAAGCCCGATCTGCCATATCCGTCGCGGCGGGTGGGCATATCCGGCGCGGCCTTGTTGTCCGCCTTTACCGTTTCTGGATCAGTCGCTGCAATGACATCTTCCGTCGTCACGCGTTTTGCCCCTTCGCCCACCGGATTCCTGCACATCGGAGGCGCCCGCACCGCGCTCTTCAACTGGCTCTATGCCAGGCGGCACGCTGGCCGGATGCTGCTGCGCATCGAGGACACCGACCGCGAGCGCTCGACCGAAGCGGCGGTCGAGGCCATCTTCGATGGCCTGCGATGGCTCGGCCTCGACTGGGACGGCGATGCCATCCGCCAGTTCTCCCGCGCCGACCGTCACGCGGCCGTGGCGCACGAACTGCTGGCGCAGGGCCGCGCCTACCATTGCTACGCGACGCCGGAAGAGCTCGAGGCCATGCGCCAGGAGGCACGCACTGAGGGCCGCCCCGTGCGTTACGACGGGCGCTGGCGCGACCGCGATTCCTCCGATGCGCCGGCGGGCGTGCGCCCGGTCGTGCGGCTGAAGGCGCCGCAGACCGGCGAGACGGTGATCGACGATGAGGTGCAGGGCAGCGTGACCTGGCGCAACGAGAACCTCGACGATCTCGTGCTGCTGCGTTCCGACGGCACGCCGACCTACATGCTGGCCGTCGTCGTCGACGATCACGACATGGGCGTCACCCATGTCATCCGCGGCGACGACCACCTCACCAACGCTGCCCGCCAGAAGCATATCTACGACGCGCTCGGCTGGGACGTGCCGGTGATGGCGCACATCCCGCTCATCCACGGACCCGACGGGGCGAAGCTGTCGAAGCGCCACGGCGCGCTCGGCGTCGATGCCTACCGTTCGCTCGGCTACCTGCCGGAGGCGTTGCGCAATTATCTCGTGCGGCTCGGCTGGGGTCACGGCGACCAGGAGATCTTTTCCACCGATGAGATGATCGCAGCCTTCAGCCTGCCGGCCATCGGCCGTTCGCCGGCGCGGTTCGATTTCGCCAAGCTGGAGAGCCTCAACGGCCACTACATGCGCCAGGCACCCGACTCGGAACTGGTGACGGCGATCGAGCGCATCCTGCCGGAGGTCGGTCCCGATCGCGGTCTGCCGACGACCCTCGACGCGCCCACCCGCGCCAAGCTCGTCGCCGCGATGCCGGGCTTGAAGGAACGCGCCAAGACGCTGCTGGAGCTGATCGACGGCGCTTATTTCATCTTCGCCTCCCGTCCTCTCGGCCTTGATGAAAAGGCGCTGGCGCTATTGGAGAACGGCGGCCGCGAGCGCCTGCGCATCGTGGCAGACAAACTCGGCGCGCTCGCCGAGTGGTCGCCGGAGGCAACGGAAGCGGCGGTGCGCGAGGCGGCCCAGGAAGCAGGCGCCAAGCTTGGACAGGTCGCGCAACCCTTGCGCGCGGCGCTGACCGGGCGCGCGACTTCGCCGGGGCTGTTCGACGTCCTCGCCGTCCTCGGCCGTGACGAAAGTCTCGGACGGATCGCGGACCAGATCGCACAGGCGTGACGTTCCGCACCCGGCGCGTCGCCGCGAAAGTGGCGGCGCCGCGCCGGGTGCGTTCTGATGTAAAAATATTCATGATTGCATAGACTTGCGACATTTTTTTCGCAGGTCGATGCAAACTTGCATTGAGATTTTAGCACGCACCGGTTACAGAATCACGATACTGATACTCACGTTATCGCACCGACACATGCGTTTTCGGGCTTTTCACAAGAGACGGCGCGACACCGCGACAGAATGGTGCTCGCCACCGACACACCCTATTTATTAATGGGTTAGCGGCATAGGCTGCCGATATGTCTCAATGGCATGCCATAAGCGCGAAAATTTCATTGGGTCCGGCGCGTGTTCGTCGCGCTGCAGCGCGTAGCTTTGATGCAAGCCCTTGATCGCGTGGACGTTATTTCCAGATCGACAGGAAAGACGGGCCGCGGGGACACCAGCCGTGCGACCGCCGCGTCACGGTGATGGCCTCGGTGTGGCCGGATGTTGTTCGCTCAGTGGCGTAGTTCGTTTGGCCATGCTTGAACAGCGGCCACGAATGCGGTAGGCAATCAGCCGTCTTACCTCGGATCGGATCGAAAACCACAGATTGTCGCGGATTTTTTATGGTCATTCCATTCCCGGCTGTGCGGCTTTCGCCAGATCACTCAGCAAAGGGATTTATCCATGAGCGTGAAGACGAGCACGTTGACGATCGACGACAAGGCGATCGAACTGCCGGTTAAGGATGGCACGATCGGCCCTAGCGTCGTCGACATCACACCTCTTTACAAACATACGGGGAAGTTCACCTACGACCCCGGCTTCACCTCCACCGCGAGCTGCGAATCGCAGATCACCTACATCGACGGTGATGAGGGCGTGCTGCTTCACCGTGGCTACCCGATCGAGCAGCTCGCCGAGCACGGCGACTTCCTCGAAACTTGCTACCTGTTGCTCTACGGCGAGTTGCCCACCACGGCGCAGAAGCAGGACTTCGACTATCGCGTGACCCGTCACACGATGGTTCACGAGCAAATGAACCGCTTCTTCAACGGCTTCCGCCGCGACGCTCACCCGATGTCGGTGCTGGTGGCCTCTGTCGGCGCGCTGTCGGCGTTCTATCACGACTCGACCGACATCTCCGATCCGCAGCAGCGGATGATCGCCTCCATCCGCATGATCGCGAAGATCCCGACGCTTGCGGCAATGGCGTTCAAGTACTCGATCGGCCAGCCGTTCGTGTACCCGAAGAACTCGCTCGATTACACCGCCAACTTCCTGCACATGTCCTTCTCGGTACCGTGCGAGGAGTATGTGCCGAACCCGGTGCTGGCGCGCGCGCTCGACCGGATCTTCATCCTCCACGCGGATCACGAGCAGAACGCCTCCACCTCCACGGTGCGGCTTGCTGGCTCGTCGGGCGCCAATCCGTTCGCGTGCATCGCGGCCGGCGTCGCCTGCCTCTGGGGGCCGGCACACGGCGGCGCCAACGAGGCGGCGCTCAAGATGCTGGAAGAGATCGGCTCGGTCGACCGCATTCCCCAGTACGTCGCCAAGGCCAAGGACAAGAACGATCCGTTCCGTCTCATGGGCTTCGGCCACCGGGTGTACAAGAACTACGATCCGCGCGCCAAGATCATGCAGCGCACGACGCACGAAGTGCTGAGCGAGCTCGGCATCAAGGACGACCCGCTGCTCGACGTGGCGCTCGAGCTGGAGCGGATCGCGCTCAGCGACGAGTACTTCATCGAGAAGAAGCTCTATCCCAACATCGACTTCTACTCGGGCATCACGTTGAAGGCGCTCGGCTTCCCCACCACGATGTTCACCGTGCTGTTCGCGCTCGCGCGCACCGTCGGCTGGATCGCGCAGTGGAAGGAAATGATCGAGGACCCGTCCCAGAAGATCGGCCGTCCGCGCCAGCTCTACACCGGCTCGCCCAAGCGCGACTACATCCCGGTCGGGCAGCGTTCCTGAACCTGCGTGAGCCGGCCGGTCCCGACCGGCTCATGTCCCGCGGTCGGGAAAACGCCCAGCGGTGTTTTCCCGCCGAGAGGCGCCCGATGCGGCGCTTCGATCCCGGAGCGTTACCGATCTGACCGGATCGGAAAATGCTCTGTGATTCTTCATTTTGAGCGAATTCCAATCGATCAGGCGATTCTACGTGATCGAAAAAAGCTCCAGGCCGCGGCATTCTGCGCTGCGGCTTTTTTTATGCTTCTGCTCTCCTTTTAGGCACTTACCGCTGGATTGCGCGTCGCCGGCTTCATGTCGGCACTGGACAAGTCCCTGAATTTCGACTGCTATGGGTGCCGGCACATCGAGAGGTTGTGCGCGGACGGGATTCATAATCACAGGGTTTTATGGCAAGGGCTTGCGCCAAAAGGCCGCAGGAAGTATTCCCCGGCGGGAGCTGACGGCCAGAGTACACGGCGGGGTTCTCCTGCCTACGTAAAAAACTCATTTCGTGCGTCGGGCCTCGGCAGGGGCGGCGACCAGCGCAGGTGACGCGCCCCGAAGGCGGCCAGGCAGGCGCTGCGGGGGCGTCACGATGGAGGTCATGCGTCCGGTTGCGCGTCCGGCTCATGACAGGTCCAGGCGAGAAAAAGAACACAGGGGGTGCGTGGTCAATGGAAGTTTTCGTGCAGCAGCTCATCAACGGGCTTACTCTCGGCTCCATCTATGGCCTTATAGCCATCGGCTACACCATGGTGTTCGGCATCATCGGCATGGTCAACTTCGCCCACGGCGACGTCTTCATGGTCTCGGCCTTCATCGCGCTGATTTTCTTCCTGCTGCTGACGACGTGGCTGGGCGTGGGTTCGGTGGCGCTCGCGCTATTCATCGTGCTGGTGCTCGCCATGCTGATGACCGCGCTGTGGGGCTGGACGCTGGAGCGGCTCGCCTACCGGCCGTTACGCGGCTCCTTCCGGCTTGCGCCGATGATCTCGGCCATCGGCGTGTCGATCTTCCTGTCCAACTTCGTGCAGGTGACGCAGGGCGCGCGCAACAAGGCAGTGCCGCCGGTCATCTCGGACGTCATCGTGCTGTTCGAGCGCAACGGCTACGCAGTAGCGCTCTCGTACAAACAGATCATCATTATGTCCGTGACAGCGGTGCTGCTGACGGCGTTCTGGTTCGTGGTGCGCAAGACCTCGCTCGGGCGGGCGCAGCGCGCCTGTGAGCAGGACCGCAAGATGGCGGCGCTTCTTGGTATCGACGTCGATCGCACCATCTCGCTCACCTTCGTGCTTGGCGCGGCGCTGGCGGCGGTCGCCGGCACGATGTACTTCCTTTATTATGGCGTCGTCGGTTTCTCGGACGGCTTCATCCCCGGTGTGAAGGCTTTTACCGCGGCTGTGCTGGGCGGCATCGGCTCCCTGCCGGGCGCCGTGCTCGGCGGGCTGATCATCGGCCTCGTGGAGACTTTCTGGTCGGCCTATTTCTCCATCGAATACAAGGATGTCGCCGCGTTCTCGATCCTTGCCATCGTTCTCGTCTTCATGCCGTCGGGCATTCTCGGCCGGCCTGAAGTCGAGAAGGTTTGAGGCAGGAGGATCGCATGGCAAGCATCTCAACCATTCCCGGAAATCCCGCCCAGGCGATTCGCCAGACGCAGCCCGCGCTGATCGTGCGCGCTCTGCGCCAGGCCGCTATCGCGGCGCTGGTGATGCTGGGACTGTCGATCCCCATTCTGCTGTTCCGCACCGAGCAGGGCGCGGGGCTGCAGCTCGTTCTCAAGCCACGCCTGGGGCTGGTGGCGACTTTCTGCGCCATCGTGTTCGCGGTCCGCTTCCTCACCTATCTCTATGCCGAGCACAGGCAGGCGCGAAAGGCGGCGCAGGTCACGGCGGGCGCCGGCGCTGCGGCACAGGGCCGGGTGGCGCAGATCATGCTCACCATCGGCGTGCCGCTGTTCCTCGGCGTCGCCATCACCTATCCGCTCATCACGAGCATGCTCTCCGGCGGGCTCAACGGCGCGCGCTACTGGATCGACCTCGGCATCCTGATCCTCACCTACGTGATGCTGGGCTGGGGGCTGAACATCGTCGTCGGCCTCGCGGGCCTGCTCGATCTCGGCTACGTGGCGTTTTACGCGGTCGGCGCCTATACCTACGCGTTGCTGTCCACGACCTACGGCTTCTCGTTCTGGATCTGCCTGCCGCTTGCGGGCGTGCTGGCGGCGTTCTGGGGCATCCTGCTCGGCTTCCCGGTGCTGCGTCTGCGCGGTGATTACCTCGCCATCGTCACGCTGGCGTTCGGCGAGATCATCCGCCTCGTTCTCATCAACTGGGTGGACCTGACGAACGGCGGCGCCGGCATCTCGTCGATCCCGCGCGCCACGTTCTTCGGCATCCCGTTCGAGCGCGGCCCGGGCGGTTTCGCTGACACATTCGGGTTGCAGTTCAACGCTATGCACCGGATCGTGTTCCTCTACTATCTCATCCTGGTGCTGGCGCTGGTCACCAACGCGGTGACGATGCGGCTGCGCCGCCTGCCGATCGGCCGCGCCTGGGAGGCGCTGCGCGAGGACGAGAT
>CALMIK010000091.1 GCA_937863995.1 uncultured Chelatococcus sp.
CGCAAGCCGCGCCGCCTCGAACATCGCCTCAGGCGTGCCGAGGCTGATCGTGTAGGCGGTGAGCATCGGCCCGGGCTTCGGCGTGCCCGCCAGTTCGTAAAGCGGGCGGCCGGAGGCGCGCGCCTCCAGATCCCACAGCGCGCAGTCGAGGGCGTTTCGCGCCGCGCCCGCCGGCAAGGCCGATGCGAGCTCGTCGCGTGTGAGGCCGTCTGAAACCGCCGCTTCGAGAGCACGCAACTGCGCCGCCACGCTCTCGACGCTCTCGCCGTAGCGCGCGTAGGGCACGCATTCGCCGGCGCCGACATGCACACCGTCATGCACCTGCGCCACCACGACGACCGCTTCCGTGCGGCTGCCGCGCGCGATGGTGAAACTGCCGGCGATGGGCCAGCGCTCGATCGAGATTTCCAGCCGCCGCATGGCTTCCCCCGTTCCTTAGAGCATTCTGCGATCGCGACTGATCGGAAAATGTTCCAGGACGGCGAGTTATGGCCAGCGTCAACGCGGCGTCAAGAGCATGCGCGGATGCGGGCGCGGCGAGATCAACCCGCCTGCACGCGCACCGGATCGGGCAGCGGAATGAATTCGTCGTGGTCGTCCGCCGGCAGGTCGAACCTTCCCGCACCCCAGGCCGGCGCATGACTGGACTGCGCCTTCCACGCCTCCTTCGCCGCCGCGATGCGCTCGCGCGAGGAGGCGACGAAATTCCACCACACGTAGCGCGGGCCGTTGAGCGTCGCACCGCCCAGGATCATCAGCCGCGCGCCCTGCTCGCCCGCCGCCACGGTGATGCGGTCGCCGGGGCGGAAAACCATCATGCGCCCGGCCTCGAACGGCTGGCCGGCCACGGTGATCGAGCCCTCCAGCACATAAATGCCGCGATCCTCGTGGTTGTCGGGCATCGGAAACAACGCGCCGGCGCGCAGGGCGACATCGGCGTAGAAGGTTTCCGAATAGAGCTGCGCCGGGGCCGTCTCGCCATAGGCGCTGCCGAGGATGAGCTTGAGCGTCACCCCGTCGCCATCGATCACGGGAAGGGTCTTGGCGCCATGGTGCTCGAACGTGGGGGCCATGTCCTCCACGCTTTCCGGCAGCGCCACCCACGTCTGGATTCCGAACAGGCTGTGGGGACCGGTGCGGGCGCGGGCGCTGGTGCGCTCGGAATGGGTGACGCCACGGCCCGCCACCATCCAGTTCAACTCGCCGGGCAGGATGATCTGGTCGCTGCCGATGCTGTCGCGGTGATGGAAATCGCCGCGGAACAGATAGGTGACGGTGCCGAGGCCGATATGGGGATGCGGGCGCACGTCGACGCCCGCGCCGGTCAGGAATTCCGCCGGACCGGCCTGGTCGAAGAAGATGAAGGGGCCGACCATCTGCCGCTGCGGCGCCGGCAGCGCGCGGCGGACCTCGAAGCCGCCGAGATCGCGCGAGCGTGGAATGATCAGGGTTTCGATGGCGTCGGCGCCCGTGTCGGCCGGACATCCGGGCTCCAGCGCAGGGTTCCAGCTCATGATTCGTCCTCCGGCCGCTTGATCGCGGTATTCTTTGGAGCTGTTACAATAACACTCCGAAATACGTTCCGCAGCATGATGACGTGCGCCGGCGTGCGCATGCGCACGCCGTTTTTCCGAATCTGCGTCAATATGTCTGTTGTTGCAAAGGCCGTTGTCTTAAAGGTATTGATCTCATTACTTATGGTTTTCACCGCCGACAACGGCACCACAAGGGCTTCTATACGCTGGAGCAGGACGTGTCCCCCGATCAGGCAAACGACGACGCCACCCCCGCGCCACAGAACGCCCGCCCGGGCCAAGCTAATTCAGGCCAAGCTAATTCAGGCCAGCAGAATCCGGTCAGTGCCGATCCGGTCGACCAGACCTTCGGCACGGAAGGCATCGCCCCCCTGTCGCGGGCGAGCCTGCTGACGCGCACGCTGATGGGCGTCGTCGCCTGGGCGGAAGGGCTCAACCTGCGCCATTCGCGCGTCGGCAACCCGCCAGTCTACGACAACGCCACTTTTCCCTGGGTGGCCGAGGTCGAGCGGGAATGGCACCTGATCCGGCGCGAGCTCGAGGAGGTGCTGAAGCGCCAGCAGGACCTGCCGAGCTTTCAGGATATTTCCTCGGATGTGAAGACCATCTCCACCGACGCCCACTGGAAGACCTTCTTCCTCGCCGGCTATGGCCTCGAATCGGAGCGTAACATCGCCGCCTGCCCGCAGACGTGGCGAATCGTGCAGAAGATTCCCGGCCTCAAGACCGCGATGTTTTCGATCTTCGAGCCCGGCAAGCACCTGCCCGCCCATCGCGGCCCCTACAACGGCGTGCTGCGCCTGCATCTGGGGCTTATCGTGCCGGAACCGCGGGAAAAACTCGCGATCCGGGTCGACAAGCAGGTTCTCCACTGGGAAGAGGGCAAGGCCCTCGTCTTCGACGACGCCTACAACCACGAGGCGTGGAACTACACCGACAAAACCCGGGTCGTGCTGTTCGTCGACTTCGTCAAGCCGCTGAAATTCCCGGCGAATGCCGTCAACTGGCTGCTGCTGAACATCGCCGCGTTCAC
>CALMIK010000092.1 GCA_937863995.1 uncultured Chelatococcus sp.
GAACGTCGACCTGGCGCAGCTTCGCAACGATCTCTTCGGGTTTGTGCTTCTTCTGGGGCATTACAAAGTCCTCTCAAGGGCTCAATAGCCTACTTAAATGAGGACCACTTTTCAGGGGGCAGACCAATCTGCTGGGAGGCTTGTTTAGTAGTCCATGTGTCAACAAAATCAAGCGATTACACACGCGGGTGCAACCCGGCCTTTGTCCCGCGTGCGGCCTCAGCTTCGAAGTGGCGTTTTCAGCGCATAAACTTTGAGGAATTCAGATGAGCCTGCCGGCGGCCGGCAGGTCCTACCGGCCGCCGCGATTCATGGATCAGGACAGATGATAGGGCGCCTGCAGGCCGTAGACGGAGGTCGCGATGCCTTCCTGCCTCGCCTTCAGCTGCAAAGACAGGTACTGGGAATAGTGCCGCGACTGATGCAGGTTGCCGCCGTGGAACCAGAGGCCTTCCTGTTGGGTCGGTTTCCACATATTGCGCTGTTCGCCTTCCCAGGGACCGGGGTCCTTGGGCGTGTCCGATCCAAGTCCCCAGCACTTGCCGATCTTGTCCGCGACGTCCTGCGAGATCAGGTCGGCGGCCCAGCCGTTCATGGAGCCGTAGCCTGTCGCGTAGACGACGAGATCGGCCGGCAACTCCGTTCCGTCGTCAAGCACCACGGCGTTTTCCGTCAGGTGGCTCACCTGCGCGCCGGACTTCAGCTTGATGCTGCCGTCGATGATGAGGTCGCACGCTCCCACGTCGATGTAATAGCCGGAGCCGCGCCGCAGATACTTGAGGAACAGGCCGGAGCCGTCGGCGCCCCAATCCAGCTGGAAACCTGCCTTTTCCAGCGCAGCGTAGAAGTCCGCGTCGCGTTCGCGGATCTTGTCGTAAAGCGGGATCTGGAACTCGTGCATGATCCGGTAGGGGAGCGAGGCGAATATGAGGTCTGCCTTGCGGGTCGTCATCCCGTTCGTCACCGCGCGTTCGGAATAGAGATCGCCGAGACCGATCTCCATGAGCGAGTCCGAGCGCACGATGTGCGTCGACGAGCGCTGCAGCATGGTGACGTCCGCTCCGCCTTCCCAAAGGGCGGCACATATGTCATGGGCTGAGTTGTTGGAGCCGATGACGACGACCTTCCTGCCCCGGTAGGCGTCCGGGCCGGGATGCTGCGAGGAATGCTGCTGCTCGCCCTTGAAGACATCCTGCCCCTTGAACTTCGGGATGCTGGGCTTGCCGGACATGCCCGTCGCCAGCACGAGCTGCTTCGGCCGTAGAACGACTTCCTCGCCGTTGCGCTCGACGGTGACCGTCCACTCCTGCGTCGTCTCGTCGAATGTCGCCGACTTGCAGACGGTCGAGCTCCAGTAGTTGATCTCCATCACCTTGGTGTACATCTCGAGCCAGTCGGCCACCTTGTCCTTGGGAGAAAAAATCGGCCAGTTCTCCGGGAAGGGCAGGTAGGGCAGGTGGTCGTACCAGACTGGATCGTGCAGGCACAGCGACTTGTAGCGCTTGCGCCAGCTGTCACCGGCTCGCTCGTTCTTCTCGATGACGATCGTCGGCACGTTGAGCTGGCGCAGGCGCGCGGCGAGCGCGATGCCGCCCTGTCCGCCGCCGACGATGACGACATAGGGCTGGGTCGTATAGCCCAGTTCCGCCTCTTCCTGCGCCCGCTTCTCAAGCCACGTCTTGCGGTCGGGGTTGTGGCCGTGCTCCGCGCCCAGCGGCCGGCGGAAACCCTTCGGCTCCTCGTGCCCCTTCAGCTCGCTCATGGTGGTGAGCAGGGTCCAGATCAGGCCGTTCCTGAGGCGGATATGGCCGTAGCCGCGCGCGGTCTCCGTCTCGAATGTGAACCAGCCGTCGATGACGCCATTGCCCTCGTTCGCGGCTTCCGCCTCGTCCTGACGGAAATGCGCGGGCCTGATGGCCGGCAGCTGCGCTTTCAGCATATCGCGGACCTGATCCCGACCCTCCAGCGTCTTGAGGTTCCAGGTGAATGTTACGAGATCGCGCCAGTAGCAGTCTTCCTGAAACAGGTTGACGGCAGCGTCGACGTCGCCGCTCTCAAGAGCCCGGCCAAGCTTCGCCAGGATGGTGTCGACCTTCGCAGCGGGGCTGTCGTTCAGCATGTTCATTTCCTCCGGGGTGTCTTTTGGACTTGTGTCGCTTTGCTTGGATGCATGGCCGGATAACGGGACGGCCTCTGCAGGCATCATGGGTAGCAAGCGCCGTGCCAGGATACGCCCGGGGGCAACATCAACGAGTTCCTGCGGTTGGGCATGCAGCCGCGATCGTCTGTTGCAGGCTGCTGCAACAGGTGTAGCGCCACACCTGTGGCGCTCACCGGAGCCGGGTCATGAAGGCCGGTCCTGACGTCAGTGGCGGGAGAAACGGCGACTGGCGGAAAGGCCGTGGCGCCTGATCTGGCGGTGAACCGTCGAGCGGTCGACGCCCTTGCGGCGGGCGGCCTCGGATATGTTCCAGTCGCAACTGGCGAGCAGCGCCTCCAGCGCCGCCGCGGGATCGTCGCCGGCGTCCTCGACGGTGTCCCGTGCCGGATCGCCGGCGAATTGCTCCGCCATCGATTCCGGCAGGTCGGCGATGTCCACCACGCCGTTTTCGCTCAATGCGGCCGCCACGGCGATGACATTGTCGAGCTCGCGGATGTTGCCCGGCCACGGATGCATCCTGAGCGCGCGCGCCGCTTCCGCCGTCACGGTTATCCTGCGTCCTTCCCACGTGTGGCGCGAGAGAACCCGGTCGAGGACCCAGTCGAAATCCGGCCGGTCGCGCAGCGCGGGCAGGGACAGGGTTGCCGCGCTGAGCCTGAAAAAGAGATCCTCGCGGAACAGCCCCTGCCGCACCAGATCCCGCAACGGACGGTGGGACGCGGACACGACGCGCAACCGGACAGTGCGCGGTTGCGCGCTGCCGATGGGCGTGATCTCGCTTTCCGCCAGCACGCGCAGAAGCCTGCTTTGCAGGCCGAGCGGCATGTCGCCGATTTCGTCCAGGAACAGGGTGCCGTTGTCCGCCTGCTCGACGAGCCCCCGGCGCCCTTTCGGTGATGCGCCCGTGAAAGCGCCCGGGACGTAGCCGAACAGTTCGCTCTCGATCAACGTTTCGGGAATGGCCGCGCAGTTGATGGCGACGAAACGGCCCGGCAGGCCGCTCCCCTCATGAATGGCGAGCGCAAGATGTTCCTTGCCGGCGCCGGTTTCGCCCTGGATGAGGATCGGCAGGCGCGTGCGCGCAAGCTTCGCGGCTTTCGTCTGCAGGTCGATGATGGCGGGGACGTCCGCACCCAGGCTCTTCAGGGGCGGCGGAATGCGCTCGTGCGGACGGATGGCGGCGCGGGGACGCACCGGCGGCTCGATGGCGTGGGCGAAGAGCGCGTTGCCGTCGCGCGCGAAGACGATACGTTCCTGCGTCGGGCGGCCGCGCGTCAGGCTGGGCAGATCGTCGACCTCCATGTCGAGGAACCGCGACACGGGGCTGCCGATGAGCTGACGAGAATCCCGCCAGTTTGCGCCCGCTGCCCGCGCGAGGATCTTCGCCCCGCCGTGCGTCATGCCGGCGATGCGGCCGAGTCCGTCGATGGAGATCGCCGCCTCGGGATCGACATCCAGAAACTCGGGCGATCGCGCGAAGCGCAGGACCCAGTGATGGCGCGTCTGCGCCATCAGGTTGGCGAGTTCGATGCGCCGCGCCGAGGCGGTGACCAGATGCAGCGCCAGATTTTGGCTGGCTTTCAGGACGGGAGAACTCAGAAGCGAAATGTCCAGCACCGCCGACAACTCACCCGACAGATCGTAGATGGGGGCAGCGGTGCAGGAGAGGGCCGTATGCGTGGTGTCGAAGTGGTCGCTCTGGTGGATGGTCAGGGCTTCTCCCGTTTCGAGGCAGGCGCCGACGGCGCATGTGCCCGCGCGCCCTTCGCGCCACTCGGCGCCGAGGTAGAGCCCCGCCCGGCGCAGTTGGCCGTCGAGCGGATCGCCCAGATACTCGACGGTGATGCCCTGCTTGTCCGACAGCAGCAGCACGTAGTTCTGTCCGGCTACCTGCGTGAAAAGATGCTCGAGGCCGGAACGCGCGATATGAATCAGCTCCTCGGACTGCTGGCGGTGTTCCCGGAGCTTCGTTTCCGGCACGATGAACGCCTCGCACGCACGCGCCGGATCGAGCCCGTGCTGTTCGAGGCAACGCAGCCAGGATTGCACGACTGTGCCGTCCCGTCCCGTAGACAGCCCGAGGCCGACGCTTTCGATCTCGCGAATATGGTCAGAATGGCTCGACATAAGACAATGCAATCCGCCTCCCAACGGACCACCCCACTTTTTGTTTCATTGGAAACGATTTTCGCATGCGAGGAAGGAAAGTAAATAGGGCATATGCGGGGTGGGGTGGCCGGTCATCTTCCTGAAGGCGACCCCGGGCGAAGATGAACGCTCGCACCTTGCGCGCTGCATTTTATTTGCGCATGGTCCCATCCGCGGCCGACTGGGCGATATCCGGGTCAACCGGCGAAGAACAAGGGACACCATGCTGCAGACGCGACTATCTGTCCTGGCGCCGTTCCGGCACGGCGATTTCCGGACCTTGTGGACCGCTACGCTGGCGTCGAATCTCGGTGGCCTCATTCAGGCCGTCGGCGCGGGCTGGGTGATGACCATGATCTCGGATTCCAGCAGCATGGTGGCGCTCGTGCAGGCCTCCACGACATTGCCGATCATGCTGTTTTCGCTGGTGGGCGGGGCATTGGCTGACAGCTTCGACCGGCGGCGCATCATGCTTGTCGCCCAGGCCATGATGATGGCGGTGTCTGTCGCCCTGGCCGTCTGCGCGTTCAACGGCCTGCTGACACCATGGCTGCTGCTGACCTTCACCTTTCTCATCGGCTGCGGCACGGCGCTGCACAACCCCTCGTGGCAGGCATCCATGGGTGATCTCGTGCCGCGCGCCGACCTGCCATCCGCCGTGGCGCTGAACAGCATGGGCTTCAACCTGATGCGCAGTGTCGGCCCTGCAGTCGGCGGTGTGATCGTGGCCGTGGCCGGCGGGGCCTTTGCCTTCGCCATCAACGCCCTCAGCTATCTGCCGCTGATTGCGGCCCTGGCGCGCTGGAAGCACAAGGAGACGCCCAATACCCTGCCGCGCGAGGAGTTCGTCAGCGCGATCGGGGCCGGCATGCGCTATGTCCTGATGACGCCCAACCTGCTCCGGGTCTTGCTTCGTGGCCTTGTCTTCGGCTTCGCGGCCATCGTGGTGCTGGCGCTGCTGCCGCTGGTGGTGCGCGATCTCGTGGGCGGAGGGGCGTTGACCTACGGCGTGATGCTCGGCTGCTTCGGCATGGGTGCGATCGCCGGGGCGCTGGCGAATGCGCGCCTGCGGGAGCGCTTCAGCACCGAGAACATCGTGCGCGGGGCTTTCCTTGTATTCGCGTCGGGTGTCGTCGGCCTGGCGCTGAGCAAATCCGTGTGGCTCAGCTGCCTGTTCCTGCTGCCGGCCGGCGCGTGCTGGGTGCTGGCGTTGTCGCTGTTCAACACGTCCATGCAATTGTCGACACCGCGGTGGGTCGTCGGCAGGTCGCTGTCGCTCTACCAGACGGCGACATTCGGGGGCATGGCGGTGGGCAGCTGGATCTGGGGCAGCGTGGCGGAGGCTGCCGGGCCATCGCTGGCCCTGCTTTACGCCACGGGGGTTCTGGTCGCGGGGGCGTTGGTGGGGGTGCGGTTCAGGCTGGCCGAGTTCGGAGCGCTCGATCTCAATCCGCTCAACCAGTTCCGCGAGCCCGAGCTGCGCCTCGTGGTGAAGCCCCAGAGCGGCCCCATCATGGTGATGGTCGATTACGAGGTCGATCATTCCAACATCCCGGACTTTCTCGCCGCGATGACGGACCGCCGCCGAATCCGTCTGCGCGACGGAGCGCAGCAATGGGTGCTGCTGCGCGATCTGGAAAATCCGGACATCTGGACCGAGAGCTATCACGTCCCGACATGGGTGGACTACGTGCGCCACAACATGCGCCGCACGCAGTCCGACGCCGCCGTCAACGAGCGCCTGCAAGCCCTGCACCGCGGCGCGGAACGTCCCCGCGTTCATCGCATGCTGGAGTACCGCGCCGTCCCCACGATCGACAACGCTGCCCTCAAGGACCAGTTCCACACCCATTGATCCGGTGGCCTGCCCCCTGAAAAGTGATCCTTCTTGAAGTATGGGTCAGGAGCCTGAGAAGGACATTTCAATGGCAGCGAAAAAACACAAGGCAGAAGAGATCGTCACGAAGCTTCGTCAAGTTGACGTGACGAATGCGCAGGGACAATCGACGGCCAATGGGTTTCGGAGCGGCGCTCATTTTGCCCCGGCCGCCTTTTCGAGGACCTGCAGGAACACGGCCGGTTCCTGAGCGCCCGATAGCCCATACTTCCCGTCGACGACAAAGAATGGAACGCCCGTGATGCCATAGCGGGCTGCGAGAGCCTTGTCCGCCTCGACGGCCTCGGCATAGTCGTCCGCTTCGAGCGAGCGGAAAGCATCGGCGCGATCCAGACCCGCCTTTCCCGCGATATCGGCCAGCGCCTCGACGCGTCCGACATGCACGCCGTCGCTGAAGTGCGCCTTCAACAGCAGCTCCTTCGCCTCTTGCTGCCGGCCGTGCGCCTTCGCGTAATGCAGGAGCTGATGGGCTTTGTGCGTGTTCGCTTTGCGGTTGATCGCGAAATTGTAGTCGAGCCCGTACTGCGATCCGAGCGCACGCATGCTCCGGCTCGCGTCCTCAACCTGTTCGGCGGACCAGCCCAGGCGCGCCGCCATATAGTCGGCATGGGTGCCGGCGTAGTCCTCCGGCAGGTCCGGGGAGAGCTGATAGCTGTGATACTCGACCTCGACCGGGGGGGCACCCGGACGCTCTCCGAACTGCGACAGCGCGGCCTCGAGGCGGTGCTTGCCGAGATAGCACCAAGGGCAGGCAATGTCGGACCAGATATCGATCTTGATGGCCTCGGGCATGATATTTCCCAACCTTATCTACTCTGTGGGCCGCATCGAGCACCGTGGCTAGCGTCTCTTTATACCTACGCAAGCATCAGGCTGATACGGCGCAGATGCTGCCGAAGTCCGTTAAGAGAGCGCAATTTCCTGCCGTTGGAAAGCCGGCAAGCCACTCATTGCCGGAGTGGAACCGTGGCACTCTGGGGGCACTGTTCACTCTGCAAGGAAATACCATGGCTCCGTCCGCACTGTCTTCCATTTTACCGCCAGCCATTCCTGCGCAGAACTGGGTGCGCGACGATGGATACAGGCTGACGACCGACCGGAGCGCCATCGATATTGCCGAGGTCGCCCGCTTTCTGGCCGAGGAGGCTTACTGGTCCGGCGGCATGGAGCGGCCCTTGCTGGAGCGGGCGCTGGCAGGCTGCCTGCCCATGGCGGTGATTGCACCCGATGGCTCCATGGCAGGCTTTGCGCGGCTGGTGACCGATTACACCGTCTTTGCTTATCTGCGCGATGTTTTCGTTCTCAAGACGCACCGGGGCAAAGGGCTGGCGGGATGGCTCGCGGAAGTGATCCGCACCCACCCCGAACTTGCGACCGTGACGACATGGATGCTCGCCACGCGCGACGCCCATGAAGTCTATGCCCGTGCCGGATACCGCCCGGTGCCGCATCCGGATTATTACATGTCCGTGCCCAAACCCAAGTTAGAGCCCACGTCAGAGCCCACGTCAGACGCATCATAACCATAAGTTATGGAGCTGCCTCAAGGCGGAATTGGGTGCGGCTCTCTTCACCGTGCAACAAATTGACCAGCGCCGGACCGGAAAATGGCAAGTGGCAAGTGGCAATTGGAGAGTGTGCATGGGTTACCGCATCGGGGTGGATGTCGGCGGTTCGTTTACGGATTTCGCCGTGCTGGACGAAGACACGCACGCGCTGACCACGCTCAAGGTTTTTTCCCGCCCGGATCAACCGGGCGAGGAAATCGTTGCGGGCCTCGACAGGCTGAAGACGCGCGATGGCATATCTCCCGAGGCGGTCAGCTATTTCACCCATGGCACCACGGTCGGCATCAACACGGTCATCCAGCGCAACGGGCCGAAGCTGGCGCTGTTCACGACACGGAATTTCGAGGATGTGCTGGATATCGCGCGGCTGAAAATTCCGCAGATCCATAACCTTTACTCCATGCGGCCCGAGCCGTTGATTTCGCGGGAAAATGTCTTCGGCATCGATGAGCGCACCGAGGCCACGGGCAGCGTGCTGAAGGCCCCGGCGCGCGCGGATGTCGCCCATGCCCTCGCTGCCGCGCAGGCCGCAGGGGCCGAGGGCATCGTGATCGCCTTCCTGCACGCCTGCCGCAACCCTGCCAACGAGGACGCCGTTGCCGCCATTCTGGCTGAGCTGGCTCCCGGCTTCCCGGTGGTGACGTCGTCGGGCACATGGCCGGTGATCCGCGAGTTCGAGCGCACGATCACGGCCGTGATTTCGGCTTACGTCCAGCCGCGTGTGTCGCACTATCTCGACAGGTTCGAGGCGGCGCTGGCGGGGCGGGGGGTGACGGTGCCTGCCCATATAACCAAATCGAATGGCGGTGTGATGGGCATCGCACAGGCGCGCGTCGAATGCGTGCAGATGATCCTCTCCGGCACGGCCTCGGGCGTGATCGGGGCCGGATGGCTCGCGCGCGAATGCGGTTTCGACAAGGTGCTCAGCCTCGATATCGGTGGAACCTCGGCTGATGTGGCCGTGATTCTGGATGGCCAGCCGCAATACGGCACCGGCGAGCTGATCGGCGATTTCCAGATTCACATTCCCTCGGTTGCGGTCAGCTCGGTGGGGCAGGGCGGCGGCTCCGTCGCTTCCGTCGATGCGCTGGGCGTGCTGCGGGTGGGGCCGGAAAGCGCCGGCTCGACACCTGGCCCGGCCTGCTACAAACGTGGCGGCGTGAAGCCCACGATCACCGACGCCATGGCGGCGCAAAATCTGATCGGCCATGGCGATCTCGGCTATGGCGCTGTCACGGTGGACCACGCCGCAGCCCATGCGGCCATTGCGCCGTTGGCTGAAAAGCTCGGCCTGCCGGTCGAGGAGGTGGCGGGCCATATCATCGATATCTCGGTTTCCGCCATGTATGCCGAGGTGTCGGGGCTGGTGTCGCGCTTCGGCATCGATCCGCGCGAGTTTCATCTGTTCGCTTTTGGCGGGGCGGGGGCCATGCTGGCCTGCTTCCTCGCGCGCGAGCTGGATATGAAAGGCGTGGTCGTGCCGCCGCGCCCCGGCTGCGTGTCGGCTTTGGGCGGCCTGATCGCTGACCTGAAGAACGACTTCATCCGCACGCTCTATGCCGATTTGAATTCTGAGGGCGTGGCGGCGCTGGCCGAGCCGCTCGCGGCGCTGAGTGACAATGCTCGCGACTGGCTGGCCAGTCAGGGTTATGGCGGGGAGGGGCGCATCAGCGTTTCCGCGGATATGCGCTATCACGGCCAGTCCTACGAGATCGAGACCCCGCTGGAAGCAGAATGGATTGCCGCGGGTGCGGTGGAGACGATTGCCGCGGCCTTTCATGCCGAGCATGAACGCCTGTTCGGTCATGCCAGCGTAAATGCGCCGGTGCAGATGGTGAACCTGCGGCTGGTCATCTGCGGCGAAACGCCCAAACCGGTCATGTCACGGCCCGCATCAGCAGAAGGGCCGGTGCAGCCCGTGCAGCGGGTCGATGGCTGGTTCGGAGGCAAGCCCGCAGACATCGCGCTTTATGACCGTGCGGCCCTCGCGCCGGGACATGCTTTCGACGGTCCCGCCATCGTGCGGCAGGACGACACCACCACCGTGGTGCCGCCCGATTTCAGCGTAACGGTCGATGCCTTCGGCAATCTCGTTATCACGCGCAATGACTCTGTCGGCTCGCAGGAGGGCTGAACCATGATCGACGCACGCAATCTTCAGGTGCTCGCCAATTTCTGCGGCGCGGCGGCGGATGCCATGGCCTTCACGCTCATGCGCACCGCTCACTCTGCCTTCGTGAAGGAAACGGAGGATTTTTCCTGCCAGATCGTGACGCGTGAAGGGCTGGCATTCGCCAACCCGCGTCAGTTCGGTGCGCCATGGTATTCGGGCATCGATTATGGCCCGCTGCTGGCCTTGATCGAGGATTATGCTGAGGGCGATATCTGCATCACCAACGATCCTGCGGCGGGTCATGTCGCGACCCATACGCCGGATATTCATATCTGGAAGCCGGTTTTTTTTGAGGGGCAGATTGCCTGTTTCGTCGTCGGCCATATTCACAACACGGATGTGGGCGGCGCTGTGCCGGCGTCGCTGTCGCGCTCGCTGTCGGAAATCGAGCAGGAAGGCCTGCGCATTCCTCCGGTCAAGCTTTATGAACGCGGCGTCGAAAACCCCTTCATCGCCCGCCTCATGCGCTCGAACGTGCGCCTGCCCGAGCAAAATCTCGGCGATCTGGCCGCGCAGGTTGCCAGCGTGAACATCGGCGAGCGGAAGATGCACGACATCATCCGCCGTTTCGGGTTCGAGACCTTCCTCGATGGCGTGCAGCAGATCCTCGATCATGCCGAGGCGCAGGTCAGGCGCATTTTGCGGGATGTGCCCGATGGCGATTATTTCTTTGCCGACTATGCGGATGAGGATGCACCGAGCGGCCTGCCCGCGCGCGTGGCGCTGACGCTGCGCATCCGGGGCGATGAGGTGGAGCTGGATTATACGGGGTCGGACCCGCAACTGGCGTCCTCGCTCAACATGCCCACCGGCGGGCGCGAGCGGCACCCGCTGGTGATGGTGGGGCTGACTTATGTGCTGTATACGCTGGACAATTCGCTCTGGCTGAATGCCGGCACGCTGCGCCCCGCCCGCGCCGTGCTGCCCGAAGGCAGTGTGGTCAATTCCGCGCCGGGGGCTGCGGTGGGCATGCGCTCGCTGACCTGCGCGATGACGCAGATCGTCACCGTGGGGGCCTTCGCACGCGCCCTGCCGCATCTGATGCCCGCCGCAGCACCCGGCGGCAATGCGATCATGAACATCAAGACCACCGATCGCGCCGGACGTCCGGTCATGGCTTCCATCGGGCCGGTGGGCGGCGGCGGCGGCGCAACGCCTTTCGGCGACGGCAGCGACGGCGCGGGCGGCGCGACCGGCTTCCTGCGCAACACGCCCATCGAGATTTCCGAGGCCGAGGTGCCGATCCGCTTCCTGCGCTATGGGCTGGAGCCGGACACCGGAGCGGCGGGCCAATGGCGCGGCGGGCTTTCGGCGGTGATGGAGTTTCAGGTTTCGGCTCCGGGCACGGTGGTCACGGCGCGCAACCGCAACCGTTCCATCATGCCCGCATGGGGGCTGCATGGCGCGGCAGAGGCCGGCGTGTCGCGCTTCACCCGCAATCCTGGCCGCGACGACGAGCAGGATCTGGGCAATACCGATGTGGTGCAGTGCGGTCCGGGCGATGTCATCCGGGTTATCGGTCCCGGTGCGGGCGGTTGGGGCGATCCGCTGGAGCGGCCTGTCGAACGGGTGCTGCGCGACCTGCGCCGGGGAGCGCTCACGCCCGCCCGCGCCGAGGCGGATTACGGCGTGGTGCTGGTGGATGGCGTGGTGGACGAGGCCGCGACAGCCGCATGCCGCGCGGAACGGCGCAAGGAGAGGGAGGATGCGTCTTTGCCTTTCTTCTCGCTCGGCGCGCGTCGGCGGGCTTTCGAGGCCGTGTGGAACGAGGAGCGTTATGGGCTGCTGACGGAATTTCTGGCTTCCATGCCGGTTGGCTGGCGCTATTTCCTCAAGCACCAGATTTTTGCTGAGGTGGACAAGGCCGATTCTTCCGCTCCCGTAAAAGCCGTCATGAACGGGATTTTCGCTGATTTGCGAACCCGTCATGGTATCTGACAATATTCGCGGATGAGGCACTGGCTACACTGAAAGCATGAACACCCGTCAACTCGAAATCTTCCTCGCCATCATGCGCGATGGCTCCGTCACCGCTGCCGCCAATGCGCTGGCGGTGTCGCAGCCTGCGGTCTCCAAGATGTTGCATCATCTGGAAGATCAACTGGGCTATGCCCTGTTCGAGCGCATTGGCGGGCGGCTGGTGCCCACGGCCGAGGCCGAGCTGCTTTATGAGGATGCGGGCCGTGTGCTGCGCGAGTTCGAGGTCTTGCGCGATCTGGCGCAGCGGGTGGGTGAGCGCCGTCTGGGCCTGTTGCGCATCGGGGTCATCCTGCCGCTGGCCTGGTCGGTGCTGCCGGCTGCGCTGACGGCGTTCCGCGAGGCTCATCCCGCCGTGCGGGTCCATCTGCACACCCTGCCCAAGCGTGAAATCGCCGAGGCGCTGCGCGTGGGCGGCATCGATCTCGCGCTCACGCTGTCGCCCATCTTTGCGCCGACGGTCCGTACCGAAACGCTGACTCAGGTGGAGATGGCCGTTCTGTTGCCTGCGGGGCATCGTCTGGCGGCGCTGGAAACCATCGCGCCTGCCGACCTGGCCGGAGAATCGCTCATTTCCTACGGCAGCCATGCCGAGATAGGCCCCACTCTGGATGAGGCTTTTCGCAGTGCACAGATGCAGCGCGAGGTTGCGATACAGGTGGCATCCTCGGTTGCGGCGGTGCCGCTGGTGATGGCGGGGCTGGGAGTGGCGCTTGTCGATGGGCTGGTGGACTGGCAGGCGCACGCCGTGGGCGGGCAGGGCGGCATTGTCAAACGGCCCTTCCGCCCGCGTCTGTGCATGGGGCTGATGCTTGCCACGGACAATGCCCGCCCTATTCCGAGGCTGGCGCGCGACTTTGTCGAGCATCTGCGCGCTCAGGTCTGATCAGGCGACAGTTTCGGGCCATACAGAATTTCGTCGCAGGCATGCGAAACGGGACAATCCACTTCGTCTCCGCCTGGCCGAGAACATATCTGCGGTGCGGAGGCTGCTAGGCTTCAGCCAGTATGAAGAGGGAGGCGCGGCATGACTATTTCCTTCGACCCGAACAGTATCGACCTGCCGAAGGGGCATTTCATTGGCGGCAATTATATTGAGGATCTGAACGGGATGGCCATGCGCCGCCCGTCGGACGGGCAGGGCTTTGCCGATTGCCCTGTTGCCGATGCGGCCATGGTGGATCGCGCGGTCGAGGTGGCGAAGGCTGCGCTGAAATCCTCCGGCTGGGGCGGTGTCGCTCCGCGTGAGCGCACACGCGCGCTGCATGCCTGGGCGGACCTTCTCGAGGCCGAGGCCGAGACGCTGTCGCGGCTGGAGGCCGTTTCGTCGACGCGCCCGATCAGCCAGTTGCCGCAGGGCGATATCGCCGTCACCGCCGAGCAGATCCGCTTTTTCGCCGAGATGGCCGACAAGGAAGGCGGGGCGTGCGTACCGACGCGCGAGGGCGCGCTCGGCATGATTCTCGATGAGCCCTATGGCGTGGTCGGTGCGATCACGCCGTGGAATTTCCCCATTTCCATGGCGGGCTGGAAGCTGGGGCCGGCGCTGGCGGCGGGCAATGCCGTGGTGCTCAAGCCCTCGGAAATGACGCCCTTTTCCACCCTCTACTTGGCGGAACTCTCGGTGCGTGCGGGCATTCCGGCGGGGCTGGTGAACATCGTGCTGGGCGACGGCCCCGTCACCGGCAATGCCATCACGGGCCATCCCGATATCGCCAAGGTCAGCTTCACCGGCTCCACCGTGGCGGGGCAGGCGATCATGACGAACATCGCCCGCACCGGCGTCAAGCCCATGACGCTGGAACTGGGCGGAAAATCGCCGCATGTCGTGTTTGCCGACGCCGATATCGAGCTCACGGCCAATTGCGTGGCGGGCAGCATTCTTTACAACGCGGGGCAGGCGTGCGTCGCCGGCAGCCGCGTGATCGTGGCGCGAGAGGTCGCTCCCGCCCTTGCCGAGGCCGTGGCCGCGCGCATGGCCCGCATCAAGCCCGGCGCGACGTGGGAAAACGAGACGCAGTATTCCCCCATTATTTCGGAACGCCAGATCGCGCGCATCGAGAGCATCGTCGAGGCCGCGAAGGCACGGGGTGCCGAGGTGGTGACGGGCGCGCACCGGCTCGACCGCGACGGCTATTTCTACGCCCCCACGCTGCTGACCGGCGTTGGCGCGGATTCGCCCGCCGTGACCGAGGAAATCTTCGGCCCCGTGCTCACCTTCCAGACTTTCGAGGATGAGGAAGAGGCGCTTGCCCTTGCCGATCACCCCACCTACGGGCTGTGCGCGGGCGTGTTCACGCGTGATCTGTCGCGCGCCATCCGCGTCACCAAACGCATTCAGGCCGGCACCGTGTGGGTGAACCGCTATGGCCGCTCGCGCGATCATATTTTGCCGACTGGCGGATACAAATCGTCGGGCATCGGGAAGGATCTTGGGCGCGAAGCCTATCACGCCAACCGCCGCTCGAAGAGCGTGCTGATCGATCTTTGAGGAGACGGACATGACCACCTATCGCATCGCGCTGATCCCCGGCGACGGCATCGGCGTGCCGGTGACTGAAGCAGCCTTCACTGTCGCGCAGAAGGCCGCAGCCGGCGTAACGCTGGAAGGCGTTACATTTCCATGGTCCTGCGAATACTACCTTGAGCACGGGGTGATGATGCCGCCGGATGGCATCGAAACCCTGCGCGGGTTCGACGCCATCTATCTGGGCGCCGTGGGCTGGCCGGCGAAGGTGCCGGATTCCGTTTCCCTGCACGGCCTGCTGCTGCCCATCCGCAAGGCCTTCGTGCAATATGCCAATATCCGCCCGCACCGGCTGCTGGCCGGTGTCGAAGGACCGCTGAAGACGCGCGATTTCGATATTCTCTGCATCCGCGAGAACACCGAGGGCGAGTATTCGGGCGCGGGCGGGCGCGTTCATGTCGGCACCGCTGATGAAGTTGCCGTGGAAACGTCGATTTTCACCCGCGTTGGTGTGGAGCGCATTCTGCGCTTCGGCTTCGAGCAGGCCATGAAGCGCCGCCGGAAGCTGGCTTCGGTGACCAAATCCAACGCCCAGAAATATTCGATGGTGTTCTGGGACGAGATCACCGACAGGCTGGCCGCCGAATATCCCGAAGTCGAGGTCACGCACTATCACATCGACGCCATGTGCGCGCGCATGGTCATGGTTCCGGAAAGCCTCGACGTGGTGGTGGCCTCGAACCTCTTTGGCGATATCCTTACCGATCTTGGCGCGGCCATTCAGGGCGGGCTCGGTTTCGCGGCCTCGGCCAACATCAATCCGGGCCGTAACGCGCCGTCGATGTTCGAGCCGGTCCATGGCTCGGCGCCCGACATCGCGCATCTCGGCATTGCCAATCCCATGGCGGCGATCTGGTCGGCGGCGATGATGCTCGATCATCTGGGCGAGAGCGCGGCCTCGGCCCGCATCATGGCGGCAATGGAAGCCGTGACGGCCCGCGGCATCGGCACCGTGCCGGGCCGCGACAAAACCGACGACATCACCAGCGCCGTGCTGGCTGCGCTCGAAGCGTGAAGGGTGACATCATGAGCGGACTGAATCTGAAAGACAGCGGCCTCTTTCGTCAGCAATCGCTGATCGGCGGCCAATGGATCGATGCCGCCAGCGGCAAGACGGTGGACGTGACGAACCCCGCCACCGGCGCGGTGCTCGGCACGGTGCCCGACGTTTCTGCGGCGGAAACCCGCGCCGCGATCGACGCCGCCAACGCGGCCTTTGTGTCATGGCGCAAAAAGACCACCGGTGAACGCGCCGCCCTGCTGGAGCGCTGGTACGACCTGATGGTCGAGCATACGGACGATCTGGCCCAGCTGCTCACGCTGGAGCAGGGCAAGCCGCTGGCCGAGGCGCGGGGCGAAATCGCCTATGGCGCATCCTTCGTGAAATGGTTTGCGGAAGAAGCGCGGCGCATCGACGGCACGGTCATTCCCGCGCCCACCAGCGACCGCCGCATCGTCACGCTGAAGGAGCCGGTGGGCGTTTCGGCCATCATCACGCCATGGAACTTCCCCAACGCCATGATCACCCGCAAGGTGGGGCCGGCGCTGGCGGCGGGCTGCACCGTGGTCATCAAGCCGTCCGAGTTCACGCCCTATTCGGCGCTGGCGCTCGGCGTGCTGGCGGAGCGGGCGGGTATTCCGGCGGGCGTCATCAATATCGTCACCGGCCTGCCCACCGAGATTGGTGGTGAGCTCACTTCTAATTCCATTGTGCGCAAGCTGTCCTTTACCGGCTCCACGCGCATCGGTTCGCTGCTCATGGCGCAATGCGCGCCGACCGTGAAACGGCTGTCGCTGGAACTGGGCGGCAACGCGCCCTTCATCGTGTTCGACGATGCCGACCTCGATGCGGCTGTCGAGGGGGCCATCGCCTCCAAGTTCCGCAATGGCGGGCAGACCTGCGTGTGCTCGAACCGCATTCTCGTGCAGGCGGGCGTGTACGATGCCTTCGCGGAGAAGCTCGGCGCGCGCGTCAAGGCCATGAAGGTCGGGCCGGGGCTGGAAGAGGGCGTCGAAATCGGCCCGATGATCAACCGCGCCGCCGTCGACAAGATCGAGCGCCATATCGCCGATGCGCTGGCGAAGGGCGCGGCCGTCGCCGCGCGTGCCGATACGCCTGAGGGCCAGTATGCCGCCCCCGTGGTGCTGACGGGCGCGACCGTGGAGATGGAACTGGCCTCCGAGGAAACCTTCGGGCCGGTCGCGCCGCTGTTCCGCTTCGAGACGGAAGAAGAAGCCGTCGCCATCGCCAATGGCACGCCGTTCGGCCTTGCATCGTACTTCTACACCGAGAACATCCGCCGGGCCTGGCGCGTGGGCGAGGCTTTGGAATTCGGCATGGTGGGACTGAACACGGGCGCGGTTTCCACCACGGTGTCGCCGTTCGGCGGCGTCAAGCAATCGGGCCTCGGCCGCGAGGGCGCACGGGCGGGCATCGACGAATATCTCGAAATCAAGGCCTTCCACATGGGCGGCCTGTCGTAACGGGCGGGGCCGGCCCAACGCGGATCGGGGGCGGAATCCGCCCCCGCAAAAGCTGCCGTCCGGGGGGTGGGATACGGATGATTGTGCTTTCATGCCAGCGCAATGCGGCGATACCCCCTGCGAGAGCACCATAGGATCGAAACATCAAAACATGCCGTTTTAGGCATCATATAAGGGGAACCCAGCATGACTTTCCGTCCGAAGTTCATCACCTTCGACTGCTACGGCACGCTGACCAATTTCGACAT
>CALMIK010000093.1 GCA_937863995.1 uncultured Chelatococcus sp.
GCCATGTGATGCTCTCCCCTGACAGCAGAGAAACACATTGTGTCATTCAATCAAAGAAATGATTGAGTACGGACGCTTAAAGCGTTGACGGAGCGGCGGGAGGGGCGCAAGCCGGCGCCGCCGCTCCATCGTCTCTTCTGCTCAGCTCCGCTGAGACGTGCCGCGCGGGTGGAGGAACGTCGCGCCATATACGAGGCCGAGGATCGCCGCGAGCGTGGAGGCGAGCAGGACGCCGAGCTTGGCCGCGGCCAGCAGCGTCTCGTCCGTGAAGGCGAGGTTGGCGATGAAAATGGACATCGTGAAACCGATGCCCGCCAGCAGGCCCATCAGCAGCACGCCCGCCCATGTCACCCCCGGCGGCAGACGGCACAGGCCAAGGCGCACCGCTATCCAGCTTGCGAGCAGGATGCCGGCGGGTTTGCCCAACGCCAGCGCCGCGACCACGCCCCCGATCACGGCGACCGCGCCGGGGGCGCCGAGATCGACCGCATCCAGCGTCACGCCCGCGTTCGCCAGCGCGAACAGGGGCATGATGCCATACGCCACCCATGGATGCAGCGCGGCGCCGACGCGAACGACCGGCGCCTGCAAGTCCCGCTGGGCGAGCCGCAATTCGCGTAGCGGCTGCGCCAGCGGGCCCGTCTCGCCGCCTACCCCGCTCAGGCGCCTGGCGCAATCGCTCACGGCGCGCATCGCCGCATCGATCGCCGGCTCTCGCGTGCGCCCCGGCAGAACCGGCGTCATCAGCCCCAGCACGACGCCCGCGAGCGTCGGATGCGCGCCCGTTTGCAACAACCCGATCCAGATGACGGCACCGGGAAGTATATACGCATAGGCGCTGCCTATGCCGATCCTCTGCAGGCCGATCACCGCCAGAATGCCCAACGCTGCGACCAGCAAGCCCGCGGTATCGAGGCCGCCGGAATAGAACAGCGCGATGATGAGCACCGCGGCGATATCGTCGATGATGGCGAGCGCCAGCAGCAGGATGCGCACGCCCGGCGGCACGGACCGGCCGAGGATCGCTAGCATGCCGACCGCGAAGGCGATGTCGGTGGCGGTGGGCACGGCCCATCCGTCGATGAGCGGCGGGCGGCTGTTCACAGATACGTAGATCAGCGCCGGCACCACGACCCCGCCGATCGCGGCGATGATCGGCAGTGACGCGAGCTTCACGCTGGCCAGCGCTCCATAGTGAATCTCGCGCCGCACTTCCATGCCTACGACCAGGAAGAACACGGTCATCAGCGCGTCGTTGATCCAGAAATGCAGGCTGCGGGAAAAGACGAAATCGCCGATGCCGATGCTCAACGGCGTGTGCCACAGCGCATGATAGGTCGCGGCCCAGGGCGAATTCGCCCACACGAGCGCCGCCGCCGCCGCCACGAGCAGCGTGACGCCGCTGACGGCCTCGATGTGCATGAAGCGCTCGATGGCGCGGAACGCCCTTTGCGTGGCGATCTGGGCGCGGGTGGGGGTTCTGCGGGATTGGGGCAGGGACATGGCACAGGTTCTCCCGTGCTGGCGGCCCGACCAGCACGTTATCCCTGCCATGCTGTCCACCAGCATGACACCCGCAGCAGCTTGTAAAGCATTTCGGCGTTCTGGTGAAACGCAAAAATACCTTGGCTTTCCGATTTTATGCCGTCCGCTCGGGCAAGGCGCTATGCACTTTGCCCGAAAACGCTGTTGTCAGTCACGCCTGCTTCGACGATGGCAGCCGCTTCAAATGTCGAACTGGTAGGTGGCCGGCACGAAGCGGAAACCCTGGTCCAGCCGTTCGACGAAGCCCACTGACGGAAACGGCATGTGATAGCCGATGAACGGCAGCCTGTCCGTTGCGATGCGATCGAAGACGCGCTTGCGGGTTGCCGCCGCCTGCTGCTTGTCGAAATCGAAGCTGACCTCCCAGTCCGGCCGCTGGAGCGACACGACATAGTGGTTTGCCGTGTCGGCAGTCAGCACCAGATGCTTGCCCTCGGATTCGATGTGGAAGACGAGGTGGCCCGGCGTGTGTCCGTAGGCGGCCTCGCTGGTGATGCCGGACACGACCGCGTCGCCCGCGTCGATCAGCGTCGCCTTGTCGACAAGCGGCTTCACTTTCGCTTCCACGTTCTTGGCGGCGTTTTCGGTTGGCTTGCCCGCGTGCGTTGAGCCGGTCCAGAAATCGTATTCCGCCTTTCCGAAGACGTAGCGCGCGTTGGCGAACGCTGGAGCACCGCCGCTGGAGAGGCCGTTGATGTGATCGCCGTGGAAATGGGTGAGAACGACGATCGATACCTGATCGGGCGTGTAGCCGGCGGCGGCGAGGTTTTCCTCGAGCCGGCCGAGGCCGTTGGCGCGTCCGTCCGCGCCGAAGCCGGTGTCGAACAGGATGCGCTCCGATCCCGTATCCACCAGAACGGGGGTGAAGCCGTTCACGAGCGTCGTTTCCGGCAGGAAGTTTTCGCGCAGCAGGGCGGCCACGGCTTCCGCCGGCTGATTGGCGCCGAAGGTGGGATGCGGGCCGGGACCTGCCCGCTTGCCGTCGAGAAGGGCGACCACCTCGAAAGCGCCGAGCTTGATGCGGCGGAAGCCCGGCGTATCGCTGGCCGGCGGCGCGGAAGGCGAGGCGGGCGATTGGGCGGATGCTGCGCGCGTGAGCACATGAGGAGCGGCGAGGCCGGCTGTGAGCAACGCTGCGCCTGACATCAGGCCGCGGCGGGAACAGGAGGTTTCGGTCATGAACATCTCTCCGTTGGCTAGAGCGCTTTCCGATTAAATGGAATCATTTAATCGATAAGAATTCGCTCAAAATCAAAAGGTTAGATCGTATCCCCGTTTCAACGAAACCGGGATACGATCTGAAATGCGGAAGGCTGGCGTGGCGTACCGATGGATGAAACCGAGGCTCAAAGCTTAAAGCGATACCGCTTTCCGCGCGATCCGGGCCGCCTTCACGATCGCGTCAGGGAGAGGCTGTTCCCCACGATGACACGCGCCGATGTTTTAAGGTATACTTTATTCGACATGAATTACATTGGAGATCGGCCATGTTCCGTAACATCCCGACCGGTGTGGCAGCAGTATTGGTCTCTTTCTGGGCCGTTGGGCTGGGCATGCCGATGTCCGCGCGCGCGGACACCGAGGTGCGTTTCGTCGCGCCGCAGCACTTCGCCGATCAGGAGTTCAAGCGTTCGGCAAGCCGCGCCGAGGCTATCGCGGTATTCGAGCGCTTCCTTGTCGAACTCGGCGATCGCTACGTGCGCAAGGGGCAGTCGCTGGTCATCGAGGTACTTGACGTTCAGCTGGCGGGCGATTACGCCTCGTGGTGGAGCGTGATGAACGACGTGCGCGTGCTCACCGACGCCACGCCGCCGCGCCTCAACCTGCACTATACGCTGCGGGAAAACGGGCAGATCCTGGCCGAGGCACGGGAAAGCATCACCGACGCGAACTATCTCACCAACCCGGCGGCGCGGGCGTCGGTCGATCCCTACATTCACGAAAAGGTGCTGCTGGAGAGCTGGTTCCGCAAGCGGTTCGCCGCCCCGCGAGCAAACGGCGCGGCGCCCCGCATCGGCCGCGCGAGCTAAGATTTCGCCGCGAGGGTGTCCATGATAGCGCTTGCGCTACCGGGGCTCCGCTCACAGGGGGGCGGGGGATGGGCCGTCCTGCTCCAGCGCCAGAAGCCATTTCTTGGTGTCGATGCCGCCGCCGAAGCCGACGAGCGCGCCGCTCTTGCCGATGACGCGGTGGCAGGGCACGACGATCGGCAGGGGGTTGAGACCGTTGGCGGCCCCCACGGCCCGGCTCGCCGTGGGCTTGCCGATGCGCTGGGCCACATCGCCGTAATTCGTGGTGGTTCCCCACGGAATGCGTGTCAGCGCCTGCCAGACAGTGTGCTGGAAAGGCGTGCCCTCAGGCGCGAGCGCGAGATCGAATTCACGCAGTTCCCGGCCGAAGTAGGCGCCGAGTTGCTCGCGCGCGCTGGTGAAGGCGTCGTCGTCATGCCGCCAGTCCGCCCCCGGCGCGAAGGAGCCCTTGCCGTGCGGAAAGCCGATGCGCGACAGGCGCTCGCCGTCGCCCGCCAGAAGAAGCGGGCCGATGGGGCTTTGCAGAAACGTATAGACGGTGGTGGCCATGGTTCCATGTCGCTTGAAGATAGGTAGTCCGGGCTCAGGCTGACGGAAAGCCCGGCTCCATGCTCGCCGGATTCGGACTCCGTTGCCACTTGTTTCCGGGTGACGGCTGGCGGTGAGGCGCGCGGCGGGTGTAGGCTTCGCGGCATGACACTGGACGAGCTTTTCTGCGAACAGGCATGGCAGCGCCGCGACCCCGCATCCGACGGGCAGTTCTTCGTCGGCGTGCGAACCACGGGTATCTACTGCCGCCCCATCTGCCCGGTTCGCCAGCCTTATCGCCGCAACGTCACCTTTTTGCCGAGCGCGGCGGCGGCCGAGGCGGCGGGCTTTCGTCCCTGCCTGCGCTGCCGGCCGGAAAGCGCGCCCTTCAGCCCAGCCTGGAAAGGCAGTCTCGCCACGGTGGAGCGCGCGGTGCGCCTCATCGTCGATGATGGCGCGCTCGATGGCGGCGGCAAGGTGGAGGATCTCGCCCTTCGGCTCGGCATCGGCCCGCGCCACCTGCTGCGGCTGTTCCGCAAGCACCTGGACGCCACGCCGGCGCAGGTCGCCCGGACCGCCCGCGTGCAACGCGCCAAGCGCCTCATCAGCGACACCGGCCTGCCCATGACGGAGATCGCGCTCAAGGCGGGGTTCGGCAGCCTGCGCCGCTTCAACGCCGTGTTTCTGGAGGTCTACCGGATGGCGCCCACGGCGATCCGCCGCGCGCCGGCCCGGATCGCCGGGCGCGAGGCCCCGAAACCGGCGCGCCTCCCTGCTTCCGCTGCTGCGTCATGACGAATGGCGCGCCACTGCCGCGGCGGGTCATCGCGGCGTCGTCCGACCTTGAGCAAGGGATGCACGTTCTCGCCGGGATCGATCCGGCGTGGGCGCAGCTCATCGCGCGCACCGGCGTACCGCGCCTGCGCCGCCGGGAGGGCGGTTTCGCGGGGCTCGCCTCGATCATCGTCGGGCAGCAGGTGTCGGTTGCGAGCGCGCAGGCCATATGGACGCGAACGGGCGCGGTGCTGGGCGAGATCACGGCGGCGCGCCTGCTGCTGGCGAGCGACGAGGAACTGCGCCAGTGCGGCCTCTCGCGGCCCAAGCAACGGACGCTGCGCGCGATCGCCGCTGCTGTCGCCGGCGGCGGGCTCGACCTCGCGGCGCTGGAAGACACCGATGCCGACACCGTGCGTCAACGGCTGACGGCAATTTCCGGCATCGGTCCGTGGACGGCCGATGTCTATAGCCTGTTCTGCCTCGGTCACGCCGACAGTTTCGCCTCCGGCGATCTGGCGCTGCAGGAAGCGGCGCGCCACGCATTCGACCTGCCGGCGCGGCCTGCGGCGCGCGCGCTCGATGCGCTTGCCGAGCCGTGGCGGCCATGGCGCGGCGTGGCCGCCCACCTGTTATGGGAATATTACGCCATCGTGAAGGGGCGGGAAGGGCTGATCGGCCGTTCGGAGTGACTGACGGACAGCCGGCCCCCTGACAGAACCACCGCAATCGAGAACATCGGGTCGGCCGCCTCGCGGGCGTTCCTCCAGTGTCTGGGAAAGCTCGAAGAGGGCTGTCGGGCCAACGTCCGGGCAATGGGTAAAGCCGAAGAAGACGGCATACGGATTGCTGAGCGGGTCCTTGTCCTAAACCTGCTGGCCGGTGTGCGCCGCAAGTAAAAACGCTCCACCGACAGGTTCAAGCACGTGGCCGTTGAAATTCGCCGTCAACGCTAACAAGTCCAGTCCTTCAGGCGCCCGAACATAATCTCAATGCGATTGCGCCGTTTGTATCTGCACTTGTCATATCCGATGGGTTTGGCTCGCGATTTGAGACCGGGGATACAGGGTTTGATGCCCTTTTCCTCTTATGCGGGCCATATTCTTTAGGCGCATCGCACCATCGAACCGTGGGATCAAACACCTAGCCCTCGCCCGTCATGCGAAACGCGGGCCTGTCCGTACAGCGTGCGACCCATTCCCGGATGGCCGGCGTGCTGGCTAGGGCATCACCGAGCCAGGCGAACGGGGACGCGCACAGGAGATCGGCGGCGCTGTACTCCTGTCCCAGAAGATAGGGCCGCTCCGTCAGCACCTCGTCCAGCCGCGCAAGCGCCGTGTCGTAGTCGCGCAACGATGCCTCGATCGCCGGATGCTTCACCCCGGCCCAGCCGAGAATGACGACGGGCTCGAACACGCCCTGATACCAGGCCAGCCAGGACAGGTAGCGCCCGCGCTCGGGGTGCCCGACGGGACGCCCAAGCCCTGCCTGCGGGAAACGATCCGTCAGGTAAAGGATGATCGCCGCCCGCTCGCGGACGTGGTCTTCGCCATCGGTCACGTAGGGCACCTTGCCCTCGGGATGCGGATTGGCCGGGTCTCGCGCGCCTGACCCGTCCTGGCGCGGGATCGTCACCTCGACCGTGTTGACCTGGTCTTCAATGCCAAGCTCGAGGATCAACTGCTTCACGCTGGTCGAGCGGCTTTTTGGTGCATGATAGAATGTCAGCATGATTTGACCCCATAGCTGTCTGCAGCCGCAGACCTAACGCACCCCTACTGACAGAAGGTGACAGGACAATGGCCCGGACGGATCGGCTGATGCGCCTGATGAACACGATGCGGCGCGTCTCCGAGGTCGAGAATGGCGCCCGCCTCGGATGCGGTCGAGCTCTACGGGCATACCCGCTGCGGAGCGGGCGCACGTCCTGCGGCGTTTCTATTGCTCGGAGCTCCCCGGATGTATGGTGACACGCAGTTGCGAAGACGCATAACGGAGAGACGCTGATGCGCCTGCTTCTTGTCGAAGACGATATCATGATCGCGCGGGCGCTCGCTGCCGCGCTTGGCGGCGAGGGCTTTTCCGTCGATCTCGTCACCTCCGGCGATCTTGCGATCGAGGCACTGCGCAGCGGCGGCCACGGCATCGCTTTGCTTGATCTGGGCTTGCCCGGACTCGACGGCTTCGATGTGCTCGCCCTGGCGCGGCGCGAGGGCCTGGAGACGCCGGTCATCGTGGTGACAGCCCGCGACGCCCTCGAAGACTGCATTCGCGGTCTCGACCTCGGCGCGGACGATTACATCCTCAAGCCCTTCGAGATGTCGGAGCTTTCCGCGAGGATTCGCGCCATCCTGCGTCGTCGCGCCGGCAAGGCAGTTTCCCGGCTGGAGGCGGGAGACGTCACGCTCGATCTCGCGACGCATACGGTTTTCTATCGGGGAGCCGAAGCCGTTCTGTCGCATCGCGAGTTCGCGCTCGTGCAGGCGTTGGTCGAACGGCCCGGCATGATCCTCTCCCGCGATCGCCTCGAGGAGACGCTTTACGGCTGGGGCGAGGAGGTGGAGAGCAATGCCGTCGACGTACTGATCCACTACGTGCGGCGGAAATTCGACAAGGATATCATCCGCAACGTGCGTGGTGCCGGCTGGATGATCCCGAGGTGATATGATGCCGCTTCGCCTGTCCCTGATCATCGCGTTCTCGGTCGTCTTCACGATCCTCGGCGTCGTGTCAGCCGTCTACGGCTATGTGAGCGCGCGCCGAGAGGTCTGGGATCTCCTCGACCTCCAGCAGCGCCAGATCGCTCACCTGATCGGCGACGGCAGCGGCGTGTTCCCGAACAAGGCCTCCGCGGCGGATTTCTCGAACGAAGACGGCTATGCCGTCGAAGTCCTCTTCACCGACGGGCAGCCTCCACGCGTTTCACGGACGGACGTTGGTTTTCCCGCGACGGTCGTTCCCGGTTTTTCGAATTTCGCCGATGTTTCGGGGGAATGGCGTGTGTTCGCCCTGGTCGGCGAACGGCATACCGTCCGCGTGGCACAGCTTCTTGCCGAGCGTGAGGAGCTTTCGACTGATGCCGCCTGGAGTGCCGCCATCCCCATTCTCGTCGCGATTCCGCTTGCGTGGGGTATCGTCTGGGCGCTGGTCGGCGCGATTGTCGGCCGCCTGCGACCGCTCGTCGAGCAGGTCGAGCAGCGCAGCACCGACGACACCGAGCCTGTCGCGCTGGGCGACGGCCCCGCCGAGTTGCGCCCGCTCGTCGAGGCGATGAACCGGGCCTTCACCCGCCAGCGCGCCGCGGCCGAGCAGCAGAAGCACTTTCTCGCCGATGCCGCGCACGAACTGCGCACGCCGGTGACGGCGCTCGCCCTGCAAATCGAAAGCCTGCGCCGGGCGAACGGCGATCCCGCACTCGACGAGTTGCTCGCGGAGACGACAGCCGGAGTCCGGCGGGCATCCACCCTCATTTCCCGTCTCCTGCAACTCGCCCGCCAGGAGGCCCGGGCGACGGCCACGGTGCTGGCCGATGTCAGGCTCGATGAGGTGGCATTGCGGGTGATCGGCGACATCGTCATAACGGCAGAGAGGAAAGACATCGACCTTGGCGTGAAAAAAAGTGCGCTGACGATCGCTCGCGGCGATGAGGCAGACCTCGTCGCACTCCTCGAGATCCTCGTCGATAACTCCGTCCGCTACACCCCGGCGGGTGGAACCGTCGATGTGTCGGTGCAGGCCGATGGCCCATGCCCGGTCCTGATCGTCGAGGATACGGGGCCCGGCATTCCCGAAGCGTGCCTCGAACGCGTATTCGACCGCTTTTTCCGGCTCGACGAGACGGAGAAGGAAGGCGCGGGCCTTGGGCTCGCGATCGCTCGCGTGATCGCCGTGCGCCACGGCGCGACGGTTTCGCTCGAAAATCGTCGGGACCGGCAGGGCCTGCGGGCAATCGTCCGGTTTCCTTCTTTCTCCTGATCCGGTCCTCGTGCGAGCCCGTTCCTAAGTCGCTCCTCATTCTGGACGCGCAATGTCTCCTCGTCGCGCAAGAACGCGACTTCTTTTAAGGAGACCCAGATGAAAACCAGCATTCCCGCGGCGGCCATCATCGCCATTCTCGCAGGTGCAAGCATTTGTTCCGCGCCCGCCTTTGCCGCCGACCGGCCCTGTGAAGACGTTCTGACGGAGCTTCGCGCCGCCAAGACGACCGCGAAACCCGACGCCGACACCATGAAGAAGGTGGAAGCTCTCGAAGCCAAGGGCGTCGAGCGCTGCAACGCCGACGACGACAGGCGGGCCGACGCCTTCTTCGCCGATGCCCTGAAGCTGCTCGGAAAGTGAGGTGACTGCCGTGACCTCCGTCATCATGCAAAGCTCAGGCACGACCAAAGCCCCTCGGTCTGCCGCGACACCTCCGAACCGTGTACCGGAGGTCACGGTAGACTTCTGGCTGATCAAGCTCATGGCTGTGACCATGGGCGAAACCGCCGCGGACTATCTGGCCGTGAACCTCGGTTTCGGTCTTTCGCTGACATCGCTCCTGATGAGCGCCGTTCTTGCCGTGGCGCTCGTTCACCAGTTCCGGCAGCGACGCTACGTGCCATGGGTCTACTGGGCCACGGTCGTGCTCATCAGCATCGTCGGCACGCTGGTCACCGACAATCTGGTCGATAACTTCGGAGTGACCCTGCCGGTGACCAGCATCGCCTTCTCCGTCGCGCTGGCCGCAACATTTGCCATCTGGTACGCGATCGAAGGCACGCTATCGATCCATGCGATCGACAGCTTCCGGCGCGAGGCCTTCTACTGGCTGGTCATCCTCTTCACCTTCGCTCTCGGAACGTCGGTGGGCGATCTCGTCGCCGAGACATTCGCCCTGGGCTATCTCGCGACCGGCCTGCTTTTTGGCGCGATCATCGCCGCGATCGCCTTAGCCTGGTATGTCTTCCGGATGAACGCGATCCTCTCTTTCTGGCTCGCCTACATCCTCACCCGTCCGCTCGGCGCCTCCTTTGGGGACCTTCTCTCGCAACCACTCGAATACGGCGGCCTCGGCTTCGGCACGGTCATCACGAGCCTGCTCTTCCTCGGTGCAATCGTCGCCATCGTCGCCTACGCGACATTCCGGCAGGCGCAACACGAGGGGAGTTAGTTCCAGCGTCAGTAGAGCTTGGGCGTCGGGGCTGTTGCTCCGGCGCTTCTGCAAGACCGGGATTAAGAGCGCCTAACAAAACCTCGCGGGGTCGGCAGGCCCGGTCTTTTGGTCTCCTGCTGCGTTGCCAATCCTCGCCGATGCAACCAGCATCGACTGCGTCTGGCGTCTTGCAGGATGACCAAAATCCCCAGACCACCCTCAACCCGGAAATTTTGTTAGGCGCTCTAAAGACGCCGTCCGCGGCGATGACGCGACTGCTCACTGGCGCGACGGCAAAGCCATCGCGCCCCGTGCTTTTGCGCGATGCATTCATCGTCATGCACCGGGGGCGAGCGGAATCCATATCTCCGCCGCCAGCCCTCCCAACTCCGCCGAACCCAGTCTCAGCTCCGCGTTATAGGCACTGGCTATGTCCTGAACGATAGCCAGCCCAAGACCGGCGCCGGGACCGTTGGTATCGAGCTTGATGCCCCGCAGCGCGGCCGTCGATTTTTCAAAGTTCTGAAGGCCCGGACCGTCGTCTTCGACCGACATTCGGTGCGCGTCCCTCCCGGTGGTTGCCGAGATGCGCACCCGCGAGCGCGCGTGCCGGGCGGCGTTTTCCATCAGGTTTCCCAGCATCTCGTGCAGATCCTGCGGGTCGACGGGAACTTTCATGTCTGCGGGCACGGCGTTTTCGAACCGCACCCGCTCGCCGTCCGGGGTGCGCTCGAGCGTGCGGACGAGATCGTCGACAGCACGCGCAAGCGGGGTTGCGGCGGCTGGCCCGCCATGGCGGGTTCGTGCGCGGGCGAGTTCGCGATCGACATGACGGCCCATGTTTTGCACGATTTCGCTGATGTCGCGCGCGATGTCCGCCTCACCCCGACCGCGCAGGCGGCGCACATCGGCCGCGAGCGCGGTCAAGGGCGTGCGCAGCCCGTGCGCCAGATCGGCGGCGCGATCGCGGGCGCGGCCAAGTTCCTGTTCTTGCGCCGCAAGCAGGGCGTTGATTTCCTCGACGAGGGGCGCGACCTCTTCCGGCACGTCGGTAGCGAGGCGGCGCGCCGCCCCGGACCGGATCTCGCCCAGGGCGTTGCGGACGGTATGGAGCGGCCTCAGCCCGGCCCGGATCTGGATGGCGAAGCCGATGAGCAACACCGTGCCGAGGATGCCGAGCGCAAGCACGAGATCGCGCGTGAAACCGGCGCGCAACGGATCGATTTCCGTGCCGTCGATCGCCACGCCGATGCGGATCAGCCGATCGGCGCCGTGCACCGCGATGACGATGGTGCGCTCGTGGACGAGAAGCGTCGAGGCGCGGGGGCCGGCGATGTGGCTGATTTCCACTCCTCCCTGCAGGCTGGAATCCGCCGGCAGGGCAAGCGTCTCGTTCCAGAGCGAGCGCGAGGTCAGGAACTGGCCGCCGGTTCGATCCTCGACCTGCCAGTAAAGGCCGCCTAAAACACGCGCGAAACGTGGATCGGCAGGCTCCCGCATGAGCGACAATTGCCCCTCGGCGTTGAAGCGCACCGCGCCGATGAGCTGTCGCAGATGCGTGTCGAGCTCCTGGCCGATGCGGCGTTCGACATGGCGGGTGAAGAGAGCCGCGAGGCCAAGCCCGGTCACGACCATGGCCGCAGCCACGACGATGACAGCAAGGGCGAGAAGCCGCAACCGGAGCGATCGGACGGTCCGCATGGGGTAGCCGTCACTCGGCGATCATGTAGCCGAAACCGCGCCGGGTCTCGATCAGGGTGCCCGGAAGCTTGCGCCGGACCCGGCCGACCAGCACCTCGACGGCGTTCGAGGCGCGCTCGAAATGCACCGACTGGAGGTGCTCGGCAAGCTCCTGCTGGGGCACGACACGGCCCTTGTTCAGCATCAGATAGGCGATGAGCCGGTACTCCTGCGGCGAAAGCGCCACCGGCACGCCACGCACCGTCACCCGCATCTGGCGCGTGTCGAGAATGGTGTCTTGGACGGTGATCGTCGCGGCGGCATGCCCGGCAGAGCGACGAATGATGGCGCGTAGCCTCGCAATCAGCTCATCCATCTGGAAGGGCTTGGGCAGGTAGTCGTCCGCGCCTGCGTTGATACCCTCGACACGCTCGCTCCACGAGCCTCGCGCGGTCAGGATCAGCACGGGCAGGCCGCAGCCCGCGGCGCGCCAGCGCTTGATGACCGCAAGCCCGTCCATATGAGGCAGGCCGAGGTCGAGGATCGCCGCCGCGTAGGTCTCGCTCTCGCCCATATACCAGCCCTCCTCGCCGTCCGCTTCAGAATCGACGACAAATCCCGCTGCTTCCAGCGCGGCGCTCACGTCGCGGCGAATGCGGGGATCGTCTTCGATCAGCAGCACACGCACGATCAATCATCCGTTTCACGTTTCAGGACACGGCCCGTGTAGGCATCGACCTTGAGCTCGGTGCGCCGGCCCGCGGCATCGACATGATAGACCTCATAGGTCGGCTGCCGGCCCCCTTTCCGGCTTTCGAACTCGATTTCCACGATCTCTCCGCCCAGTTGCTTCTCGAGCAGTCCTATCAATTCGCTGGCCGACAGGATGCCGGGCGGCAGCCGCTCGCGCTCCTCCGCATGGGGCGCCGCAAGGACCGCCGCCACCATGGCGAAAAGGAGGGAAAGGGCCAGAATGCGCATGGGCTCTTAATCTACCTTTGCCGATGACAGAACGCTGACAGAAGCGGAAGGCCGGCTGTCACCGCGGGGCCGACATGGTGGGGGCGATCGAAACACGATCGACAAACAAAAGGATGCTATTTCATGCGCAAGCTCTTTGGAACCACTGCTGCTGCCGGGTTCGCGGTCGCTCTTCTTGCTGCTGCGTCAGCGCAGGCGCAGACCGCGCAGCCGGAGGCCGTCAAAGCGACGGAACAGGCCCATTCGGAGACGAACGAGAGGTCGAAGTGCGGCTCGCACCCCAGAGACCAGTGGCTGAGCGTCATCGCGATCACGGAAAAGGCCACCGCGCAGGGTTACACCGTGCTGGGGGTCGAGGACGACGATGGCTGCTACGATGTGAGTTCACGCGACGCCAGCGGCAAAAAGATCGATATCAAGTTCAATCCCGTGACCGGCGATATCGTCAAGATCGAAAACGAGTCGGATTGATCTCAAGCGTATTCAACCTGCGGGAGAGCGTGCAGAAGGGTAACGCGTAGATGCAATCTCCTGCGTCTCTTGGAAGTGCACTTGAAGAGGCGGATCATATGACCCGCTTCTATCATCCTGATGCGTTAATAACCTTGCAATGCTGCGGTACGCCCTTGAAAGAACATTTGATTTCCTCAGCCCTTGAGCAATTGTCATAGCATGCGAATAGACCGGCGAGGGCCGGCGGACATCACATAGCATTTACTTCCTTCTGGATTGAATGTAACAGACGCTACGAGTACGACAGCCGTCTCGGAGGGCGCTCATGTTCACTAACAGCCTCTAGGTCCGAAATCTGGCGAGCCGGGGAGCGGGATGTGTTCGGCGGCCATCTTGCGCATCGTCGGGAGATTCTGTCTCCAACGTTCAAGCGCGTAGCTGCTTTTATCGGCGCCAACGGGCTTGACGGCACCGATCCTCCTCGTCTTGGCCGCGAAGATCGTCGCCGGGGCCTGTGATGTCTATTCGCGGCAACCATGCTTGCGAGCGCCAGGTCCTGCGCCGCCGACCACTCCAACCCTGGCGAGATCGCTGATCCTTCATTGATGTCTCGCGCGGATATTCGATACACACGCGCCTTTGCTTTTGGGCCAGCCATGATCATCCTGACAATCGTCTTCGCCCTGATCGCCATCGTGGTCCTTCGTGCGCTGACACGCAGGGCCGCGCTTTTCATCGCGGGTATGACACCGGGCGTCCCGCCCGCTCTGGCAGGTTCGCGCGCATTGGCGCGACTGCGGCTCCTTCTCGCGCGATTGGCCAAACGTTATCCGACGCTCTTCACGTTGATCGCGCGGCGCATCGACCCCCATCGGCCGACGGGCTTGCCTTTGACCCTGATGGTTCTTGCCGCGCTTTATCTCTTGGCGTTGTTCAGCGGGTTGACGGAGGACATTCTTGAGGCTCAGGGGATCATCCGCAGCGACAATATGATCAATGCCGCACTGAATCCGTGGAGGGTTGAGCCGCTCGTTTTCATTTTTCTCTGGATCACCAATCTTGGCAGCACCCCGGCCATTATCGCGACGGTCATTGTCGCGACAGGGTTTCTCTGGCCGCAACGGGGTACTTACATCATCCTCGCCCTTTGGGTGACGTGCTTCGGCGCCGTGTCCACGACGGCGATCGGCAAGCTTCTCGTCGGACGCCACCGCCCCGAGATACTGCTGGACGTGAACGCGACCGGCTGGTCGTTTCCAAGCGGGCATGCAACGGCGGCGATGGCTGTCTATGGGTTCATCGCCTATGCCATCGCGCGTGCCATGCCGGGATTCCGCGAAAGGTTCGAGGTTATCTATTGCGCAACCGTTCTCATAACGTTGATTGGCTTCAGCCGGATGTTTCTCGGCGTTCATTATCTCACAGATATCCTGGGCGGATTTCTGGTTGGCGGATTCTGGCTGCTGATCGGCTTCAGTATAACGGAAGGAAACAGGCCTCACCTGCTATCGGAACCTTTGGCGGACGGGGACAAGTAACTCGCTGACAACTTGGCTGGAATTCGTTGCGTACACGATTTTTCATCATTCACAACACCAACGCCGGATCAAAGACGCGCCGTTTCTACGACGCCGTTTTGTCCCGCCTCAGGCGCTCTTGCGGCGCCATCGAGGTCGTTGAGACGGCGCGTCACGGCGAGGGCATGATAGCGGCGGAAGCGGCAGCGAAAAGCGGGCGCTTTCATGCGATCGTGGCCGCGGGAGGCGACGGCACCGTGCACGACGTGGCCGAAGGCATCCTAGGCCAGAGCACACCGCTCGGCGTCATTCCCGTCGGCACGGCCAACGTGTTTTCCCGCGAAATCGGTCTGCCGCGCTCTCCGGAGGCATTGGCCGGTACGCTTCTTCGAGGTCCCGCGCGGACGATCCCGGTTGGAGAAGTCAACGGGCGGCCATTTCTCTTCGTGGTGGGAGTCGGGTTCGACGCCGAGGCGGTGAGGCACTTCGAAGCGAAAGGCACCCGCAGTCTTGGGCGGACCGGACTAGTGGGTCCGGTGCTGCGTGCGCTCGTCTCCCATCGCGACAGGCTGCTGCGAATGGAGACCAACCACGGTGTGACGGAGGCGCACTGGATCATCGTCACCAGAACGAAGCGCTATGCGGCAAATCTGATGCTGGCGCCCGAGGCCGATCTCAGCGGAACGCAATTCCAGGTGTTGTGTATGAAAGGCAGCGGTCCGATGATGCGTCTCGCCCAGCTCTCCGCCCTTGCCCTTGGCCGCCTGCGTTTTGGTCCTGGCGTAACGCTGGAAACCGCCGCCTGGGTAAAGATAAACGGAGAATTAAGCGTACCAATTCAAATCGATGGCGAAAAAATGGGGGAAATGCCGCTGGATATTAGGGCTCACTCCAGAAAACTTGCAATTATTCTGCCGCATGCATCATAGAGAGCAGTAAAAAAATTGAACAACTCATGATTTTTTCTAAAAATACGCTTATCGACCCAAGTGTTTGGTTCCGGAAGCGGAGGGGGTCGGCATTCCAGGCGGGGGCAGCTGCGCGTCGCGTCCTTCAATGCCCTGTCCATGAGCTTCATGTCGGACGTCATCACGTCATTTCTCGCGAACACAAGCGACGTCAGCATCTACCTCGAAACGGAATCGTCGACGATGGTGCCGGAGCTGGATCCTGCCCATCGGCAAGCCGGTGACACTTATCGTCGACCAGTTCCTGAAGACGTTGCAGTCCATGTTCCAGCAGTAGACGCGGGCCCGGCCGCACCGGCGATGCAAATCCTGCATCGCCGGTGCGGAGTGGTTTCACGCACTGATGTCGGCGGCCTTGAAGCTCTCTATCGCCTTGCGGTCGATGACGGCGCCAAGCCCGGGCAGGGCCGACACGGCTGCGGAGCCGTTGCGGATCTCCCGTTCGAGCGGATTCTCCAATACCTGCACGTAGGTGTTGTAGTCCGAAAAATACGGATACACCTCAAGGTTCATCGCGTTGGGGATCAGCGAGCAAAGCGCCAGCGAGGCGGCGGAGCACAGCGAGCTGGCGCAGTTGTGCGGGGAAACGCGGGCGTTGTAGGTCTCGGCCATGCCGGCGATCTGCACGGCCTCGAGCAGGCCGCCGCAGTTGGCGATATCGGGCATCACGATGGATACCGCGCCGGTGTCGAGCACGTTGCGGAAACCGCCCCGGCCATAAACCCGCTCGCCGACCGCGATGGGAATGGCGGTGCGCGCCGCCGCTCTCGCGAGCCCGGCCAGATTGAACGGATCGAGCGGTTCCTCGATCCAGGTGATGTCGAGGTCCCGGCAGGCGTCGAGGAAGCGCACGAGCTGGTCGTCACAGACCCCGCCCGAAAGATCGAGCATGATCGCGACCTCCGGCCCCACTTCCGAACGCAGCGCCTTCACACGCTCGACGGCGCGGCGAAACCGCCCGTCGTCCACCATGCGGGCGGATACGTGCCTGAACGTGCCGTCCGGCAGTTCGTGGGCGAAGGGATAGCACTTGAGCGCGCGGTAGCCATCCTTCAGCGGACGCTCGGCCGCCCGCGCCCATTTCACGACATCGTCGTACTCGTGGTTCCAGCCATTGGCGTAGACCGTGACGTCGCCCCGCATTGCGCCGCCGAGCAGCGCGTGCGCCGGAACCCCCAGCGCCTTGCCCTTGATGTCCCATAGCGCGAGTTCGATGGCGCTGAGCGCCGCGAAGGTTACCGCTCCGCCGCCTTTCGCCCAGAAGGAATGGTCGTAGAGATCCTGCCATATCTCGCGGATGCGGGAGGGGTCCCGGCCAACGAGATGCGGCGCCATGTCCTCCAGCATGCCCGCGACGGCGGGGGCGCCGTAGCCGTAGGCCACGCCTGCTTCGCCGAAGCCGCTGATGGCCTCGTCCGTCCGCACTTCAACGAGAACCGGGCGCAGCCCGCCGCCCTCGATGCGATAAATCGCTACACCCGTGATCTTCATGAAAGCTCCTTGCCGGAGAGGCGCCGGCGAGAGGGTTGCCGGAAGCGGGGTGGCGCGCCATCGGATCGCCACCCCGCGTAACGGTTTGTCGGCGCGCGATTTCCCGCGCCGCGCGATCGCTTACCGATGCGCCGTCACGACGATCTCGATCAGCGCGTCGCCGCCCAGATCGGCCACGCCGACGGTGGCGCGCGCGGGCAGATGATCGGGCTCCAGCCACGCCTTCCACACGGTGTCCATCTCGGGTTTCAGCGCGAGTTTGGTAACGAAGATCGTCGCCGACAGGAGCTTCGTCTTGTCCGTTCCGGCCTCGGCGAGATACTTGTCGATCTTGGCGAGGGCCTCGCGGGTCTGCCCGGCCATGTCCAGGCTTTCGTCGTCGCAGGTCGTGCCGCCGATGAAGACGAGGCCGCCGTGCTCCACGGCGCGGTGCATGATCGGCGTGCGAAGGTGTCTGGTAGTCATAGGCTTTTCCTTTTTTCGCTTGAGGATGGTTCGTTCAGGGGCCGTCTTCCGGCGCGTGCCCGGTAACGGCGAGCACGGCCGAGGGGGTGTGCGGCATCGCGGCGATTTCCGAGAGCCGGACGGGTTTGACCGGCGCACGGAAGCGGTAGATGCCGATATCGGCCGGACTCACACCGCGTTCGTCCGCCATGATTTCGGACACGGTGAGCGCGCACATGCGCCCCTGGCAGGGGCCCATGCCGCAGCGGACGAAGGTCTTGAGCTGGTTGGGGCCGGGCACGCCCAGCGCCACGATCTCGCGAAGCGCGCCGGCGCGCACTTCCTCGCATCGGCAGACGATGGTTTCGGGCGCGCGCGGCGCGCGGAAGCCGGGCGCGGGCGTGTACAGCGTGTCGAGGAAAGCGCGGCCCCTGAGGAAGCGCCGGCGCTGCCGCTCCAGCTCCGCCGTCGCCCGGCGATCGAGGCCGCCCGGACCCAATTCGCCCACGCCGGTATCTCCCAGGCCGGCATCGGCCAAGGCGGCGATTGCCGTCAGGCGCCCGGCCACTTCCGCATGCTTCGCGCCGCCGATGCCCGCGCCGTCGCCGGCGATATAGATCCCGGGGAGGGAACTGCGTCCGTGGGCGTCCGCCACCGGCTGGAAGGCGCGCTGGCGCTCGTTCCACGCAATGGCGCACCCGGCGGCGCTGGCGAGATTGACGTTGGGCACCACGCCCTGATGCAACAGCACGCAATCGGCGGCGATCGTCCGTTCCGTGTTGCCGGTGCGAAACGCGACCGCCTGCGCCGTTCCCTCGCCCTCGATGCGCAGCGTCTCGACACCGGAGACGACCTTCACGGCGCGCCGCACCTTGAGCAGCAGCGACAGGCCCTTGGCGACGTAGGGCGAGCGCATGAAATCCGGAAGGTAGGGCAGGGCGGGCAGGTAGCGGCGTCTGTCGGTTGTGTCCAGGAGAGCTGCGATCTCGGCCCCGGCCTCGATGAGCTGGGCCGCGAGCAGGTAGATCAGCGGGCCGCATCCGGCCAGCACCACGCGCCCGCTCGGCACGATTGCGGCGGACTTCAGCGCGATCTGCGCCGCGCCGGCCGTCATAACGCCCGGCAGCGTCCAGCCCGGCACCGGCATCGGCCGTTCCATGGCGCCGGTCGCGAGAATGACGACGGTTGCGTTGATGATCCGCGCCGCGCCGGCCTGCGACACGCCGATCCGCGCCAGCGCCGGCGCGCCTTCCGCCGCCGCGGTCGCGGGCTCGAGGCTCCAGACCGTGGCGCCGGGCGCGTAATCGCTGGCGGAAGCGAGGAACGCATCTGCGAGGGGTTTTCCGCTCCAGTAGTCCGGCCCGAGAAACGGCATGGCGTCCGGGTTGCCGCGGGTGACGGAGCGATAGATCTGTCCGCCGGGAGCCGGGTTCTCGTCGATCACGATCACCTTGACGCCGCGGCGGGACGCCTCGGTGGCGGCGGCAAGGCCGGCCGGCCCCGCGCCGATCACGACGAGGTCGTATGCGTCGGCCATCCGGTCGGTTCGGTCGATGATGCGCGCGGTCATCGCAGGTCTCCCGCAATGAGCGTCCGCGCGCCGTGCTGGCTTTCCACGACCATGCCGTCCCGCACTTCCACGAGGCAGCTCTGGCGGTTCTGGACGCCGTCGACGGTGACGAGGCAGTCGAAACAAACGCCCATCATGCAGTAGGGCGCGCGCGGTTCGCCGCTGACGGTGCTCGTGCGGAAATGGCGCACGCCGGCGGCGAGCAGGGCCGAGGCCAGGCTCTGCCCTTGCGCTGCTTGCAACGGGCGGCCATCGAAGGAGAAGGCCACCGGATGGTCAGGCTCACGCAGTGCGCGGAACATGGAACCTCCTGGAATCGAAGACGCCGAGATCCGGCGACAGCGCGCCGGCGGCGATTTGCGGCGCGACGACCAGCGCGTGATTGGCGGCAAGCGTCACGCCGGAATGGCAAAGCGCCATAAAGGCGCCGGGATGCGCGGCCGATTGTTCGTAAACCGGCAGGCCGTCGAGTGTTTTCACACGGAATCCGGACCAGCTGCGCACCACGTTGACGTCGGCCAGAATCGGGAAGATGCGCATGGCGCGGCTGGCGAGAACGGCGCTGATGTCCTGATTGGTGGCGATGGCGGCGGTGGTGGTCTCCTCGCTGTCGCCGATCATCACGCCGCCTTCGTCCGTCTGGCGGATGGTGGCGGAGGTATAGGGGAAGAACGGCGCGCATCTTTCCGTGACCAGAATCTGCCCCTTGCTGCGCTTGAGCGGCGCGTGCAGCCCCACCATCGGCGCGAGGCGAGCGTTGTCCAGCCCGGCGGCGAGCACCACCCGCCGCGCGCGGGTTTCCCCCCACTCGCCCGAAAGGCGAAAGCCGTCCGCCAGCGGCTCGATCCGCTCCACCCGGTGATGCGCCCTGTAGCCGCCGCCGCGCGCCTGCAGCGCCGTGTGCAGCGCGCGCAGCAGGCGCAGCGCGTTGACGTCGCCGTCAGCGGGCGAATAGATGGCGCCCACCACCTGCGGGCCGAGGGCCGGCAGGCGATCGCGCGCCTGCTGGCTATCAAGCACTTCATAGGGCGGTGCGGCGCCGTTCGTCTCGCGCGCGACGGTTTCCATCTCCGCGCGGTAAGTGTCGAGCTCGGCGTGCGAGAGCGCGAAGGTGAAGGCGCCCCGCTGCCGCAGGCCGACATGGATGCCCGCGTCCGTCATAAGAGCCTGCGCCAGCGCCGGCCATGCCTGCCCCGACGCCTTGGACCAGAGCGCGTAGTGCGGCGCGCCCACGCCCTTGCCCTGAAGCCAGACGAGGGCGAAATTGGCGCGCGAGGCCCGCAGATCGAGATCCGCTCCGTCGAGCACGAGGGGGCGAAGGCCGCAGCGCGCCAGCCCCCAGGCGATGGATGCGCCGACCAGTCCGCCTCCGATGACGGCGATCTCCGATGCGTCCGCTGTGGTCATGGATGAAATGCTTCCGTTGCCCCTGGGCCGGCGCGGTCAGAACTGCCCGCGCCGGTAAACGATGTGCCGGGAAAGGCGGGTTCAGGTGCGCGGGCTCACGTCGACCTTGAACCACTTCTCGGAGAAGCGCTTGACCGTGCCGTCGGCGACGGCTGCCTTGATGGCTTCGTCGAACTTCGTCTTGAGCGCGGCGTCGTCCTTGCGCAGGCCGACCCCGATGACCCCGAACACGCCGTCGGAGAAGATCGGACCCGCAAGCTTCGCGCCCTGCATGTCGGGCTTTTCGAGGGCGGCGGCGAGCACGGTCGCGTTCGCAACCACGGCGTCGAGGCGGCCGTTCATCAGGTCGAAGTTGTGCTCTTCCGTCGTCTTGTACTCACGGACCTCAGCGATGCCCTTGAGGTAGGTTTCCATGAAGGCGGAAGCGGTGGTCGATCCCTGAACGCCGACGACCTTGCCCTTCAGCAGGGGGCCGATCTCGCCCAGGCGCGCCTTGGCTTGCGCCTCCTGCGTGCCCAGCGAGTAGGTCTCGCCGGTTCCGGGCAAGGTGGAGAGCGGACCGTCGGCCACGACGGCGAAGCTGTTGATGCCGGCGGCGTAGGGCGCCGAGAAGGCGATGACTTCCAGCCGCTGCGGCGTCACGCTCATGGCGGCCATGATGGCGTCGTACTTGCCGGCCTGAAGTGATGGAATGAGGCCGTCCCAGCTCTGCGGCACGATCTCGCACTTCACCTGCATGCGCGCGCACAGGTCGTTGGCGAGGTCGATTTCGAAGCCCTGAATGGTGCCGTTCGGACCGGAGAAGCTCCACGGTGCGTAGGAGCCTTCGGTGGCGATGCGCACCACCTGCTCCTGCGCGGAAGCGGGGACGACGGCCGCGGCGAGAATGGCGGCGGCGAGAATGGCTTTTGCTTTCATGTGTTCACCCTTCTGGTTTGGTTGATGTGACGGGCCGCTCCGACCGGCCCGAAATCGTGCGCGGGGATCAAGGCTCCCTGCGGTTCTCCCGCGAGAGAAACTGCTGGAGACGTTCCGAGCGGGGATTGCCGAACAGCTCGGAAGGCGGCCCCTCTTCCTCGATAAGCCCCTTGTGCAGGAAGACCACGCGGCTGGAGACGTCGCGCGCGAAGGCCATTTCGTGGGTGACGATCAGCATCGTCCGCCCCTCCGCCGCGATGTTGCGGATGACTTTCAGCACCTCGCCGACGAGCTCCGGGTCGAGCGCCGATGTCGGCTCGTCGAAGAGCATGATCGAGGGCCGCATGGCGAGCGCCCGCGCGATGGCCGCGCGCTGCTGCTGCCCGCCCGAGAGATGGGCCGGATAATGATGGCGCTTGTCCGCGATGCCGACCCGCTCCAGCAAAGCCTCGGCTTCCGCCAGGCACTCGCGCTTGTCCCGCTTCTGCACGTGCACCGGGGCCTCGACGAGGTTTTCCAGGATCGTCAGGTGAGACCACAGGTTGAAGGACTGGAAGACCATGGCGGCCTTCTCGCGCAGCCGGTTCACCTGGCCCCTGTCGGCAGGCTCGGGCTGCCCGTTCCGCATCACCGTGCGGATGGTCTCTCCCTGCACCGTCACGGTGCCGGCGTTGGGCACTTCGAGCATGTTGATGCAGCGCAGCAGCGTCGACTTGCCCGAGCCGGACGAGCCGAGGATGGAGATCACTTCGCCGTCGCGTGCGTCGAGCGAAACGCCGTGCAGCACCTCCAGCGTGCCGTAGCTCTTGCGGATGTCCCGCAGTTCCACGGCGGCGGCGCCTTGCCGCCCGGTTGTCTCAAGCCGTTCAGATGTCTCCAGACGTTCAGACATGGCGGGCCTCCTCGATCCTGTTGCCGGACGCCGTGGCCGGAGCCTCCCGCTTTTCCGGGGTCAGCGCGTATTGCAGCTTGCTGAAAATCCTGGCGATGACGAAATTGAGCGCCAGGTAGATGGCGCCGGCGCACACGAACACTTCCACCGGCCGGTAAGACTGCGAGATCAGCTTGGCCGCGATCCCGGTGATCTCCATCAGCGTGATGGTCGAGGCAAGCGCGGTCGCCTTCACCATCAGGATGATCTCGTTGCTGTAGGCCGGCAGCATCTGGCGCAGCGCCAGCGGCATGATGATGCGGCGGAAAGCGAGCGCCCGGGTCATGCCGAAGGAGCGCGCGGCCTCGATCTGCCCGGCGGGCACGGCATTCAGCCCGCCGCGGATGACCTCGGCGCTGTATGCCGCCGTGTTGAGCGCCAGCGCGATGGCCGCGCACCAGTACGCCTCGCGCAGGAAGGGCCAAAGCACGCTCTGGCGCAGCGCCGGAAACTGGCTCAGGCCGTAATAGATGATGAAGATCTGCACGAGCAGCGGCGTGCCGCGAAACGCGAAGATGTAGAAGCGGGCCGGCACATCGAGGAACGGGTTGCGGCTCGACCGCATGAGGGCGAGAACGAACGCCAGCACGCCGCCGCTGACGACCGAGAGCGCGGTCAGCTGAAGGGTCAGCGGGATGCCGCCGATCAGCGTGACGAAGGTTTCGCCGAGGAAGGTGAGGTCCAGCATCAGGCAGCCCTCCTGACGCCGCGCATCGCGCGCCGCTCCAGCGCCCGGAACCCGAAGCCCGAAACGAAGGTGATCAGCAGGTAGAGCGCTCCCGCGGTGAGGTAGAAGCTGAAAGGCTGGCGTGTCGATCCCGCGCCGATCTGCGACTGCCGCATCAGTTCCACGAGCCCGATGACGGAGATCAGCGCCGATTCCTTGAGGACGAGCTGCCAGACATTGCCGACGCCCGGAATGGCGAAGCGCACCGCCTGCGGCAGGACGATGCGGCGGAACATGAGGAACGGCGTCATCCCGCATGCGCGCGCCGCCTCGATCTCGCCCTTCGCCAGCGCGTTGACCGCGCCGACGAAGACCTGTGTCTGGTACGCGCCCGAAACGACGCCGATGGCGAGCGCCCCGATCAGCAGGGCCGGCGCGCTCACGAACCCCTGCGCGCCGAACAGCGCCGCCACGGTCGAGATGACGGAACTGGACCCGAAATAGAAAAGATAGATGATCAGCAGGTCTGGCACGCCGCGGAATACCGTGGTGTAAAATTCGGCGATCAGACGTAGGAAGGTGAAGCGCGAGAACTTCGCGGCCGCGCTGAGGCAGCCGAGAACAATGCCGCCGAAGAAACCGGCGATGCTGACGGCGACCGTCATGCCGGTGGCGGCAAGCATATCGCGGCCCCACCCATCGGGCCCGAAGCCCATGAGCTGGAGATACTGCAAGACTACCCCTCTGGTTACCCTCGCATGTTTGCCATGCGTCGTTTTTCGCGTGTCGTTTTTTGTCGCGACCTAGGCCGCTGCTTCTCCAAGCACCGGCGAAGCTGGCCGGGACGCTTTTCGAAGCCCTAGCCCGTCGCTATTTCTAAAATCCTTACATTCGGTCAATATGCCGTCAAATTCCAAATTTGGCCCCATGAATAAAAGGATGTTATGAAGCACCATCTCAATCTCAGGCAGGTCGAGGCGTTTCGGGCTGTCATGCTGACGGGGCGCATAACGGCGGCGGCAGAGCTCATGTCCGTCACGCAGCCTGCCGTCAGCAGGCTCATCCGCGATTTCGAGAGCGCCACGAAGCTGCGGCTGTTCGAGCGTCGCGGCAACCAGATCACCCCCACGCCGGAGGCCGTCGCCCTGATGGCGGAGGTCGACCGCTCGTTCGTGGGGCTGGACAGGATCGCCCTGCTGGCGCAGGACATCGCCCGGCAGGCGGCCGGCACGTTGCGGATCGCGGCCATGCCGGCTCTCGGCAATGGCATACTGCCGCGCTTTCTCGCCCGCTTCCTGCGCGACAAGCCGCATCTGAACGCAGCCCTCAACGCATTGCCGTCGGCCATGGTGATCGAGGCCGTTGCCGCGGGGCAGGCGGACATCGGCTATGCGGACGGCCCCTTCGACAGGCCCGGCTTCATCATCGAAACCTCGCCCATACCCGCCGTGGTCGCCATGCCGGCCGGCCATCGTCTTGCCGGCAAATCGATCATCGAGCCGGCTGATTTCAGCAACGAGCGCTTCATCAGCCTGGAGCCCGGCACCATCTTCGCCATGCGGGTGGAGGTTGCGCTCGCCGGGGTGCCGCGCCAGGCCACGCTGGAAACGCGCCTGTCGCACACCGCTCTCAGCCTCGTGGACGAAGGCGCGGGCATCGCCATCATCGACTCGACCGCGGCCAGCGAATTTCTGGGACAGAACGTCGCCATCCGCCCGTTCAGCGTGTTCATCGACGCGGGCTTCATGGCCATTGTCGCGGCCAACAGAAGCCGTTCAACGATCTTGGAGAGCTTTGCGCGGGAATTCCGCGTCTATCACGAGGAAATCGTTTCCGGCTTTCGGCCGCGATGACCGGGGCGCGCTCATAATATCTGGTTGAGGAAGTTGCGCGCGCGTTCCGTGCGGGGATTGTCGAAGAAGGCATCGGGCGTGGTATCTTCCAGCACCGTGCCGTGATCGAGGAACAGCACCCTTTCCGCCACCTGCCGCGCGAACCCCATTTCGTGCGTGACGCACAGCATGGTGACGCCGCTGCGCGCCAGATTGACCATGGTGTCCAGCACCTCCTTCACCATTTCGGGGTCGAGAGCGGCCGTGGGTTCGTCGAACAGGATCACCTGCGGGTCCATGCACAGGGTGCGGGCGATCGCCACGCGTTGCTGCTGCCCGCCTGAAAGCTGCGTGGGGTACTTATGGGCATGGTTGTCCATGCCGACTTTCTTGAGAATGGCGTGCGCTTTTTCCTCCGCCTGCCTGCGGTTCTCGCCCCGCACGGTGGTTGGCGCCAGCGTGCAATTGTCCAGCACCGACATGTGCGGAAACAGGTTGAAGTGCTGGAACACCATGCCCACCTCGCGCAACGCCTTGTCGGCCTCCGCCGTGTCGCGCGTAACTTCCACGCCGTGGACGAGGATGCTGCCCTCGTTGGGCCGTTCAAGCTGGTTGATACAGCGGATCAGCGTGGATTTGCCGGAGCCGGACGGGCCGCAAAGAACGATACGCTCGCCCTGATGGACCGTTAGATCGATGGACCGGAGCGCGTGATACGACCCGTACCATTTGTTGAGACCGCGGATTTCGATGACGGGGCGGCGCTTGTCCGGAGGCGGGACCGCGGATTTTTGTGTCATGGGCTGGGTCTCCGGTCCTACAGAAAACGTCGCGCGGAATAGGGAGCGGGATCGGTGAACGGCGTTTCGCCGGCCATCGTTTCGGCCAGCAGGCGGCCGGAAACCGGTCCCAGCGTGAGGCCGTGATGGGCATGGCCGAAGTTGAACCACAGACCGCGATGGCGTGGGGCGGCGCCGATCACGGGCCGCATGTCGGGCGTGCAGGGCCGGCGCCCCAGCCACGGCTCGGCCTCCACCGGCTCGCCGAGAGGCCAGAAACGTCGGGCGATCGCCTCCGCCCGGCGCAATTGCGTCGGGTCGGCGGGGGCGTCCTCCGGCGCGAATTCCACGCCCGTCGTCAGGCGGACGCCCTGACGCATCGGGGCCAGAACGAAGCCGGCCTGCGAGTCGCACATCGAATGCGCCGGCGCGGGTGTGTCGGACGACAGGCGGAAATGCATGTGATAGCCGCGCTTGATCCCCATCGGCAGGCGATAGCCGAGGCTCGCGCACAGCGCCCCGGCATCCGCGCCCAGCGCGACGACCGCCTGACTGGCGGCCGATTCGGCAACGCCCTCCAGAAGCCATCCGTGCTCGTCCTCTCGCAGCGCGCGCGCATCCGCCCGCAGGAGGACGCCGCCGCGCTGGCGGAACAGGTCTGCGTAGCCGCTCACGAGCATGCCGGGAGCCGTCACGGTGTCCGGGTCCAGCCAGTGGATGCCGCCGGCCATGCGCGCCCGCGGCAGCAAGGCCGGTTCCCGTTCCGCCAATCCCGCGCCGTCCAGCACATCGACACTCAATCCATGGGCGCGCGCCAGCCGGGTCGCTTCGGCCGAGGCCGCCGCGAAGGCGCGCGGATCGCGGTAGACGTCGATCCAGCCGCGGTGGCGCACGAGGTCCCCGAGGCCGGCCGCGCGCACCAGCGCCTCGTGCTCAATCTTGCTGCGTTCGATCAAGGGCAACATGTCGCGCGCGGCCGCAGCCAGCGGCGCCGTCGCCGATTGCCTCCAATAGGTCCACAGCCAGCGCGCCGCGCCGGGCAGCGCCCGCAGATGATAGCGCACGTCCGGCTGGCGGTTGAGGGCATAGCGAATGAGCGCCAGCGGCGCGCGCGGAAACGCGTAGGGCACGACGCTCGCGCGCTCGATGAGGCCGGCGTTGCCGTAGCTGGCGGCGGCCGGCGAGCCGGGCGCTTCCCTGTCGACGAGGCAGACCCGCAGCCCGCGCTGCTGCAGGTGCAGCGCCGTGCTGACGCCGATAATGCCCGCACCCAGCACGAGAACGTCGTGGCGGGCGGGATGCGCATGATCCACCATCGTTACCTCACCATATGCCGCGAGAGACGCCATTCGATACGCCGCAGCACCCGGCGGACGATCTCGACGATCAGCAGGTACAGCAGCGCGGCCCACAAATAGACCTGGAAATCGAACGTGCGCGAGAAGGCGAGCCGCGCCACGCCCATCACGTCGTAAACCGTCACCAGCGAGGCGATGGCGCTTGCCTTGATCATCAGGATCAGTTCATTGCCGAGGGGGCCGAGGGCCACCAGCATGGACTGGGGCAGGACGACCTTGAGAAAAGCGGTGGCGCGATGCAGGCCGAGCGCCTTGCACGCCTCGTACTGGCCCTTGGGCACCGCTAGCAGGCTGCCGCGGAATATCTCCGCCTGATAGGCCGCCGTGTTGAGCGTGAACGCCAGCAGCGAGCAATACCACGCATCGCGAAAGAACCACCACAGCCCCACATCCTGCCAGAAGCCGCGCATCGAGCCGAGGCCGTAATAGATGAGGAACAACTGCGCCAGCAGCGGCGAGCCTCGGAAGAAATAGATGTAGGCCCGGCAGAAAAGCTGCACCGGCCGCACGTCGCTCATCCGGCCGAGCGCCAGCGGCATGCCCAGAAGCAGCCCCAGCGTGAACGAGATGCCCACGAGCTTGACCGTGATCCACAGCCCCTCCAGCATGCGCCAGCCGTAGCGGTCGAACAGGTCGGGGTCCACCACGAGCGCGAGAGCGTCTTGCAGAAATGCGCTCATCACCGGGCCTCCTGATGGTGGCGTCCGTAGTAACGCTCTGCATGGGTGAACAGCACGCCCGACATCGCCGACAGCACCAGATAAAGCGCGCACGCGGCTGCATAGAACACCAGGGGCTGCTTGGTGGCGGAGACGGCGAGATTGGTCTGGCGCATGATGTCGATGAGAGAGATGGTGGACACCAGCGACGTGTCCTTGAGCAGGGTCAGCCAGTTGTTCGACAGCCCCGGCAGAGCCGTGCGCATGAGCTGCGGCAGGATCACGCGCAGGAAGGCGGTGTGGCGGGGAAGCCGAAGCGCCCGCACCGCCTCCCATTGCCCGCTGGGTATCGTCTTGAAGGCGGAAAGCCACACCTCGCTGGAGAAGGCCGCGAGCACGAGGCTGAAGGCGACCACCGCCGCCGCGAAGGCGTTGATGGTGACGAATTGCCCGGACAGCCCAAGGCCGGCCAGAATCCGCTGCGCCGCGATCTGCGCGCCGTAGTATACCAGAAGCAGCGTCAGCAACTCCGGCAGGCCACGGAACACGGTGGAGAAGACCGTGGCTATCGAGCGCGGCAGCCTGCGCGGCGACCGGGCAGCCACCGCGACCAGCAGGCCCAGCGACAGGCCGATGGGCGCGCAGGTGACGGCCAGGGTGATGGTGACGGCGGCGCCCATGAGCAGCGCGCCGCCCCAGCCGCCATCACCGAAGCCGAGCAGTCCGAACAGATCCGACATGAGAGATGATCCGGGCTTCAGAACGCATCCAGTGCCGCCTGGAAGGGCGGGATGCGTCCCTGTCTTCGAAGACTTTCGTCGAACGGAAAGTGCGGAGCGCTTTCCACATCCGAAAGCGCTCCGCGATTCTTTGCTGTGAGCGAATGCTCGTCGATAGGGCGATCGCCTTAGAAAATATCCTCGCCGAAGTAGCGCTTGGAAATGGCGAGATAGGTGCCGTCGTCGCGGATCTCCTTGATCGCCTTGTTGAAGCGGTCGCGCAGCTCCGTTTCTCCCTTGCGGATCGCGATGCTGGTCAGCCCCTCGCTGCCGGGGATCTCACCCAGAATCTTGCAGCAGTCCTCGCTGTTCTTCTGCAGCCATTCCAGCAGCGGAAACTTGTCGTGCACGATGGCGTCCAGCCGGCCGTTGATGAGGTCGGCGCCGGCTTCGTCGGGCGTCGGATAAAGCCGCACATCCGCGCCGCCCTTGCCGTAGACGTCCTCGGCATACATGCCCTGGGTGGTGGCGGACTGGGCGCCGACGGTCCTGTTCTTCATCGATCCGACCGAGACGTCCGCGATATTGGAGTCCTTGGGAACGGCGACCGCGAGCAGCGTGCGATAGTAGGGATCGGTGAAGTCGATCTGCTTGCTGCGCTCCTCGGTCACCACCATCGACGACACGATGGCGTCGAACTTGCGCGCCAGCAGCGCGGGGATGATTCCGTCCCAGTCCTGCGCCACCAGTTCGCACTTGGCCTGCATCTTGTCGCAAAGCGCATTGGCGATATCGACGTCGAAGCCATGCAGTTTGCCCTGCGCGTCGACGGCGTTGAAGGGAGGGTACGCGCCCTCGATGCCGATGCGGATGGTGTCCGCGCGCGCGACATTGGCGAGCGCAAGAAGGGCTGTCGCCGCGAGCAGTGCCTGCAGTGTTTTTTTCATGCTGTTTTCCCCTTATGAGGCCCCACGACCCTCTCGTCCGCATCCGCCCCGTCTGGAGGCGGCATGCCGGCGAGAGTGGCGATCGGCCGGTTGCTGCTGGATGTATAACCGACAAATTCGTTGTTGAGAGCCGCGATGCGATCGAGACGATCTTCCGCCTCGGCGCCAAGGCTCGCGAACACCTCGTTGATCATCAGATGCGCCAGAACCACCATGGGGGCCGTCGCCTCCCAGAACAGGTCCATGTCCGTGGGCACGCGGAACACCTCGTCCGCATGCGCTTCCGCCCAGTCGCAATACGTGTCGGTGACGAGCGTGACGGGAATGCCGGCCGCCCTGGCCTTGCCGCACAACATACGGCAATGACGCGAATAGCGGCGGGCGTCGAAGGCGATGAGGGTGGTTTTTTCCGGCGGGGACAGCAGAACGTCGCCGTAATGGCCGCCGGCGTTGTCGACCACGTGCACGCCGGGGCGAATATATTGCAGCAGGTGGGCCATGTAGGCGGCGATGCCGCGTTCCGTCTGGAAGCCCGCCACAAGCACGGCGTCGCGCCGCGCCAGACGCTGCACGACGGGCTGCCAGCTGGGCGAGGCCGTCATTTCGTACACCTGCACCTGCGCGGCAATGCTGCGCTCCAGGCTGCGGGCGTAATTCAGCGGACCCGACGAGCGCCGGGCAAAGAAGTCCTGCAGCCGATGGCCGATAAGCCAGGGGCTGTCGCCCAGGTCGTCGCGCAGGTTGTTCTTGAGGTCCTTGAAATGGCGAAAGCCGAGGCCGCGGCAAAACCGGCCGATGGTGGTTTCGCTCAGGTCGAGCTTCGCCGCGAGGCTGGCCGAGGTCTCGAAAGGCAGGCTTGCGAGGTTGCTCAGCATGTAGTTGGCGATGCTGCGCTCCGCCGGCGTCCCCTGTGCGGCAACGGCCTCGAGGCGCCGGGATATTCCGGAACCCGAGGGCGTTGCTGGAGGACTGGCGTGCAGGCTTTCTGACATCCACGCACCTTATGGCAGGTTTCTGTCAGTTGCAATTGAAACCGGGACGCCTCACACGCGCCCGCGGCGCTTTTTACGACGCGGGCGTGCTGCCGGCTTTCTGGGCGCGCAGCAACATGCCGAACAGGTCGAGCGGGTCGTCGGGATCGGCGAGCAGGTCGAGTTCCTCGAAGAATCCGGTGTCGGCGACGGTGTCGCGCAGGTAGCGCAATGCGGAAAAATCCTCGATCGCGAAGCCCACCGAATCGAACAGCGTGATCTGCGTCTGGCCGTTGCGGCCGGCCCGCTTGCCGGCGAAGACCTCCCACAGCTCGGTTACCGGATAATCGGCGGGAAGCTGCTGGATTTCTCCTTCGATGCGCGTCTGGGGCGGGTATTCGACGAAGATCTCGGAGCGGGTCAGGATGTCCTTGTGCAGTTCCGTCTTGCCGGGACAGTCGCCGCCGACGGCGTTGATGTGCACGCCGGAGCCGATCATGTTGTCGGTGAGAATGGTGGCGTACTGCTTGTCGGCCGTGGCGGTGGTGATCACCTGCGCGCCCTGAACCGCCTCTTCCGCGGTGGCGCAGGCGGTTATCCGAAAGCCCTGGCTGGTGAGGTTGCGGGCGCATTTCTCGGTGGCGGCGGGGTCGATGTCGTAGAGCCGCAGTTCGTCGATGCCCGTGATCGCCCGGAACGCCATCGCCTGGAACTCCGACTGCGCGCCGTTACCGATGAGAGCCATGCAGTGCGCGCCCTCGGGGGCGAGATACTTGCCTGCGAGCGCGGAAGTCGCCGCCGTGCGCAGGGCGGTCAGGATCGTCATTTCGCTCATGAGCAGCGGATAGCCGTTCGCGACGCTGGAAAGCACGCCGAAGGCCGTGACCGTCTGCAGCCCGTCGCGTGTGTTCCGGGGGTGACCGTTGACATACTTGAAGCCGTACAGCGCGTTGTCGGCCGTGGGCATCAACTCGATCACGCCCTCGCGCGAATGCGAGGCGATGCGCGGCGTCTTGTCGAATTCCGGCCAGCGGAGGAAATCCTCCTCGATATAAGCGGCCAGTTCCACGAGGAAGCGCTCGATGCCGATGGCGAGCACATGCTTCATCATGAGATCGACGCTGACGAAGGGAACGATGTTCAGGCGGGGCTGGACAGGCATCAAAAACTCCTGGTCGGGCGGTCCATGACTCGGCGGCCGAAAAGGCTCGCCACGAGATCGACGATCAGCGTGGCGGTGCGGCCGCGTTCGTCGAGGAAAGGATTGAGCTCCACGAGGTCGACGCTGCTGACGAGGCCGCTGTCGTGGAGCATCTCCATGACGAGGTGCGCCTCGCGGAACGTGGCGCCGCCGGGCACCGTCGTGCCGACCGCGGGGGCGATGGCGGGGTCGAGGAAATCGACATCGAAGCTGACATGCAGCAGGCCGTCTTCCGCTTTCACCTTGTCGAGGAAGCTGGCGAGCGGGCGCGCCACGCCGTGCTCGTCGATGGTGCGCATGTCGTGCACGGTCACCGGAGACGATTTCAGCGACTCGCGCTC
>CALMIK010000094.1 GCA_937863995.1 uncultured Chelatococcus sp.
ATGGTAGTTGCCGGTGCCGACATGGCAGTAGGTGACGAGCTGGCCGTTCTCGCGCCGCACCACCGACGACAGCTTGGAATGGGTCTTCAGCTCGATGAAGCCGAACACCACCTGTGCGCCGGCGCGTTCCAGATCGCGCGCCCAGCGGATGTTGGCCTCTTCGTCGAAGCGCGCCTTGAGCTCGACAAGCGCGGTGACGGACTTGCCGGCCTCGGCCGCTTCGGCCAGCGCCTTGACGATGGGCGAGTCGGAGGAGGTGCGGTAGAGCGTCTGCTTGATGGCGACGACATCGGGGTCGCGCGCCGCCTGCTGCAGGAACTGCACCACCACGTCGAACGATTCATACGGGTGATGGACGATCAGGTCCTTTTCGCGAATCGCGGCGAAGCAATCGCCGGCGTGCTCGCGGATGCGCTCGGGATAGCGCGGGTTGTAGGGCTGGAACTTGAGATCGGGCCGGTCGAGGCTGACCAGCTGCGACAGCTCGTTGATCGCCAGCATGCCGGTGGAGACGAAGATCTCGTCCGGCAGCACGTTCAGCTCCTTGGCGACGAAGTCGAGCAGGTTGGCGGGCGTGGCGGCCTCGACCTCGAGGCGGATGACGACGCCGCGCCGGCGCTGCTTCAGCGCGGTCTCGAACACGCGCACCAGGTCCTCGGCCTCTTCCTCGATTTCAAGGTCGGAGTCGCGCACGACGCGGAACGCGCCCTGCCCCTGCACCGAGTAGCCAGGGAACAGGCGGTTGATGAACAGCACCAGCACCTGCTCCAGCACGATGAAGCGCGAGGCGCCCGTCTCGGCGAAGTCGGGCAGCTTGATGAAGCGCTGCACCTTGTTGGGAATGCGAATCAGCGCATTCAGCGACTTGTTGTCGCTCTGGCGGTGAAGCGACAGCGCCAGCGAGAAGCCGAGGTTCGGGATGAAGGGGAACGGATGCGCCGGATCGATCGCCAGCGGCGTCACCACCGGGAACACGTAGTGCAGGAAGTAGTCGTCGAGCCAGTTGAGCTCGGCGCGCGTCAGCTCGTTGCTGTCGATGAGCACGATGCCGTTCTCGACGAGCTCGTCGCGCAGCTCGAGCCAGCGCTTCTGCTGATCGCTGGCGAGCCGGGTCACTTCGGCGCCGATGCTGGAGAGCTGCTCGGCCGGCGACAGGCCGTCCTGCGAGACGAAGGAGACGCCCGAGCGCAGCTGCCCGCGCACGCCCGCGACGCGCACCATGAAGAATTCGTCGAGGTTGTTGCCCGAGATCGAGAGGAAGCGCAGCTGCTCCAGCAGCGGGTGGCGCTCGTTCGAGGCCTCCTCCAGCACGCGCCGGTTGAACTGCAGCCACGACAGCTCGCGGTTGATCAGGCGGTCGGGCGAATGGCGCAGGTCCGCGCCAAGAGCTTCATCGCCAAGGGCTTCATCGCCCACGGCTTCAACGGCGGCCTCTGCCAGCAGATGCTCCGCCGCTTCTTCCTGCGACTCGAGAGCCGAAACGAGTTGCGTCATGGTCAAATCCCCGCGTTAATCTGCGGCGTGCGCAAAAGGCCCCGCCATTGCCCGTATTCACGTCGCGTTGTCGCAACGTTGTGCGACAATCCCACGACGAATGACCGTAAAAGCGGAAGATGCACCAGAGCTTGCTGCCGGGCTCTGGCACGGTCGCCGTTCAAGGTCCAGTTCCTGCGTTCACGTCGTCCCGCGCCTCGTGGCGGTCCAGCACGCCGAGCGCGAAGGCGCGGGTGATGCGCCGGCCGTCGCTGAGCGATTCCCGGTCGAGCAGTTCAATGAGCGCCCGCGCGGCGGCGAACGAGCGCTCCATGCGCCGCGCCAGCGCCTCCACCACGTTGATGTCGACCACGAGCTGCCGGTCGACGAAGAGCTTCACCAGCACCGCCCGCAGCAACGCGTCGTCCGGCGCGCCGATGGCGACCGACGGGGAAAGGCGCATGCGCGACAGCAGGTCGGGCGTTGCAAGCCCCCACTCCTCCGGCCCGGTGCGCGCCGTCATGAGCAGCGACGCCCCGCCCGCAAGGCCCCGGCGGCGCACCACGTTGACGAGGTGGAACAGCGCGTGCTCGTCGCGCGGGCCGGTGTCGGCGTCCTCGATGACGAGGGCGCCGTGCGCTGCGAGTTCCTCGACCGCATCCGCCGTGACCGCGCCGACGGGCACGACGCGCGCGCCCGCGCGGCCGGCCCAGATCGCCGCAAGATGCGTCTTGCCCGATCCCTCCGGCCCGATGAGGCGCAGCAGCGGGTCGGGCCAGGCCGGCCAGCCGTCGATCATCGAGAAAGCGCGGTCGTTGGCGGGGCCGACGAGAAAATCCTCCGCCTCGAGCCGGGTATCGACCGGCAGCTCCAGCGGCAACTGGCGCGGAAGCTCCCGGGGCGGCGGGCGGACCTCACACATCGACATGGATCCTCGATCGCGCCTCGCTTTCGGCGCCGCGATAGAGCGAACTCGACAGATAGCGCTGCAGGGCGAAGCGCGTGAGCACGCCGATGGCGGCGGCGATCGGCACCGCCAGCAGCAGCCCGACGAAGCCGAAGAGCGAACCGAACGCGACGAGCGCGAACATCAGCCACACCGGATGCAGCCCCACCGCGTCGCCGACGAGCTTGGGCGACAGAATGTTGCCTTCCACGAACTGGCCGAACAGGAACACGCCGATGGTGGCGATAATCATCGTGTAGTCGGGCCAGAACTGCACCAGCGCCACGCCCGCCGACAGCACGAAGCCCGTGAAGGAGCCGACATAGGGAATGAAGGTGAGCAGGCCGCTGAGAAGACCGATGAGCAGGCCGAAATTGAGCCCGATGACGCTCAACGCCACCGCGTAAAACGTGCCGAGGATGAAGCAGACCAGCGCCTGCCCGCGGATGAAGCCGGCGATGGCGCGGTTCATGTCGTGGCCGAGGGTGCGGATGGTGTCGGCGTGGCGGCGCGGCAGCCAGCTGTCGAGGGTCGCGACCATCTGCTCCCAGTCGACGAGCAGGTAGAACGCCACCACGGGCGTGACCACGAGCAGCGCGAACACGCCGATGACAGCCTGACCGCCCGACCACAGCGACGAGGCGAAGGTGCCGAGCCAGCGCGCCGCCTGACCGACGAAATCCGACAGCGACCGCTCGACGTTGGCGAGCGCCTCCTGCCCGCCCAGATGCTCGATGAACGGCCCGCCGTATTCCTTCGCCAGCCCCTGGAAATATTGCGCCGTCGCCGGCAGGTTCTGGATAAGCGCGGCGAACTGGTTGACCGCCACCGGCAGCAGCAGCACCAGCGCCAGGATCAGCGCCAGCACGAACAGCAGCAGAATGAGGAGCGAGGCGGCGAGCCGGCCGAACCCCAGCCGTTCCAGCCGGCTCGCCACCGGATCGAGAATATAGGCGAGCGCCATGCCGGCCACGAAGGGCAGCAGGATTCCGCGCAGCAGATAAAGCCCGACCAGAAGCGCCGCCAGCGCCACCAGCCAGAAGCGCATCTGCCGTTCGACGGGGGAGAAGTCACCCATGTGCGATACCTCGATCAACGGCCGGCGGACGCCGCCGCGAACCTAGCAGGAAGGGTGCCGCAGTTTCGGCCGAAAGCCAACACCGCTCATCGTCATCGACACCGTTCCACAGGCGCCGCCGCGCGAGCGTCTCGCCAGTCAGCCATTTCGCCACTCAGCCATGTGGTTCAGTCAGTCATGTGACGAAGCCACAACGTCAGGTAGGCCCCGGCGGACACCAGCGTCAGCAGCACCACGGCGATGGTCGCGCCCTCGATCACCCACGGGGCGGAAATAATGAGGCTTTTTCCGAATTCCGCGCCCTCGACCGCCCGGTTGGCCAGCACCAGCGCCGCGAGGCCGATCTGCGCCGCCGTGTTGATCTTGCTGATCTTGAGCGGGCGAATGTCCACGGGCCGCGCCATCAGCCACGAGATCATGATCGCCATGAGGATGAGCACGTCGCGCGAGACGACAAGAATCGCGACCCACCCCGGCAGCACGTCCGCTATCGACAGCGCCACATAGATGGAGACCAGCAGGGCCTTGTCGGCGAAGGCGTCGAGATAGGCGCCGAGTTCGCTGCGCATGTCGTAGCGCCGCGCGATGAAGCCGTCGAGGCCATCCGATATGCCGGCGGCCAGAAACAGCAGGAACGCCCCCACCCAGCTCTGGGCGCCGATCATCACCACAATGGCCGGCACCAGCAACAGGCGCAGAATGGTAATGATATTGGGAATTGTCATGCGCGGATTTCAAGAAACGGATTGAGCCGAAGCGGAAACATAAACGGAGCCCGAAGCGGACGGCGCACGCGCTGTCTCGGCCAGTCGGCGCGTCACATCAGCTATATGCATGCGGGCAGGCCCCTACAAGCGCTATCGCAGCCGTGCCGCGCCCGGCGTTGCACCCGCAGGCACCTGTTGGACAATCGGACAATATGCAATCGCCCGCGTGCGTTATCGCCGGATGTGTGTTATCGGCGTTCAACAGGCATATTGCAGGAATCTCGATCGATGTCACGAACCGGACACGAAGGCTCTCATTCCAACGGACTGACCTACGCCGAGGCGGGCGTCGACATCGATGCCGGCAATGCCATGGTCGAGGCCATCAAGCCGCTGGTGCGCGCCACCCGCCGGCCCGGCGCCGACGGGCTGATCGGCGGCTTCGGCGGCCTGTTCGACCTCAAGGCGGCCGGCTACACAGACCCCGTCCTCGTCGCCGCCAACGACGGCGTGGGCACCAAGGTCAAGATCGCCATCGAGACCGGACGCCACGACACCATCGGCATCGACCTCGTCGCCATGTGCGTCAACGACCTCATCGTGCAGGGCGCCGAGCCGCTGTTCTTCCTCGATTATTACGCCACCGGCAAGCTCGACCCGCGCGAGGGCGCGCTCGTGGTGCAGGGCATCGTCGACGGCTGCCGCCAGGCCGGCTGCGCGCTGCTCGGCGGCGAGACGGCGGAGATGCCCGGCCTTTACGCCACCGGCGACTACGACCTCGCCGGCTTCGCCGTGGGCGCGGCCGAGCGCGACAAGCTGCTGCCGCGCGCCGACATCGGCCCCGGCGACGCGATTCTCGGGCTGCCCTCTTCGGGCGTGCATTCGAACGGTTTCTCGCTGGTGCGCCGCATCGTGGCGCTCTCCGGGCTCGACTGGAACGCGACCGCCCCGTTCGCGCCCGAAAGGCGGCTCGGCGAGGCGCTGCTGGAGCCCACGCGCATCTACGTGCGCCAGCTTCTGGGCGCGCTGCGGCGCACGGACACCGTCAAGCCCGGCACGATCAAGGGCCTGGCGCACATCACCGGCGGCGGCTTCATCGAGAACATTCCGCGCGTTCTGCCCGACGGCACGGCGGCGCGGCTCGATCTGGGCGCGGTCCTGCCGCCCCCGGTGTTCGGCTGGCTGGCGCGCGTCGGCGGCATCGAAGAGGCCGAGATGCTGCGCACGTTCAACTGCGGCATCGGCATGGTGGTCATCGTCGCCGCCGATGACGTGGGGGCCGTCACCGACGCGCTGATCGCCGAGGGCGAGACGCCGGTGAAGATCGGCGATGTCGTCGAGGCGGGCGAGGGGCCGCGCGTCGTCACCCACGGCAGGCTGCCGCTGTGAGCGAGCCCGTCGCCGGTATCGCGTCCGCCCGCCGCCGCACGGCGGTGCTCATTTCCGGGCGCGGCTCCAACATGGAAGTGCTGCTCGCAGCCGCCTCGAAAGCGGATTTCCCGGCCGAGATCGTGCTCGTCGCCGCCAACAGGCCGGATGCGGCGGGCCTCGCCACCGCGCGCGCCGCCGGCGTCGAGACCGCCTTCATCGATCACAAGCCGTTCGGCCGCGACAGGCAGGCTTTCGAGCAGGCGCTCGACGAGCGGCTCGCCGCCCACGGCATCGAGCTGATCTGTCTCGCCGGCTTCATGCGCATCCTGACGCCGTGGTTCGTGGAGCGCTGGCTGGGGCGGCTCATCAACATCCACCCGTCGCTGCTGCCCTCGTTTCCCGGCACGCATACCCACGAGCGCGCGCTGGAGGCCGGCGTGCGGCTGCACGGCTGCACGGTGCATTTCGTCGAGCCGGAAGTGGACGCAGGCCCCATCATCGCGCAGGCCGCCATCCCGGTGCTGCCGGGCGACACGCCCGAACATCTCGCCGGGCGCGTGCTGGTGCAGGAACACCTGCTCTATCCGCGCGCGCTGGCGCTGGTGGCGGGGGGCGCGGTGCGCTGGCAGGCGGGACGGGCCGAGTTCGGCCCCGGCGCTGACGCCACCTCCCCCGACGCGGCCTTCGCCGTGCCCGCGGGCGCGGTGCCGGCCTGAGGGCCGGCACGCTTCTTTCCGTTACTGCAACTGACGCGGCGCGGCGCTGACGACGACAGCGTTGTTCTGGCGCACTTCCAGCACTGCCAGGGCGCGGTCGTTGGTGCCGTTGGCGTTGAAGCGGAACACGCCGTCGGCCCCGGCGAAGCCGGCCCGGTTGGTGAGCACGGCGGTCGAGAACCGCTGCGACCCCTGCGTGCGCACCAGCGCCGCCGCCAGCGACACGGCGTCGTAGGTGAGGCTGGCGATGCGCACCGGCTCCGTGCCGAATTTCGCCCGGTAACGCTGGGCGAAGGCGTTGAAGCCCACCGAATCGGGCGCGGAGAACCAGCCGCCCTGCAGGCCCGGCGTGGCGAGCACCGAGGGAACGTTCCACAGCGACGTGCCGAGCAGCTTCACGCGGCCGGTATCGACATTGGCCGTGCGCAGGTACTGCGCGATGCTCGGCAGCGTGTCGGCGTTGTCGGGCAGGAACAGCGCGTCGAACTGCCCGGCCTGCGCGGCGAGGCGCTGCACCGACTGCTGCAGGTTGGAGCGATCCGCGGCGTAGGTCTCGACCGCCACGACCCGTCCGCCCGTGGCCGCCACCGTGCGCTGGAACGCGTCGCGCACGACCTTGCCATACGCATTGTCGGGCACGAGCGCGGCAAAGGACTTGCGTCCGCGCTGGGCGGCGAAGCGAACGACACGGTCCACTTCGGTCTCGGGCAGGAAGCTCAGCAGGTAGACGCCCGGCTGCGCGGCGCTGCTGTCGGTGGAGAAGGAGATCACCGGCACGTTGGCGGGCCGCGTCACGGCGCCCGCCGCCTGGGTGGTGGCGGAGAACAGCGGCCCGATCACCAGTTCGGCGCCATCGTTGAGCGCCGCGCGGGCGGCGTTGCGCGCCCCCGCCTCGGTGCCGCGGTCGTCGCGCACGAGGATCTGCACGTCCGGCTGGCTGAACTCGCTGATGGCGAGCTCGGCGGCGTTGCGCAGCGACTGGGCCGTCGTGCCCGCCGCGCCCTGCGCCGAAAGCGGCAGCAGCAGCGCGACCTTGACCGAACCCGCGCCGATGGTGCTGTCCGCCGCCGCCGGGCCGGAAGCGGCGCCGTCAGACCCGCCGAGGCCGAAAAAGCCGCCCGAGCCGGAGCAACCGGCCAGCATCAGGCTCGCGAGCGCGGCTGCCGCCAGCCCGCGCCACCCCCGCGCCCTGCCGCCAGGACTGGCTGCCGCCCTTCCGGACGATAGGGAAACACTGGATGGCAGGCTGGGGCTCGAAGCACAAGACACGGCACTCTCCCTGAGCGGATGGCGGATCGATGGCAAGATTGCCCACATGGCCGCGAATGGCAAGACCGAATGGCGATAAGCGGCCAGCGAGGCAGCAATCGCGACACCGGCGAGGCACGCGGGCATGTTAAGCATTTATATCCATTTATGGACGGATACCGCTTGTGTCATAATCGCCGGATGACGGAATGACATCCCCCGGGCCCGGCCTGCGGGGGTGATTGCAAGGATGACCGAATGAGCGACGACAGGCGCGCCACCGCGCGCGGCAACGACCCCGACGCGATCACCGCCGATGCGCCGCCGGCCGCCCTCGCCGGCGCGTCGCGCTTCACCGCCTTCGGGCTGGCAGCGGAGGCGGAGGCCATCGCGCCAGGGCTGCATATCGTCGCCACCCCCATCGGCAATCTCAAGGACATCACTTTCCGAGCACTGGGCACGCTTGCCGCCGCCGACGCCGTCCTCGCCGAGGACACGCGCGTCACCAAGGTGCTGCTCGCCCATTACGGCATCACCACGCCGCTGATCGGCTATCACGAGCACAATGCCGAACAGATGCGCCCCAAGGTGATGGCGCGCCTGCAGGCCGGCGAGGCGCTGGCGCTGGTGTCGGACGCGGGCACGCCGCTCGTCTCCGATCCGGGCTACCGGCTCGTCGAGGACGCGCTCGCGAACGGCATCAAGGTAACGTCCAATCCCGGTCCTTCCGCCGTTCTCACCGCGCTGGTCGTCGCCGGCCTGCCCACCGACCGCTTCTTCTTCGAGGGCTTCCTGCCGCCCAAAAGCGGCGCGCGCCGGGCGCGGCTGGCGGCGCTGGCCGACATTCCCGCCACGCTGGTGTTCTTCGAATCACCCCGCCGGCTCGCCGAGATGCTCATCGATGCGGCAGCCGTCCTCGGCGAGCGCAAGGCTGCCGTGGCGCGCGAACTCACCAAGCTCTACGAGGAAGTGCGGCGCGACAGCCTGCCGCAACTCGCGCAAAGCTATGCCGACGAGACGCCGCGCGGCGAAATCGTGGTGCTGATCGGCCCCCCCGTCGAGGGCGCGAAGGCGCTGGCCGAGGCCGATTTCGAGGCGCGCATCACCGCCGCCCTCGCGCGCCACAGCGTCAAGGACGCGGCCGCCATCGTCTCGGCCGAAACCGGCATCCCGAAACGCGAGGTCTACGCCCGCGCGCTGCAGCTCTCGACAGCCCAGCGCGCCGGAGACGACACGGACCCCCGATGACCGGCCGGCCACGGGGCATAAGGCACGCCGCAGCCCACCGGACGGGCATCCGGGCCGAACGGCTGGCGGCCTGGTTCCTCATGCTCAAGGGCTATCGCATCATCGCCCGCCGCTATGCGGCCGGCGGCGGCGAGATCGACATCGTGGCGCGGCGCGGGCGCACGGTCATCTTCGTGGAAGTCAAGGCGCGCGGCGCTCTCGACGACGCCCGCATCGCCATCACCGCCATGAAGGAGCGCCGGATCGTGGGCGCCGTGCGCCACTGGCTGGCGCGCAACGCATGGGCCATGCCGCTGACGCTGCGCTGCGACGCGGTGTTCATCGGCAGGCGCAGCTTTCCCCGGCACGTGGCGAACGTGATGACGCTCTATCTCGATTGAGGCTTCGCCAGCAGGCCCTCCGCCATCAGCCGAAACGCCTCGACGGCCCTGGGCAGGGCCGCACGCGGCTCGTCGCTCGCCGCCACCCAGAGGGCCGCGTTGAGGGCCGCGCCGCTGAGAAGGCGCGCCGCAGCCTCGACATCGACGGGCTTCAGGATGCCGTCCGAAACCAGCCCCGCGACTGCCTGCTTCGTCATTTCGAGGCAGGCGTTCTGGCTCGGCCATCGGCTCGGATCGCCGAGGAAGGCGGGACCGTCCAGCAGCACGATGCGCTGCACTTCCGGGTCGAGAGCCATCTCTATATAAGCCGCGCCCTCCGCGAGAAGCCCTTCCCACAAGCCCTGCGTCGCGGCGGCAACCTGCCGCGCCCGGTCCGCCATCTCGCCATCGACCTGCGCCACCACAGCGGCGAACAGCCCCTTCTTGTCGCCGAAGTTGTGGTAGAGCGCGCCGCGCGTCAGCCCGGCCTCGGCCGTGAGCTCATCCATCGACGCGGCGGCGAAGCCCTTCTCGGCAAAGGCCCGCCGCGCCGCCGCGATCAGCTTCGCCCGGTTTTCTTCCATCGTTTCGATACGGCGCCTCGCGGCCATGGCTCACCTCGATTCCCGCGCGGAAGACGCAAGCGGGTTGACATACGCTCCGTATGTGAGATTATTCGACATACGCATCGTATATCAAATTGCGCCGGCCGTTGTGAAGTCCCCTCGCGGATACCGGCTTCACCGACAGGCGCGCATCTCGAAGGATGACCCCATGACCTCGCGCGACACCGTATTCCCCAAGGACCGCCATGCGCTTTACGAGGCGCACGGCTATTCGGCCGCCATCCGCTCCGGCGACCTGCTGTTCGTTTCCGGCCAGGTCGGCAGCCGCGCCGACGGCTCGCCGGAGCCCGATTTCGCCGCCCAGGTGCGGCAGGCTTTCACCAATCTGCAAGCGGTGCTCGCGGCCGGTGGCTGCACGCTGGACGATATCGTCGACGTGACGACCTTCCATACCGATCCCGAGAGCCAGTTCGAAACCGTGCTGGCGGTCAAGAACGAGGTGTTCCCCGCTGCGCCCTATCCCAACTGGACGGCCGTCGGCGTCACCTGGCTCGCGGGCTTCGATTTCGAAATCAAGGTCATCGCCCGCATTCCCGACAAGGCTTGAACGCACACCCCGCGCGATATCATCTATAGTCGCGCGGGAGGAGCGATACCGATGGCGAAGCCTTTTGTGGAAAACCGGGACGATACAGCTCGGCATGGGCCTTCGTCCGTGCCTGAGCGGCCGGGATGGCCCGAAGTCGCGGCCGCGCTGGTCACGTATCTGGTTCTCGTCGTCGCGCTCGCGCTGTGGATGATCCAGATCCCCGACGCGCAGGCTTCCCTGCGCGGCATCGTGGGCATGGCGGCGAACGGCGCCGCCGGCTGCATCGCGCTGCTGGCGGCATTCTCCCTGCGCATCCGCGATTTTCGCGCCTTCGGCTTTCGGCCCGCCGCGCGGCCACAGCTGCTCCTCGCCGCCGCTCTCGGCGTCCTCGCCTTCGGCCTGAGCTTCCTTATCGAGGGCCTGTACTTCCTGTTCGTCACCGAGCCGAACACGCAGGCGGATTTTCAGGCCGCCGCGACCGGCGGCCTGCTTCCGCTGCTCGTGCTGCTGGTCTCCGGCGCCCTCTTCACGCCGTTCGGAGAGGAAGTCGTGTTCCGGGGCGTCATCGCCAACGCGCTGAACCGATATGGTCCATGGCCCGGCGTTGTGGGCAGCGCCGCGATCTTCGCCGTCGTGCACGGTCCGAGCGTCATTCTGCTGGACGCGTTCATGGTGGGCATTCTCACCGGTGTGATGTTCCGCAGGACGCTTTCCCTATGGCCGCCCCTGCTGATCCACTGCATGTATAACGGACTTCATCTGCTCTACTATTCGACGCTGTAGGACGGGCTTCGAGGAAGCGGCGCGGCTTTGCGGTTGCCCGCTGCGCGACTCTGTCCCATAAAAACACATCGTCCCGCACAGTGGAGCATTGTGGCCATGAGCCTTGTCGTTGCCGTCCAGATGGACCCGATCGCGCATATCAACGTCGCGGGCGATTCCACCTTCGCCATGCTGCTCGAAGCGGCGCGGCGCGGGCATACGTTGCTCTATTACACGCCCGATTCGCTCAGCCTGCGCGACAGCCGCGTCACCGCGCTCGCCCGGCCCCTCGAGGTGCGCGATGTCGCGGCCCCCGGCCACGCCGCCGTGGGCGCGCCGTCGCGGATCGATCTCGCCACCGTCGATATCGTGCTGCTGCGGCAGGACCCGCCCTTCGATCTCGGCTACATCACCACGACGCACCTGCTGGAGCGCATCCATCCCGACACCTTGGTAATCAACGATCCTGCCGCCGTGCGCAACGCGCCCGAGAAGGTTTTCGTGACCGCGTTTCCGCATCTGATGCCCCCCACCCTCATCACCCGCGACAAGGACGAGATCAACGATTTCCGGCGCGAGCACGGCGCCATCGTGATGAAGCCGCTCTACGGCCACGGCGGCGCTTCGGTGTTTCAGGTGAACGAGGCGGACGGCAATTTCGGCTCGCTCTTCGACCTGTTCTCGGTCACCTTCCGCGAGCCCTGGGTGGTGCAGAAATTCCTGCCGCAGGTGAAGCTCGGCGACAAGCGCATCATCCTGGCGGACGGGGTATTCGCCGGCGCCGTTAACCGCGTTCCGGCCGAAAACGATATACGTTCCAACATGGTACGCGGCGGCGCGGCGGAAGCCACCGACCTCACCGAACGCGAGCGGGAGATCTGCGAAACCATCGGACCGCACCTGCGCGAGCGCGGCCTCGTGTTCGTCGGCATTGACGTCATCGACGGCTACCTGACCGAGATCAACGTCACCTCGCCCACCGGCATCCGCGCCATCAAGAGGAACGGCGGGCCGGACGTGGCGGCCATCCTGTGGGACGCCATCGAGCAGCGTTTCAGCGCCTCGCGCTCCGTGTGAGCGGCGTTACCGTGACCGTGATTCCCGGTTCCGTGACCGCCGTTCCCGGCGAAGAGTCAAGCGGTTTTCGGCTCGAACCGACATAAGTCGTTGATAAGGCAACCGGGGCAGTCGGGCTTGCGCGCCTTGCACACGTAGCGTCCGTGCAGGATGAGCCAGTGGTGGGCGTGGCGCGCGTAACGGGTGGGCACGATGCGCTCCAGCCCCAGCTCCACCGCCAGCGGCGTCGCGCCCGGCGCCAGCGGTATGCGGTTCGAGACACGGAACAGATGCGTGTCGACGGCGATGGTCGGCTCGCCGAAGGCGATGTTGAGCACGACATTCGCGGTCTTGCGGCCGACGCCGGGCAGTTCCTCCAGCTCGGCGCGCGTGCGCGGCACTTCCGAGTTGAAGCGCTCGACCAGCATCCGCGAGAGCGCGATGACATTCTTCGCCTTGTTGCGGAAAAGGCCGATGGTCTTGATGTAATCGCGCAGGCTGTCCTCGCCGAGCGCCAGCATCGTCTCGGGCGTGTCGGCAACCTTGAACAGCGCGCGCGTGGCCTTGTTGACGCCGACGTCTGTCGCCTGCGCCGATAGCGCTACCGCCACGAGCAGCGTGAACGGGTTGGTGTATTCCAGCTCGCCGCGCGGCTCGGGATTGGCGGCCTCGAAACGGCGAAAGATCTCGGCGACCGTCGCGGCATCGACGGGGGCTGCGGTTCTGGGATTGGCGGTCACGGCATTTCCGGTTCGATTCGGCGGAGATTCATGTATAGTTTGCCTTCACCATGACCACGGCCCTGCCTCCCTCATCCGCCTGTCCTCCGGCGCAAGACCCGGATGCGCCGGATGCCGTGCTGTTCGCGGCCCGCATCACACCCCACCGCTCCATGGGACGGCAGGCATTTCGCATTACCATGACGCTCGTCTGCGTGGCGAGCGTGATTTCGAGCCTGCCCTTCGTGATGCTGGGCGCGTGGCCCGTGGCCGGCTTCTTCGGCATCGACCTGCTGGCGCTTTACATCGCCTTCCGCATCAACTTCAAGCGGGCGAATGCTTTCGAGGAGGTCTGGCTGTCGCGCATCGAACTGTTGATGCGCAAGGTCAGCCATCGCGGCGCATGGCGGGAATGGCGCTTCAACCCGTTGTGGACCCGGCTGGAGAAAACGGCGCACATCGAAGCCGGCGTGGAAACCCTCGCCCTCGTGTCGCGCGGCCAGCGGGTGACGGTGGGCGACGCGCTCTCGCCCATCGAGCGCGAGAGCCTCGGCGCAGCGCTCGGCGAGGCTTTGATGCAGGCGAAACGGTAAAGCGTTTTCAAGCAATGCGGATACCGCCTTGCGTGAAGAAAACGCGTTAACTCAGTAAGTTAAAGCATTCTTGCGTTTCAACGAAACGTCGAAATGCTTTAGCGGGTCAGGCGGCGAGTTCCGCGATCAGCGCGTTGAGCACCGGCCTGCCCTGCGGGGTGGCGCGCAAACGGCCATTTGCCATCTCCACGAGGCCAAGCTCGGCGAGATCCGCGAGTTTTCGCGGCGACAGCGGCCTGCCGGCGAAGGCCGCGTAGCGCGCGGGGTCGATGCCCTCGACGAGCCTCAGGCCCATGAGCAGGAACTCATCCGCCTGCATGCCGGCTTCGAGGCATTCGCGCTCGATGATGGCGTTGCCGTCGCGCTCCACCAGATCGAGCCACGCTTCCGGGCTGCGCTCCGTCGAGAGCGCCATGCGGCCCTCGTTGGTGACGAGCCGCCCGTGCGCGCCGGGGCCGATGCCCGCATACTCGCCGTAGCGCCAATAAAGCAGGTTGTGGCGGCTTTCCGCGCCGGGACGAGCGTGATTCGACACCTCGTAGGCCGGCAGGCCATGGCGGGCGCAGACTTCCTGCGTGACATCGAACAGGTCGCGCGCCGTATCGTCATCCGGCACCACCAGCTTGCCGGCCGCGTGCAGGCGCGCGTACCACGTGCCAGGCTCGATGGTGAGCTGGTAGAGCGACAGATGCTCCGCCGCGTGGCCGATGGCCTGTTCCAGCTCTTGCGCCCACGCGGCGGGCGTCTGGCCGGGGCGAGCATAGATGAGATCGAAGGAATAACGCTCGAAGCTCTCGGCCGCGAGCTTCACGGCGCTGAGCGCCTCCGCCACGTCGTGCCGGCGCCCGAGCGTCTTGAGATCGTGGTCGTTCAGCGCCTGCACGCCCAGCGACACCCGGTTGACGCCGGCCGCCCGATAGCCGCGAAAACGATCCGCCTCGACGCTGGTCGGATTGGCCTCCAGCGTGATCTCGGCATCGGCCGCCACCGGCCAGTGCGCGGCGATGGCGTCGAGAATGGCGGCAATGGTCTGCGGGCGCATCAGCGAGGGCGTGCCGCCGCCGAAAAATACCGAAGTGACCCTGCGCCCCGGCGCCAGCGCCGCGTTGTGCGCGATCTCGCGCGCGAAAGCCGCGGCAAAACGCGCTTCGTCCACCGGATGATGGCGGACGTGGCTGTTGAAGTCACAATACGGACATTTCGACGCGCAAAATGGCCAGTGGACGTATACGCCGAAGCCCACGTCACGGGTGGGATGATCTGTCATGCCCCGTGTGTGAACCGGCGGCGGGCAAAACGCAACTGCCGGAATCATGCCGCGGCTTTCATAATGGCGCGCGGCGTGCGAGAAGAAAACGGTATCGCGCCGGAACCGCCGGCCTTGGAACAGACAGTGGCACGCAAGATCAGCAACCGTTCGGCGCGCGTCTCGACGTCGAGGATCACCCCCCGGAAGCCGCGCGCGGCGCGTGGAGAAGGCGAAGCGGCAACGGGCGCGGCAGACAGCGCCCTGCCCAGCCGGGAAGAAATTCTCGCCTTCATCGCCGAATCGCCCGGCAAGGTCGGCAAGCGCGAGATCGCGCGCGCCTTCGGCATCGGCGGCGAAGAGCGCATCGGGCTGAAGCGCCTTCTGAAGGATCTCGAGGAGGGCGGCGAGATCGACCGCCGCCACAAGACGCTCAATCGCTCCGGCCAGTTGCCGCCCGTGACGGTGGCCGACATCACCGCCCGCGACCGCGACGGCGAGCTCATCGCCACCCCCACCGAGTGGGACGATCCCGACGGCGGCCACCCCGCGCCGCGCATCCTCATCAACCTGCCGCGCCGGACGAAAACCGGCCAGCCGGTGCCCGGCGTCGGCGACCGTGTGCTGCTGCGCATCGAGCCCAACCGTGACCGGGATTCCGCCCAGAAGCAAGGCCCCGCATACTTCGGGCGCGTCATCAAGGTGCTGACGAAGACCCGCGCGCAGATGCTCGGCATCTTCCGCGCCAACCCGGACGGCGAGGGCGGCAGGCTCGTGCCCGTCGACAAGAAGGCGCTCGGGCGCGAGCTTCCCATTCGCCCCGGCGACGGCGGCGGAGCGGAAGACGGCGATCTCGTCACCGTGTCGGTTGCGCGCTCGGGGCGCTTCGGCGGATCGGCGGCGAAGGTCATCGAACGGCTCGGCTCCCTCAGGACGGAGCGCGCCATCAGCCTCGTGGCGATCCACGCCCACGACATCCCGAACGTGTTCTCCCCCGCCGCGCTGCGCGAGGCGGAAGAGTCGCAGGCGGCGACCCTCACCGGGCGCGAGGACTGGCGCAAGCTGGCGCTCGTCACCATCGATCCGGCCGACGCGAAGGACCACGACGACGCCGTCCACGCCGCGCCCGACGACGATCCGCGCAACGCCGGCGGGTTCGTGCTCACGGTGGCGATCGCCGATGTCGCGGCCTATGTCCAGCCGGGCACGGCGCTCGACCGCGAGGCGCAAGAGCGCGGCAACTCGGTTTACTTCCCCGACCGCGTCGTGCCCATGCTGCCGGAGCGCATCTCCAACGATCTCGGCTCGCTGCGGCCGCACGAGGACAGGCCGGCGCTCGCGGTGCGCATCGTCATCGACGTCGCCGGCGTCAAGCGCCGCCACTCGTTCCACCGCATCATGATGCGCTCGGCCGCGAAGCTCTCGTACCAGCAGGCGCAGGCAGCCGTCGACGGCACGCCGGACGACACGACCGGCCCGCTGCTGGCCACCGTGCTGCGCCCCCTGTGGGACGCCTACGCCGCGCTCACCGACGCCCGCGACGAGCGCCAGCCGCTGGCGCTCGACCTGCCGGAACGCAAGCTGATCCTGAAGCCGGACGGCGCCATCGACCGCGTCATCATGCCCGAGCGTCTCGACGCCCACCGGCTCATCGAGGAATGCATGATCCTCGCCAACGTCTGCGCGGCTGAAACGCTGGAGCAGGCGGGCTCGCCGCTCATCTTCCGCACCCACGACGAGCCGTCCGTCGAGAAGCTGCACGCGCTGGCCGAGGTGCTGGCTTCCATCGGCCTCAAGGCGCCCAAATCCGGCGCGCTGGCGCCGGCGATGTTCAACGGCATCCTGGCACACGTCGAGAACTCGCCCAACCGCGACTTCGTCAACGAGGTGGTGCTGCGCACCCAGGCGCAGGCGGAATATTCCGTCGACAACTACGGCCACTTCGGCCTCAACCTGCGCCGCTACGCGCATTTCACGTCGCCGATCCGCCGCTATGCCGATCTCGTCGTGCACCGGGCGCTGATCCGCGCGCTGAAACTCGGCGACGACGGCCTGCCCGTCCACACCACGCGCGAGGAACTCGCGGAAGTGGCGGCGCAGATTTCGGCGGCCGAGCGGCGCGCCATGGCGGCGGAGCGCGAGACCACGGACCGGCTGATCGCCCACTTCATGGCCGACCGCATCGGCGCCACCTTCACGGGGCGCATCGCCGGCGTCACACGCGTGGGCCTGTTCGTGCGCCTCGCCGATACGGGCGCGGACGGCTTCATTCCGGCCTCGACGCTGGGCACGGACTTCTTCCGCTACGACGAGCGCCAGCACGCGTTGGTGGGCAGCCGCACGCGCCGGATGTACCGGCTGGGCGACACCGTGGAAGTGCGCCTCGTCGAAGCCGCGCCGGTTGCGGGCGCGCTGCGCTTCGAGCTGCTGTCAGCCGGCGGAACCGCGCGCAAGGCCGCGCGAGCTGGCCGCGACGGCGCCGATGACAATGCCAAGGGACGGGACATCAACGGGCGCGGAGGCTTCGAACGCGGAGGCTTCGGGCGCAATGCCGGCGGCAAGGGGGGCAGCCGGCGGCGGGGATAACGGTCAGGCCGGCATGGACTGGCGCGAGCCCTCATCAGCGCCATTCTTGGCCGCATGGACCTTGGCCGTCATCTCGATTCCCAGCGCTTTCATCACGGCAAGCGTCGTCTTGAGGGTCGGATTTCCCTCGGCACTGAACGACCGATAGAGCTGCTCGCGTGACAGGCCAGCGTCCTTGGCGATCTGTGTCATTCCCTTCGCGCGGGCGATGACACCGAGCGCATGGGCAATGTAGCCGGGATCTCCCGTCGAAAACGCGTCCTGCATGTAGAATGCCATGGCTTCGTCGGTCTTCAGCTCCTCGGCAATGTCAAAAGTCGTCAGTTTTTCCGCCATCTTCCTCACTCCATTCCCGGGCGAGACGCTGCGCCGTTTTGATATCTCTCGCCTGAGTGCTCTTGTCGCCGCCGCACAGCAGAAGAATGATCGTATTCCCGCGTTTCTGGAAATAGACGCGATAACCGGGACCGTGGTGGATGCGTAATTCGCTGATGCCCTCCCCCACCGGAGCGGCATCTCCTGCATTTCCGTATGCAAGGCGGCCGAACCGCGTCAGGATGATGGTTCGCGTCCGTTCATCCTTCAGGCTATCCCACCATTTGGTGAACGTTTCAGTTCGCTTGAATTTCGTCATCATACTTGTAGTTTATAAACTACTGCTGGTCAAGGGGTGAGGCCGATTCCGACATCTCAGAGTTACAGCCTGTCGCTGCCGTGACGCTTGCGGCCCCGGCACTTTCGGACGCCTCTCCCCCGCAACGATTCCAGCGGCTTGCGCCGTTGGCCATTTGACTCCGCCGGCAAACGTCTTATGTCTGATGGCAGAGGCGCGGTCCCGCGTCTTCGAGGCTTAGAAACCTCTCAAGGACCGGTTGGCACCGACCGTAACGATGCCTCCCCAGCTATGGCCGGGGAGGCGCTGGCTATGTTCAGGGTTCGCGCCTAAAGGCCAGCGCGGCCGTGTCCTTGCGGTTTTCTAACTCTCCCGGCCACCAGCCAGGCGGCTTTTTGTCGCTTGTCTGGTGGTTTCACCATGCGACGGGGAGTTATCATGACCGACAACAATCTTGGCACGCATCTGCTTGCCCTCTATGTTCAGCTCACGCCGTGGGTGCAGGCTTTTCTGGCGTTCACCGCGTGCGTTCTCGTGCTCGGCGTCGCCTTTCTCTTCAAGGAAACGGTGGCGGCTCTGACGCACCCGTTCATCCGCCCGCCGCCCGGCGGCAAAATCCGGGCGGTCCCGGGAGGTCTTCGAGAAGAAGCCCCCCGAAGGATAACTGGAAGGATAGCAAGGGAGATTCATGACGATTGAACCCCTCACCGGCGCCACGGTGCCGCGTGCCGCGCCCGGCGGCGACATGGCCGCCCAGCCAGCCCGAGACATATGGCTGGCCATGCGGCGGGGCGCGCAATGCCGCTGCCCCGCTTGCGGGGAAGGATCGCTGTTTGCCGGCTATCTCAAGGTCGCCGATCATTGCGAGGCCTGCGGCGAGGCGCTCCACCACCACCGCGCCGACGACCTGCCGCCCTACATCACCATCACCATCGTCGGCCACATCATCATAACGCTGGTGCTGGCGCTGGAAATGTTTGCCGACTATTCGACGCTGACCCAGATGATCGTGTGGCCGCTACTGACCCTCGCTCTGGCGCTGGCGCTGATGCGCCCGGTGAAGGGCGCGGTCGTGGGCTATCAATGGGCGCTGCGCATGCATGGCTTCGGCGGCGAGGAGGAAACGATATGAGCGAACCCGCGGCAACCGCCGAAACCATCGACTACGCCGCCATCGTGCCGAGCGACGCGGCGTCGCTGATCCTGCTCGACAACACCCGCCGCGGCCCGCGCGTCCTCATGGGCCGCCGCCGCGACGACCTGGTTTTCATGCCGGGCGCGTTCGTGTTTCCCGGCGGTCGTGTCGAACCCTGCGACAGCGAGATGGTGGTGGCCGGCGCGCTGCACCCGGCGGCGGAGCACAAGCTCATGCTGCATGTCGAGGACGCCTCGCCGCTTTCCGCCCGCTCGCTGGCGCTTGCCGCCATCCGCGAGACGTTCGAGGAAACCGGCCATCTCGTCGGCTCGAAGGACTACGGCGCGCCCGAGGAAACGCCGGAAAGCTGGCGCGCCTTCGCCGAGCACGGCGTGTTCCCCGAGCTCGATGCGCTGCATTTCGTGGCGCGCGCCATCACCCCGCCGCGCTATCCGCGCCGTTTCGACGCGCGCTTCTTCGTGGCGGACGCCTCCGCCATCGCCCACACCATCGAGGGCGAGAACGCACGCGACGGCGAGCTGGTGGAGCTCGTCTGGGTGGCCCTCAACGAGACGGACACGCTCAACGCGCCGCGCATCACCCGCATCGTGCTCGCCGCCCTCGCCGCCCGCCTCGCGGACGGCTTCCGCCAGGAAGCGCCGGTGCCGTTCTATCGCGGCGACACCATGGACGAGCAGCTATGACCGGCCGGTCGAAAGCGGAAAATATTGCATTCGCCGCCGGAATGGTGTAGCCGGAACGCTTCAATCGTTTTTTTGCGCAGGAAAAGGAGCTCGTCATGGCTCGCGTAACCGTCGAAGACTGCATCGACAAGGTCGAGAACCGTTTCGAGCTCGTGCTGCTGGCGAGCCATCGCGCCCGCATGATCTCTTCGGGCTCCCACCTTCTGGTCGACCGCGACCGCGATAAAAACCCCGTCGTCGCCCTGCGCGAGATCGCCGAGGAAAAGTTCGCGCCCGAGGATCTGAAGGAAGAGCTGATCCACTCGCTGCAGAAGTACGTCGAGGTCGACGAGCCGGAGGAGGACGCCGTTCCGCTGATCGGCACCTCGACCGGTTCCGTCGACGACAACGAGGTGCAGTTCGACCGCATGAGCGAGGACGACCTGCTGCGCGGCCTGGAAGGACTCGTGCCCCCCGCCGCCAGCGACGACGACGACTGAGCGCCGCACCAAAGTGCCCCCACCGGGTGGCAACGGACAAGGCCCGGAGCGATCCGGGCCTTTTGCGATTCAGGAACCGGAAACGGCGCGACACGGTAGTGGCATGCGCCGGACCGGGCATGCATCAAACGGCTTTGTTTTTTCCGCCCGACCTTTGTACACTTTCCAATATTCGGGCAAGATGACGGCCGGGGCCGGCAACAGCGGGTAGCGTTCATTGTGGCGGAAGTGCATGTGACGGACGGCGGAGAGGTTATCGCGGCAACACCCCCGCAGACGGCGGGAGACGGAAACACGGGCGCGGCGCCCTTCCCCCGGCAGGTGACGCTGGCGAAATCCGCGCATCCGCCGATGATGCGCCAGTACGAGCTTGTCGAACGCGTCAAGCGTTACCACCCGGAAGCCGACGAGACGCTGCTCAACCGCGCCTATGTCTACGCCATGCGCGCCCACGGCACGCAGACGCGCGCCTCCGGCGACCTGTTTTTCTCGCATCCGCTTGAAGTTGCGGCCATTCTCACCGATCTGCGGCTCGACGATTCCACCATCGTCGCCGCCGTGCTGCACGACACCATCGAGGACACGGACGCAACACGCGAGGAGATCGACCAGCTCTTCGGCCACGAGATCGGCGCGCTGGTCGACGGCCTGACCAAGATCAAGAAGCTCGATTTCGTCTCGCGCAAGGCGGCGCAGGGCGAGAACTTCCGCAAGCTGCTGCTGGCGGTGGCGGCCGATGTGCGCGTGCTGTTGGTCAAGCTCGCCGACCGGCTGCACAACATGCGCACGCTTGGCTTCATGGCGCAGGAAAAGCGCGCCCGCATCGCCGAGGAAACGCTCGAAATCTATGCGCCGCTCGCGGGCCGCATGGGCATCCAGGAGCTGCGCGACGAGCTCGAGGAGCTCGCCTTCCGCAACCTGAAGCCGGAAGCGTTCGACACCATCGCCCGGCGTCTCGACAGCGTGAGCGAGCGCAACGGCCAGCTCGTCGAGACCATCGAGCACGACCTCACCCAGCGTCTGGCCGAGCAGGGCATCGTCGCCCGCGTCAAGGGCCGGCGCAAGCGCCCCTACTCGATCTGGAAGAAGATGGAGCGCAAGTCGCTCGGTTTCGAGCAATTGTCCGACATCTTCGCCTTCCGCATCATCGTCGACACCATCGACGAGTGCTATCGGGCGCTCGGCGTCGTGCACACCGCCTGGCCGATGGTGCCCGGGCGCTACAAGGACTATGTCTCCACGCCGAAGCAGAACGATTACCGCTCGATCCATACCACCGTGATCGGCCCCGGCCACCAGCGCGTCGAGCTGCAGATCCGCACCCAGGACATGGACAGCGTCGCCGAATACGGTATCGCCGCGCATGCGCTCTACAAGGACGGCCGCACGGACCAGCCGTCGAAGCTGCTCAACGAAAGCCGCGCCTACCAATGGCTGCGGCGCACCGTCGACCTGCTGGCCGAAGGCGACAGCCCGGAAGAATTCCTGGAGCACACCAAGCTGGAGCTGTTCCACGACCAGGTGTTCTGCTTCACGCCCAAGGGGCGGCTCATCGCGCTGCCGCGCGGCGCGACCCCGATCGACTTCGCCTATGCGGTTCACACCAAGATCGGCAACTCCGCCGTGGGCGTGAAGATCAACGGTCAGATCGCGCCGCTGTTGTCCGAACTGGAGAACGGCGACGAGGTCGACATCATGCGCGCCGACGGCCAGATCCCGCCGCCGGCGTGGGAATCGCTCGTCGTCACCGGCAAGGCGCGCGCCGCCATCCGCCGCGCCACGCGCGACGCCGTGCGCCGCCAGTACGCGGGGCTGGGGCGCCAGATACTTGAGCGCGCGTTCGAGCGCGCCGGACGCGCTTACTCCGACGACAAGCTGAAGGCCGCCCTGCCCCGCCTCGCGCGTGCCTCCATCGACGACACGCTCGCGGCGGTGGGCCGGGGCGAGATGTTTTCCGGCGACGTGGTCAAGGCGGTCTATCCCGATTTCAAGGACGAGCGCCGGCCCACGGTGGACGGGCTTTCCGGCCACGGCTGGTTCGGCCTCAAGGGCAGCGAGAGCCTCAAGTTCAAGGTGCCGGACGCGAGCACCGAGGCGGACGGGCGCGCCATTCCCGTGCGCGGCTTCAACAGCGACCTGCCGATCACCTTCGCGCCCGAGGGCGGCGCGGTGCCGGGCGACCGCATCGTCGGCATCCTGACGCCGGGCGAGGGCATCACCATCTACCCGATCCAGTCGAAGGCCCTCGCCTCCTTCGAGCACGAGCCGGAACGCTGGCTCGACGTGCGCTGGGATGTCGACGAGGGCAACGTCCAGCGCTTCCCCGCGATCATCGCGCTGAGCCTCATCAACGAACCCGGCTCGCTGGCGCAGATCACGCAGATCATCGCCGACCACGACGCCAACATCGACGACATCGCCATGAAGCGCCCGACGCCGGACTTCTCGAACCTCACCATCAGCCTGTCGGTGTGGGACCTGAAGCACCTGACGAGCCTCATCGCCGAGTTGCGCACCACCCGCGCGGTGAGCAAGGTTCAACGCCTGACGGATTGAGAACGCCCGGAGCGTTTCCAGGCGGAGCGGATGCCGCTTTGCATGAAAAACGCTTGCAATCAGAAAGATAGGGCATTCTGGCGTTTCAACGAGACGTCGAAGTGCTTGAGCAAAATCCCCATGCCGATGCTGGCCGCGCCGCATCGCGCGCGGCTTGACGCGCTGCAACGAGTAGTCGATATTAGCCGGCGATGCTTCGCCGCCTGATACGGCCCGGCCGGCATCGATAATGTTGTCGCTCCGTCGACCTGAATAATTTTAGCCGGCCGAACATGGTCATGTATTTTCACAGTTCACGCAGATGTTAATTATCTACCATTATTAATTTCCCACTCCGACAGATTGATATTTGTTGCGCATAGGATAATGTGCGCGGTCAGGAGATTGCGCCGGCAACGCGCGCCTGACCCACGTTTTCCATGACGATGCCTGTCGTGCTGCCTACCCTCCTGCAACCCGTGCATGCCGGTCATGCCGCTGGCCGGCTCTCCGGTAGCGGAAGGCTCGTGCAAGCTTCGCAACAGGGGGGTATAGTATCCTTGCGCGATTGTCAGTTGTCGGCGCCGGCATATGTCAGCACAATCACGCATGAGCAAGACGACCCGGCAACACGCTTGGTGAAAGGTTGGAGCGAAATTGGAAGCAATTGGAAATAAAAGAGATATTATCCGATTTTGCGAATAAGCGCCTGCCGCGTGCCATGGCCTGCCCCGACGGAGGGCGGGATAACCAGGGTCGGATTCGATTCATCAATTTAACTTAAGAGACCAAAGCGATGTCAGTAACGCGCCGAGCCCTTTTCATCGACGGGGCCAATCTTTACGCAACCACCAAGACCCTCGGCTTCGACGTCGATTTCAAGCGCCTGCTGCGGTCCTACAACCACAACGGCCGCCTGGTGCGCGCCTTCTACTATACCGCGATGATCGAGGATCAGGAGTATTCCTCGCTGCGCCCGCTGGTCGACTGGCTCGATTATAACGGCTACCGCGTCGTCACCAAGCCGACCAAGGAGTTCATCGACTCCGCCGGCCGCCGCAAGATCAAGGGCAACATGGACATCGAGCTCGCCATCGACGCGCTCGAGATCGCTCCTCACATCGACGAGATGATCCTGTTCTCGGGCGACGGCGACTTCCGGTCGCTGGCCGAGGCGATGCAACGGCGCGGCGTGCGCGTGGTCGTGGTGTCGACCATCCAGACACAGCCGCCGATGATCGCCGACGAGCTGCGCCGCCAGGCCGACGAGTTCGTCGACATCACCCAGCTCATCCCGCTCATCGGCCGCGAGCCCGCCGAGCGCCCCGAACGCACCGTCCGGCTGCAGGCCGAAACCGACGAGCGTCAGGAAACGATCAAGGGCCGCTCGCTGGTCGAACGCCGCTACGGCATCCGGAATCCGGCGAGCGACGACGATGGTCTCGCCTGAGGGCCGCCACGCGCAGCCCCGAGGCGCCGACCCGCGCAAGCCCGCCGCGATGCCCCCCATAACGGACGCCGAGCCCGATTCCGATTGCGGTCTGTGCCCCCGCCTGGCGGACTTTCGCCACCAATGGCGCGAGCGTGAGCCGGGCTGGTTCAACGCGCCTGTTCCATCCTTCGGGTCCTCGCAGGCGCGGCTGCTCATCGTCGGCCTCGCGCCGGGGCTGCGCGGCGCCAACCGCACCGGCCGGCCGTTCACCGGCGATTATGCCGGCGACCTGCTGTATGAAACGCTGCTGAACTTCGGCTTCGCGCGCGGCAGCTATGCCGCTTCCCCCGACGACGGGCTGGAACTCGCCGACAGCCGCATCACCAACGGCGTGCGCTGCGTTCCGCCGGAAAACAAGCCCACGGGTGCTGAAATCGTCACCTGCAGGCCGTTCCTCGCGAGCACAATCGCGGCGATGCCGGCGCTGTCCGCCATCCTGGCGCTCGGGCGCATCGCGCACGACACCACGGTGCGGGCGCTGGGCGGCACGCCCTCGCGCTTCGCCTTCCGCCACGGCGGCCATCACGACATTGGCGGCGTGCGGCTTTTCGACAGCTACCACTGCTCGCGCTACAACACGAATACACGTGTGCTGACGCCGGAGATGTTCCAGGCGGTATTCGCCGACATCCGCGCCTATCTGCGCGACTGACCGGGACAGTCAGAAAAGGGCGCGCCTCAGCCCTTTTCGCGCATGATGCGCGCCTTGTCGCGATCCCACGAGCGTTTCTTCTCGGTCTCGCGCTTGTCGTGCAGGTTCTTGCCGCGCGCCAGCCCGATCTCCACCTTGGCGCGGCCGCGGTCGTTGAAATAGACCTTGAGCGGCACGACGGTGAAGCCCTCGCGCTGGGTCGCGCCGATGAGGCGGTTGATCTGGCGCTTGTGCAGCAGCAGGCGGCGCGGGCGGCGCGTTTCGTGGTTGAAACGATTGGCCTGCAGGTATTCGGGAATGTAGGCGTTGAAGAGCAGGAACTCCTCGCCCGAAGGCCCGGCATAGGCCTCGGTGATGGTCGCCTTGCCCTCGCGCAGCGACTTCACCTCGGTACCCGTCAGCGATATGCCGGCCTCGATCGTATCGACGATCTCGTAATTGAAGCGGGCCTTGCGGTTGTCGGCGACGATCTTGTTCCCGCCCTTGTCCTTTGCTGCCATCGGATCAGCCGTTCAGCAGGCCCGCATGCACGAGGGCGCTCTTCAGCTTCGCGCTGGTCGCCTCGGACACGGGCACCATCGGCAGCCGCACCTCGTCGCTCGCGCGCCCGAGCAGCGCCAGCGCGTGCTTCACCGGCGAGGGGTTGGTGTCGAGGAACAGCCCGGTGTGCAGCGGCAGCAGGCGGTCCTGCAGGGCGAGCGCCGTGGCGTAATCGCCGGAGAGCGCGGCGCGCATCTGATCGGCGCACTGGCGCGGCGCCACGTTCGACGTCACCGAGATGCAGCCGTGCCCGCCGTGCGCGACCAGGGCGAGCGCCGTGATGTCCTCGCCGGAGAACTGGAGGAAGTCCGGCCCCAGCACCTGACGCTGGATGCTGACGCGGCCGATGTTGCTGGTCGCGTCCTTCACGCCGGCGATGTTGGGCAACTCGTAGAGGCGCGCCATCGTGTCCACGGACATGTCGATGACCGAGCGCGGCGGGATGTTGTAGATGATGATCGGAATGCCGATGGCGTCGTTGATGGCCTTGAAGTGCTGGTACAGCCCTTCCTGATTCGGCTTGTTGTAATAGGGCGTGACGACGAGCACGCCATCCGCGCCCACCTCTTCGGCGTGGCGGGCGAAATCGATGGCCTCCGCGGTGCTGTTGGAGCCGGCGCCGGCGATGACGGGAACGCGGCCGCGCGTTTCCTCGACGGTCCACCTGACGACGTCCTTGTGTTCGTCGTGGGAGAGGGTCGGGCTCTCGCCGGTGGTGCCCACGGGCACGAGACCGTCGATGCCGCTCTCGATCTGCCACTGGACGAGCGCGCGGAACGCCGCCTCATCCACTGCGCCATCGCGGAACGGTGTCACGAGGGCGGTGTAGGAACCCTTGAAGCTCGGATGTGCTGCCATGATATCTTCCCCGCGTATGACGGGGACTCTCCCGGTGAGGCTTGATCTTCAGCTTGTCCCCGGGCGCCGCCCCCACAAGGGCCGCCGCCTGAACGCGGGCTGCTGAAATTCGAATGCGAGTCGAACGACAAACGCTACTTAAACACTTGGATACGGATGCGCAAAGGCTCATATTGCAGGCAGGCGGCGATTGGACACCTTTATTGTGCCGCCTTCCGGCCTGCGGGCGCGGCGCGCGCGATGGTGGTTAACATTTCTTAAATGCCTCGCGGCGAGTATGGGCACGGCGGCAGGCCCGATTCGGCAAACGCCGAGCTGTGGCCGCAAGCGCGGTCACACTGTCCGCCCGCCCGCTTCAGGGAGATCCGTTGATGCGACTGCGAACTGGGCTGCTGCTCTCGCTGGCGGTGATCGCCGTCATCCTGGCGCCCGGACTGCTGCGCGACAGCAGCCGCGACGACGCGGCGCACGATGACGCGGCGCGCACCGGGGCGAGCGCGCCCTCATCAAGCACGCCACCCTCAAGCACGCCGCCAGTCGTAGACGCTGCGCAGCCGCTCGAAACTGCCTCCCTGCCGCCGCCGTCCGCGCCGCCCGAGCCGATAGAAATCCGCTGGCCCGAGCCCGACGTGGAGGCGTTCCGCGAGGCGCTCGCCTTTTACCGCGCCGGCCACCTGGGCGAAGGCGATACCGCCGCAGCGCGCATCCCCGACGCCGCGACGCGGGACACGCTCGAATGGATCGCCATCCGCTCCAGCGGCGCAGCCATCGACATCGCGCGGCTGGAGGCATTCGCCCGCCGCAATCCCGACTGGCCCGGCAGCGCGGCGCTGCAACGGCGCATCGAAGCCAACTTCCTGCAGGGCAGGCCTTCCTCGGCGCAGGTGGCGGTCAACTTCGCCACGCGCGCACCGGTGACCGACGCCGGGCGCATCGCTCTCGCCCGCGCGCTCGACGACACCGGACAGGCCGAACAGGGACTAGCCGTCGCGCGCGACCTGTGGCGCACGGAGGCGCTGTCCTCGTCGGCGCGGCGCGTGCTGTTCGACGCCTACGGCTCCCGCTTCACGGCGGCGGATCACCGCGCGCGCCTCGCCAGCATGCTTGTCGGCGAGCACTGGGAGGCGGCGGAGGATACCGCTTTGCGCCTCGGCCGCGACGAGCCGGCGCTGGCGGAAGCGTTCAACGCGGTCGCCAAGCGCGCGCGCGACGCCGGCAAGCTGCTCGACGCCGTGCCCGCTACCCTGCGAACCTCGCCCGAATATCTGCTCGCCCGCTCGCGCTATGAGCGGCGCGCCAACGACCTGAAAGCGGCGAGCGACACCCTGATCCGCGCGGCGGAGCCGAACAAGGCAGCCGTGCTGCTCGCCGCACAGCAGCCGCAGGCAACCTCTGACACGGATGAAGCCGCCGGCGAGGCCGACACGGATGTGGCCGAGGCCCAGAAGTCGGCCTCAGAGGATCTGGCGGTGGCCGCCGCTCCCGCTCAGGTTCCGGCCCCGAATGCGACCACGCCGCAGATCAAGATCATCGCCGCTCCGGTCCCCGCTGCGACGGGTGAGACTGCAACCGGCAGCGCGCCGGACAATCTGGCGCTCGGCTCGCATTGGGTGCTGGAGCAGCGCCTCGTGGCCCGCGCGCTGCTCGATGCCGGCAGCTCCAAGGCCGCCTATCAGGTCGCCGCCCTGCCCTTCGCCGTGAGCGAGGCGGACAGGATCGACGCCGCCTTCTTCGCCGGCTGGATCGCCCTGCGTTTCCTCGACGACGCCGATGCCGCCGCACGTCATTTCACTGACGCCGCACCGCACGCCACCCTGCCGATCTCGGTGGCCCGCATCGCCTACTGGCGCGGGCGCGCCGCCGAGGCGCAGAAGGACGAGGCCGGCGCCGCCGCGTTCTTCAACCGCGCGGCGGAGCATTCCACGACTTACTACGGCCAGCTCGCCCGCGCCCGGCTCGGGCTTCCCGATGTCGCCGTGCGGCCGCTGCCCGAGCCTTCCGACATCGCGCGGCGCGATCTGTCGCAAATGCGGGCGGCGCAGGCGGTGCGGCTCCTCATCAAGGCGGGCGAGACCGACCTCATCCTGCCCTTCATGTCCACCATGGCTTCCCGCCTCGACGAAGACCACCTGGCGGCGCTGGCCGAACTCGTCGACGAGGCGCAGGATGCGCGCGCGACCCTGATCGTCGGCAAGGCCGCCGCCCATCGCGGCAAGCCCTTCGACGTGCCCGCGTTCCCGACCTTCGGCATCCCCGAACTCGACGACAGCGCCATCGAGGGACCGATGATCTACGCCATCACCCGGCAGGAGAGCGCCTTCGACGGCAAGGCGGTCTCGCATGCGGGGGCGCGCGGCCTGATGCAGCTCATGCCCGCCACCGCCCAGGCAACGGCGCGCGCGGCCGGGCTGCCCTACGATCTCACTCGCCTCACCAGCGACCCGGCCTACAATGCACGGCTGGGCGCGACCCATCTCGGCGATCTGGTCGAGCGCTGGAACGGCTCCTACGTGCTGGCCATCGCCTCCTACAACGCGGGGCCGGGCAATGTGCGCAAGTGGATCACCGCCTACGGCGATCCGCGCTCGCCCCAGGTCGACGCCATCGACTGGGTGGAGCGCATCCCGTTCAGCGAAACGCGCAACTACGTGCAGCGGGTACTGGAGAACCTGCAGGTCTATCGCTCGCGGCTCAACAACGAAACCGCGCTGCTGATCGAGCAGGACCTCAACCGGGGCCGGCGCACGGCTCCCTGAAACCGCCCCGCACCTGAGAAAAATCAAGGAACTGGCGGCCACGGGTAGTATTGTGGTCATACTGGGCGGCTATGATCCGGCCACCCGGGAGATTCAAGGCTGGCGTAAGACCGGCCGTCACGTTCGAGAGGAAAACATGAGCGCACCTGAGCCTGTGCAGCAATCCGTGCACGAGCCCGCCCGGGAAGCAGCCGCCGTCCAGCATCCGCATGACGCGCGCTTTCGCGATGTCTACGTGTCCGCCAAGGACGGGCTGAAGCTGCATGTGCGCGAATACGGCCCGTCCGTGAGCGATTATCCCGCCGTCGTCTGCCTGCCGGGCATGGCGCGCACGGCAGCGGATTTCCACGACCTCGCCGAACTGCTCGCCAACGATCCGCACCGGCCGCATCGCGTCGTTTGCGTCGATTATCGCGGGCGCGGCCTGTCGGACTGGGACCCGGACTGGACCCACTACAACCCCTATGTCGAGATCGACGACCTGCAGCAGGTGCTGTCGGCGCTCGGCATCGCCAAGGCGATTTTCGTCGGCACGTCGCGCGGCGGGCTTCTGGTGCTCGGCCTCGTCGGCATCGCGCCCGAGCTGATCCACGCCGTGGTGTTCAACGACGTCGGGCCGGTCGTCGAGCCGCAGGGCCTTGTGCGCATCCGCGGCTATCTGGGCAAGATGCCGGAGCCCGCCAACTACGACGAGGCGATCGACATCCTGCGGAGCTTTCAGGATGCGCAGTTTCCCGGCCTCGACGCGCGCGACTGGGCGGCTCTGGCGCACGGCACCTGGCATGAAGCCGATGGCGGCCTGAAGCTCGCCTACGATCCGGCGCTGCGCAAAACGCTGGAAGGCGTCGATCTGGAAAAAGCCGCCCCGCCGCTATGGGCCATGTTCGAGGGGCTGAAGCACGTGCCGATTCTCGCCGTGCGCGGCGAAACCTCCGATATCCTGCGCGCCGACACATTCGCGGAAATGCAGGCGCGGCACGATAACCTCGAAACGCTGCTCATTCCCGGGCAGGGACACACGCCCGTGTTCACCCACCCGGAAGTCAGCGGCCCGATCGCGAGCTTCATCAACCGTGTCAGCACGCCGCTGGGCGGCTGACACCGGTCACAGGCCGATGCGCAACCCGTCGTAGGCCGCCTCGACACCGTCGGGCAAGCGGGCGCTCAATTCTTCGTGGTCGAGATCGGCATGCAGGTCGGTGAGCAGCGCCCGGCGCGGGCGCACCTCGCGGATGAGCGCCAGCGCGTCGTCCAGCGAGAAATGCGATGGATGCGGCGTGTAGCGTAACGCATCGACGATCAGCAGATCGAGGCCGCGCAGCAGGTCGATGCCGGCCTGCGGCACCCGCTTCACATCCGGCATGTAGGCGAAAGCCTTGTCTTCGGCTTCGAAACGGAAGCCGAGACTGTCGATGTCGCCGTGATTGACGCGGACCGGCAGCACATCGACCGCACCGCCCGCCCCTGTGAACGACACCGGCACGGCATGCTCCAGCAGATGGGCGGCGAGGATCGGCGGATACCCGCTGCCGGGAGGCGTGGCGAAGCAATAGCCGAAACGCTCGCGCAGTAGCGCCAGCGTATGCGCATCGGCGTAGACGTCGAGCCGGCGGCGCATGCCCAGCGCCACCGCGCGCAGATCGTCGATGCCATGGGTGTGGTCGGCGTGCTCGTGGGTGTAGAGCACCGCGTCGAGATGCGACACATCCGCCGCGAGCAGCTGTTCGCGCAGGTCCGGCCCGGTATCGACGAGCAGCCCGGTTTCGCCCTCGGCACCCCGTCGCGCGACGTGGATGGAGCAGCGCAGCCGGCGGTTTTTCGGATTGGCGGGATCGCACGCGCCCCAGTCACCCGTGATTCCCGCGTCCCGGGCTTTGGCGCCCGCGCCCCCAACCCTCGGCACGCCGGCGGACGAGCCGCACCCGAGGATGGTGACGGTGAAGGTCATGCCGCCAAACTTCCCGCCAGCCTGTCCTGCCCGACCTTGTTGAACAAGCGGCGGAAGTTCTCCGTCGTCTGGCGGGCGAGCACGAGATCGCTCACCCCGCGCAGCTCGGCGAGCGCCTTAGCGGTGTGCGCCACGAAAGCCGGTTCGTTACGCTTGCCGCGATGCGGCTCGGGCGCGAGGTACGGCGCATCCGTCTCCACCAGCAGGCGGTCGAGCGGGATGCTGCCGGCGATCTCGCGCAGCTCCGCCGATTTCTTGAACGTGATGATGCCCGAAAACGAAACGTAGAGCCCAAGCCGCACGCCCGTCTCCGCCAGCGCCGCGCCGGACGTGAAGCAGTGCAGCACCGCCGTGAAACGGCCCTTGGCCATTTCCTCCGTGAGGATAGCGATCATGTCGTCATCGGCGTTGCGGGAATGGATGACGAGCGGCAGGCCGGTGGCGCGCGCCGCCGCGATGTGCCGCAGGAACACCGCGCGCTGAACATCGGCGCTGTCGCGCTCGTAGAAATAGTCGAGGCCGGCCTCGCCAATGGCGATGCAGCGCGGGTGCGCGGCGGGCGCGACGATTTCCTCCAGCGTCACGTCGGGCTCATCCTTGGCCTGCATCGGGTGCGTGCCGATGGAGAAGAACACGCCCGGATGCGCCTCGGCGATGGCGCGGTACGTGGCCTGCTCGCGCACGCGCGTCGAGATGGTCAGCACCTGCCCCACGCCCGCGGCGGCCGTGCGCGCCAGAACGTCGTTGAGCTCCCCCGAGAAATAGTCGAGGTGGCAATGCGAATCGACCAGCATCAGATGTCGCTCCCGCTTTCCGGCTCGACATAGCGCGGGAAGACGCCAACCGGCTCAGGCAGCACCGTGCCCGGCGCGATGCGCCCGGCTGCGCCGAGAGCCGCGAAATCGCGCGCGTCCGCGGGGATCGCCAGCAGGTCGAGCAGCCTGACCGCGGCAGCGGGCGTGGCGATCTGGGCGAAGATCGCCACCTGTCGCAACACTTCCGCCGTGACGTAGAGAACGGTATCGGCGCGGGCAGGGTCGGTCTTGCGCAACGCCCACGGCGCCTGGGCGGCGAAGTAGCGGTTGGCGTCCCCCACCACCGACCACACGTCGGCGAGGATGGCGTGCACGGCGAAATCCCCGATGGCCGCGCGCGCCTTCGCCAGCAACCCGTCCGCCGAGGCGAGCAACGTCTCGTCGGCTTCCGTGAGCGGGCCGGGGGCCGGCAACACACCGCCGAGGTTCTTGGCGATGATCGACAGCGAGCGCTGGGCGAGGTTGCCGAGATCGTTGGCGAGGTCGGCGTTGATGCGGTTGACGATCGCCTCGTGGCTGTAGCTGCCGTCCTGGCCGAAGGGCACCTCGCGCAGCAGGAAGTAGCGCAGCTGGTCGGTGCCGTAAGCTTTGGCGAGGCCGATGGGGTCGATGACGTTGCCGACCGACTTCGACATCTTCTCGCCGCGGTTGAACAGGAAGCCGTGGCCGAAAACGCGCTTGGGCAGCGGCAGCCCGGCCGAGATCAGGAACGCCGGCCAGTACACCGCGTGAAAGCGGGTAATGTCCTTGCCGATGATATGCGCATCCGCCGGCCAGAAGCGCCAGTCCGCGTCGTTCTCGTCGGGGAAGCCGACGCCGGTGAGGTAGTTCGTCAGCGCGTCGACCCACACGTACATGACATGGCCGGGCGCGTCCGGCACCGGCACGCCCCATGACAGCGTCGTGCGCGAGATCGACAGGTCCTGCAGCCCGCCCTTGACGAAGTTCACCACCTCGTTGCGGCGGCTGTCGGGGCCGATGAAATCGGGATGCGTCTCATAATAGGCGAGCAGGCGGTTCTGATAGGCCGAGAGGCGGAAAAACCAGGTCTGCTCCTGCGTCCACTCCACGGGCGTGCCCTGCGGCCCATAGCGCACGCCGTCGCGCACCGTGGTCTCGCTCTCGTCGTAGAACGCTTCGTCGCGCACCGAGTACCAGCCGGCATAGGTGTCGAGGAAGATGTCCCCGGCCGCCTTCATGCGCCGCCACAACTCCTGCGACGCCGCGTAGTGCGCCGGCTCGGTGGTGCGGATGAAACGGTCGCGCGAGATGTCGAGCGCGTCCGCCATGACGACGAACTGCGCCGTGTGGCGGTCGGACAGCTCGTTGGGGCTGATGCCTTCCTTGGCCGCCGTCTGCGCCATCTTCAGGCCGTGCTCGTCGACGCCGGTCATGAAGAAGACGTCATATCCGTCGAGCCGCTTGAAGCGCGCGATGGCATCGGTCGCGATCGCCTCGTAGGCGTGGCCGATGTGGGGCGCCCCATTGGGGTAGGATATGGCGGTGGTGATGTAGAAGGTATCGGAATCGGCCATCAGTCTCTGCCAGAAAATCGAAGGTCATGCGGCGGGCGTGCCGGACCGCCCCGCCGGGATCGCATGTCCAAGATCGCCGAAGAGGGTGAGGACCAGCGGACGACGGTCCAGATTGAGCACCTGCGTCTCGCGCGCCGAGCGTGCGATGTTGTCCCACACCTCGACGAAACGCGCAAGGTGAGCCGGCCCCAGCATCGCCCGTTTATGGATGAGTTCCGCGATCCAGTCATGCACCGTGGACATGAGCACAGCGAAATCCGCCTCGGCGTCGCGGCCGGTCATGGCCTCGGCCAGTTCGAGCACGGCGGCGGGGTCGCTCTCGGGCAGGCGGTCCAGCATGGCGCGCACGCGCTCCACCAACGCGATGGTGTGGGCGTCCACGAGGCCGAGCGCCGCGCGCACCGATCCGCGCGACAGCGCCGCCGCCCGACTGAGCGCCGCCTCGTCCACGTCGCCGAAGGGGGACGGCAGGGCGCGCACCGCGCGCGCCACATCGGCCTCGGGCAACGGGCGCAGCAGCAGGCGCCGGCAACGCGAGCGGATCGTCGCCAGCGTGCGCCCCGGCGCATGGGCGACAAGCAGGAACAGCGCGCGCGGCGGCGGCTCCTCGATGACCTTGAGCAGCGCGTTGGCGCTGGCAATGTTGAGATCCTCGACCGAGTCGACGATGCAGATGCGGTAGCCGTCGTTGCCGGCGGTCGAGGCGAACAGCGCCAGCGCGCGCCGCACCGCATCGACGGGGATGACCGTCGACGCCGCCTTCTTGTCGGTGGCGGGCGCGCGGCGCAGCACGACGAGATTGGGGTGGGAGAGCGCCGCGATCTTGGCCGCCACACCATGAGCCGCGCCGCTCGCCGCATCGGTGGCCAGCGTGCGCGCATCGCGCACCGCCTGCGCCTGCGGATCGGTGTGGGTGAGCAGGAAGCGCGCCGCGCGGTATGCGAACGTGGCCTTGCCGATGCCCTGCGGGCCGCCGATCAGCCAGGCGTGGTGCATCCGCCCGGAGCGGTAGGCGTCGAGGAATTCGCGCTCGGCCTCCTCCAGCCCGAACAGCGCATCGCGCACGCGCGGATGCGGCGCGCCGGGAAACTGGTCGGGTTCTGCGTCTGAGGTCATGCGCTGGCGGGATCGGGCGTCTCGAGGAGCGTTTCTGGCGGCGCGGACGCGGCGTCCGCCTCCTTGTTTGACGCCGAAAGCAGACGCGCGTCAACCTCGCGCCAGATGCTCTCCTCCACCGCGTCCACCGGCGCATCGGCGGCGATCACCGCGCAGCGCCCCGGCTCTGCGGCGGCGATGGCGAGAAAGCGCGCCCTGAGATCGCGGTGGAACGCCGGCGCCTCGCCCTCGAACCGGTCGGTGGTTTCGCCGCGCGCTTCCCGGCGCGCATCCGCCCGCGCCAGCCCGACTTCCGGCGGCAGATCGAGGATGAGGGTGAGGTCGGGCCGCGTGTCGCCGACCACGATGCGCTCCAGCGCACGCAGGATCTCGGGCTCGGGCTCGCCGCTCGCGCCCTGGTAGGCGGTGGTGGAATCGCTGAAACGGTCGCAGATGACCCACGCGCCCCGCGCCAGCGCCGGGCGGATCAACTTGTCGAGATGGTCGATGCGCGCTGCCGAGAACAGCAGCGCTTCCGCCATCGGCCCGAAATCGCGCGTGCGGCCGGCGAGGATTGCCTCGCGGATGGCTTCGGCGCGCGGAGAGCCGCCGGGTTCGCGCGTCGTCACCACCTCGATGCCCCGGGCCTGAAGGCGCGCGGCCAAGCGCAGCATCTGGGTGGACTTGCCGACCCCCTCGCCGCCCTCCAGCGTGATGAAACGCCCGCTTCCGGCTTCGCTCATATCAGCCGCTCGAACGCACGGCGCACCGCGCCCGTCGCCCATTCGAAAACGGCGTCGAAGGCGCGCCTGTGCAGGCTGCCCTGCGTCACCGCCTCGCCGGTTTCCAGCGGCGTGTCCAGCATGCGCAGCGCTCCGCGCTGCACTTCGAGGCGGCCAAGCGCCGCCCCCTTCTCCACCGGCGCGATCACGGGGCCTTGATAGACGATGCGCGCCGACAAGCGCTCTTCCGACCCGCGTTGCACAAGCACCTCGACCGGCACCGGCGACACCAGCGTCACGCTGCCCTTGTCGCCGCCGAACACCGACGCTTCGCCCACCACCTCGCCCGCCGCGAACAACCGCCGCAGCTCGAACGAACGCAGGCCCCAGTCGAGCAGCTTGCGCGCTTCCTGATCCCGTTCGCGCGCCGTCTTGGCCCCCGACACCACGACGATGAGCCGCTGGCCGTCGAGCAGCGCGGAACCGACAAGCCCGAAACCGGCGCGCTCGGTAAAGCCGGTCAGGAACCCGTCCGCGCCGACGTTGAGCGCCAACAGCGGGTTGCGGTTGCGCTGGGTGATCTTGTTCCAGCTGAACTCGGGCTCGGCGAAAATCTTGTAAAGTTCGGGGTAGGTCGCGATGACGTGCCGGGCGAGATGCGCGAGATCGCGCGCCGTGGTGCTCTGGCCTTCCGCCTCAAGCCCGGAGGCGTTGACGAAACTGGAGGCCTTGAGGCCGATGGCCTGCGCGCGGCGGTTCATGATGCGCGTGAAAGCCGTCTCGGTGCCGGAAACGCCCTCGGCGAGGATGATCGCCGCATCGTTACCGGAGGGCACAAGGAGGCCGCGCAGCAGGTCCGACACCGCGATGTTGCTGTTGACGGAAGCGAACATCGCCGTTGAGCGCGACGGCGCGCCGCCGGTGCGCCACGCATATTCGGACACGTAGAATTGCTTGTCGGGAGCGAGCCGCCCCTCGCTCAGCTCATGAAACAGCACCTCGGCCGTCATGATCTTGACGAGGCTCGCCGGCTCGAAAGGTTCGTCCGCGCCCCTCTCGAACAGCACGGTGCCCGTGCCGACATCGACGAGCAGGGCACGCGGCAGCTCGGTCTGGAAAGACTGCGCCCCGGCCTGTCCGGACAGCACAGCGGCAAGAGCGAGCACGGACATCAGCACCGCCAGCCGCAGCACGATATTCCCGTCCATGCGCATCACGTCCACCATCCGCGGCCTGACGCGCCGCTCCTCCGGCCGTCACCGGCGGTCATCACTGCCGGCGATCGGCCCCGAAGGACACGAAGCGCTGCGGCGTGAGCTGCGACAACGGCATCGGTTCAAAGTAGACGCCGGCCCGATCCTTGCCCGTGGGGCTGGTGGGAGCGGGCTCGGCCAGGTTAGCCACCAGCGCGCGGCGTCCGCCCTGGACGGGCGCGGGCATTTGCTCGGCGACGCCGGGCAGCGACAGCAGCGTGCGCCTGCGGCCGAGTTCGGCCGGACGGGACGGCGGCAGCGGCACGCCCACGCCGACCTCCTGCACGAGATCAGTCAGCGATGAGTTCTGTACCGGCGCGGGAGCATCGGCGAAAGCCAGCGTCTGCGGCGGCGCGACGAGGGTGCGGGCGCGCGGCGCGGCGGCGGGCTGGGCGGCGACAGGTTGCGGAAGCGCCGCGACCTCCACCGGAGCCGCGACCGGCGCGGCGGCGGGAACGTGCGTCTCGGCCGGGCGCGCGACGAGCGTGCGCGACGACGGGCGCGTATCGGCATGCACCGGCTCGGGAGCGGGCACGGGCAGCGGCACAGGCGCGGCGGCCGCAACGGGCGCGGTGACCGGCGCATCCGGCTCGGCGGCGGCGGCCTGGGTCGCGGGGGCCTGCGGCAATTCGGCGCTCGCCACCATTACAGGAGCGGGCGCGGGAATGGCGGGAACGGTTGCGGGCGCGGCCGGAGCCATCGTCGGCACGAGCGCGGGAACCGCGGCCGGCGCATCGGCGTTGAGGGTTGCGAGAAGCTTGCGGTCGTCGCTGCCGCCAAGCGAGGCGCGGCCCATGTACTCCACCTTGACCCGGGCCGTGCCCTGGCGATGGAAATCGAGCGCCTCGGCGGCGTTCTTCGACAGGTCGATCAGCCGGTTGCTGTGGAAGGGGCCGCGATCGTTGACGCGCACGATCATGGAGCGCTGGTTGCTGAGGTTGGTGACGCGCACGTAGCTCGGCAGCGGCAGCGTGGGATGGGCGGCGACGAAGGAGTGCTTGTCGAAGACTTCGCCGTTGGCCGTCTTGCGGCCGTGGAAGGCGGCTCCGTACCAGGAGGCGGTGCCGACGGCCACGTAATCGTCGTTCTCGGTCGGGACGAACTGCCTGCCGGCGACCTTGTAGGGCTTGCCGACCATGGCGCGGCCGCCGCCCTTGGGCACCTTGGCGCCGCTGGTCACGACACGCGGGCTGGGTTTCACGCCGTATTTGGGATCGACCTGGGCGGGAGCGCTCGCGGAGGTGCCGCCGGTGGACCGCGTGGCGGAGCTGCAGTTGGCGAGCCCGAGCGCCACGACCGACACGGCGAGAAGCCGCAGCGGGGTTACGAGGGAGCGTATGGAAGCGATGGGGTATCGCGGTTCGACGGGTGGCGGCGCATCGGCCGCGTCAGCGCTATATGCACGAGTCGTGATGGTGGCTCGTTTCGTCAACCGCATAGGTCCGTCCCGCATGATAGCCCTCATCGTATCGCGTATGCCGACTGGCGCCCGACGCACTCGCGCACCGAAGCCCATGACACGATAAGGGACCAACTTCGTTGACAGAACGTTAACAACACCATTCCGCCATTGACAAGAGGGGAATGGGGCATCCCCATTCCCAGAATTGTAAATTGGTTACCGGCGCAAGTACGCGCCGGTAAACCTTTATGCCAGCCAGTCGCCGGCGACAAGCCTGTCGCCGTTGAGCTGGAACTCGGCACTGTGGACGAACGCCTGGCCGACGAGCGCGACATTCACGCCCTTCTCGTCGATCTGACCGACCCAGTAAGCCTTGCCCGCGGCATCGGCCGCGCGGCCGAGCACGTCGTTGTAGAGGTCTTCCACCACTTCGGCGGTGGACTTGCCGGCGCGGGCGTTCCGGGCCTCGTCGCTGGAGGCGATGGCCGTCGCGATCGCGCCGAACTCGGAGCCGGCGAGGCTCTGGCCCACCCAGAAGCCGAAGCCGTCCGCGTCGCCCTCGGCCGAACGGTCGAGAAGGGCGCGGTAGAGGCCGGCGATCTCGGTCTGGTCGGTGGCGAACAGGATGCGGATATCGTCGGCGAAGGAAACGGCCTGCACGTTGACGACCCGCGTCTCGGTGCCGTTCAGGTTGTCGGCGATGACGGCGGCGTGCCCTTCGGCCGAGACCGTGTAGCGGGAAGCCGGGCCTTCGAGCAGCAGGGCGTCGACGCCCGTGCCGCCGTCGACGAAGTCGTTGCCGCGGCCGGCGAAGATGCGGTTGTCGCCGGCATTGCCGCGGATGGTGTTGTCGAGCACGCTGTCGACGACCGAAGCGTTGCCGATACCCGTCAGGAAGACGTTCTCGACGTTCTCCGGCAGGACCAGGAGATCGCCGCCAGCGTGGAACACGTTGTCGATGGCGTCGGTGCCGTGAGCGACGCCGAGCTTCGATCCGTTATAGACGGTGATGTCGTTGCCGCCGTTCTCGTTTTCCTTGACGACCGTGTCGGCGTAGATGGCCTTCACCACGCGGGTGTCGCCCGACGCCGGGGTATCGGCCTCGTTGAACGCCGTCTCCTTGTAATTGGCCGCCAGATATTCGGCGAAGGCGTCCTGCTCGGTGCCGGCCTTGGCGAAGTCGGCCTCGCCCGGCGCATCCTTCAGCGCCTCGGTGAGCAGCACCAGCCCGGTGCCCTCGACGCGGTAGTTGGTGAAGGCCGTGTAGCCGTCGCCGCCGTTGGCGAGATAGGTCAGCGTCACCACCTTGATGGCGCGGTCGGCATCGCCCTGGAACACGCCGCCGGAAACCAGCGTGTCGACCACGTTGCCGTCCTCGCCGAGAACCTCGAGCGACACCACGCGGCTGCGGGCGGGAAGCTCGGTGTCGTACACGACGCGCACGCCGCCGATCTGCGGGAAGGAACCCGGCGTGGCGCCCGGACGCACGCCCGAGAGGCCCTGCTCGAAGACGGCCACGAGGCCCTCCGCCGTCAGCGTGACGATGGCGAGATCGTTGTTGAAGCGCAGCGAGTTGACGATGTCGAGCTGCGAGATGTCGCCCTCGAGCTTGCCGGCGCCGGGGTTGGCCGCCGGCGGCGCGAGCACCGCCTCGCCGCCCACGGCGTTGATGAAGCCGATGGCGTCGCGAATGCCGCCGCCGTTCTTGATCGACACCAGCACGCCCGTATCGACCTTGCGCGCCTCGGCCAGATTGGCGTCGGCGGTGAGGTTGCCGAGATTGGTCTCCTCGGTGCGCACCGCGCTGCGGCGGCCTTCCAGGAACACGTCCGTGCGGCCGAAGATGTTGCCGTCCTGCTCCTGGATGACGGTGCCGATGCCCTTGGAAACGCGCTCGCCGTTCTCGCCCTTGGCGCCCCAGATGATCTGATCGACGAGATCGCCCTTGGAGCCGGCAGCGAACGGATCGTTGCCCTCGCCCCACAGCTCGGCCACCTTCTCGTCGGTGGTGACGTAGGCGCCGTTGATGGTGTTGTCGAGCTTGTCGAGCACGATGCGGCCATCGGCGTCGAACTCGACCACGAGGCGGCCGACGTAGGAGAATTCGTTGTCGGTGTTGACGATCAGCAGCGGATCGCCGTTCTTGTTCTGCGAGACGATCGGATACGTGCCGCCGGCGGTGTCGCCATCGCGCAGCGTGTCGTTGGAGTCGGCGAGCAGCGTGTGCGAGCCGCCGGCCACGATGACGTCGACATGCTCCAGCAGCGGGGCGAGCTGTTGCTCGAGCTCGAGCTGCTGCAGGTGGCTCGACACGATCACTTTGTTGATGCTCGGATCGGCGGCGAGGATGCGCGCGACCTCGGCGTTGATCTGCTGGGCGAGCAGCGGGATGTCGTTATTGGTCGCGCCGATCACCTTCGTGTCGCCGGGCGACGAGATGGTGGCGAGGCCCTGGGTGGTGGCGGCGACGACGGCGATCTTCTCGCCGCCCTTGGTGATCACCGTGGAGGGGGCGATCTTCTTCTGCGCGTCGAGCGCGAAGGAGGACGCCTCGCGGATCTCGTTGGTGAACAGGTCGCGCAGGTTCGCGTCGCCGGAGAAGTCGAGGTTGGCCGACAGATACGGGAACAGCGTGCCGATGTTCACGTCGTCGGCGGTGCCGACCTTGCCGTCAGCGCCGGCGGCGGCGGCGATGATGTCGCGGATGGCGCTCGTGCCGGCATCGAACTCGTGGTTGCCGAAGGTCGCGGCCTCGACGCCGATGATGTTCTGGATGGCGACATCCGGACGGCCGGCAGCGGCGGCGAGCGCCGTGAAGATGACCTCTGCCTCGCCCTCGGAGAAGAACTGGCTGTACACCAGCCGCAGGGTGGTCGCCAGCGCGCTGTCGGCGCCGGACGCGTAGAACGGGCCGGGGATCCAGCCGTCGCCCGACGAGAGGATGAGCGTGTTGTCGTATTCGTCCTCGAGGATGTCGATGATGGCGGCGAAGTTGGCCGCCCGGTCGATCGCCTTGACGCCGGCCTCCCAGTCGGAGGCGTGCAGGAGCTGCAGGACGAAATTCGTCGACGCGATTTCGGAAATTGCGGATGCGGACGTGTCGGACATGAAACAGCTCCGTGAAGATAAGGACCGGCGAGGCGGACTCGGGAAGGCGGAATGGCGGAAACGGCCCATGGGGCGCCCGTGAAGAGCCCGCCGGCTCAGCGCCCCATGTTTGGCAACCGCCTGAAACTGAACAAAGATTGCTATTAATCAGCAAACACGCGCGCAGATTGCCATAATCATCTGACATATTTATGTATATTGATGAACACCCCTGTTATCACTGTATAAATATGAGGTCTTATTTGACTATGCAGGCGACCGCATGCCGAAGAGGCTTGCGGGCACGCCAAAACAAAAGGCGCCCCGAAGCAATCGGAGCGCCTTTTGTTTCGTTTTTTGCGTTACGCCGGGCCTGAACTTGCCGCGGGCCTGAATTTACAGCCTGCACAGGACTTGGGCTTGCCGCGCCCTACAGATCGCCGGACTTGAAGCGTTCCCACATATGGGCGGTGCCGAAGAAGGCGTTGCGGTCGACCGGCTCCTTGATGCCGTCGATGGCGCCCTTGGCCGTATACTGCCAGAAGTACCAGCGGCGCCCGTCGAAGCGCGGGGTCGGATAGCGCGGAATGCTGCGCACCCAGAGCGGATAACGCTCGAAGCCGCCCTTGATCACGTCGTTGAAGAAGGTGATGTCGGTGTAGATGACCGGCCGCTTGCCGAAGTGCTGCTCCATGGCGTCGAGCATGATCTGCATCTTCTCGATGGCGCGGGCGCGCGGAATCTTTTGCGCGCAGGTCTTGGAGTGGCCGTTCCATTCCACATCCAGCACCGGCGGCAGCGCGTCGGGATCGACGGGCACGTTGGCGATGAACCACGCCGCCTGCTCCTCCGCCGACCTGCACCAGTAGGTGAAGTGGTAGGCGCCGCGCGGCACGTGGGCTTCCTTGGCCGCATACCAGTTCTGGAGGAACAGCCTGTCGAGGTGGTCGCCGCCCTCGGTCGCCTTGATCCAGGCGAAGGCGACGCCGCTGCGCCGCACGTTCATCCAGTCGATGTCGCCCTGCCATTTCGACACGTCGATGCCGTGGATGGGGAAATCGGCGGGCACCGGCTCGCGGGTCTTGGTGGCGCAGGCCGTGACCACAAGCGCCATCAGCGCAACAGCCAGGGGCTTCAGGAACCGGCTGGAACAGAATTTTGGCATGGCGACGCGACCCGCTTCAAAGGGACTGGAACATGAAAATGCGCCCGAGGCCGGTGCGCCTGACATTCATCGAGGCGCGGTCCCCATGAAGAATCGCGCCACTTGCCCGCACCATTGCCCGGCTCCGGTTAAGACCGCATGAATCCTGCACCCATTGCGCGCAAAACAGCTCCAGACATCCCGAAGCGGCGACGCCCGACCGTGGCACGATGGGCACAACGTATTTCAATCTCCGTATTCAAGAGCCGGGCCATATGGAATCGGAAATTATACTTGTAAAGTTGCATCAAAATGCACCGAGGGGGCGTGCTGCATTCGTTTCCATGTCCACCCGAAATCAGGAGCTTATAATGAGCGATGGTGTTTCGAACGCGAATAGAAGTTTGACAAAGCCCCTCGTGGCCGAATTCCTCGGCACGTTCTGGCTGGTGCTGGGCGGCGCGGGCAGCGCGGTTCTCGCCGCCGCCTTCCCCGAACTCGGCATCGGCTTCGCCGGCGTGGCGCTGGCCTTCGGCCTGACGGTCGTCACCGGCGCCTACGCGCTGGGGCACATCTCCGGCGGGCACTTCAACCCGGCCATCACCGCCGGCCTCGTGGCGGGCGGGCGCTTCCCCGCCAAGGATGCCGGCCCCTACATCATCGCGCAGGTCGCGGGCGCCATCGTGGCCGGCCTCGTGCTGTTCCTGATCGCCTCCGGCAAGGCGGACTTCTCCGCCTCCGCCAGCGGCTTTGCCTCCAACGGCTACGGCGCGCACTCCCCCGGCGGCTACTCCATCCTGTCGGCGATCCTGATCGAGTTCGTCCTGACCGCCTTCTTCCTCATCGTGATCTTCGGCGTGACCGACCCGCGCGCGCCGGCCGGCTTCGCGCCGCTCGCCATCGGTCTGGCGCTCACCCTCATCCATCTCATCAGCATCCCGGTCACCAACACTTCGGTGAACCCGGCGCGCTCCACGGGAGTGGCGCTGTTCCAGGGCGGATGGGCGATCGCGCAGCTGTGGCTGTTCTGGGTCGTGCCGCTGCTCGGCGGCGTCGCGGGCGGGCTGCTCTACAAGTACCTGCTGGCCGACGACCGCAAATAAGGCGCCAGTCCGCGCCCGAGTCCGCGCATCAGTCCCAGGGCGGCACCAGCGTGCTGCCCTCGTAGCGCAGGCCGCCGTCGCGGTCGCGCGCCAACAGGAGCGGACCGTCGAGATCGACCCAGTCCGCTCCTTCCGCCACCACGAGCGCCGGCGTCATGCCGAGCGACGTGCCCACCATGCAGCCGACCATGATGCGCAGGTCGAGCGCCGACGCTTCCCGCAGCAGCACCAGCGCATCGGTGAGGCCGCCGGTCTTGTCCAGCTTGATGTTGATGGCCGTGTACCAAGGCGGCAGGTCATCGAGCGAGGCGGCATCGTGGATGCTCTCGTCGGCGCAGATGGCGACCGGCGTATCGAGAGATGCGAGCGCCGCATCGTCGCCCGCCGGCAGCGGCTGCTCGATGAGTTCGACGCCCGCGCCCGCGCAGGCGGCAACGTTCGCGGCAAGATTTTCGGAAGTCCAGCCCTCGTTCGCGTCGACGACGAGGCGCGCTTGCGGCGCGCCCGCGCGCACGGCCGCGAGGCGCTCGGCATCGCCATCCGCACCGAGCTTGATCTTGAGCAGCGGCCGCGCAGACGCAAGCCGCGCCGCCTCGAACATCGCCTCAGGCGTGCCGAGGCTGATCGTGTAGGCGGTGAGCATCGGCCCGGGCT
>CALMIK010000095.1 GCA_937863995.1 uncultured Chelatococcus sp.
GTGCGGTGCGCGACGGGCGCACGGCCTTCGTGCCGAAAAACTGGGAAAAGACCTATTTCGACTGGCTCGAGAACATCGAGCCGTGGTGCATCTCGCGCCAGCTCTGGTGGGGCCACCAGATCCCCGCCTGGTACGGGCCGGACGGCCATGTCTTCGTCGCCGAGGACGAGGAGGCGGCGCTCGCCGAGGCGCGGCTTCACTACGGCGCGGACGATGTCGCGCTGACCCGCGACGAGGACGTGCTCGACACGTGGTTTTCCTCGGGCCTGTGGCCGTTCTCGACGCTCGGCTGGCCGGACGAGACGCCGGAACTCGCGCGCTACTATCCCACCAGCACGCTGGTGACGGGCTTCGACATCATCTTCTTCTGGGTCGCCCGCATGATGATGATGGGACTGCACATCATGGACGAGGTGCCGTTCCGCAACGTCTACATCCACGCGCTGGTTCGCGACGAGCGCGGCGCCAAGATGTCGAAGTCGAAGGGCAACGTCATCGACCCGCTCGATCTCATCGAGCGCTACGGCGCGGACGCGCTGCGCTTCACGCTCGCCGCCATGGCCGCGCAGGGGCGCGACATCAAGCTCGCCACCCAGCGCGTGGAGGGGTATCGCAACTTCGCCACCAAGCTGTGGAACGCCGCCCGCTTCGCCGAGATGAACGGCTGCGTGCGCGTGGCCGGCTTCGACCCCGCCGGCGTGACGCAGACGCTGAACCGCTGGGCGGTGGCCGAGGTGTCACAGGCCGTGCGCGACATCACGCTGGCGCTGGAGGAATTCCGCTTCAACGAGGCGGCGGGCGCGGCCTATCGCTTCGTCTGGAACGTGTTCTGCGACTGGTATCTCGAACTCGCCAAGCCGGTGCTGCAGGGCGAGGACGGACCGGCCAAGGACGAGACGCGCGCCACCGTCGCCTGGCTCATCGACGAGATCGCGCGCCTTCTGCATCCCTTCATGCCGTTCCTCACCGAGGAGCTGTGGGCGATCAAGGGCGTCGACGGCCCGGCGCGCGACGGCCTGCTGACGCTGACGCCGTGGCCCGTGCCCGCGGTTGAGGGGGATGCGGCGGCGCAGGGAGAGATCGGCTGGGTGGTGGCGCTCGTGTCCGAGATCCGCTCGGTGCGTTCCGAGATGAACGTGCCGGCGGGCGCGCAGATTCCGCTGGTTCTGGTCGGCGCCTCGGATGCAACGCGCGAGCGGGCCGAACGCTGGCGCGACACCATCGCGCGGCTGGCGCGGCTTTCCGACATCGCCTTCGCTGCCGGCGCGCCCGACGGCGCGGTGCAGCTCATCGTCGCGGGCGAGGTGGCGGCCCTGCCGCTCGTTGGCGTGATCGACCTGTCGGCGGAGCGCGCGCGGCTGTCCAAGGAGGCCGAGAAGATCGTCGCCGACATCTCCCGCATCGACGCCAAGCTCGGCAACGCGGACTTCATCGCCCGCGCGCCGGAGGAGATCGTGGAGGAGCAGCGCGAGCGCCGCGCCGAGCTGGAGGCGCGCCACGCCAAGGTGGCCGAGGCCCTGCAGCGCCTCGCCGCCATCGGCTGAGACGCGGCCGGTAACCACGACCGCGTTTTATGACCTAAGGCTTATGGACGGCAGCCGCGATCGATGATGATATGCGGCTGCTCGCCCGCCACGGTCATATGCGTGTAAAACCCAGATGACGCCGTGATACTGCCACAAAGAACAGGCTACATGGCGTCATGTCAAAAACGGGACGGGCGGCGACCGCCGCCAATGTTCCCGGTGGCGATTCAAGGTTGCATGCAGTTGGCATGGCCATCTGCGGTTGGTGCGTCGGCTGCGGGGTCGAGTATAGCGGGGCGGTTATGCTGGCGTTGCTTTCAATATGGGCGTTGACGGCATGATGAATGTCCAGCGTATAGATGCCCGTTTTGGCTTGCTTGCAGCGTTATCTATGGCGCTGTGCGCCGCATTTGGCGCACCCGCCCGCGCGCAGGATCTGGGCCGCATGGGCGTTCCCGCGGCCTCGCAGGCCGCTCTTTCCCCCGAATCGGCCCTCGCTCCCACGAGCATCGCCGGTGGCGCGCCCAATCCCATCGATCTCGCCAATCCCCTGTCGCCGGACGCCGGCTTCAAGTCCGTCGGCGACGCGTTCCGGCGCGGCATCCAGAATTACAACGCCGGCGACAAGGAAGGCGCGGTGCGTGCGCTCCAGTACGCCGCGACACAGGGACACACCGTGTCGCTGTGGAAGCTCGGCCGCATGTTCGCCGAGGGCGACGGCGTCGCTCACGACGACCTCAAGGCCTTCGAGTATTTCTCGCAGATCGCCGACACCTACGCGGACGAAAGCCCCGGCACGCGTCAGGCGCCGTTCGTGTCGAGCGCCTTCGTCGCGCTCGGCGGCTATTTTCTCGAGGGCATATCCGGCACCTACGTCAAGCCCGACATCAGCCGCGCGGTGGACATGTTCCAGTATGCCGCTTCCTACTACGGCGATCCGGACGGGCAGTACAGCCTCGCCCGTCTTTACCTCGAAGGGCAGGGCGTGCCGAAGGACGCGCGTCAGGCCGCCCGCTGGCTCCGGCTTTCCGCCGGCAAGGGGCACCGCGCCGCGCAGGCGCTGCTGGGCAACCTGCTCATCGCCGGCCAGGGCGTGCCGAAGCAGCCCGGCCTGGGGCTGATGTGGCTGACGCTGGCCCGTGACGCGGTGTTGTCGGAGCAGAACGGCAAGGGCGGCTCGGCGGAAGATGCCTGGATCACGGACCTTCACGACAAGAATTATGCTTCGGTGAGCGATGCCGACCGTAAGCAGGCGCTTTCCTATCTCGAACAATACCTGCGTCAGCACCAGTAACCGCGTGCTTTCGCAACAGGCTGCTGCCGGCGTCATCGCGCGTTATCCGGCGGACTGGAGCCTCCTTCCCGATGGAGACATGATCGTGACACGCTCCGCCCGGCTGCTGCCGGTGACGCGGGGCGGGCGGCGCGCCATGTTGAAGATCAGCCTTGGTGACGAGGAGCGGCGCGGCAACGCGCTGATGACGTGGTGGAACGGCGAAGGCGCCGCGCCGGTTCTGGCGCTCGACGGGGCGGCGATCCTGATGGCGCGCGCCACGGAGGCCGCGTCACCGGACGGAACGTTGCTGGCGAGGATGGCGCGCTCGGGCAGCGACGAGGCGGCCTGCCGCATCCTGTGCGCCACGGCGGCGCGGCTGCATGCGGCGCGTCCGCATCCACTGCCCGATCTCGCGCCGCTGGAGCGCTGGTTCGACGATCTCGCCCCTGCTGCGGAGCGCTACGGCGGCATCCTCCTTGCTTGCGCCGAGACCGCCCGTTGCCTGCTGACCGAGCCGCGCGAGATCGGCGTTCTGCATGGCGATCTGCACCACGGCAACGTGCTCGACTTCGGCGACGGCGATTGGCGGGCGATCGATCCGAAGGGGCTGGTCGGAGAGCGCGGTTTCGATTTCGCCGCGATGTTCATGAACCCCGATCTGGCCGATCCGGCCCGCCCTGTCGCCTTGCGCGACGGCTGCTTCGCGCATCGGGTAGCGACGGTCGTGGCGGCGGCGGCCATGGAGCCGCGCCGTCTGCTGTGCTGGGTGCTGGCGGGGGCCGGATTGTCGGCGGCGTGGTTCCTGAACGATGGCGAACCGGCGGACATCAGCCTGGGCATCGCCGCCCTGGCGGCGGCCGAACTCGGGCGCTGACGCGTTTCGAATCGATCGGGATTCGCCTGCTACTCGTCGTCGCTGTCGGATACGGGGAAGTTGGCGAGGATGTTCTCGACGCGGGCGAGAAGGTAATGGATGGCTTCCGCGCGGCTCATGTTGGAAACGGCGAGCGCGTCATCGACGGCGATCCGGTGCGGCGGCCGGGACGCGCGTGGCGCGCGCGGCGCGGCGGGCGCCGTGCCCACGCTGTCGTTTAACCTCTGCAAGACGGCGAACGGACCTTCGACGTCGTCACATACCGGTTCGACGATGGTCGCCGCCGAGGCGTCGGCTACCGATTCTTCGTACGAGTCATCTGATTCATCGGAATGGTTCAGGCTGCTTGCAATACTCGACATGCTGTCGAATCGCTGCAGGTTGGGCGGCGTCTCGGAACGGTTGTCGGGGCCGGCGATTTCGTCATCGCTGTCCGCCGCGTCGTCGACGTCGTGGATGGCCCGGCTGCAATCGTAGTCCCGCACGGTGGGACGGGGCAGGGACGGAAGGCTGGTATCAGCGCCCTCGCCCGCGTCGACGGCGGGGAGTTCGCCTGCGCCATCTGCGTTGGCCGTCTGATTATTCGTGTCGTCGTCGGCGATATATTGAATATCGTAAGACAATCTGTAGTAACCAGCGGAGCCGATAGACATGAATATATCCTTAAATCTATTTTATAAATAAAAGACTATCCTTGCCGCTCCAAAAACGCGAAAAATATTTTTCAGCTACGTGGCAGGAATTTGCTTCTCAGGCGCGGATTACAAATCGATATTGCGGCGTCACAATGTCCGCATCTTTGCAATACTGCGATTTCCATGCCCATTGCGTGCCGGAACGCGCCTTGCATGTGAGCATGACCAACGGCATGCAAGGCGTTGCATCGGGTCATGTGCCGAAATCGAGATCGATCGACACCGGCACGTGGTCCGAGGGCTTTTCGAGGCCGCGCAGGTGTTTGTGGACCTCCACCGCCCGCAGCCGGTCGGTGGCCTGCGGCGACAGCAGCAGGTGGTCGATGCGGATGCCGTTGTTCTTCTGCCACGCGCCTGCCTGATAGTCCCAGAACGTATAGACGCCCGGCCGGTCGTCGCAGGCGCGCAGCGCTTCCGTCAGGCCGAGGTTCAGGAGCGCGCGGAATTTTTCCCGCGTTTGCGGCAGGAAGAGCGCATCCTGCGTCCACAGCTCCGGGCGGGCGGCGTCCTGCGGCTCGGGTATGACGTTGTAGTCGCCGGCGAGCACGAAGGGCTCCTCGAGCTCCAGCAGGTCGCGCGCGCGGGCGGTGAGACGGTCCATCCACTTGAGCTTGTAGGGATATTTTTCTGTGTCGGGCGGGTTGCCGTTCGGCAGGTAGATGGAGGCCACCCGCACCACGCCGCCCGTGACCGACACCACGGCCTCGATGTAGCGGGCCTGTTCGTCCGCATCGTCGCCGGGCAGGCCACGGCTGACGTCCTCAAGCGGCAGGCGCGAGAGAATGGCGACGCCGTTGAAGGTTTTCTGGCCGTGCACGGCGACGTTGTAGCCGAGCTGCTCGATCTCGGCTGCGGGGAAGGCTTCGTCCACGCATTTGATTTCCTGCAGGCAGAGGACGTCCGGATTCGCCTCCTGCAGAAACGCCGCCAGATGCGCGACGCGCAGGCGGGCGGAGTTGATGTTCCAGGTCGCAATTCGCAGCATGGCATGTCCCGTTGTGTGTCAAGAAGTCAGCCGGCGCGCAGCAGGCGGATGGCCTCGTCGCGCTCGAAGAGATAAAGCAGCACGCGCAGCGCCTGCCCGCGCGCGGTGGCGAGGTCCGGATCGCGCTCGAGGATGAGGCGCGCGTCGTCGCGGGCGACGGGCAGCAGGTCCGCGTCCTCTTCGATGCGCGCCAGCAGGAAGCCCGGCGTGCCGGACTGGCGCGTGCCCAGGATCTCGCCTTCGCCCCGCAGCCGTAGATCCTCCTCGGCGATGCGAAAACCGTCTTCCGTCTCGCGCATGATGCTGATGCGGGCTTTCGACACTTCGCCCAGCGGCGCCTTGTAGACCAGCAGGCAGGTGGACGCGCCCGACCCGCGCCCGATGCGCCCGCGCAGCTGGTGAAGCTGCGCGAGGCCGAAGCGCTCGGCGTGCTCGATGACCATGATGGTCGCCTCCGGCACGTCGACACCGACCTCGATCACCGTGGTGGCGACGAGCACGCGCGTCTCGCCGCGCTGGAAGGCGGCCATCGCGGCGTCCTTGTCGCGGCCGCTCATCTTGCCGTGCAACAGGCCGACGACATCCGGGCCGAAGATCTTCTGCAGGTCGGCGAAGCGCTCTTCGGCGGCGGCGAGATCGACGGTCTCCGATTCGCCCACCAGCGGGCACACCCAATAGGCGCGCGCCCCCCGCTCCAGCGCGCGCCGCAGGCCGTCGACGACATCGTGCAGGCGGTCGAGGGGGATGGCGCGCGTATCCACCGGCTGGCGGCCGGCGGGCTTTTCCTTGAGCAGCGACACGTCCATGTCGCCGAAGAACGTGAGCACCAGCGTGCGCGGAATGGGCGTCGCGGTCATCACCAGCAGGTCGACGCCGTCGCCCTTGCGGCTGAGGGCGAAGCGCTGGTGGACGCCGAAGCGGTGTTGCTCGTCGATGACGGCAAGGCCGAGATCGCGGAAGGCGACGCTCTCCTGAAACAGCGCGTGGGTGCCGATGACGATCTGCGCCTCGCCGGACTCGATGGCTTTCAGAGCCTTCGCGCGCGCCGTTCCCTTGTCGCGCCCGGTCAGCAGCGCGACGGAGATGCCGGCGGCGCGCGCCAGCGGTTCGAGGCGCGCGAAGTGCTGGCGGGCGAGGATGTCGGTGGGCGCCATCATCGCCGCCTGCCGCCCCGCTTCCACCGCGCTCGCCATGGCGAGCAGCGCCACGACCGTCTTGCCGGAGCCGACATCGCCCTGCAGCAGCCGCAGCATGCGCTGCGGCTCCACGAGATCGCGCCGGATATCCTCGACCGCCTGCCGTTGCCCGTCCGTCAGCGCGAACGGAAGCGCCGCCTTGATCGCGGCCACGAGCCTGCCGTCGCCGGCGTTGACGCGGCCCGCCGCCCGGCGGTGCGAGGCGCGCATCAGCGCCAGCGCCAGTTGCGAGGCGAGCAGTTCGTCATAGGCGAGACGCCTTCGCGCCGCGCTTTCCGGCGCGAAGGCGGCAACCGATTCAGGCCGGTGCAGGGCGGCGAGCGCTTCTGCGAAGGCGGGAAATTTTTCACGCGCCAGCCATGCGCCGTCCTGCCATTCCGGCATCGCGGGCAGGCGGTCGAGCGCGGCATGGGCGATGCGGGCGATGGCGCGCGAGGTGAGACCCTCGGTCTGGCCGTAGACGGGTTCGATCAGCGGCTGATTTTCCGCCTCCTCTTCCGTCATGATGCGGTCGGGGTGCACCATCTGCCGGAAGCCTTCCCACACGGCGATGGTGCCGGAGACGACGCGCGTCGCGCCCAGCGGCAACATCTTGTCGAGGCGCCCCTGGCTCATGCCGAAGAACACCAGCGTCACGTCGCCGGTGCCGTCCTCAACCAGTACCCGGAACGGGGCCTTGCCGCCGCGCGCCGGCGGGCGATGCTCGGCCACGCGCACGGTCAGCGTCACGATGTCGCCCTCGCGCGTGTCGCGGATTGCGGGCCGGCGGCTGCGGTCGATGACGCCGTGGGGCAGGTGGAATAGCAGGTCCACCACGCGCGCCTCGCGCTCGGGCGTGCCAAGCAGGCGGTTGAACAGCGCGCCCATGCGCGGCCCGACGCCCGGCAGGCCGGTGGCGGTCGCGAACAGCGGATCGAGCAGGGCAGGGCGCATGGCGGAAAACCGATTCGGGACCAGAAAACCGGAAGAGGGCGGAAAGCCGGAACGGCTGCGAAAACACGGACAGATGACAGAAGCGAACCCGTGCGCTATATAACGCAACGGAACGCTCGTGGCGATCATATGTCTTTCTGAGGACAAATCATGAACAATTTTTCGGAGCCGAATTTTCCACAAGCCGGATTCTCCGAAGGCGGGGCGAACGGAGAGACGGGCGACCTGTCGAACGGGCTGACGCTCGACGCGCGCCGCCGGCGCATCCGCTTCCGCGCCTGGCATCGCGGCACGCGCGAGATGGACATGGTGCTGGGGCCGTATGTGGATGCCGAGCTCGACGCGCTCGACGCGGAGACGGTGGGCGAGCTGGAACGGCTGATGGCGTTGCCCGACCGTGATCTGTTCACCTGGTTCAGCACCGGCGACGTGCCGCCCGAGCAGGACACGCCGATCTTCCGTCGCATCAAGGCGTTCCACACGCATACGTCGCCCAAAGATCTCTGAGTCCGGCCTCTGAGTCCCTGCCTTTGGCCTGATCTTGGCCGCATCCCTTCCAACCGAGAACGCCCGAGCCCATGTCCAGCCTGAAGCGCGCTGTCGAAGCCCTTGTCCGGGGCGACAATCCCACCATCGCCAGCGTACCGGACGGCTACGACGCCCTCGTGGTGGCGGAACTGGCGCGGGCGCTGCGCGAGCGCGAGCACGCGGCCGTGCTCGTCCACGTCGCGCGCGACGACCGGCGCATGGCCGCGGTGGAGGCGGGGCTCGCCTTCGCCGCCCCCGAGATCGAGACGCTGTCCTTCCCCGGCTGGGACTGCCAGCCCTACGACCGCGTGTCGCCCACCTCGGCGGTGACGGCGCGGCGCATGATGACGCTGGCGCGCCTTGCCCGCACGCGCTCCTCCGAGCAGCGCCCGCGCGTGGTGCTGACCACCATCAACGCCCTGCTGCAGCGCGTGCCGCCGCTGCGGCAGGTGGCGACGGAGACGTTCTCGGCCGCCCCCGGCAACGCCATCGACATGGACAAGCTCGTCGAGTGGCTGGAAGTGAACGGCTTCGCCCGCACGCCCACCGTCCGCGACACCGGCGAATATGCCGTGCGCGGCGGCATCGTCGATCTTTTCGCGCCGGGGCTGGCAGAGCCCATCCGCCTCGACTTCTTCGGCGACACGCTCGAATCGATCCGCGCCTTCGATCCTGAAACCCAGCGCACCACGCACCAGCTGCGCTCGCTCGATCTCGTGCCGATGAGCGAAGCCCGCATCACCACAGAGACCATCCGCCGCTTCCGTCAGGGCTACGTGAAGGCCTTCGGCGCGGCGACGCGTGACGACACATTATATGAGGCGGTGTCGGAAGGCCGCCGCCACCCCGGCCTCGAACACTGGCTGCCGCTGCTGCACGAGGGGTTGGACACGCTGTTCGACTACCTGCCCGGCGTGCCCATGGTGCTCGACGCGCTCACCGACGAGGCCGCGACCGAGCGCCTGGCGCAGATCGGCGACTACTATCAGGCCCGCAAGACGGCGCGTGCGGCGGAAGGCGCCTCGGGTAGCCCGCCCTACAACCCGCTGCCGCCGGACACGCTTTATCTCGACGCGCGGGAATGGGCCGAGCGGCAGGCGACGATCCCGCACGCGCGTCTTACTCCTTTCGCGCGGCCCGGCAGCTCCGCGCATCTCGTCATCGACGCCGGGGCGAAGCAGGGCCGCAATTTCGCGCCCGAGCGCGTCGACGACAGCGCCAACGTATTCACCGCCGCCGTCGACCACGTGCGCGAGCTGGTGCTGGCGAAGAAGCGCGTCATCTTCGCCGCCTGGTCGGAGGGGTCGCGCGAGCGCGTGTCGCATGTGCTGGCCGATCACGGGCTGAAGCCCGTCACCAACGTCGGGCGTCTCGATGTGGCGCTGGCGCTGCCGCGCAACGAGGTCGGGCTGGCGGTGTGGGGGCTCGAATCCGGTTTCGAGACGGCCGATCTTGCCGTCGTCAGCGAGCAGGACATTCTGGGCGACCGGCTCGTGCGCACCAAGCGCAAGTCGAAGCGCGCGCAGGATTTCATCGCCGAGGTCGGTACCCTTTCGGCGGGCGATGTCGTCGTGCACGTCGATCACGGCATCGGCCGCTTCGTCGACCTGAAAACCATCACGGCCGCGGGCGCGCCGCTCGACTGCCTCGAAATCCATTATGCCGGCGGCGACAAGCTGTTCCTGCCGGTCGTCAACATCGAGCTTCTGTCGCGCTACGGCTCCGAGGACACCGAGGTTACGCTCGACAAGCTCGGCGGCGGCGCGTGGCAGGCGCGCAAGGCGAAGCTCAGGCAGCGCATCAAGATCATGGCCGCCCAGCTCATCAAGGTGGCGGCGGAGCGCGCCATGCGCGAGGCGCCTCGCGTCGAGATGCAGCCCGGCCTCTACGACGAGTTCGCCGCCCGCTTCCCCTACGAGGAAACCGAGGACCAGCAGAACGCCATCGACGCGGTGCTCGACGACCTCGCCGCCGGGCGGCCGATGGACCGGCTCGTGTGCGGCGACGTGGGCTTCGGCAAGACGGAAGTGGCGCTGCGCGCGGCCTTCGCGGCGGCGCTCGCCGGCCACCAGGTGGCGGTCGTCGTGCCGACGACGCTGCTGGCGCGCCAGCACTATTCCGGATTCGTCGAGCGTTTTCAGGGCCTTCCGGTGCGTATCGCCCAGCTGTCGCGCTTCGTGCCGGCGGGCGAGGCGCGCAAGGTCAAGGCCGGCCTCACTGATGGCACGGTCGACATCGTCGTCGGCACGCACGCGCTGCTGGCGAAGGCGATCAGCTTCAAGGATCTCGGCCTCATCATCGTCGACGAGGAGCAGCATTTCGGCGTCGCCCACAAGGAGCGCCTGAAGGAGCTGCGGGCCGAGGTGCATGTGCTCACCCTCTCGGCCACGCCCATTCCGCGCACGCTGCAGCTTGCGCTCACGGGTGTGCGCGAGCTGTCCATCATCGCCACGCCGCCGGTGGACCGGCTCGCCGTGCGCACCTTCATCATGCCCTTCGACGGCCTTTCCGTGCGCGAGGCGCTGCTGCGCGAGCGCTATCGCGGCGGGCAGTCGTTCTATGTCGTGCCGCGCATCGACGATCTCGCCGAGGTGAAGGATTTTCTCGACCGCGAGGTGCCCGAGGCCAAGGTCGCCGTCGCCCACGGGCAGATGCCGGCAGGGCAGCTCGAGGACATCATGACCGCCTTCTATGAAGGCAAGTTCGACATCCTGCTGTCGACCACCATCGTGGAATCGGGCCTCGACATCCCGCGCGCCAACACGCTGATCGTCCATCGCGCCGACATGTTCGGGCTCGCCCAGCTCTACCAGCTGCGCGGCCGCGTCGGGCGCTCGAAGACGCGTGCCTATGCGCTCTTCACCGTGCCGCCCAAGCGCCGCCTCACGCCCGCCGCCGAGAAGCGGCTCGAGGTGCTGCAGTCGCTCGACACGTTGGGCGCGGGCTTCATGCTGGCGAGCCACGATCTCGACATCCGCGGCGCGGGCAACCTGCTCGGCGACGAGCAGTCGGGGCACATCCGCGAGGTCGGCTACGAGCTTTACCAGCAGATGCTGGAGGAAGCGGTGGCGCAGCTGAAGTCCGGCGCCGTGGACGAGGAGGCGGACGAGCAATGGTCGCCGACGATCACCATCGGCACGCCGGTGATGATCCCCGAAAGCTACGTCGCCGACCTGCAACTGCGCCTCGACATCTATCGCAGGCTCTCGACGATTGATGAGGACCGCGACATCGAGGCATTCGCGGCCGAGCTCGTCGACCGCTTCGGCCCGCTGCCGGAGGAGGTGGAGCAACTGCTGAAGATCGTCTCCATCAAGGCGCTGTGCGTGCGCGCCAACGTGGAGAAGATCGAGGCGGGGCCGAAGGGCGCCATCGTGTCGTTCCGCAACAATTCGTTCGCCAATCCGGCGGGCCTCGTGTCCTACGTGGCCGAGCAGGGCTCGCTCGCCAAGGTGCGCCCCGACATGCGCATCGTGTTCATCGACGCGTTCGACACGGCGGAAGCGCGCCTCAAGGGCGCGACCGCGATCATGAAGAACCTGGTGCGGATCGCCGAGCGCCCGGTCAAGGCGGCCTGAGATCAGCCTCCGAGATCAGCCCCTGAGAAGCTGCGCGAGGCCGCCGAGAATGCCGAGCAGCACGATCTGGTGCGTGAGGTAGATGACGAGGCTGTGCCGACCGGCGAACACGAGCGCGCGGCCCACCGCCGTGCGCGGACGCCACGCGCGCGCCGCGTCGAGCCTTGAAGCGACGAGCCCGGCGAGGCCGACGCCGGCGAGCGTGAACCCGGCCCACGGGAACAGCGGTACGTAGTCGTTGCTCATCGGCGGCCATTCGCCGAGCCCGAGCCACCACGTCGCCGGCGTTTCGAGCGCCGGCGAGGCGACGAACCACGGCAGCGCGAAGAAGATCGCGGCCACGGCGAAGGCCATGATCGCGGGCGCGCGCAGCAGCGGCAGCGCGACGATGCTCGCGGCGGCGATGCAATGCAGGATGCCGAAGAAGATGAAGCTGTCGGGAAAGGCGAACCACGACCCGACCGTGACCGCGAGGGCGGCGGCGGCGATGATGGCGAGGCGCTTGAGGAAGCCGCGCCAGCGGATGCCGTTCCGGTGGGCAAGGTGGAGCGAGACGCCGACGACGACGAGGAACGACGCCGCGATGGCCTTGGCATAGAGCCGCAGCAATGGGTCGCGCGCCGCGTTCACGTCCCAGAAGCCGGTGAAGTAGAGATCCCACATCAGGTGATACGAGATCATGGCCACGATGGCTGCGCCGCGCGCGGCGTCGAGGGCGAGGATGCGTCCGCCTCCCGGGCGCTGCGGGTTTGAAACGGGGGCGTGCATGCGGGTCGTCCTTGTGCGAGGGGCAGCTTCGTGCGAGCGGCTGGCGCCATGGCCCGTCACCGGTTGGGCGAATCGCCTGCCTGAACCCGATACGCCATCATGCACGATCCGCAACCCCGAAAGGCTATTGACGCACAAAGTCTGTGAGCGAATCAATCCAAAGGTGGAATAGCGCCTGTTTTCGCCGGCCGTTGGTGGTATCGTTAACCAAATCAAGTTTGCAGTTTTCGGGTGCAGCAGGCCATGGCAGACGAGGCGCAGTCGGGTAAGCATTTGGCGGATGCCAACGAGAGCGTGGGCGATGTATCCCGCGATCTCGTCCAGATCCGCGGGCGCATCAAATGGTTCGATACTTCCCGCGGCTTCGGGTTTATTGTGCCTGACAATGGCCTGCCTGACGTTCTTCTCCACATTACATGCCTGAAACGCGACGGTTACGATGCGGTTGCCGAGGGCGCGAGCATTGTCTGCGAAGCGATCAGGCGCGAGCGCGGGCTGCAGGTGTTCCGGGTCGTCTCGCTCGATGCATCCACCGCGCCGCATCCTTCCGAACTGCCGGTGCGCACCCATGTTTCGGTGGTGCCCTCGGGCGGTTTCGAGCTTGCCGTGGTGAAGTGGTTCAACCGCCAGCGCGGCTTCGGCTTCGTCACCTGCGGGCAGGGGGCGCCGGACATCTTCATTCACATGGAAACCATGCGCCGCTACGGGCTGGTGGAACTCACGCCCGGACAGGCGGTGCTGGTGCGCTACGGCGATGGCCCCAAGGGCCGGATGGTGGCCGAGGTGCGCCTGCCCGACATCAGCCACGCGCCGGTGTCGCATTGACGAACGCGCGTCAGGCCAAGTCTGGTTTCATCAAGTATCGGCTTGATCGAAACGGGCGCATGGTCTGATTTTTGTTTCTGGTAGAGAAGAACGCTGGGCAGGGTTGCCGAATGACGATGAGCAGACGGCGCTTCGGCGCACTCGTGCTGTCCGCGCCGGTGGCGCTGCTGGCGTCGCGCGGCATGGCGCGCGCCCAGGCGATCCTCGCGACGGAAGCGCTGACGATCGCAACGGCGACGGGCCGCCACCGGTTCGAGGTCGAGATCGCCCGCACCGAGGAACAGCAGGCGCGCGGGCTGATGGGCCGGCGCTACATGCCGTCCGAACGCGGCATGATTTTCGATTATCCGCAGGTGCAGACGGTGTCGATGTGGATGGACAACACGTTCATATCGCTCGACATTCTGTTCATCGACGCTGAAGGCAAAATCGTGCGCATCGCCGAGAAGGCTGAGCCGCTGTCGCGCCGCTTCATCCCCTCCGGCGTGCCCGTGCGCGCGGTTCTGGAACTCAACGCCGGCACGGTGGAGCGCATCGGCGCCAAGGTCGGCGACACGGTCGACATTTCCTTCCTTGGCGCGAAATAGCGGCGGCTCGGCGGCAACCCTGATTTGAGGGCGGCAGAACGAATCCGTTACGCCCTGGCGTGGCTGGGTTGAAGATTGCTGCAGCCGGGTGCGCCTACACTTGTTGCGATACAGGCTGCGGGCCGGGATGTGGCTCACGCCTCCCGGCCCGATGTTTATCCGTTTTTTGTTTCCGCAGGCGCTATCAGAGCAGGTCGCTCTGTCCGCCATGGCGGTGGCGGAAGCGCTCGTAGACTTCCGGGCCGCCGGCGCGCTCGTCGTCGAGGAAGGCCCGGAACGCGCGCACTTCATCCGCCAGACGGCGGCGATCGGCGTCGATGCGCTGCAGCTCCTCGCGCACGTGGGCGTCGAAGGCGGCGTTGCCCGTCGGCGCGAGATCGTCCGCGAACGTCTCAGGCGCTGCCGGTTGCGGCTTGCTGGAGGCGAAGAATGCGCGCAGGTTGCGCACGCCCTCGCCCACCACCTCGTCGAGATTGCGCGGCGAGGCCGAGCGGTCGTTCCAGTATTTCCATGCCAGTACGACGAGCCCAAGCGGCCAGAACACGATCAGGCCGATGATGAGCGCCGCGAGTTCCGTCGGCCGCCAGTGGTTGAAGGAGGAGCGGTGGTCCCGGTTGATCATCAAGGTCTCCAGTTTCCGGCGCCTCGCGCTGTTTCCGTGCAAGGCGGCAACGCGCAGGCAGGCATAATGCCGCCATGCACGGCCAGGCGAGGTTCCGGCTGTTCAGGTTGACGCGTTTTCCCCATGCGCGCCGGTTTCGGCTTCGCTTGAAAACGCTGTACGCATCAGGGAAATGGTGAACGCGGACCCGGAATCAAGCGTGGGCGCGGCCTATTTTGCGCGTAGCCGCAGTCACGGCGCGTCGAAGCGCACCCAGCCTTCCGGCAGCAGCCGCTCCTGAGGATGGAAGCGGCTCTTGTATCCCATGCGCCGCGAGCCCTCGACCCAGTAGCCGAGATAGACGAACGGCAGCCCCAGCATCTGCGCCCGCGCGATGTGATCGAGGATCAGGAAAGTGCCCATGCTGCGGTACGGCATGTCGGGGTTGTAGAATGAATAAACCATCGACAGCCCGTCGCCGAGCACGTCGGTGAGCGCGACCGCCATCAGCTCGCCGCGCTCGTCGCGATACTCGATGAGCCGGGTGGTGACGTGGGTGTCCTCGACCATCACGGCGTAGTCGAGCACGCTCATGTCGGCCATGCCGCCATCGGCGTGGCGGGCGTCGAGGTAGGCGCGGAACAGGGCGTATTGTTCGGATGTCGATTGCGGCGCCACCATCGCGCCGTTGAGGTCGGCGTTCTGGTTGATGATCCGCCGGAAACCGCGCGAGGGACGGAAATCGCCGGCGATGACGCGCACGGACACGCAGCCCCGGCACATCTCGCACGCGGGCCGGTAAGCGATGGTCTGCGAGCGGCGGAAGCCGCCCTGGGTCAGCGCGTCGTTGATCTCGCCGGCGCGGCGGCCGATGAGATGCGTGAACACCTTGCGCTCCTGCCGCCCCGGCAGATAGGGGCAGGGGGCGGCGGAGGTCAGGTAGAACTGTGGCGTGTCGCGTGGCTGCGTCGTCAAGGCAATGGACCACCAACGGCAAAAGGCGCCCGTAGGAAATGCGCCGCATGGCTTGCGCGGCGCGGGACCGCAGGGATCGCTCGGACTGGAATCATAAATTAACGCCGGCGCATCGTCAAAGCCGCTTGCAGGTGTCAGGCCACGGGCGGGCGGAAGTAGGCGTCGAGGATTTTTTCGTAGATGGCGGCGAGCCGCACGAGATCGTCGATGGCGACGTGCTCATCGGTCTGGTGCATGGTGGCGCCAACCGGACCAAACTCCACGACCGGACAGAAAGCCTGGATGAAGCGCGCGTCCGAGGTGCCGCCGGTGGTGGAGAGACGCGGCGTTTGCCCGGTTTCGCGCGCGATCACGCCGGCGACGAGGTCCACGAAGGGGCCGGGTTCGGTGAGGAAGGACACGGCGTTGGTGGGATCGAAGGCGAGGCTGTAGCGCGCGCCCTCAGAAGCCCGTTCTGCCCGACCAGTGATTTCGGCCCGCAGCGTTTCGGGCGTCCACAGGTCATTGAAGCGGATGTTGAATGTGGCCCGCGCCTCGCCGGGGATGACGTTGGTGGCCGGGTTGCCGATGTCGATGGTCGTGACTTCGAGGTTCGACGCGTCGAAGTAATCGGAGCCGCCGTCGAGCGCCGGCGCGATGAGCGCGGACAGGATGCGCAGCAGCGCCGGCACCGGGTTGTCGGCCAGATGCGGATAACCGACGTGCCCCTGCTTGCCGTGGATCGCGAGCCGCCCGGTGAGCGAGCCGCGCCGGCCGATCTTGAGCATCTCGCCGAGCGTCTGCGGATTGGTCGGTTCCCCAAGCAGGCAGTGCGAGAACACTTCCCCGCGCGCCCGCGCCCATTCCAGCAGCTTCACCGTGCCATTGACGGCGGGACCCTCCTCATCGCCGGTCAGCAGGAAGGCGATGGAGCCGGTAAAGGCGGGATTGGCCTCGACGAAGGCGATCGCCGCCGTGACCATGGTCGCGACGCCGCCCTTCATGTCGCACGCGCCGCGCCCGTAGAGCCTGCCGTCCTCGATGACGGCGGCGAAGGGATCGTGCCGCCACTGCGACGTGTCGCCCGGCGGCACGACATCGGTGTGGCCGGCGAAGACGAACACCGGTTCGGCCGTGCCGTGGCGAGCATACAGGTTGTCGATGTCCGGCATGCCGGGCTCGCTGAAGCTCACGCGCTCCACCGCGAAGCCGGCATCGGCCAGGCGTTGCGCGAGCAGCGTCAGCGCACCGGCCTCGGCGGGCGTGACGGAGGGACAGCGGATCAGCGCCTGCGCCAGCGCGACGGCGGGGTGATCGGCGGCGGGATGGGCGGGCGCGCTCATGCGGCTCAGTCTCGCAGCAGCTCGTTGATGGCGGTCTTGGCGCGGGTCTGCGCGTCGACGCGCTTGACGATGACGGCGACGTAGAGCGACGGGCCGGGGGTGCCGTCCGGCAGCGGCTTGCCGGGCTGGCTGCCGGGCACCACCACGGAATAGGCCGGCACTTCGCCGCGGAACACTTCGCCAGTCTCGCGGTCGATGATCTTGGTCGACGCGCCGATGAACACGCCCATGGAGAGCACCGCGCCCTCGCGCACGATCACGCCCTCGACCACTTCCGAACGCGCGCCGATGAAGCAGTTGTCCTCGATGACGACCGGGCCGGCCTGCAGCGGCTCCAGCACGCCGCCGATGCCGACGCCGCCGGATAGGTGGACGTTCTTGCCGATCTGCGCGCACGAGCCGACGGTGGCCCACGTGTCCACCATCGTGCCCTCGCCGACATAGGCGCCGAGATTGACGAAGGAGGGCATCAGCACCACGCCCGGCGCGATGTAGGCGCCGCGGCGCACGGTGGTGTTGGGAACGGCGCGGAAGCCGGCCTCGCGGAAGGCCAGCGCATCCCAGCCGGCGAACTTGGAGGGCACCTTGTCCCACCACGACGCGCCGCCCGGGCCGCCCTCGATGATGGCCATGTCGTTGAGCCGGAAGGACAGCAGCACCGCTTTCTTCAGCCACTGGTTGACACGCCACTCGCCATCGATCTTCTCGGCCACGCGCGCATGGCCGCCGTCGAGCAGGCGCAGAGCCTCGTCGACGCCGTCGCGGATCTCTCCGGTCGTGGCGGGCGATACCTCGTTGCGGCGCTCCCAGGCATTGTCGATGATCGAGGCGATGTATTGGTGTGGCATGAACGATCCGGCTGTTGATCTGGATTGTGGCACAAACGCGGGATTCTGCTCATCTGCAACAATCTGTCAATGGCGGGTGGGCGCCGTGGCGCTGATTCTGCTCTACCATCGCCGCAGGGGCGGGGTTTGACCGGCCCGCGCTAGCGATGCTGGAAGGCCGTGGCGGCGGCGGAAATTGCCGGCGTTTTGATTTATATAGTCAAAACAATGTGTTGCAACGTTTCCCACAGGGTGCGCCGGCGCGGGGGCCTCCAATTGCACGAAGCTCTTGTGGAAGTGCGAACCTTCTGTTACACCCAGCTCACTTCGGAAGGACATGGTTCTTCTGAACACGCTGCGGCCATGGCGGAATTGGTAGACGCGCTAGCTTGAGGTGCTAGTCGGGCAACCGGTGGAGGTTCGAGTCCTCTTGGCCGCACCACTTTCCCGACGATCCCGGCCTGCCGACATATCGGCGCCGGGCGTCGATGGTGCCCGTTGAAGCTGTTCCGGGCGCGTTTTCTTGAGGCAAGGATGTGTTCTTTTGCTTGAAAACGCTTGAGGCCCCAATATCCGTTCAGTCATGATTGTGGTTCGTGGGTGGGTGTGCTGCCTGCGGGCACGCACGTTGCGTGAAGCAACGTTTCACGGGAATGCCGCATTTTTCCGATACCTTGCTTGTCGCTCGCTAAATTTTCTTTTATTATAAGAATACAGTAATTAACTGTATATTTGCTTCCGTCTTTCGATGTCTTTTCTATTTTATTCAAATTTCTTGCGGCCGATATAGGCCGAGTAATGGAATTTCATTATGTCTAATGCGCTTCATTCTGCTGAATCCGCCGCGAAATCCGCCGCCATCTGGGGGGAGATGTCACAAAGATGGGGGCAGTGGAGCACCACCGAAAAGGACCTGGGTTGGGCATCCCCCGTCAAGGCAGATCCGCAATACGTTGCGGAAAACAGGTTGGCGAGCTTTCGGCTGGACATTGCCTGCTTCGGCTCCGTCACCCGGGGGTTTTTGAAAGCGCTGCAGGCGCAGGATCGGATCGAGGCCCGCAAGACGTTTACCCTTGAGATGGGCCATATCTGGCTCTGGGACAGACTTTGCGATTCCGCGCCGATCAGATGGCTGTTTCCGGAAACAGCGCGCGAGCACGACATGTCCGTGTGGGCCGACGAGGCGTCTGTGATCAATTCAAAAAGAATTATCGACAGCCTTGCTTCTCTTGATGAGATGCGCGCGCAATATACGTGCTGGGATTACCAGTACTCAAAGGTGCTGGTGAGGACTGTCAGTTGCTATCTCATCCCTCAAGACGATACGCGTGACGGGCTGGCGGATGTCTTGATCGGTCCGCGAGATAAGAAACACAGGAGCGATGTCAGGAAAGGGACGTGCGACGGGTTGGTCGGCACGTCAGACCTGATCGCCGACGAGCTGGAGCGCCGTGTCGCGCGTGCGAAGGCGCTGATCGCCGAGGCGGCGGTTTCCCGATGACGGAAACACCCGATGATGGAAACACCCGGCGGCGTGGGCGCCTGCCGGGTGCGAAAGACCGGTGCGGGAGCGGATGCCCCCGCGCCGTTTGCCGGACGATCAGAAGCCGGCGCCGGCAAGCTCCGGCGGCAGATCGGCCTTGAGCACCACGACCTTCGTGCCGATCGGGATGCGGTCGTGAAGGTCGATGATGTCCTGGTTGAGCAGGCGGATGCAGCCGCTCGACAGCGATTCGCCGATCGAGGCCGGATCGTTGGTGCCGTGGATGCGGTAGAGCGTGTCGCGGTCGCCCTGATAGAGATAGAGCGCGCGCGCGCCGAGCGGGTTGTCCAGGCCCGGCTTCATGCCGTGGCGATATTTCTCCAGCTCGGGCTGGCGCTTGATCATTTCGGCGGGAGGCGTCCACACCGGCCACACGGCCTTGCGGCGGATGGTGGCGCGGCCGTTCCAGTCGAACCCGTCGCGCCCGACGCCGACGCCGTAACGGATCGCCCGGCCCTCGGGGCGGACGAGGTAGAGGAAGTGGTTGCCGGGATCGATCACGATGGTGCCCGGCTCCTCGCCCGTCTCATACGGGATCTCGCGGCGCAGCAACTCGGGGCGGATCTGCGTCAGGTCCACGGCCGGAATCGGGAAGCGCTCGTCCGGCAGCTCGGCATACATCTGGAAGAAATGCGGATCGATGCCCGGCACGAGCGGTTCCACGACGGGCGGCGGAGTCGTCGCGCACGCGGCGAGAGACAAGGGGGCCCCGATTACAAACATGCGTCTGCTGATTGCGAACATCATATCCTCAAGATTTAAAAAGAGCAGCTTACCCCTCGCCGCCGACGACGGGTAAACTGCCCCACGCGCGTATAGGCACCTGGGCGGAGCCGGCAAAGCCATTCAACCCTGACGCGTCCGACTTGTTCCGCTTCGCCCGAAGTGAAGGCAATTTCATGACGCGCCCGGACGGCAGCCGGCCGATCCTCCGCAGTGGAACCGAAATACGTTAACGTGTGGTATTTTAAGCACGAAAATCAGTTGTTTCGCTTCAATTCCCGGT
>CALMIK010000096.1 GCA_937863995.1 uncultured Chelatococcus sp.
AACCACTCAGTGGCTCGCCGCAGCGCCGGTGTGGGTGCTTTATAGGGCCGACCTGATCCGACTGTCAACGCCCTTGTGAAATTTTTTTGACATTTTATTCGGATGGCGCCGTTGCTCGTGGATAGAGCATTGCCGGCAATGGGTTTTTTGGCCCCGGCTCAAATCCGGTTCGTTCGCGACGATCTTCGGCAGGGCCGGCGCAGCAGGTGTGTTGAGCGAGCGCGGGCTTGCGGTGTATATATAGAGGGTGCTCGCGACCTTTAATCCGGCGGCGCTCTTTTGCGGGTCCATATGCCGGGTGACTAAGCGGTTCGCGGTTATTCGCTTGCGAAATCGGCGGGGAATCGGCGGATGAATCGGTTGCGACACGGTTTTAGGCATGGCGGGCAAACGGGTTGCCCGGTTAAATGGCGGTTCGGAGAAAGATCCGGCCGCTTGGAACGGTGGGTTTTGGAGGGTTGATGCTGCAACGGGCACCGGTGACGATTCGCACGGAAGCAGCCGCATCCCGTCCCGAATCATGGACGCGTCAACGCCGCTCGGGCATTGGCGCTGTCGACATTTCCCCGCCGCTCGATCCGAGCGGCGTCGCCGTGATCAACCAGAATCGCCGGCGCGTTTCCCTGCGCTGGCTCGTCGGCAGCGTGCTGACCGCCCTTAGCGGCGCGGCGCTCATCGGCGGCGCCATCGTGATCGCCCTGCAGGGCGAGATCGTGCAGGTCGAGCGCCCGCAGCGAGCGCTCGCCATTTCCGGCGCCGGCACCGGCACGAAATCCGCAGCCCGCAAGGCCGATCGCCTGGTGCAGCGCGAGGTGGTCGGCAACCTTGCCCGGCAGGAATTCAGGGCGCCTGTCACCCTGCGCACCGGCAACAGGGAAGTGATTCGCACGCGCGACTTCGTGCGCATCAGCGCCCCGCTTTCCTTGACGGCCGGTACCTACGCGCGCTCGGTCGCGCCCTTCAATCCGCTCAATCTCTTCGCCGACAACGAGACGGCGGCCGTCAACACGCGCGAAACGGCGGCGGACGTGACGGACGCGGACGTGTCCATCGTCAAGCGCGATCTCGCGGGAGCGCTGTTTCTGCTGGGCGCGCCCGCGCTCGACGCCGACGAGGCGCTGGCCCAGGTGATCGCGGAGGAGCGGCTGATTCGCGACTTCAGCGGCCGCTCCTCGCTACAGCAGGCGGGCCGGATGATGCTGCTGCGTTCGTTGCGTCAGGACCAGTTCGCCGGATCGCCTATGTCTTATGCCGGGCTGACGGACGTGCCGCTCGGTGAAATCGACGTGCGCGTGGTGCCGGAAAACGTCACCTTGCTGCCTAAGCTGGCGCCCGCAGCGGCTGAACTGCAGGAGCGCCTGGCCGGCGCGCCGGGAGACACGGTGCTCAAGGTGCTGATCGATCAGGGGGCATCGCTCGAGGATGCACGCGCGATCATCGCGGCCCTCGAGCTTGCCGAGGGCGACAAGCTGCGCGACGGTCAGAGCCTTGCGATCCAGCCGACGATCGACCCGACGCCCGACAATCCCGGCCAGGCGGGCAACGCGGCCATGGACTACGACGCGGCGGTCATCGGCCGGGCCGTGCTGCACGACGGAGCGGCGATCAAGGCCATCGCCGCCCTCACCGACGACGGGCGCTACGTGCCCGTGTTCCTGCCGGAAGAGGACCCCGGCAACGCCACCCCGCGCGCCGACGAGGCGGTTGCCGCGGCGGAAGACGGCCCCGGCGCGCCGCTCTACGACAGCATCCACGAAACGGCCGCGCGCTACGAGGTGCCCGCTGCGCTGGTCAAGCAGCTGATCCCGCTCTTTGCCGCGGACACGGATTTCCAGCGCCGGGTCGCGGCGGGCGAATCGCTCGAACTGCTCTACACCAACGACGACGACGGCACGCCGGAACTGCTCTACGCCGCCCTCACGCTGGACGGCGAGACCAAGCGGCTCTACCGCTTCCAGCCCCCGGGCGACGGCACGACGGCTTTTTATGACACGGACGGGCGCTCGCTGCAGAAATTCCTGATTCGCAAGCCGATCGCCGAGGGCCGCATGACCTCTGTTTTCGGCATGCGCTACCACCCGGTGCTGAGCTACTCCAAGATGCATACGGGCGTGGACTGGGCCAACAAGATCGGCACGCCCATCCTCGCCGCCGGCGACGGCGTCATCATCAAGGCCCAATGGGCTTCGGGCTATGGGCGGCGCACCGAGATCCAGCACGCCAACGGTTATGTCAGCACCTATTCGCACCAATCCGGCTTCGCGCGCGGCATCGCGCCGGGCCAGCGCGTGCGCCAGGGGCAGGTGATCGGCTATCTCGGCAACACCGGTCTCTCGACCGGACCGCACCTGCATTATGAAGTGATGGTCAATGGCCGATTCGTCGACCCGATGAAGATCAAGCTGCCGCGCAGCGACGAACTCGCCGGCACCCAATTGGCGGAGTTCAACCATCAGCGCGATCAAGTGAAGGAACTGCTCGCCAGGCCCCAATCCGCCAACGGCACACCGACGCTCTGATCAGAGGGCACTTGCTGATCAGAGGGCACTTACCGCCCGCATAAAGCGCGTTTGCGTCTCAATGAAACGTCGAAGTGCTTTAGAATCGCCCGGTCGGTTTCATTCTATGCGAAGCCCAGTCCGGCAAGCACCTCGTCCCTGCTCACGCCGGCCTCGCGCAATGCGCGCAACGAGCGCGAGCCGCGCGACTTTCCGAGTTTCTCGCCTTCTTCGTCGCGGATGAGCCCGTGATGGTGATAGGCGGGCACCGGCAGGCCGAGCAGCCCTTGCAGCAGGCGGTGAACATCAGTCGCGGCCTCCAGATCGCTTCCGCGCACGATGTGGGTAACGCCTTGAAGTGCGTCGTCCACCACCACCGACAGGTGATAGCTGGTCGGTGCATCCTTGCGCACGACGACGACATCTCCCCAGCGCGCGGGGTCGGCCGCGCGCCGCTCCATGTCGTCCGCCAGCGGAAATGCCGACGAGAATACGGGGTGGTCGAGGCGCTCGCCCGTGTCTACGAATGCTGCGAGAGCGCGTTGCATGTCGAGGCGCAGCGCGAAGGGTTCTCCCGCCTGCCGGCGCCGCTCTTCTTCATGCGGATCGAGAACGGGACGGGCGCGACGGCGCAGCGGCGCTCCGTCCGGATCGCGGCCGAGGTCGACGGCGGCGATTTCCGTGCGCGAGGCGTAGCAGCGGTAAAGCAGCTCCCGCGCCAGCAATGTTTCCGCCGCCGCCGCGTAATCGGCGAAGTGGCGCGACTGGCGGCGCACCGGCCCGTACCAGGTTATTCCGAGCCAGTGCAGATCTTCGAGAATAGCAGTGACGTTGGCCTCGCTGCAGCGCGCAAGATCTATGTCCTCGATGCGCAACAGCAGGCGTCCGCCCGCCCGACGCGCCAGTTCCCGGTTGAGAAGCGCGGAGAAAGCATGACCGCGGTGCAGCAGCCCGTTCGGGCTTGGAGCGAAGCGAAACACCGGCGCCGATTCGCCGGCCGGAACGGGTAAAGCGGTGTCGGACGCGGGTTGCGGCACAAATAACTACCTTTTCATGATTCGATTCGGTTCATGATTCGCTTGCGCCGGAAGCGCGATAAGATTATCCGAATCGCTCTTCAACGGCGGCTTTGCGCGGTCACGGGGACCGGCACCGCCGCAGGATGGCCGCCATGCGGCCAATCGGGCGATTTTCGCGCGGCGTCTGCAAGCACGACAGGCAGGCGTGGCCGACAAGCGTGACCGAGGAAGGGCGTGCCGGTATGAACGACGACACCAGTAACGATAACCTGATCGTGCCCTTTCCGCCAGCGCACGCGCATGTCCCCTCGGGCGACGCGCAGACGGCGCGCGACCACGTGACGCCAGCGTCCGTGCCAGTCGCCGTCATCATGGGCAGCCAGTCCGACTGGGTCACCATGCGCCACGCGGTCGATACGCTCGCGGAACTCGGCATCGCGCATGAAGCGCGCATCGTTTCCGCCCATCGCACGCCCGAGCGGCTGTATGAATTTTCGCGCTCGGCGCGGGAACGCGGATTCAAGGTCATCATCGCCGGCGCCGGCGGGGCGGCGCACCTGCCGGGCATGACAGCCGCCATCACCAGCCTGCCGGTGTTCGGCGTTCCGGTGGAGACGAAAGCGCTCGGCGGTCGCGACAGCCTGCTGTCCATCGTACAGATGCCGGCCGGCATTCCGGTGGGCACGCTCGCCATCGGCCGCGCCGGCGCGATCAACGCGGCGTTGCTCGCGGCGGCTGTGCTGGCGTTGTCGGATGCAGGCCTTGCCGTCCGCCTCGATGCATGGCGCGCGGCGCGCACCGCCGGCGTGGCGGAATTTCCCGTAGACGAGGGCTGAACATGCTGCCTCCCGGTTCGACGATCGGTATTCTCGGCGGCGGCCAGCTCGGCCGCATGATCGCGCTCGCGGCGGCGGAGCTCGGCATCCGCGTCCATGTGTTTGCGCCGGAAGCCGACAGTCCGGCTTTCGAGGTGTCGCACCGGCACACGGTCGCGCCTTATGACGACGCTGCGGCGCTGTCGGCCTTCGCGCGCGAGGTCGACGTCGTCACTTACGAGTTCGAAAATGTCCCGGCGCAATCGGCCGAGCTGGTTTCGGGGCTCGTGCCGCTGCGTCCTGGCGCGCGGGCGCTTGCCGTCACTCAGGACCGGCTGGTGGAGAAGGACTTCGTCACCTCGCTCGGCATCGGCACGGCGCCCTACCGCAAGGTGGACGATGTCGCGCAGCTCGACGCAGCGCTCGCCGCGCTCGGCCGACCGGCGGTGCTGAAGACGCGCCGCTTCGGCTATGACGGCAAGGGCCAGACCATCATCTCGCCGCACGACGACGCGGAGGCCGCGTTCGCGAACCTGGGCGGCGCGCCCGCGATCCTTGAGGGTTTCGTGCCCTTCACCCGCGAGGTTTCGGTGGTGGGCGCGCGCGGCCTCGACGGCACGTTCATCGCCTACGACCTGTGCGAAAACACCCATCGGCATCACATCCTCGACGTGACATGCGCGCCGGCCGACCTGCCGGCGGCGGCGGCCGAACAGGCCGTGGCGGCGGCGCGAATCATCGCCGATTCGCTGGGTTACGTGGGCGTTCTGGCGGTGGAGCTCTTCGTGATCGCCGATGGCGCGGGCGCGGAAACGGTTCTCGTCAACGAGATCGCACCGCGGGTTCACAATTCCGGCCACTGGACGATCGAAGGAGCGCAGACGTCGCAGTTCGCCCAGCACGTGCGGGCGATCTGCGGCTGGCCGCTCGGCTCGGCGGCGCTGACGGGCGCGGGCGCCACCATGACCAACCTCATCGGCAACGACATCGACAACTGGACCGCCATCGCCGCCGAGCCCGGCGCGCATCTGCATCTCTACGGCAAGGGGGCGCCGCGGCCGGGACGAAAAATGGGCCACGTCACCCGCGTCATCCCGCAGAAGCCGAAAAGCTGACCGTCAAGGCTGCGCCGAAAGCGGGAATGCAGGTGCGAGCTGGCTGTGGACAAGCGCCGCATGATCTGCTATCGGCAGTACTTCTTTTCCGGGCGCCATGTGCGTTTCGGGCAGTTTCCGGCGCGGCAGGCGCGCCACTTGACCATAAAACATCAGGTGCGATCGTCGTGCCGGGGGCGGCAAGCCCCTTCCATTACTGAAGAACACGGGAAGACAAAGCGTGCAGGTTCTCGTCCGCGATAACAATGTCGATCAGGCGCTCCGGGCCCTCAAGAAGAAGATGCAGCGTGAAGGCATCTTCCGCGAGATGAAGCTCCGCGGCCACTTTGAAAAGCCTTCCGAGAAGAAGGCTCGCGAGAAGGCCGAGGCGGTTCGCCGCGCGCGCAAGCTGCAGCGCAAGCGCCTGCAGCGCGAGGGACTGCTGCCGTCGAAGCCCCGCCCGGCCCCGACGCGCTGATCCAAAGCCTTTCCGCCCGCCGGCTGCAAGAGCCGGCGCGGCGGTTAAGACGGCATTCGATCACGCACGAGTCGACTGCCTGCACGAGACCGAAAGCATCCAACGTTTTTGGACGCATCTGGTGTGCAAGCAAGAGGTAGGGTAAAAGACAGCTCAGGCTGGTCTGTTTTGCCATCCTGCTATTGGTTTCGAGTGCTTTGGTCCGATGGCTCGGTTAATCTGCCGGGCTATGGAATTTGAGGCACCGCGCGATTCGGACCCTCGATGCCGAGGGCGAACGGGCGGTGTTTTTGCGAACGGACGTCGAGAGAATGAACGGAACGACGGTGGGCAATCGCTTCGCGCATGACCGGCAGACGCGCCGGTCCCTCGTTCCTTTTCCTGTGCTGCCGCTCCTGATCGCCGCGGCGACAGGCGCGATGCTTGCCGGCTGCGGAACAGTCGGCACTCTCGGGCAGGGCAGCAACGTGGCGGTGGTCGACAAGGCCAATCCCGATTCCCGCGTCAACATCGATTCGCTCTCCAACGTTATCCGCTCCAATCCGAACGACGCGGTGGCCTACAACACGCGTGGCGCGGCCTTCGCGCGTCAGGGCCAGTATTCGGACGCGATCCGCGACTTCTCGCAGGCCATCGCGCTCGATCCGGCCTATGCGGCCGCCTACACCAACCGCGCACTGGCCCAGCGCCAGGTCGGGCGGGACGACGCAGCCCTCGGCGATTTCACCCAGGCCATCACCGCAGATCCCAATTATGCCGCCGCCTACGTGGGGCGCGCCAATCTGCTGCGCGCACGTGGCGACACGACGCAGGCGCTGGCCGACCTTTCCCGCGCCATCGCCATCAACCCCGAGGCGGCAGAGGCGTTCCACGCGCGCGGGCTCGTGCACCAGCGGCTTGGCAATCATCAGGACGCCATCCGCGATTTCGACGCCGCCATCGACCGCGATCCTTTCGTCGCGGCGCCGTACACGGCACGCGGGCAAAGCCTGATCGAGGTCGGCCGCTTCGACAAGGCGGTGGAGGATTTCAACGCCTCCCTCAACGTCGACAACCGCAACGCGGACGCCTGGGCTGCGCGCGGCGTGGCGCTGGAGCGGCTGGGCAAAACCCGCGAGGCAACCGAATCCTATCAGCGCGCGCAGGCGATCGACGACCGCAACCGCGTCGCCCGCGACGGCCTGTCGCGGCTGAGCCGCGGCAACCGCCTGTTCTGACGGTACGTCCGGCATAGCGATCCTGCGGCTATCGCGATTGTGAATGCCGGCGCATGTCGTTGCAAACAGAAGATATTGCCAGGAGTCCATGATCTGCCACAGTTTCGGGCAAGACGCGGGCAGGCAGTCGGGGCGAAGACGTGCAGCAGGGTAAGTTTTCGGTAAGGATACGGCGCTAATCTCGCTCAATCGGGTGCAACTGCACCGACATAAGGGTCGGGTGTCTGAATGTTGAAGCAGCTAGTCTTCTTTGCCGGTTTGGGGCTTGCGCTCGCCGGTTGCCAGGAAAACAGCAAATTTGCCAGCAACGCCAAGGCACGCGCGCCCATTCCGCCGGAGACCCTTGCGCAGATGCGCGAGAAGGGGTTGCAGCCGTCAGCGCCGATTCTGATCCGCTCGTTCAAGAAGGAAGCGGAGCTCGAGGTCTGGAAGAGGGGCAACGACGGTCGTTATGCCCTCCTGAAGACCTATCCCATCTGCCGCTGGTCGGGCCAGCTCGGGCCGAAGAAGCGCGAGGGCGACCGGCAGGCGCCGGAAGGCTTCTACACCATCACGCCCGCTTCGATGAACCCGAACTCGTCTTATTACCTGTCGTTCGACATGGGCTACCCGAATGCGTTCGACCGGGCGCACGGGCGCACGGGAAGCCATTTGATGGTCCATGGCGCCTGCTCCTCGGCCGGCTGCTATTCGATGACCGACGAGCAGATCGCCGAGATTTACGCCATCGGGCGTGAGGCGTTCAATGGCGGCCAGCGCAAATTCCAGTATCAGGCCTATCCGTTCCGCATGACGCCCGAGAACATGGCGAAGCACCGGCTCGATCCCGATATCGCCTTCTGGCGCAATCTGAAGGAAGGGTCGGACCACTTCGAGGCTACGCGCCAGGAGCCGCAGGTTTCCGTTTGCGGCAAGCGCTACGTGTTCAACGCCCGCAACAGCGGCCTCACGCCGTCTGGGGCCTGCCCCGCGCTCGACATCGACTCAGGCGTCCGTGACGCTGTCGCTGCCAAGCAGCAGGCGGACGAGGCCAAGATCGCCGATTTGCTGTCGAAGGGAACGCCGGCGGTCCGCGTCGTCTACAGCGACGGCGGTCAGCACCCGGTTTATCGTGGCGGCCGCCACCCCGAGAGCGCTGCTGGCTTGCTCGCCTTCTCGTCGCGCCGGGCGCCCAATTTCGATTCCGGTATGGTCAGCCGCCCGGATGCACTGGCGCAGGCGCCTCAGGAAATCGTGCTGCATGACGGCAAGGAGCAGGTGGCCCAGAAGCCTGTGACGCAGGTCGCGGCCACACCGCCTGCCCCCGCCGCTGCCACGGTCGCCGCTGTCACAGCACCTGCTGCGACACCGGTTGCGACCCCCACCGAGACAGCTGCTGTCGTGCCGGTCGCGCGTCCCGCAACCGCGGACGCTCAGCCCACCACGGCCGTGGCTCAGGCCGGGGGCGCTACGTCGCCGTCGCTGCTCAACCGGGTCATGTCGTTCTCCGGTATGTGGTCGAAGCCCGATGCCGCGCCTGCCGCCGATGCGATCGTTACCGCGGCGACCCCGGCCCCCGAGCTCGCACCCGTCCTCGTCGCGCCGCCTCAGCCCCCGACGCGCCCTGCTTCTTCTACTTCTTCCGCAGCTCCCGGCCTTTCGGGTCTGTGGTGAGCTGAAGAGAGCCCCGTTCACTCAGGGCCGGTAGACTTCGATCTCGTCGTCGAATCCGTCGAGGCGGAATGAACCAAGGCGGTGAGTATCCGTCCACAGGTGCTCACTGAAACGGCGGGACATCAGCAGCGGCTCGCCCAGCACCTTGTTGAGTTGCGCCAGGCGGCTGGTGAGATTGACGTCGCGCCCCACCACCGTGAAATCGAGCCGCGCGCCTGAGCCGACGTTGCCGTAGGCCGCCTCGCCGTGATGCAGTGCGATGCCCGCCTGGATCCCGCCTCGAACGTCAGCAGCCTCGATGCGATGGATGTGGGCAAGCGCCGCACTCGCCGCCGCGAGAGCAGCCTGCGCCGCCGCCCCGGTATCGTCGCTACGGTCGCGGAATATGGCGAGCAGGCCGTCCCCCATGTATTTCAGCACTTCGCCGCCCTCTGCCTCTATCGGCGGCACGAGGCAATCGAAATAGCGGTTGAGCAGCGCCACCGCCCCTTCCGGGTCCATGGCCGAGGTGATGCGGGTATAGTTGCGCATGTCGGCGAACAGAATGGCGGAGCGGATGCGGCTGACCTGCCCACGGCCGATGTGACCAGCGAGGATTGCGTGATGCGGCTCGTTGCCGACATAGATGCGCAACACCTCATCGAGCGCTTTGTAGCTGCTGAGAATCTCGAGCACAGCCACCAGCGTGGGCATCAGCGCCTCGAGAAGCGCGATGGCGCGCTGTGAGAAGCCTGCCGGTTCCCGCGTGGCGCAGGTCAGCGCGTTGCTGTGGCCGTTGCCGAAAAATGCCGGAAAGCAGAGATAATGGATGTAGCCGTCGTGCTTGAGCTCAGGGATCAGCGTGTAGCGGTCAGCGGGAACGTCCGGCAGCCAGAGGAACAGCGGCGCGCGGCTTTCGTGAGCGGCGCGGATCGTGCTTTTCTGATAATCGGCGATTGATTCAAATCCATGCGCCTGTAATTGCTGCATGTTTTCCTCGCCGCGCACCCAGGTGCTGGAGAACGCCACATGCTCCGCATGCAGCGCCTGGGCGGCAAAGGTCAGCCTGTCGACGGGAACGCCGGAGGCGTTGAGGCGCACACCGAGCCCGGTGATGATGTGCCTGATATCGGTTTTCAGGCGCGCATCCGTCAGCAGCCAGTCGCGCAGCGCCGCCAAATCGTCGTCAATCGATTCCAGATGCACGCTTTCCATGGCCGTCTCCACAGCGCTGCCCCCGGACACGACCGATGAGTTCGCGACGAGTTCATATGGCTGAGTTGCCATATAAGCCGACTTTGGGGCCGCGGTAAGGCCCGCGGCAGCACGAGGGGCTGCGAACATCTGTCGTAGAAGGGGCTGGATATTTATCTGGCGAAGGCCTAAATTCCGTATGCGGGCTCTGCGAGGTTCGTCAGGAGTCGTTTTCCCCGGGGCCTTATTGATCCCAAGGGAGCTGTCCCTGTCCGGGTCCGAGGACCCAGGCACACGGCGCCCACCTACGTTGTAGGTTCCCGGGATCATTCTCCAACGGCCATCGTGGACCCGCACCCTTTTCCCAGCACGAGCGATACATGACCATCGAGGGTTTGCCGCCCGCGGCCCGCAAGGCGGAACTGCGCAAGGCGGCTCTCGCGGCGCGCGATCTCGCAGCCGCCATGCCGGGCGCTGCCGAAGCGGCCGCTGCCGCCGTGGCGCAACAGGCGCTGGCGGCATCGATGTTGGCCAGCCGCATGTCGTCCGGCATTGTCGCCGGCTACTGGCCTATCCGCAGCGAACTCGATCCCCGCCCGCTCATGCGCGCGCTTGCGGCGCGCGGCGCCGATCTCGCCCTGCCCGTGGTGACGCCCGGTGGCCTGGTGTTCCGTCGCTGGGACGAGGCGGCCGCTCTCGAAAAGGCCGGATTCGGAACCCTCGGCCCTGCCCCCGACAGCCCCGAACGCGCGCCCGATGTCCTGCTGCTGCCGCTGGCGGCCTTCGATCTCGCCGGCAACCGGCTCGGCTACGGCCAGGGCCATTACGATGGCGCCATCGCACGACTGACGCGGGAAAGGACGGACGGAGAGCGGCCCTTCATCGTCGGCATTGGATATGACGCGCAGCTTTTCGACGCCATTCCCCGCGAACCGCACGACCAGCCGCTTGACGCCATCGTCACGCCGTTGCAATCGATCATTGTAAACAATGCCGCCGTCCGTTCGACAGGCTGATCCGAAGGAAAGATGATGCGTCTGCTGTTTCTGGGAGATGTCGTGGGCCGGTCCGGGCGTGTCGCCGTCACGGAGCAGCTGCCGGGCCTGCGCAGCCGCTGGGATCTCGACGTCGTCGTCGTGAACGGCGAGAACGCCGCCGGCGGCTTCGGCATCACCGAGGCGATCTGCAACGAACTGCTCGATGCCGGCGCGGATGCGGTGACGCTGGGAAATCACTCCTTCGATCAGCGCGAGGCGCTGGTGTTCATCGAGCGCCAGCCGCGGCTGCTGCGCCCCATCAACTATCCACCCGGTACGCCGGGACGCGGCGCGACCGTGGTGCAGACCGCGAAAGGCAACAGCGTGCTGGTGGTGAATGCCATGGGCCGCATTTTCATGGACGCGCTCGACGACCCGTTCGCGGCCATCGACCGCGCCGTGGCGGAATGCCCGCTCGGGCAGGTGGTGGATGCGGCCATCGTCGATTTTCATGCCGAGGCGACGAGCGAGAAGCAGGCCGCGGCGCGCCACCTTGACGGACGGGTGAGCCTCGTCGTCGGCACACATACCCATGTGCCGACCGCCGACGAGCGCATCCTGTCCGGCGGCACCGCCTACCAGAGCGATGCGGGCATGTGCGGCGACTACGATTCGGTGCTCGGCATGCGGCCGGAGGAACCGGTGCGCCGTTTCATCGAAAAGACACCCGGCCAGCGCCTGGAGACGGCGGACGGCCCCGGCACTCTCTCGGGCATCGCCGTGGAAACGGACGACGCCACCGGGCTTGCCCTGCGGGTCGCGCCGGTGCGAATCGGCCCGCACCTCGCCCCCGCTATCCCCGCCTTCTGGGATTGAGGCCGCGCGATTTTTTCCTGCATGCTGAGCCGCCATTGCCCCTGCATCGCGCATGCCCGGGCGACGGCTCTTCTTGCGCTGCGCGCTGAAGCGCTTTCAGACAAACGCCGGAATGCCTCAACAGGCTGATCTCGAACGGCTATTTATCGGCTGGATGGTTCCGTTCGACAGAACGGGGGCTCTCACAGGCTCGCAGGCGCAAAACGCCAGCGTGCATTTATGACAATTCGAGAACGCGATTACCGCTTCTATCAAACGTATGATATAATAACCATCTGACTTACCCAATAAAAAGGCAATATATTGATATAACTTTACGGGGGAAATTCATGGTGGACAGTTCTCTCAGAGACATGACGTCCTTTCCGGCCGAGCCCAGAGGGGAAGCCAGGGGCGAGCCAAGGGATGAACCAAGGGGGGAGCAGCTTGCGCGGCTCGATGTCGCCCACCGTGTCTTCTTCCGCCTTTATCAATGCGCCAACCTCATGCACAAGGTAGGTGCGCGTTTCATCGAGGATTTCAACAGCACCACCCAGCAATGGGCCGTGCTCGGCGCGCTGGCGCGGCCGGATCCGAAACAACGCGGCATGACGGTGAAAGACCTTATCGCCTTCCTGCTCGTGAGCCGGCAAAATCTGACGCCCGTTCTCGATCGCCTCGAAAAGCGCGGCTGGATCGAGCGCGTGAAGGACGCGGACGACGCCCGCAGCCGCCGGGTCGTGCTCACGGCCGCCGGCAATGAGGTATGGACGGAGATGCAAGTCGCAATCTCGGTCTTTTACGCGGAAGCGCTCGATGATTTCAGCCTCGACGAGGAAGTGTCGCTCTATCGCCTGCTCGACAAGCTGAAGTCCAGTCTCAACGCTCTTTGAGGCGTATTCCGGCAGAGTGAACCACACTTTGCATCAAGAAAACGCTTTCAGCGCCGCGCGATGGCGCGCACGGAGCGCCGCATGACATGAGCGCGTATCGGCGCGCCGCGTCCCATGCCCCAATGAAAGGGTGATGGCTGGACACGCAAACGTGATCCTGACGGATATCCGCATAAAAATTTCACTATCTCAATCGCTTGAGCATCATTCCATGGGCTCGGGATCGCTATTTTACATCTTCAGTATGTTATTATACTTATTTGACATAATAAATGGAATAAGTGATCATCACCCTTGAATTATGCGCATGATTGAAATTTTGCCGACACTTTTGGGGGCGCGCACCGTGTCACACGGCGCGCGGGCTATGGAGGGTGATATGAAGTCCGTCGTTTCTCTCGTGTCGTCGGGAGCGTTCGCGCTGCTGCTGACCGCCGCTGCCGCCGTCGTTCCGGCGAAGGCGGAAATTCCGCAAGGGCCGCTGGTTTCCACCGAGTGGCTGGAGAAGAACATCGAGAACCCGAGCCTGCGCCTCGTCGAGGTCAGCGTGGAGCCAGGCCTTTTCGAGCGCGGCCACATCCAGGGCGCGCAGAACGTCGTCTGGCACACCGATCTCGTCGACACCGTCCGCCGCGACATCGCCACGCGGGAACAATTCCAGGGGCTCGTGCGCAAGCTCGGCATCGACAAGGACAAGACCGTCATCCTCTATGGCGACAACAATAACTGGTTCGCCGCCTGGGGCGCGTGGGTGTTCGATACCTACGGCATCGAGGTGAAGCTGCTCGACGGCGGCCGCAAGAAGTGGGAAGCCGAGAAGCGCCCGTTCTCAACCCGCGCAGCGACAGTCGCGGCGAGCGCCATCGAGCTGCCGCAGGCCGACACCAAGCTGCGCGCGCGCCTGACGGACGTGCTTGAAGTCGTCGAAGGCAAGAACAACGCCGTGCTGGTCGACATCCGCTCCGCCGATGAATATTCCGGCAAGCTGTTCTCCGCCCCCGGCTCGTCCGAGCTCGCGGTGCGCGCCGGCCACGTTCCCGGCGCCATCAACGTAACCTGGAGCAAGGCAGTCGCCGAGGACGGCACCTTCAAGAGCCCCGAGGAACTGAAGAAGCTCTACAGCGACGCCGGCATCGACGGCTCCAAGCCGATCATCGTCTATTGCCGCATCGGCGAGCGTTCCAGCCACACCTGGTTCCTGCTGACCCGCATTCTGGGCTACGATGTCCGCAACTACGACGGTTCGTGGACCGAGTACGGCAACACCGTCGGCCTGCCGATCGTCAATACCGCCGGTACGGTCTGGGGCGTCAAGTGACATCCTCGTCCTGTCGGAAGCGCTGACCGACGGTGGCAAGACATGACCAATGGGAAGACATGACACAAACGACTAGCGAGACGGCGGAACCATCCCGCCGTCTTTCCTATTCCGGCAGGCAGTGGGTGGAGACGGCGCTTGGCGTTGCGCTGTTTTGCGCGCTCGCCGCCGCAGCGCATACGCTGGCGGGAGACGGATCGGGCGCCGATCCGCTCACCACCTCCCTCGTTCTCGGCGCGCTGTTCGGCTTCGTGCTGCAACGGGCGCGTTTCTGTTTCTTCTGCGCCATCCGCGACTTCATCGACGACGGCAAAGCGGACGGCGTGCTCGGCATTCTGGCCGCGCTGGCGGCGGGCATCGCCGGCTACACCGTGGTTTTCGGCTCATGGCTGCCCGATCCCGCGACGGGACGGCTGGCGCCCGATGCCTTCATCGGCCCGGTGAGTTGGGTGCTGGTCGCGGGTGGCCTCGCTTTCGGCGCCGGCATGGCGATTTCCGGCTCCTGCGTCAGCGCGCATCTCTATCGCCTTGGCGAAGGCTCGCCCACCGCTCCGTTCGCGCTCATCGGCACGGTGCTCGGCTTTGCCGCGGGCTATGCCACCTGGAACGATCTCTACACACTCGCCATCATCGATGCGCCGGTCGTCTGGCTTCCGAATCATCTGGGCTATGGCGGATCGCTCGCCGCAGGCTTCCTCGCGCTCGGCGCGCTGGCGCTGTGGCTGCTGCGCCGGGCCATGCCGGAACCGCCGGTGGACACACCACGCCGGCCCGCCCCCTTCCGGGCCGTGTTCCTAAACCGGTGGCCGGGCTGGATCGGCGGCGTCGCGGTTGCGACTATTGGCACGGCGAGCTATCTGCGGGTGGCGCCGCTTGGCGTCACCGCCGATCTCGGCGGCCGGGGCCGGCAGCTCGGCGAGTATCTCGGCTTCGTGCCGAGCCACCTCAACGGCCTCGACAGGCTGCGCGGATGCGCGGCAATCGCACAGGAGGCGCTGCTGTCGCCGAACGGCCTGTTCGTCGCCGGCATGATCGTTTCGGCCTTCGCCGCGAGCCTGATCGCCGGGCAATTCCGACCGACGCTGCCCACTCTCTCGCAGGTGGGGCGCGGACTCGCGGGCGGGTTCCTGCTCGGCTGGGGAGCGATGGTCGCGCTCGGTTGCTCCATCGGCACGCTGTTGTCGGGCATCATGGCAGGAGCGGTATCGGGCTGGGTCTTCGCGCTCGCCATGCTGGCGGGTTTGATCGTGGCGCACAGGGCGCGCCAGGCCATTGCGCGCGGCCTCGCGTGATCGCTCGGGAATACGCCGTCAGCGGCGCGTGTCGAGCAGGCCGATCATGGCGTCGAGGCGGTCGTCGTCGAGTCCGGCGATGTCTTCCGCCAGACGGTTGGCGAGCATGGTCGCTTTCGGGCTCAGGCCGGCGGTGTCGATTGTCACCCGCGGGTCGGACACATCGGCGAGCCGCACCAGGGCGTCGGCCTCGTCCCAGATCAGGTTGAAGTAGTTCAGGATGGACTGGATCATCGCCCATGTCGGCTTGCCGCGCCGGCCATGTTCCAGCGCGGAGAGATAGGCGCTCGACACGCGCAACGCCTGCGCCATGTCCTTTTGCGTCACCCCGCGTTCCTGCCGGAGCTTGCGCATGTGCAGGCCGAACGGCGTCATCCGCCCCTCCCCCCGGCCAGCCGGCGCAGCCTGACATACAACGCGCCGTCTCCGCCGTGCTCTCGGCTGGCGCGCGAATAGCCCGCCACCACGGGCCGCATCTCGGGCAGGTCGAGCCAGTGCGGCGTCAATCGTCGCAGCACGCCGCGCTCGCTGAAGGGATCGGCACGGATGAAAACGTCTTCGTTGATCGCCTCATCCTTGAGCGTGCCGCCTTTGCCGGTAACGACGAGCACGACCCGCGCGCCCTGCGACTGCGCCCGGCGCAGGAAGGCGTTGAGGACGTGGTGCGCCTCGGCCTGGCGCATGCCGTGCAGATCGATACGGGCGTCGATCTGCTTCACGCCCCGGCGCAGGTCGCGCAGCTGGCGCCGTTCCAGCGGCACAAGCGGCGGCGGCGCGGGAGGCCGCTTCTCCACGTGACGCGGCGCGGGCGCCCGCTCCGGAGCGGGCTTTTTCTCTTCCGCGACCATAGCGGGCGCGCGAGGGGCGGGATCGGGTGGCGGGTCGTGCCCGGGCAGCGGCTTCACGCTGCGGGTGACGAAACGCCATAGCGCCGCCTCCTCCGACGACAACGATCTGCCGTGCCGCCGTTTCATGTCCCGCGCCCCGGCGAGACGGGCAGCAGCACCACGAACTTTTCCGCTGCGTGCCGCACGATTCCGGCCTGCTCACCCGCCGCAGAGCCCGAGCCGAAGAAGATATCGGCGCGCGCCGGACCGACGATGGCCGATCCGGTGTCCTGAGCGATCATCAGGCGTTGCCACACCTGCGCCGGTTCATCCTGCGCGACGGGCAGCTTCGCCTCGATCCAGACAGGAAGGCCATAGGGCCAGATGGCCCGGTCGATGGCCAGCGAGCGGCCGGGCGTCAACTGAACCGACGCGCCGCCGAGCGGGCCGTGGTGGGGCAGAAGCTCGTCGGCTTCGCGAAAGAAGATGTAGGAGCGGTTGCGGCGCATCAGCAGCCGCGCCTCTTCGGGGTTGTCACGCAGCCATGCGACGAGGCGGGGCGCCGTCAGATCGGCAGGCGCGAACCCCCGCTCCGTCACCAAAAGGCGGGCGATGCCGGTATAGGCGTGACCGTTCCGGCCCGCGTAGGCGTAGCGACGCGCCGTTTCCCCTAGCGGCCCCGCTCCCTGCCCTTCTGATATGCGCACCCGCACCGAGCCCTGCACATGCGCCATGAAGGCGTCGACACGCTCGAGATAGACCAGCGCCCGCGCATCGTCACCGAGCGCGCCATCCTCGATAGCGGCGCGGTCGGCGTAGGGTTCGAAGCGCACGCCCGTCGCCGTCTCGACGCGGCGCGCCCCGCGCAGGGCCGGATCGAGGCCGGGCACGGTCTCGCCGTCCGCCAGCGTAACGAGATCGTTTGGGCGCGCCAACAGCGGCGTGTCATGACGGGCGGTGAGCGAAAGCGCGCCACTGAACTCCGGCTCGAAATAGCCGGTGAGGAAGCCCTCACTGTCGTGGGGCCGCACGCGATGGGGCTGAAAGTGGCGCTCGAAGAAAGCCCGCGTCTCGCGCGCCGGCGTGTCTTCGGGCATAGCGATAGCTGCCTGGCAAACTGCGGTCAGCGCGGCAGAAGGCGCAACGCCCTGCCGCAGCCCGCTTTCACCGGAAACAACGCCGACGCAAGTCAGGCGGAAAGCAGCGAAGGCGGCGGCGTGATCGTCCGCCGCCCAGCCAGACAGCGCCGAAAAGGGCATGGGCTCGAGCGCCGCGCCCGCGATCTCGGGCGCGCCCCGCGGCGCCTGCTGCGGCCGGGCATGGGATGGGGATGAGGGTGTTTGCATGGCCAGCACGATGACGCAGAGATGAAACAGTCCCCGAAGCCGGCAAAAGGAACGGGGCAAACGCGCGCCGGCGCGCGCCCCACCCCGCGCCATGGCGATTAACTGCCCGATTCGGTGGCAATGAGCAGCCAGTTCGGATCCCGGCTGCGCAGGGTGCGCGAGAACGTCCAGGTGTCGGTGACGTCGACCACCGCATCCGGCGCGCCGTCGATGACCTTGCCGTCCACGTCGTAGGTCGCCGTGATCAGCTTCGAGGTGAAGCGCACAGTGATCTGCGCCAGCAGGCCCTGCAGGTCGACCACGACGAAATCGGCGATATCGACGGACACGAACGTGGTGTTGACGACCTCGCCGCGCTGCTCGCGCTCACTGATGGCGCGCTCGAAGCCCTCAAACACCTCGCGCGAGAGCAGGCCTTTCAGCGTCTTGCGATCGCCCTGCGCAAACGCCGTGACGATCAGCTCGTAAGCGCCCTTCGCGCCCTCGCGAAAAGTCCGCGCGTCGAAGGATGGCTCGGCCGCGACGATCGCATCGAGCCCGCGCGCGACCGGCGATCCCGATTCCGCGAAACCCTTCCAGCGCTCCGGATCGGCGCGATCGGGAGCGTGGGTGTCGTTCGCGGGTCCCGGCAGGCGCACGACGTTGTCGTCCGCCGTGTGTTCGCTGTTCTGGGCGGCGGACTGGCCGTTTGGTCCGGCGCCGGCGGGGGTGCCGGGCGCGTCACCGGGTTTTCCGTCCCGCTCGCGCCTGGCGAAGGGGTCGAAGGGCGGGCGCTCGTTGCCCGTGCGTTGGCCCAGCACCGAGCGCAGGCGCCAGATCACGAACACCGCGAGGCACAGAAACACGATGGTCACAATATCAAAACTGTCCTGCATGTCCCTGTCGTCTCTCTTCCTTGACCTCGTTGCCCGGAGAACGGCTCCCGCGGGAAGCCCGCTCCATCCGCGCCGACCCAGTATCATGCCATCCGGATCATAAGGCTATATGGTGGCCTTTGCTGGTAACATCCACGTTCCGTCCGAACAAGAATGCGTTGCATCATCTTCCGATAAAAGCACTCTTTGGAGCTAAGCCGGTTGCTGGCGGAGGAGAAGTTCCCCCCGATGGACAACGGATTCTAGCATGGTTTTTACGGTTCCGCCCGGCCCCGGTGCCGCAAGCAGCGGAAATCGGGGAAAACGCACGGCGAAGGGCCGATATTGCGCGCGGTGATCCGCATATGCGGCTTGCGTTCACAATTATAAAAGTCCACACGTCTATTGAACGGTGCCCGGCCTCCGGCCGCCTTTTTTCGAAGCCATCGGAGAAATTCGAATGACCGACGCAGCAGACATCAACCAGACCAGCGAAGGGCCGATCCTCAACGCTCTTGCGCAGTACATCAAGGATTTCTCCTTCGAGAACCCTAACGCGCCCCGCTCGCTCGCGCCGCAGGAAAAGTCGCCGGAGATCTCGATCCAGGTCAACGTCGGCGGCAACCAGATCGGCGAGGAAGACTATGTTGTCGACCTGACGCTCGAGGGCAAGGCGACTGTCGATGACGAGCTGCTGTTCGCGTTCGAGCTGGTGTACGGCGGCGTCTTCCGCCTGCGCAACGTGCCGCAGGAGCACATTCATCCCACGGTGATGATCGAGTTCCCGCGCCTGCTGTTCCCCTTCGCGCGCCAGATCATCGCCGACGCGGTTCGCAACGGCGGCTTCCCGCCCCTGTTCATCGATCCGATCGACTTCACCGCGCTCTACCGCCAGAAGGTCGCCGAGCTGCAGGCGGAACAGGCCAACGCCACCGTCTCCTGAAATTCGACGGTATGACATGAGAAGCGCCGGGTATGACCGATCATCCCCGGCGCTTCTTTTTTGTGTTTCGGTGAAACGTCGAAACGCCTTACCCGCTGAATGTCTTCCAGACGCTGCCCGCGCCGAGACTGTCCACCAGCGCCGCGTGGGCCGCGCGCTCGGCATCGGTGAGCCGCGACGCGAGAGGCGCAGGCCGGGTTGCGGCGGCAACACGTTTACCGCCACTGCCAACCGCCGCTGAGGGCAGGATGCTCAGGCCGAGATCGGCCTGCCGTCCGCCCAGCAGTTCGATATAGACTTCCGCCAGAATTTCCGCGTCGAGCAATGCGCCATGCTTGGTGCGCTTCGCGTTGTCGATGTTGTAGCGGGCGCACAGCGCATCGAGGTTGTTGGGCGCGCCGGGGTGCTTGCGCCGGGCCAGAATCAGCGTGTCGACCAGCCTCTCCGACGCCAGCGGCGCGATTTCGAGACGCTTGAACTCGGCGTTGATGAACATCGCATCGAAGCTGATGTTGTGCGCGACGAGCGGCGAATCGCCGATGAAGGCGCGAAAACCCTCCACCACCTTTGCGAACACCGGTTTGTCGGACAGGAACGCGTCCGAGAGGCCGTGAACCTTGAACGCGCCCTCGCTCATGGGCCGCTGCGGGTTGATGTAGGCGTGGAACGTGCGGCCCGTCGGCACCGTGTTGATCAGCTCGACGCAACCGATCTCGACCACACGGTCGCCGGTAGCGGGATCGACACCGGTGGTTTCCGTGTCGAAAACGACCTCGCGCACGTTGGCTCCGGACGAAGACGATGATGCAGATGAAGACACGGCCTGAAACCTGAATTGAGACCCGAACGATGCGCTTTACGGCGCGGCGCGACCCGAACGGCCGGCGACAGCGGCGATAATATCGCGCACCTGCGCCTCGGCTTCATCGAGTCCCTTCGAGCTGTCCACGACAAAATCCGCCCGGCGGCGTTTCTCGGCATCGGGCAGTTGTTTCACGTGAATCCGCTCGAACCGTTCCACCGTCATGCCGGGCCGCGCCAGCACGCGCGCGCGCTGCACCTCCGCCGGCGCGGACACCACCACCACCGCATCGCACCGCGCCTCGGCGCCGGTCTCGAACAGCAGCGGAATGTCCAGTACGACGAGCGGCGCGCCATTGCGGCGCGCCTCATCGAGGAAGGCTTTCTCCTCCTCGCGCACCAGCGGGTGCACGATGGCCTCCAGCCGCGCCAGCGCCTGCCCGTCGCCAAGAACACGCTCGCCGAGACGCTGGCGGTCGACGGCACCGTCAACCACGACACCCGGAAACGCGGCCTCGACCAGCGGTGCGGCCCTGCCGGCATAAAGGGCATGGACGGCGGCATCGGAATCGTAGACCGGCACGCCGGCCTTGCGGAAGAAACCCGCCGAGGTCGACTTGCCCATGCCAATCGACCCGGTCAACCCCAGCACGAATGTCATCCCGCCGCCTCCGGATGCTGTTTCAGAATATCCGCTTCGATGTAGGTGCGCAGCGCGTCCGTCACCACCGGGCGGCGGCCGAACCAGCGCTCGAAGCCCGGCACCGCCTGATGCAGCAGCATGCCGAGGCCGCCCACGGTGCGCAGGCCTCTCGCCGCCGCCGCATGCAGGATCGGCGTGACCAGCGGCACGTAGACCGCATCCGTCACCACCGCCGTGGCCGGCAACGCGCCAAGATCGATGGAAAGCGGAGGCTGGCCATGCATGCCGAGCGAGGTGGTGTTGACCACGAGGCCGCTCGTGGGCAGATGAGCGGAGAGATCCGCCCACCCTGCGGCCGCGACGCGTTCGTGTCCGAATTCCGGCGCGAAGTGATCGGCGATGGCCTGAGCGCGCTCGACCGTGCGGTTGACGATGACGACGCGGCTGACGCCCCGGCGCAGCAGGCCATAGACGATGGCCCGAGCGGCGCCACCCGCGCCCAGCACCGTGGCCACGCGCGTTTCCCCGTCCCAGCCCGGAGCGCCGGCGTCGAGATTGGCCAGAAAGCCCTCCACATCGGTGTTGTCGCCCCACAGCACATCGCCATCGAACCAAAGCGTGTTGACGGCATTGAGCGCCGCAGCCGTGGCGGTCAAACGCCCCGCAAGCCGAAAAGCCGCTTCCTTGTGGGGGATCGTGACGTTGCCCCCGGTGAAACCGTTGTCACGCAGCGCGCCAACGAAGGCCTGCAAATCCTCCGGCGCCGTCTCGGCGAACGCATAACGGCCCGGAAGATCGTACTCACGCAGCCAGAAATTATGGATCAGCGGCGACCGGCTGTGTCCCACGGGGTAGCCGATGATGCACGCCGCTGGCGCGGCTTGGTCGGAAATGTTCGGCATCGGATCGTCCTATGCTGCCAGGTAGTTTTCCGCCCGCAGGAATGCCAGCAGCGGCAGCAGCGGCAGGCCCAGGATGGTAAAGTGATCGCCAACGATGCGCGAGAAAAGCTGGATACCGATGCCCTCGACCTGATATCCGCCGACGCTTGTGAGCACCGCGTCACCCACCGCCTCGACGTAACGGGCGATGAACGCCTCGTCGAGCGGCCGCACGGTCAGGTCAGCGGTGGCGACGGTTTCGAACACCACGACGCCGTCAATCGCAAGTGCGGCAGCCGAATGCAGATGGTGGGTGCGGCCAGCGAGCGCTGCGATCTGCGCGCGGGCGCTTTCAGGGTCCGCCGGCTTATGGAACTGCTCGCCCTCGCATTCGAGCGTCTGATCGGCGCCGAGCACAAGCCGGCCGGGCTCGCGACCGCTCACAGCCAGCGCCTTTTCACGTGCAAGCAACAGCGCAAGATCCTCGACCGGCGCGCCGGAGCTGTGAAACCCCGCCTCGATGGCGCGCTCGTCGACGCCCGGTTGGCGCGTCTCGGCGAAGATGCCGGCAGCCTCGACCATCGCCCGGCGGGTTTTGCTCGTGGAAGCAAGAATGAGCGGCTGGGGCGCAATCCACAGCGGCGGCGGCTTCGGTTCCGTCATCGGCAATTCCCCGCGTTAGAGATCGACGAGTTTCAGGCGATGCGCGCCCAGCAACTCCATAATAGCGGCCGCCGTCTCCTCGATCGATCGCCGGGTGACGTCGATCACCGGCCAATCGTAGCGGGCGCACAGTTTTCGCGACTCCGCGATCTCCGCTGCCACCGCATCCCGGTCGACATAAGCGGAATCGTCGTTCGCATTGAGGCTCAACAGCCGGTTCTGGCGAATCTGCACGATGCGATCCGGGCTGGCGACAAGCCCGACGACAAGCGGATTTTTCATACCGCCCAGACTTTCCGGCAACGGCAAGCCCGGCACCAGCGGCACGTTCGCCGTCTTGATGCCGCGGTTGGCCAGATAGATGGCGGTCGGCGTCTTCGACGTGCGGCTCACCCCCACCAGGATGACATCTGCGGCGCCCAGATCGGTTCCCGTCTGCCCGTCGTCATGGGCGAGCGTGTAGTTCATCGCATCGATGCGTTTGAAATACTCGGCGTTCAGCGTGTGCTGCGCGCCGGGACGGGCGATGGTTTCCGTGCCGAGATAGGACTGAAAGAGATTGACCACCGGGTCGAGCACCGACAACACAGGCATGCTCTCGGCGGCGCACACACGCTCGAGTTCGCCGGCAAGCTCCTCGTTGACGAGCGTGTAAAGCACGATGCCCGGCTCGGCGCCGATGGCCGAGAGCGCCCGCTCGAGCTGCGTCTGCGAGCGAACCAGCGGGTAGACATGCTCTATCGCCGAGATGCCTTCATATTGCGCTGCGACCGCACGGCTCACGGCCAGCAGGGTCTCGCCGGTCGAATCCGACACCAGATGCAGATGGAAATAGCTTCGATTCACGTCGTCCCCCACATCCGTTGCCCATATTGCGGTTTACCACCGACCGGATCAACTGCGAAGCCCGACGCGCGGCAAAACCCCTCCCGTCGCGCCTGACAGGCACCGATTCTCTCCGCCGCGATTCTCTTGGCCGCATGCCGGATTCACGTGAAACATGGAAGAGCCATTCGCATCGGCTCCACAGAATCACCAATGGGGAGTCGATAGACGTGGATAACGGATCGTTAACGCACACCCCCTTTGCCACCCCTGTGGGAGAAGCTGAATCTTCTCAACAGGCCCTCCGATGTGGTCTGAATCCGCCTGCTTCGATTCACCGACGTGGACAACCGATCGGCCATCGCCGCCGCCGCCAATCGTTAACAGAAGGTAAATATTAACGGATCGTTAACGAATGACCCCAGCTGGAACGCCTCGAAACCGCGTCGTTTGGCCCGCTTCCCGGCGATGCGAATCTGGGGATGACATGTGGATGCCGTTGGAGCGGCCCAATCCTCTGGCCAACAAGAACAACAGAGTCCATAAAAAGAAAATTCTTTGATTTAAGACAGGAGTGATGGATCGTGGTGGCAGATCCGATAAAGGGTAATAGAGACGGTAACGAACGCATTCGTGAGAAGCCTGCCTTGCTGCGTGTGCTCTCCGGTGAAACGCTGGCGACCCCTCCCCTCTGGATGATGCGCCAGGCCGGACGCTATCTCCCCGAGTATCGCGCACTGCGCACTGAAGCAGGATCGTTCCTCGACCTTTGCTACAATCCGGAAATGGCCGCCGAGGTAACGCTGCAACCCATTCGCCGTTTCGGCTTCGACGCGGCAATCCTGTTCAGCGATATCCTCGTGGTTCCCGATGCGCTGGGCCAGAAGGTGAGCTTTGCCGAGGGAGAGGGTCCGCGGCTCGACCCGCTGACGCCGGAAAAGGGACTGTCCGCCCTTGCCACCGAACTCGACGCCGACAGGCTGGCGCCAGTCTATCAGACGGTGACCGCCGTGCGCGCTGCGCTCGCCCACGAAGTCACGCTCATCGGCTTCGCCGGCGCTCCATGGACCGTCGCGAGCTACATGATCGCCGGCAAGAGCACGCCCGATCAGGCCCCTGCCCGGCTTTTCGCCTACCAGCACGCGGCGCTTTTCGACAGTCTCATCGACCGCCTGGTAACGGCGACAGCGGCCCATCTCCTGCACCAGATCGACGCGGGTGCTCAGGCGGTGCAGATTTTCGAAAGTTTTGCCGGCGCGCTACCGCCCGAGCTGTTCAGAAAGCTGTCGCTGGCGCCCATAAGCCGTATCGTCGATATCGTGCGCGCCAGCCGTCCCGGTGTTCCTATCATCGTCTTTGCCCGGGGTGCGGGAGCCGGGGTTGAGGAACTCGCGGCTTCCGGCATCGCCGATACTGTGGGTCTCGACTGGACCATCGATCCGTGGCGCGCCCGCGAGACGATCCAGCCTCTTCGGCCGGTGCAGGGCAACCTCGATCCGCTGGCGCTGATTGCGGGCGGCGACGTGCTGGCGCGTGCTGTCAACACCATCCGCGAGGCATTGGGAAGCGGGCCGCATGTGTTCAACCTCGGCCACGGAATCCTGCCTCAAACCCCGATAGCGCATGTCGAAGAGCTTGTCCGGTTGGTTCGCGGGTAAGTCAACTTATTGATAATAATGAAAAAAACCAAATTTTTTGAAAAGATTCAGTCTCGGGTCTTGCGGCTTGGCCGCTCACTTGAAAGAGTGCATCGGGCAGCGACGATTCTCGTCAGCACGACAATGGCCGCACGGGCCGCACGATCCGGGGCGAACGATGCTTTATGACTGGCTCAAGGCATTTCACATTATCTCGGTCATCGCGTGGATGGCGGCGTCGCTCTATCTGCCGCGCCTTTTCGTCTACCATGCCGAGGCGGAGCCTGGGTCCGACCGCATTGCCGCCTTCAAGGTGATGGAGCGCCGGCTATACAAGGCGATCATGACCCCGGCGATGATTGCCACCTGGGTGTTCGGCCTGCTTCTGGTCTATGAAGGCGACTGGATCCGGTCGGGATGGCTGCACACCAAGCTTTTGCTGGTCCTTATCCTGTCGGGTTTTCACGGCTTTCTCGGCGGCGAATTGCGCCGGCTTGCCGCAGATAAAGGCACGCGCTCGTCACGCTTTTACCGTATCGCCAACGAGGTGCCGACGCTGCTGATGATCGCCATCGTGATTCTGGTGGTGTTGAAGCCATTTTGAGTCGGCCAGCGTATTTTTGCTGATTGGGCTTGAAATTGGCGTAAAAAGCCGTTAGGTATTGCGCACCTTCCTGATAGCAGGCTGGCGGGCGTTTTGCCATGTGCTTGTAGCCCCGCCGCATGTCGTCGTCGTGTATTTCGTATCATGACAGACACAGTTCCTGCCCTTCATCACATCTACCCCAAGGGTTGCGCTGTCAGCCCGCACAGACCGAGAGTTTTCCCCCATGCGGGAGATCAAGCTTCAGGACCTCAAGTCCAAGACGCCGACCGAGCTTCTGGCTTTCGCCGAGGAGTTGTCGGTGGAGAACGCCAGCATCATGCGCAAGCAGGAGCTGATGTTCGCCATTCTCAAGCAACTGGCCGCGAGCGAGACCGAAATCATCGGTGAAGGCGTCGTTGAGGTTCTGCAGGACGGCTTCGGCTTCCTGCGCTCTTCCGACTCCAATTACCTCGCCGGTCCCGACGACATCTACGTTTCTCCTTCGCAGATCCGCCGCTTCGGCCTGCGCACCGGCGATACCGTCGAAGGCACCATCCGTGGCCCCAAAGACGGCGAGCGCTACTTCGCGCTGCTGAAGGTCAATACGATCAATTTCGAAGACCCCGAAAAGATCCGTCACAAGGTTCATTTCGACAACCTGACGCCGCTCTATCCCAACGAGCGCCTGCGGTTGGAGACGGAAGAGCCGACGAAGAAGGACTTTTCGGCCCGCGTCATCGATATCGTTTCGCCCATCGGCAAGGGTCAGCGCGCCCTCATCGTGGCGCCGCCGCGCACCGGCAAGACGGTGCTGCTGCAGAACGTGGCGCAGTCGATCACGACGAATCATCCCGAGTGCTATCTTATCGTGCTGCTCATCGACGAGCGCCCGGAAGAAGTCACCGACATGCAGCGCTCGGTGAAGGGCGAGGTCATTTCGTCGACGTTCGACGAGCCGGCGACCCGTCACGTCCAGGTTGCCGAGATGGTGATCGAAAAGGCCAAGCGCCTTGTCGAGCATGGGCGCGATGTCGTCATCCTGCTCGATTCCATCACCCGCCTGGGGCGCGCCTATAACACCGTCGTGCCGTCTTCGGGCAAGGTGCTGACCGGTGGTGTGGATGCCAACGCGCTGCAGCGCCCGAAGCGCTTCTTCGGCGCGGCGCGCAATATCGAGGAAGGCGGCTCGTTGACCATCATCGCCACCGCGCTGATCGATACCGGCAGCCGCATGGACGAAGTCATCTTCGAGGAATTCAAGGGCACCGGCAACTCCGAGATCATTCTGGATCGCAAGGTTTCGGACAAGCGCGTGTTCCCTGCCCTCGACATCACCCGTTCGGGTACCCGCAAGGAAGAGCTGCTGGTTCCCGCCGATATTCTCAAGAAGACCTACGTGCTGCGCCGCATTCTCAATCCCATGGGCACTGTCGATGCGATGGAGTTCCTGCTCGACAAGCTGCGCCAGACACGCCGCAATGCCGATTTCTTCGATTCGATGAATACCTGATCGGCGCTCGTGCAAGTGGTCGGTGGCTGTCATCGACCGGCGCATCACGAATTACCAAAATCGACCGAGGGCCTTTCGCTAACGCGAAGGGCCCTTGATTTTGGGATATTCTGGTCACCACGGAAGCATCTCAACGGGAGAGCCTGATGGCGCATAATAGCGATACCATCGTTGCGCTGGCGACAGCAGCGGGACGTTCCGCCATTGCCGTTGTGCGTCTCTCGGGACCGTCGACGCGCGCGATCGTTGCCGCTCTATGCGGCTCTGTGCCTCCTGCGCGCCGTGCAAGTCTGCGCACGGTTCGTGATGAGCGGGGTGACGTGCTCGATCATGCGCTCGTGTTGTTCTTTGCCGAGCCTGCGGGCTTTACCGGCGAAGACGCTGCCGAATTCCATCTCCACGGAGGGCAGGCTGTTGTCAGCTCGGTCGTGCGGGCGTTGATCGATACCGGCTTATGCAGGCTGGCGGAGCCAGGCGAATTTTCACGCCGGGCGTTCCTGAACGGCAAGCTCGATTTGACGGCAGCCGAAGGCATTGCCGATCTGATCGATGCCGAAACCGAAGCCCAGCGCCGGCAGGCCGTGCGCCAGCTTGAAGGTGTCTTGGCCAACGCCGTGGAAGATTGGCGCGAACGTCTTTTGCAGGCGATGGCGTTTATCGAGGCTTCTCTCGATTTTTCGGATGAGGGCGATATTCCCGATGGCCTGGTCGAGCGGGGTATCGATGCTGCTCTGGCGGTGCAGGCGGAAATCAAAGTGGTGCTTGAGAGTGCAAAGACTGGGGAGCGCCTGCGCGAGGGCTTTGCGGTTGCTATCGTCGGGCCACCGAACGCGGGGAAATCGACATTGCTCAACCGCATCGCCGGCCGGGACGTCGCCATCGTCTCTCCCCTGGCTGGCACGACGCGCGATGCCATCGAGGTGCGGTGCGATCTCGGCGGCATTCCTGTAACCTTTATCGATACAGCTGGTTTGCGAGACACCGACGACCCAATCGAACGCGAAGGAGTAGCCCGCGCGCTGGCGCGTGCAACCGACGCCGATGTGATCCTGCAATTGCGTGCGTCGGACGATAGCTCACACGATATGATCATGCCGGACCTTGCGTCCATGGATCACCGGATCGTGGCGGTGCGGACCAAAGCCGACATCGCTCCTCCTTCCCTATCGGACGAAGCTACCATCACCATTTCCGCGGTGACCGGCGAAGGCATCGATGCGTTACTTGCCGCCGTGCAACAACGGGTTGGCGTTCACTCCAGCCATGCAGGCTTGATTACGCGCGAAAGACACCGCCGGGCGTTGTCCGATACGGTGGGGCATCTTGACCGGGTTGCATTTGCGTCGACTATCGCATTTGATTCTGAACTGGTGGCGGAAGACCTACGGCTTGCGTTGCGCTCCCTCGGAGGCATTACTGGCAAAGTGAATGTGGAAGATATGCTCGACCGGCTATTTTCGGGATTCTGTATCGGCAAATAATCCTTGGGGTGTTTCACGTGAAACGATTGTGAGCGCGCCACTGGAAATACACCATTCCTCTGTCGGGCGTGATCGTATATATGAAGCTCTCGCTGCTTGTTGCGATCCATGGATTGAAGAATGCATCCGAGATGCATCGGCCGCGAAACCTTACGAAACTCCGTCATGAACACACGTCAAATCTGAAGAACCAGTTATAATGATTCAGTCTGAAGCGCGGTATGATGTTATCGTCATCGGCGGAGGCCATGCGGGCACTGAAGCCGCAGCGGCTGCCGCACGATGCGGCGCGTCGGTTGCGTTGATCACGCATCAGTTCGCCACGATTGGCGCAATGTCATGCAATCCAGCTATTGGCGGCTTGGGCAAAGGCCATCTCGTTCGCGAAATTGACGCGCTCGACGGTGTGATGGCCCGTGCTGCGGACCTTGGCGGAATCCAATTCCGCCTTCTGAACCGTCGCAAGGGCCCTGCCGTTCGCGGACCAAGGGCGCAGGCTGACCGCAAGCTTTATGCTCAGGCCGTGCAGGCGGCGATCAGCAATACCGACAATCTTCGGGTCATTGAAGGCGAAGCTGCTGACCTTGTGGTCGAGCAAGGTCGTCTGGCGGCGGTTACCCTTGTGGATGGGCGTGTGTTCGCAACGGGCGCAGCAGTCTTGACCACTGGCACCTTTTTGCGCGGCTTGATTCACATCGGGGATAAGCAGATACGTGCCGGTCGCATGGGCGAGGCACCATCTGATCACCTGTCCGCGACGTTGCTGCGGCACGGACTGTCGCTCGGACGCCTTAAGACCGGAACACCCGCCCGTTTGGACGGACGCACAATCGACTGGAATTCGCTTGAAATGCAGCCGGGGGATGATGACCCGGAACCGTTTTCCTTGCTGACCGAGAGCCTGCCCAATCCGCAAATCGCTTGTGGTATTACGCGTACGACGGCGCGGACACACGCGATCATCCGCGAGAACATCCATCGTTCACCACTATATGCCGGAGTGATCGAAAGCAGGGGCCCCAGATATTGCCCGTCGATCGAGGACAAAGTGGTGCGCTTCGCCGACCGCGAAAGCCACCAGATTTTCCTCGAGCCGGAAGGACTTGACGACCACACGGTTTATCCCAACGGCATCTCGACCTCCTTGCCGCAAGACGTGCAGGAGGCGTTTATCCGGTCGATGCCGGGATTGGAGCAGGTGACAATTCTTCGTCCAGGTTATGCCATCGAATACGACTTTGTCGATCCGCGTCATCTTCAGCCCACCCTTGAAACTAAGGCTATCAAAGGGCTGTTCCTGGCCGGGCAGATAAACGGCACGACAGGGTATGAGGAAGCCGGCGCTCAAGGCCTGATGGCCGGAATGAATGCGGCCTGCCGCGCTGGCGGGCAAGACGGGCAGGTTCTCGACCGTGCCGATGGCTACATCGGCGTGATGATCGACGATCTGGTTACGCATGGCGTGAGCGAACCATACCGCATGTTTACTTCGCGGTCAGAGTACAGGCTTAGCTTGCGCGTCGACAATGCCGATGACAGGCTGACCGGCAAAGGCATCGCATGGGGTTGTGTCGGCGGGCGGCGCGCCGCGCTTCATGAAGAGCGTCAAAGATTGCTGACTGAATGGCGTACGCGACTCGAAAGCTGGAGTCTGACCCCGACAGAGGCAGCCCGCTTCGGTATTGCCCTTAACCGCGATGGGCAAAGGCGGACAGCTTTTCAATTGCTGTCGTATCCGGATATAACGGCCGAAAATCTGCAATCGGTATGGCCGGAAATTGCAGGCATGCCAGCGTGGCTTCGTGGAAGGTTAGAGACGGACGCCGTCTACGCTGTATATCTCGACCGGCAGGTTGAGGATATTGCCGCCTTTCGACGTGATGAGGCTCTTGCGTTGCCGACTGATATGGTTTTCGAAGCCATGCCGGGGCTGTCGGGTGAACTGCGGCACAAGTTATCGGTCGTGCGTCCGGCGACTCTTGGCCAAGCGGCGCGCATTGAGGGCATAACGCCCGCTGCTCTGGCGATCCTTGCCGCGCATGTGAACAACCGCAAGCGGAGCAATGAAGCGTCAGACAGCCTGCGGAATGAGGTGATATCAGCGTGACAGGTGTGGTCGAAGCAGAAACGCGAGCTGCTATTGAAGCGCTGGCGAAGACTTATGCCGTTTCACGTGAAACAGGTGCGCGGCTCGGCGTGTTGGTGCAGGAATTGCGCCGTTGGCAAAAAGTCAAGAATTTGGTGGGACCATCGACGTTGGATAATGTCTGGACCCGTCATGTCGCGGACTCGCTACAGCTGTTCGAGGTGGCTTCCGATGCGCGACGTTGGCTCGACCTCGGGTCGGGAGCGGGCTTTCCGGGTATCGTGATTGGCATATTGCTTGCTGAACAAGGCGGCGGGTCCATTGATCTTGTCGAAAGCAATGGCCGCAAATGCGCGTTCTTACGCCACGCCATCCGTGCTACCGGCGCGCGGGCGACCGTGCACGAGAAGCGGATCGAGGACGTGGTGCCCACGTTGCTCGGTGAAAATATCGAGGTGGTGACCGCCCGCGCGCTGGCCCCCCTCGCCGATCTGTTGCGAATGTCGAAAGACTTGTTGAGAAATGGCGCTATCGGCGTGTTTCCCAAAGGGCAAGACTGGGAACATGAATTGACCCAGGTGCCCAAATCCTGGAGAATCAACTTGGACACTTACCCGAGCAGAATCGAGCCACGCAGCCGGATTCTCGTTGTTCGGGAGCTTCACGAGGGCGATGCCAGCCATGACTGACGTGGACAACCTTTTGGAAGCCAGGGGCGCGCCGAGCACAGGCCGAATTCGCGTTCTGGCTCTTGCTAACCAAAAGGGCGGCGTGGGCAAGACCACGACGGCCATCAACCTCGGTACGGCGCTTGCTGCAATCGGCGAGCGGGTGCTCATCATCGATCTCGACCCGCAGGGCAATGCCTCAACCGGTTTGGGCGTCGATCGTCAAAGCCGCAAAATCTCCACATACGATGTCATGGTTGGAACGGCGACGCTGGAAGAAGCGCTGCTGGAGACATCAGTTCCGGGATTAGCGGTAGCGCCGTCGACGCTCGATTTGCTCGGCGTTGAGCTGGAAATCGCCTCGAGCCGCGACCGGGTGCGCCGCCTCAGCAACGCCATCGACAAACTCGGGCGCGACATTCAGCCAAACGGTTTCACCTACGTGTTGATCGATTGCCCGCCATCGCTCAATCTGCTGACCATCAATGCGCTGACGGCTGCAAACGCGGTACTTGTGCCGTTGCAGTGCGAATTTTTCGCACTCGAAGGCTTGAGCCAGTTGCTGAAGACGGTGGAACAAGTGCGCGCGTCGCTCAATCCGGGTCTCGGTATTCACGGCATTGTTCTGACGATGTTCGATCCGCGCAACAATCTTTCCAATCAGGTGGTTGCCGATGTGCGCCAGTTCATGGGCGCCAAGGTCTACGACACGATTATCCCGCGGAATGTGCGTGTGTCGGAAGCGCCGTCGCACGGTAAGCCGGTGCTGCTCTATGATTTGAAATGCGCCGGTTCGCAGGCCTATTTGAAGTTGGCTTCCGAAATCATTCAGCGGGAACGGGTGCTGCGTGCCGCTTGACGCGCGCCTTTGATGGAGAGCGATATGGCAGATGAGGTAAACCGTTCTCGATTGGGGCGCGGGCTGGCGGCGCTGATCGGCGATATCAGCGGTGAATTCGGGGGCGGTGAATTCGCCGAGGGGGCTCGGCCGGCAGCTGCGGGGCTCCAACGGGTGCCGATCGAGTTCTTGCGCCCCAATCCGCGCAATCCCCGCAAGATTTTCGATGCCGATTTGCTCGATGATCTCGCTGCTTCAATTCGCGAGCGGGGATTGCTGCAGCCAATCGTCGTGCGTTCCGTGCGCGGCGTTGCAGACGTTTATGAGATTATCGCCGGTGAGCGGCGCTGGCGAGCCGCGCAGCGCGCTAACCTGCATCAGGTTCCGATCGTTATCGTAGAGGCTGACGATCGCGTTGCGCTTGAGATCGCCATTATCGAGAACGTGCAGCGCACGGACCTCAATCCACTCGAAGAGGCTGCCGGCTATGAGCAGCTTATCGCCGAGTTCAACTACTCCCAGAATGACCTGGCCCAGGCCATCGGCAAGAGCCGTAGCCATGTTGCCAACACACTGAGGCTGGCGCGGCTGCCGGACTCGATCAAGCAATTGGTCAATGACGGTCGGCTGTCGGCGGGGCATGCGCGGGCCTTGCTCGCGGTGAGTAACCCTGAAGACGTTGCGCATCAGATTATCGATCGGGGATTGACAGTCCGCGACGTGGAGAAAATTGCCCAGCGGGAAGCGAGCGCGGCAGCAGACGGTGCAGTGGGCGCTCAGCGGGCGAAAGCAGAAAAAGATCCGGACACGCGTGCGCTTGAGCAGGCGTTGGAGGAAGTTCTCGGATTGTCGGTGTCGATTGCGCATAAATCGAACGGCGGTGAGGTTCGTTTGCGCTACAAGACGCTTGAGCAGCTCGATGGTCTATGCCGGCGGCTGCGCGGCTAAAGCGTTTTCAAGCAAAGTGTGTGCCGCTTTGCGTGAAGAAAACGCGTTAATTCAGAAAGTTAAAGCATTTTTGCGTTTCAACGAAACGTCGAAATGCTTTAAGGGCCCATTAAATCTCTAAGAGATTGAATTAAAAAATATTTTTGGCATCATTATCGAATTGAAAGCCGCATTATTGCAGCGGCGCGTACCGAAAAAAATCGTGCCATCCCCTCGCTGAAGCGATGGCACGATCCGGTATCGGCGTTATGCCTTTTCTGCTTCGGCGCGCTCGATGGCTTCCGAAATCAGCGTGCGGGCCTCTTCGGCATCGCCCCAGCGGACGATCTTGACCCACTTGTTCTTCTCGAGATCCTTGTAGTGAGCGAAGAAGTGCTCGATCTGCTCCAGCGTGATCTCGGGCAGATCCGTGTGGTTCTGCACGCGGTCATAGCGGCGGGTGAGCTTGCTCGACGGGACGGCGATGAGCTTCTCGTCCTGGCCAGCTTCGTCTTCCATGATCAGCACGCCGACAATGCGCACCGAGATGACCGAGCCGGGCAGCAGGGCGCGGGTGTTGACGACCAGCACGTCGGCCGGGTCGCCGTCGCCCGAAAGCGTGTGCGGAATGAAGCCGTAGTTGCCCGGATAGCGCATCGGCGTGTAGAGGAAGCGGTCGACGAACAGCGTGCCGGATTCCTTGTCCAGCTCGTACTTGATCGGCTCCCCCCCGATCGGCACCTCGATGACGACGTTTACTTCGTGAGGGGGATTCTTGCCGATCGGAATAGCCTCTAGACGCATGATGAGAACTCCTGAATGGAAGGATGCCGCATCGCGCGCATCCAGAGCGGCGCTGGGCGCGGCGGACCGCGGTCACGGGTCGATGCAGAACCGCGGATCACGGGCGGACAATAACCCGGTGACGATCACGATCCCGACAATCGACGGCGCGTCTTTCTACAGCATGAATGCAGAAAGTAAAGTTGGCTTTTGGGCGTGAATTCAGCACCCTCCGGCCACCTAACCGCATGACGTATTGTCATGCATGCTCAGGGAAAGACGTAAGCCACGCGGGTAAGCGGCTTTTCGCCGATGCGTATCGTCTCCAGCGTTGAGATCCTGCCGCCGAGACGCTCGTAGAAGCGGCAGGCGCGCTCGTTGTCCTGCAGCGCCCACGTCAGCAAGCCCTTGCAGCCGCGCGCGGAAAGATCACGCCGGGCGGTGGCGAAGAGCTGGGTGCCGAGGCCGAGGCCCTGAAAAACCGGATCGAGATAGAGCTCGTCGATTTCACCCTGCTGCGGCAGGGACAGGCTGCGGCTGGTGCCGAAGCTGGCATAGCCCGCTATGCGGTTGCCGAGATCGAGAACGATAAGGCTGCGGGTGCGCCCGGAAGTGCGCCGCCACCAACGCGGGCCGCGATACGCGATCATCCGCTCCAGCGCAACGCCCGGAACGATGCCTCTGTAAGCCTCTCGCCACGACGCATCATGGACCGCCGCCAGCGCTTGTGCATCTGACGGTCGTGCGGCACGGATGCTGATGACCACCTCGCTCATGAAGGGAAGTCTAGAATGCCGTGTATCGCCCGACAAGATGCAAAGCCTGCAACGGCCCGTACATGAATAAAATTTCACGCGAGTTGTGATCCGGCGTGGGGCCTGCTATGCCGTTGCGACGAGCGGGAAGGGCGCGCAGGCTCAAGGCGCGCATGGCCTGCGGAGAGTTTTGACCGCGCCGGACGGCGCCGATCGGGTGGCGCCAGCGTGATCCCGGTCCGGCGGCGGGGCGCCATAGCAGATGCCGGAGTAACGTGTTCAATCGATTTCTGAAGCCCGAAACCCGGTTTGCCCGGCGCATGGCCCGGATCAAGCGCTGGGATGCGCCGATTATCGGGCGTTGGGACCGGTTCAGGGCGCATCTGAACATGCTGTTCGTCGATCACGGCATTTTTCGCGCCATCTATCTCAACCGCCATCGCGTGACTGAAAAGTTCTGGCGTGCGGCCCAGCCTTCGCCGGCTGACATCGGCCGCATTGCTGAAAGCGGCGTGCGCACCATTGTCAATCTTAGAGGCGGGCGCGAATATGGTTCGTGGCCGCTGGAGCGCGATGCATGCGCCGCCCATGGCCTGACGCTGACGGAGTTCGTCGTGCGCTCACGCGAGGCGCCGGCGAAAGAGACAATTGCGTCGGCTAAAGAGTTTTTTGACGCCCTTGAATATCCTGTGCTGATACACTGCAAATCGGGCGCGGACCGGGCTGGATTCATGTCGGCGCTTTATCTCATCCTGCATGAAGGAAAATCCGTCGATGAAGCGTCGCGGCAATTGTCGCTGCGCTATGGACACTTTCGCTTCGCGAAGACCGGCATCCTTGATGCGTTTTTCGACCTTTACCGCGAGGAGGGGGAAGCAGCAGGGCTGGATTTTCTCACCTGGGTGCAGACACGTTATGAGCCGGATAAATTGAAAGCCCGCTTCCGGCCCAGTTTTTGGTCCGGGCTTCTTGTCGACGGCGTGATGAAGCGGGAATGACATGAGTTTGCCGAACCATGCCGTGCAAGAGAGAGGCGTGCGGGAAGCCGGTGCGCCGCATCTCGTGTTTCTGGTCACCGAGGACTGGTTCTTCGTCTCCCACTTCTTGCCCATGGCGCGGGCGGCACGCGAGCTTGGCCTGCGGGTCACGGTGGTGGCGCGCGTGCGCGATCACCGTGCCGCGATCGAGGCCACCGGCGCGCGGGTCGTTGCGTTTGAGGCCGAGCGGCGAAGTCTCAATCCGGTCGCGATACTGCGGACGATGCTGGCGCTGCGCCGCGTGCTGCGGACGGAACGTCCCGATATCCTGCATTGCATCGCCTTGCGCGCCATTGTGCTTGGCGGGTTCGCCGCGCCGCGCGATGTCGCCACCGTGCACGCGTTGACCGGTCTGGGTTTCCTTGGCGCGCGCGTGGATTTTGTCGGCCGCGCAGCGCGCTTGGCTGTGCGCGGCCTGCGGCGCTTGATGCTCGATGGGCCACGCACGCGTTACCTGTTCGAGAACGAGGATGACGCCATCGCGTTGGGGCTCGATCCGAACGACCGCAGCCGGGTTGCGCTGGCGGGGGGCGCCGGTGTCGATCCGGCGCAGTTTTCCGCCATGCCGGCGCAGCCGGGGGACGAACTGCGCGTTGCCGTGGTCGCCCGCATGCTGTGGTCGAAGGGGATCGACATTGCCGTCGAGGCCACGTCGCTGGCGAGGAAGGCTGGCGCGGCGGTCAGCCTGTCGCTTTACGGCGCGCCGGACCCGTCGAATCCCCGGGCTGTCCCCGAAGAGACGCTGCGCCGCTGGAGCGCGCTGCCCGGCGTCACCTGGCAGGGGCCGACGCGGGATGTCGCCGGTGTGTGGCGCAGCCATGACGTCGCGTGCCTGCCCTCGCGCGGCGGCGAGGGCTTGCCGCGCACCTTGCTGGAAGCCGGGGCGAGCGGGCGCGCCATCGTCACCACCGATGTGCCGGGTTGCCGTCGCCTTGTGCGCGACGGCGTGGAAGGATTTCTGGTGCCGCCGGGAGATGCCGAGGCGCTTGCCCGGGCATTCGTTTCGCTGGCAAATAATCCAGATGCAGTGCGGGAGATGGGGTTGGCCGCCCGCAGGCGCATCGAGGAAGGATTCACCGAGCGCCATGTGATGGAGACGGTCAAGACCCTCTATCGCGGTTTGCTCGGCAAGAGCGCGGATTGGAGCGCCGGGCCATGATCTCGGATCGAGCGGCATTCATCCGCACGCACACGCGGTGCATCGCCACGCCGCACGCGCCGGAAATCGTGCTCCACGTTGCAGACGAGGCAACGGCGCTGTGGCTGAAGACCGAGGAAGAACTGGGGCAGATCGGGCTGCCGCCGCCGTTCTGGGCCTTTGCCTGGGCTGGCGGGCAGGCGTTGGCGCGCTACGTGCTCGACCATCCGCATGTCGTTGCCGGCAAGCGGGTGCTGGATTTCGCGTCCGGCTCCGGCCTCGTCGCCATTGCCGCCGCCCTTGCCGGTGCGCGCGAGGTAGAGGCGGCCGACATCGACGGCTTCGCCATCGAGGCGATTGCCATCAATGCCGTGACGAACGGCGTGGACGTCATCCCCCGGCATGCGAACCTGATCGGCGTCGACGAGGGCTGGGATGTCGTGCTTGCAGGAGACATCTGCTACGAGCGCGATCTCGCGGCTGCCGTGACGGCGTGGCTTGAGCAACTGATTGCGCGCGGCGCGTCGGTGCTGATCGGCGACCCCGGCCGCAGCTATCTGCCGCGCGAGAGGCTGACCGCGCTTGCCACCTACAAGGTGCCGGTGACACGGGCGCTCGAGGATACCGAGATCAAGACGTCTCACGTCTGGGCGCTGCGCGCCGGCGAACCCGAATGATGAGCCGGCGAATATAACCTTGCGCATCGCCGGGTGCCCAAAAGGCGCCCGTTGACGATTGTGTGCTTTCAGGACCGCATCGAAGGTGAATCCCAGGTGTCTGACAACTCCTCCGACAACTCTTCCGTGAAGCCGGCCTCGCGCGATCGCCGGTCGATGCTGGGCAACCTGCTGCCGGCGGCGTTCAGGCGCGGCGATACGGTTCCGACCATTCGCCGCCTGTGGCGGGAGTGGGTGCGCCCGCACCGGAGGGCGCTCGGCCTCGTGCTGGTGCTGATCGCCGTCATCGCCGCCACGACGGCGCTTTATCCCATCCTGATCAAGGAAGCCTATGACGCCTTCACGGCGCGCGATGCGAGCGCGGTCATGCTGGCGCCAGTGTTCGTCATCGTCATCACCAGCGTCAAGGGGTTTGCCCTGCTCGGCCAGACCGTGCTCACCAACCGGGTGATCGCGCGCATCGAAGCCGACATGCAAACCGCGCTCTACACCCACCTGATCGACGCCGACCTCGCCCAGCTCGGCCGCGAGAGCCCGGCCACCCTGACCCAGCGCTTCACGACCGATTTCGCCTATATCAAGGAAGCGCTCACGCGCCTCTTCACGGTGCTGCTGCGTGATGGCGCGACCGTCGTGGCGCTGGTCGGGGCCATGTTGTGGATCGATCCGACGCTGACGCTCGTCGCCGGTCTCGTCGCGCCCTTCATCGCCCAGCCGGTGGCGCGGCTGGGCAAGAAGCTGCGCCGTGTCGCCACCTCGACGCAGGAGGAAATGGGCGCGATGGCGAATCTGGTGTCGGAAAGCTTAGCTGGCGCAAGAGTTGCCAAGGTCTTCGGACTCGAAGGTTATCTGAAGGGGCGGGCGGCGCAGGCGTTCGAGACCGTTCGCGATCTCAAGGTCAAGGCCGCCAACGCCCGTGGCCGTCTCGATCCGCTGCTCGAGATCGGCGGCGGCGTTGCGGTGGCGCTGGTGCTGGTGCTCATCGGCTGGCGCATCGTCGAAGGCCGCAGCACGGTCGGCGAGTTCACCGGGTTCGTCACCGCTTTGCTGATGGCGGCCCAGCCGGTGCGCTCCATCGGCAACCTCAACGCCATCGTGCAGGAGGCCATGGCGGCGCTGCGCCGCTACTACGACATTCTCGACGTGCCGCCCACCATCGTCGACCGGCCCGGCGCGCGCCCGCTCACGCCCGGCCCCGGCGCGCTGTCGTTTCGCGACTTGCGCTTTCGCTACCGCGATGACGTGACCGCGCTCGACGGTATCGATGTCGACCTGCCGCCCGGCAAGATGACGGCCCTCGTTGGCCGGTCGGGGTCGGGCAAGTCGAGCCTCATGGCGCTGGTGCCGCGTCTCTATGACGTGTCGGAGGGCGCGGTGCTGATCGACGGGCAGGACGTGCGCGACGTCACGCTGGCGAGCCTGCGCGCGCACGTCGCCGTTGTCAGCCAGGAGGTCGTGCTGTTCGACGATACCATCCGCGCCAACATCGGCTTCGGCAGGGCCGGCGCGTCGCAGGCCGAGATCGAGGCGGCGGCGCGGGCGGCGGCGGCGCACGCTTTCATTGCCGCTCTGCCGGAAGGCTACGATACGCGCGTCGGCACGGGCGGCTCGCGCCTGTCGGGTGGTGAACGCCAGCGCGTGTCGCTGGCGCGCGCCATTCTCAAGGACGCGCCCATCCTGATGCTCGACGAGGCGACGAGCGCCCTCGACGCCGAGGCCGAACGTCTGGTGCAGGATGCACTGGCCCGCCTCACGGCGGGACGCACGACGCTGGTCATCGCCCACCGGCTGTCGACGGTGCGCCGCGCCGACCTCATCCTGGTGATGGACCATGGCCGCATCGTCGAGCGCGGCACCCATGAAGAGCTTGTGGCACACGGCGGCATCTACGCCCGCCTGCAACGCCTGCAGCTCACGGACGACATTGAAGTCATTGACAAAATATGAAAGTGCTGCCGACGCTTATGTTGAAGCGATTTACATTATTGTGACGACATTCGCCTCCGGCTTAACAACACGGCTCCGCTCAAGAAAATAAATAACTGGTGCAACGGTCAGGCTCCTCTTACGTTAATATGTCATTAACCACAGGAGCTATTCATGCTTGATGCAAAGAAGCTACTTGATGCGCTCATCGGCTCGGCGGCAGCTGGCCCGTCGTCCCGCGCTCCTTCCGGTTCCGCTGCATTCCCTGAGGACGGCGCTTCCGCCGGCACCGCTTCCCAGGCCAGCGCTTTCGACGGCGTCACGGACCTGCTTGGCAGCGTCGTGGGGCAGCTCACCGGCAAGCAGGGCGCGCAACCGGGCTCGGTGACGGAAGCCGGCGCCGATCTGGTCACGCAGGCGCGTGAGTATTTGAACACGGCTCAGGGGCGCAATATCGCCAGCGCCGTGGCCGGTGGCCTCGCCGGGTTGCTGCTCGGCTCGCGCGGCGGCGGAAAGTCCGTCACGTCGTCGGCCGCGAGCCTCGGCGGCATCGCTCTCATCGGCGGCCTGGCCTATAAGGCATATCAGGGTTGGCAGCAGGGCCATGCCCCCGCCGCGTTGGCGGCCGAGCCGATCCCGGTGCCTCCCGCGGCGTCGGCCTTCGGCGTGGAAGGTGCCTCGCAGGATACGGCGCTCGTGCTGCTGCGCGCCACCATTGCCGCTGCTGCTTCCGACGGCGAGATCGATACCGAAGAGCGTGGCCGGATCATCGGCAACCTCACCAATGTCGGCTTCCAGGCCGAGGCGGCGAAGTTCCTCGACCGGGAATTCGCCAATCCGGCGACGATTACCCAGCTTGCTTCCGCCGCGACGAGCGAGGAGCTTGCCGTAGAGATCTACACCGCCGCGCGTCTGGCCATCGAGCCCGACACGGAGAAGGAACAGGCGTTCCTCGCCGAGCTCGCGGAAGCGCTGTCGCTGGCGCCGGAGCTCGTGGCGCATATCGACGCCGCCGCTCTCGGGGCCAAGGAAGACGCCGTATGAGGCTGGCCGCCCAGAAGCGGACACCGTTTTAGGGAAAGACCGAACGGGACGGGTTGCGCGGCCATCGTTTTGCGGGCTGCCGCGCAACCTTTTTTGCCTGCCGCGGGTTTTGCGCCGGTGGCGGATGAAGCATAAAATTCAATGTGATCGGCGCGATGTGCGGATTAAGGCGCGCCGGCAAAACATCCGGCCCCGATGCCCCCGATGCCCTTCCGGCGCAACCGTGAACAGCGTCCCGCGCAACGCTTCACCGGTTGATTTCGGCATCGGTTGCGAAGATTGTGTCGGAAACGGACAAGCCGTTAGGCGCACATGCAGCGCCAGAGAAAAACCCCGGAAAACGCCCGGAAACAACGCCGATGACGCCAGTATTCGCTTCTCATTGCGGCAACCGCCGCGTTTGTACCGGTTGCGGTTCCCGCGTCGGTGCATGCGGCTGTTTCGGGCTTTTCGTGGATATTTCATAGGGAGCGGGCCGGTATGGCTTCGCTCCTTTTTTCGCCGGGAAGCCACGGTCCGCGCGGCTGTCGCGCCCCGGTGGCGCCATGAAAGATGCGCGATGAAAGATATTGGACAGGTGAGGATGACCACGACAGAATATGAAGGCGCGGGAACGGCACCGCGCACAAGGGTTTCGGCCAGCCTCGCACAAGGGCTGCCGGTATCGTGGGCGCCCGTTCAAGGAGGTGCGCGTTGACTTCCATCCACGAACGCCGCCGAATTTTTCGCAGGCTGAACGAATCGTCCGGCACCCATGTCCTGCCCAATCCCTGGAATGTCGGCAGCGCGCGCTATCTCGAGCATCTCGGTTTCAAGGCTCTGTCGACGACGAGCGCCGGCATTGCCTTCGCGGACGGCTTTCCCGATACAGACTGGGCCGTGCCGCGCGAGGTCATGCTCAAGCATATCCGCGAGATCGTTGAAGCAACCGATCTGCCGGTGATCGCCGATTTTGAATCCGGCTACGCCAACGAGCCGGAGGATGTGGCCCGCAACGTGGTGCTCTGTATCAACACCGGTGTCGCCGGCATCATGATCGAGGACACGACACCCGATCACCAGCGGCCGTTCTATCCCCTCGAACTGGCGGTCGAGCGCATCCGCGCGGCGCGTGCCGCCATCGATTCCAGCGCCACCGGCATCGCGCTGATCGCGGGGGTCGAGCGCCTGACCAACAACCACGAAGAATCGCTCACAAGCATCATCGACCGTCTCAAGGCCTATGTCGCCGCCGGCGCGGAAGGCGTGCACGTGCCGGGCATCGTCGATCCCGAGGCCATCATCACCATCGTGAAGGCGGTTGCCCCGCGCCCGGTGAGCATCGTCGTGGAGCCGGGATCGGGCTTCACCATCAGGAATTACGCAGAGCTTGGCGTGCGCTGGCTCAGCAGCGGCTCCGGCATGTGCCGCGCCGCCTGGGGCGGCTTCATGCGCGCCGCCGAGGAAGTCGCGCATCAGGGCAGTTTCTCCACCCTGCGCGACGCGGTGCCGTTCTCGCAGATCAACCAGTTCTTTCGGCAGGACCTGCGCAAGGGACGCAAACGCCCCCAGAGTCAGGGCGACTGAGGGCACGACAGCCGCCGGCCCGGCAAAGCCCCGGGCAAGCCAGTCGGCTTATCAAGGCAGGGATCGTGCCGAACGGTCCCCTTGCATCGCAGCCCTGATGAGCCGGTCGCTTCATGTTGCATTCCGATATCCTGCTGTCGATCTGCGTGCCCACGTTCAACCGCCGCTTCCTGCTCGAACGCAATATCACGTTCCACCTTGAGCATTTTCGCCGGCTATCTATCCCGTTCGAGCTGGTCGTCGTCGACGACTGCTCCACCGACGATACCGCCGATTATCTCGCCCTTGCCGCCGGCGAACCCGAGGTTCGGGTTTTTCGCCGCGCGGTAAATTCCGGTTTCGTCAGCAATTATGCCTTCGCCATGCGGCGCGCGCGTGGACGTTACGCGCTCTTTCTCGGCGACGACGACCTGCTGATCCCCGAAAAGGTGGCCGATTATCTTGCGCTGCTTGAAAGCGATCCCGGAATCGGCGTGGTTCAGGCGCCGTGGATGTTGGTCGACGCGCGCCAGGGCGGCGGTGATCTCGGCACCTTCTATCAGGTCCCCCAACCGGTGCGGCATGCACGCGGCGATTTCCGCGCCCTGCTCGATTTTGTCTTCGACCATCACGTCTTCCCGGAGTTCATGATCGTCCGCCGCGATGTGCTGGCGAAGAGTGTGTCGGGTACGACGCCCTTTATCTTCTGGGCCTACCTGTTCACCGCTCGCGCGCTGGAGGTGGCTGACGTGCTGTTCGCGCCGGAGCCCTTCGCGCGGGTGACGGTGGCGTCCGACGATCCGCGCCTGCAGCAGGGCAATCGCGAATGCATGTTCGAGTGGGACAGGTATCGCGGCGGGCTGGAATATCTCGCCGCGCGCATGTGGCGTGGTGAGGAGCCGGACGAGGCGCAGCGGCGCCATATCACGGACCACATCACCGATTTCATGCTGATCCGCCAGTCTGTTGCGCTGGACCTGCATCTCGAAGCCGGGAACTGGGCGGAGGCCTATATCCTGTACCATCGGATGGCGGCCTGCCGCCCGCTGCGCTTCCCGGACGACATGCTGCGCACGGTTGGCAAGATGGCGGGGATAGCGACCGCGGCTTCGGAGGCGGCTGCGTTCGCCGCGCTGCCGGCGGTGGTGGACCCGCTGATGACCGACGCCCTCATATCCCGGCTGCCCGCTTCGGTGCGCGAGGGCCTGACCCGCGACCTGCCAGCACCGGGGGACACACGAGCGCGTGCCTGGCTCAGGGTGTCGCCCGGTTTCGGCGAGCCGCTGCGGGAGGGCGACGCGGCGTTCGACATCCCCGACTACGTCGCCCAGTTCGGCTGACAGCGCATTTTCCCGGTGGGGATGAGATGACGAAACCCATCCTGATCGTCGGCGCGGGTCTGTCGGGGGCGGTCATCGCCCGCGCGCTCGCCGAAGCCGGGCATGCGGTCATCGTTGTCGACGAACGCAACCACGTCGCGGGCAATTGCCACACCGCTCGCGACGCCCGGTCCGGGGTCATGCTGCACACCTACGGCCCGCACATCTTCCACACCGACGACGATGAGGTCTGGCGCTACGTCAACTCCCACGCGCGGTTTCGGCCCTACACCCACCGCGTGAGGATCACGACGGGCGAACGCGTGTTCACGCTGCCGATCAACCTGCACACCATCAACCAGTTTTTCGGCCGCGCCTTCCGTCCCGCCGAGGCGCGGGCCTTCATCAACTCGCTGTCATCCGCGCCCTCCGGCAGCGAGCCCCGGACATTCGAGGAGCAGGCGCTGAAGTTCGTTGGCCGCGATCTCTACGAGGCGTTCCTGCGCGGCTACACGCTGAAGCAGTGGGGCCGGGAGCCGGCCGAGTTGCCGGCAAGTGTGCTGAAACGCCTGCCGCTGCGCTTCAACTACGACGACAGCTACTTTTCCCACCGCTTCCAGGGCATGCCGGAAGACGGCTACACCGCCATGGTCGACAACATCCTGAGCCACGAGAGAATCGCGCTGCGCCTTGGTGTCCCCTTCATGCGCGGTGAGGCCGCATCTTTCAGCCACATCTTCTATTCCGGGCCGATCGACCGCTATTTCGATCACGCGTGGGGAAGGCTTGAGTACCGCACGCTCGATTTCGAGACCTTTCATCATGACGGCGACTATCAGGGATGCGCCGTCATGAACTATGGCGATGCGGGAGCGCCGCACACGCGGATCACCGAATACCGGCATTTCACCGCCTGGGAGGAGCACGCCGTAAGCGTCTGCCACCGGGAGTTCCCGCGTGCGTGCGCACCGGGCGACATTCCCTATTATCCGGTGCGGCTTGCCGACGACACCGCGATGCTGAAGCGCTACGTCGCCCGCGCCCGGGCCGAGAAGGGAGTCACCTTCGTCGGGCGGCTCGGCACCTATCGCTACCTCGACATGGACGTCACGATCCGTGAGGCGCTCGACGCGGCGCGGCTTTTCATCGACCACGCCGCGCTTGGGCGGGCGATGCCGGCTTTTTGCGTCGATCCATAGAGCGTTTACACGGTGCCGGTGCGCACGAGATCCAGAATGTGGACGATGCCGACCGGGCGGCCGTCTTCGTCCGCCACGATCAGCGCGCCCACCTTGGTGCGCTCCACAATCTGCAGCGCCTCGCCCGCCAGCGTGTCGGGGGCGATCACCTTGGGATCGCGGGTCATCACCTCGTCGACGCTGCGGGCGGGCAGATCGTTCGTCATGTGGCGGCGCAGGTCGCCGTCGGTGACGATGCCCGCGAGCGTCTCGTCTGGGTTGACGACCAACACGCAGCCAAACCCCTTGGCGCTCATCTCGACGAGCGCCTGCGCCATCGGGGCGCCCGAGGCCACGCGCGGCAGCCGGTCGCCGGTGTGCATCACGTCGCGCACGAAACGCAGCTGCGCGCCGAGCCTGCCGCCCGGGTGGAACACCTTGAAATCCTGCGCCGAGAAGCCGCGCGCCTCGATGAGCGCGATGGCGAGCGCGTCGCCGATGACGAGCTGCATGGTGGTCGAGGTGGTGGGCGCCAGGCCATTAGGGCAGGCTTCCTCGACGCGCGGCAGGATCAGCCCGACATCGGCGGCGCGCCCCAGCTCCGACTGGCCGTTGGAGGTGATGGCCACCACGGGGATGTCGAAGCGCTTCGCATAGGTGAGGATCGCCGACAGCTCCGCCGTGTCGCCGGACCACGACAGGGCGAGGACGATGTCGTCGGCCTGGATCTGGCCGAGATCGCCGTGGCTCGCTTCGGACGGATGGACGAAATAGGCCGATGTGCCCGTCGACGACAGCGTGGCGGCGATCTTGCGCGCGACGTGGCCCGACTTGCCCATGCCGGTGACGATCACGCGGCCAGACGCGGCGCGGATGCGGGCGACGGCATCGCGAAAGGGGGCTCCGAGCCCGTTCGACAGGGCGAGGGCGAGCTCGTCGAGGCCGCGGCGCTCGATATCGATGGTCGCGAGCGCCGAGGCGAGGGCGTCGAAGGGCGCTTGACGGGCAGCCTGCATGATCGGGTTATTCTCCTGCAAAGGCGGCACATGTAGCTTGCAATCGCCGCCGCTGCAATCGCGGCGCGCGGATCAGACGTCGATCCAGCCGCGCAGCTCGCGCCGCACCACATGGGCGACGACGTCCATGCCCTCGGGCGAATCGTTGAGGCAGGGAATGGCCGCGAAATGCTCGCCGCCGTTTTCCTCGAAATATTCCCGGTTCTCCCCGCCGATTTCCTCCAGCGTCTCCAGGCAGTCGGCCGAAAAGCCCGGCGTGATGATGGCGAGCCGCTTGATGCCGCTTTTCGCCAGCGCGATCACGGTCTCGTCGGTATAGGGCGTCAGCCATTCCTCGTTGCCGAAGCGAGACTGGAAGGTGAGCATCAGCCGGTCGGGCGCCATGCCCATCGCCTCGCACAGCAGCGCATGGGAGCGTTGGCACTGGCTGCGGTAGGGGTCGCCCTTCAGGATGTAGCTCTTGGGAACGCCGTGGAACGACACGAGGATCTTTTCGGGTTCGAAGTCGAGCCCCGCCAGCGACCGGCGCAGGCCCGCCGCCAGCGCCTCGATGTAGACCGGGTCGTCATAATAAGGCGGGCTCACGCGGATGGTCGGCTGCCAGCGCATCTGCATCAGCGCCTCGAAGGCCTTGTCGCAGGCGGTTGCCGTCGTCGCCGCCGCATATTGCGGATAGAGCGGCACCAGCAGGATGCGGTCGCAGCCGGCGTCCTGCAGCGCCTGAAGGCGATCCTTGACGCTGGGGAACCCGTAACGCATGGCCCAGTCGACGGTGATCCGCTCACGTGCGTCCGGCGCGGTCTCGTCGATGATCCGGCTGAGTTTTTCCGCCTGCGCGCGGGTAATGGTCTTGAGCGGCGATTCGTTGCGCTCGCGGTTCCAGATGGTGTCGTAGTCGCGCCCCTTGGGGCCGGGGCGCTTGGTGAGCACGATGAGGTTGAGGACCGGCCACCAGATCAGCCGCGACGTCTCGATCACCCGCCTGTCGGAGAGGAATTCCTTCAGATACCGCCGCATCGACCAGTAGTCGGTGGCCTCGGGCGTGCCGAGGTTGAGCAGCAGCACGCCGATGCGCCCGCTCTCGAACACGGGGAAGGCATCGGCGGAGGCGGCGGGAGTGGAGGGCATCGTCACGTCCTTGGTTGCGGGCCGCGCGAGCGACGGGCCGCGGAAGCGGTCTCTCTGGCCTAAATACGCGCAAGATCACGCGCAAGATCACGCGCTTGTAATCCGAATCGGCCGTGTATCCAACATGCGTCGGCACTGCAATGGAAGCTGCCCGAAAATCAAGAGCCTCGTAACCGGCTTTGAACAGGGAGCTTTTTCGCCTGTCTTTCACGCTTCTAAACTTCTAAAGCGCTGAAATAGCTGATTAATTTTCCTTGATTCTTGCTTCTGCGGCGTTTACTTGTTGCCCGACCCTGAATGGAAGCCGGTGTGCGGCGCACATGTAATGTGCGGGCCGTGCGGTGAGACTGCGAGCCGCGACGGTTGCGGCGGGAGTGACAGCAGGCAAGAGCTTCGGAATTGAGTGCGGCGACGGAATGAGCATTGCAACCTTTCACGACGAAGGCCCGGAACCCAAGGCATTGCTGCGCTGGGTGCTCGCGGCGGTGCTGGTGGTGGCGGTCCACGGCGGACTGGCGGCGCTGGTCGATTCCTGGAAGCGGGATGACCCGTTCCCCCAGGAGTCGGCGCCTGCGGTCATGATCGACATGGTCCCGTCCGGCGCGCCCGACATTGCCTCCGACGATGCCGACCCCGGCCCGCTGGCCGATGAAGCTCCTCCGATGGAGGACCTGCCCGAGGTGGAAGAGGCCCCGCCCATCGAGGACGTGCAGCCCGAACCCATCCCGGAACCGGAGCCTGTGCCCGAGCCGTTGCCTGAACCCGTTGAGCCCGAGCTTGTGGAGACGCCGCCCGTGGTCGATCCCGCGGTGTCGCTGCCGCCTCCGCCGCCTCCGCGTGAGGTGGTAGAAGAGAAACCCGAGCCGAAACCCGAACCCAAGCCCGAGCCGAAACCTAAGCCGAAGCCCGAGCCCAAAAAGGTGGAAAAGCCGAAGGCTCAGCCGCGCCGCAACACCGACCGCCCGCCGGCGGAGCGCACCTCCGCGCCGCCGAGCTCGAGCGGTCAGCCCGGCCCGCGCTCCGCGGCGCCTTCGTCGGCGGGAGGGACGGCAAGCCTTTCGGCCGCGCCGCCTTCCTGGCGCGGCAGTATTGTGGCGCATATCAACCGCCACAAGCGCTATCCCCCGGCGGCGCGCCTGCGCGGCGAGGAGGGCGCGGCGCATGTGCGCTTCGTCATAGATCGGGCGGGCAAGGTGCTCTCCTACCAGTTGCTGGGGACATCCGGCTCGGCCCTGCTTGATCAGGAGGCACAGGCGACGATACGACGCGCGTCACCCTTCCCGCCGATACCCGATTCGGTGCCGGGCAGCAGCATGCCGATCTCCCTTCCCCTCAAGTTCAACCTGAGATGAATTGAAAGCACCGATGACCGTGTCTCGCGATGTGGCCGCCGCCAGGCCGCCGGAGGATGACGCCGGCGGCCTGGCGCGCCAATACGGCCGCTTCATCGCGGTAAGGGTGGCGCTGCTCATTGGTCTTGCGGTGGCGCTGGGGCTATCGTTCCTCGCGGATGTCGCCACCGGCACCTCGAATCTCGCCGCCGCCGACATCCTGCGCGGCCTTGTCGACGGTTCCACCCTTACCCGGTCGCAGGCGGTGATCCTGTGGGAGGTGCGGCTGCCTTACGCGGTGATGGCGGTGCTCGTTGGCGCGGCGCTCGGCCTTGCGGGCGCGGAAATGCAGACCGTGCTCAACAACGCTCTCGCCAGCCCCTTCACGCTCGGCGTGTCGGCGGCCGCCATGCTCGGCGCGGCTGTCGTCATCGTGTTCAACGTGCTGCCCGCGTGGTTCGACCAGAACTACGGCATCGCGCTCGGCGCCTTCGTGTTTGCGTTGGGCTCGACCATGCTCATTCAGGCGCTGTCGCGGCTTTACGGCGCCACCGTCGACACGGTGGTGCTGTTCGGCATCGCCATGGTGTTCGTGCTGAACGCGCTCACGGCGCTGATTCAGTTCGTGGCCGATACCGACGCGCTGCAGCAGGTCGTGTTCTGGAACATGGGGAGCCTCACGCGCGCCACCTGGGACAAGATCGTCATCGTGGCGGCGGTGCTGGCGCTGTGCCTGCCGCTGTCGATGACGCAGGTGTGGGCGATGACGGCGTTGCGCGGCGGCGAGGACCATGCCCGCAGCTTCGGCATTCCGGTGGAGCGGCTGCGGCTTCTCGTCATGCTGCGTGTCAGCCTGCTGGCGGCTGTGGCGGTTTGCTTCGTCGGCACCATTGGCTTCATCGGCCTCGTCGGCCCGCACATCGCGCGCCTGGCGCTGGGCGAGGATCATCGCTTCTACCTGCCGGGCGCGGCGCTCGCGGGGGCGCTGGTGTTGTCGCTCGCCTCCATCGCCAGCAAGCTCATCGTGCCCGGCATCATCCTGCCGGTGGGCATCGTCACGTCGCTCGTCGGCATTCCCCTGTTCATGGGCCTCATCCTGAGCCAGCGGAGGCGCGCATGAGCGGCGCGCTCAGGCTGGAGAACGTCAGCGTCGGCTACGGACGCAAGCCGGTGCTCGACCACCTCGACATCGGCCCTTTGCCGCCGGGTTCGCTCGTGGCGGTGGTGGGGTCGAATGCGGTCGGCAAGTCGACGCTGCTCAAGGCCATCGCCGGCCTGCGGACCGCGAGCGGTCGCATCCTGCTCGGCGACACCGATCTGACGCAATTGCCGCTCACGCGGCGCGTGCGTCTCGTCGGCTACCTGTCGCAGGCGCTGCCGCAGCCGACCTCGCTCGTGGCCTACGAGGCGGTGACGAGCGCCTTCCGGGCCGTGCGCGGCGACCTGTCGGCGCCAGAGGCCGAGCGCATGGTGGAAGACGTGTTCTCGGCGCTCGACCTGCGTTCGCTGGCGCTGCGGCGGCTGTCGGAGATGTCCGGCGGCCAGCGGCAGATGGTGGGGCTCGCGCAGGTTCTGGTGCGCAAGCCGCCGCTGTTGCTGCTCGACGAGCCCACGAGCGCGCTCGACCTGCGCTGGCAGCTCAACGTGCTGCAGACGGTGCGCGCCATCACCCGCGAGGAAGGCGCCATCTGCCTGATGGCGATCCACGACATCAACCTGGCGCTGCGCTTCTGCGACCGTATCGTGGTGCTCGGCGGCGGGGGGCTGCTGGCCGAGGGAACGCCCGAGGCCGTGATGGACGCGGCCCTTTTGCGCCGCGCCTACGGCATCGAGGGCCGGGTGGAGCGCTGCTCGCACGGCTTCCCGATCGTACTGACCGACCGGGCGGTGGCGCCCGATCCGGCAGCGCGCGCGATATCCTGAGCCCGACGCCGGATCGTGGCGCCGATCGTGGCGCGTCACCACACAATAATATAAAGTGACGCACACGGGGAGAAAGGCGGCCTTCATGCCCTTCACCGATCGCGTCGATGCCGGACGGCAGCTTGCAGCAGCGCTCGCGCACTACAAGGCGGAGCGCCCGGTGGTGCTGGCCTTGCCGCGCGGCGGTGTGCCTGTGGCGGCCGAAATAGCCACAGCCCTCGATGCGCCGCTCGACATCGTTCTGGTGCGCAAGATCGGCGTGCCGTTCCACCTGGAACTGGCGATGGGCGCCGTCGTCGACGGCCCCGCGCCGCTCACGGTGCGCAATCGTGAGATCATCGCCTCCGCCGGCGTCAGCGATGCGATGTTCGATCTCGCGCTCGACCGCGAGCTTCGGGAAATAGGGCGGCGGCGCGAATATTATCTCGGCGGGCGCGCTCGTGTGGACATCGCCGGGCGCACGGTCATCGTTGTCGATGACGGCGTCGCCACCGGCGCGACGACCCGCGCCGCGTTACGCGCCGTGCGCGCGGCGCATCCGGCGCGGATCGTGCTCGCGATCCCGGTTGCGCCGACCGCGATACTGGCGGACCTGCGCACCGAGGCCGACGACACCGTCTGCCTGGAGCACTACGCGGATTTCAGCGCGGTCGGCTATTTCTACGGCGATTTCGGGCAGGTATCCGACGCCGAGGTTGTGAACCTGCTGGCGAGCCATCCGGCGTCGAAATCCCCTTCGTGACATCACCGTTTCCGCCGCGGACTTTGGGCTGGCGCAATGAATTCGCCGCCGGCGTCCATTAAACGGAGGTTTGAACGCATGTAAGGTGGAAACGACATGACCACGCCGCTGCTGGATAAATATGGTGCCGCCCGCCTGCCGCGCTACACCAGCTACCCGACGGCCCCGCTCTTCTCCGCAGCCGTCGACGCGCAAGCCTACGGCGGCTGGCTTGCCGATCTCGCGCCCGACGCGCGGACGGCGCTTTATCTCCACATTCCCTTTTGCCGCGCCATGTGCTGGTATTGCGGCTGCCACACCAGCATCACCCGGCGCGACGCGCCGGTGGAGGAATATCTCGCCGTGCTGGGCGCGGAGATCGATCTCGTCGCCCGTCGGACGGCGGAGCGGCCTGTCATCGACGACGTGCATTTCGGCGGCGGCACGCCCACTATCATGTGTCCCGAGGCGTTCCTCGTGCTTATGGCGGCGCTGCGCGACCGTTTTCGTTTCCATGCCGACACGGCCATCGCCATCGAGATCGACCCGCGCACCCTCAGCCGCGCGATGGCGGCGGCGCTCGGCGAAGGCGGCGTCCGGCGGGCGAGCCTCGGCGTGCAGAGTTTCGACCCGCAGGTGCAGCAGGCCATCAACCGCCTTCAGAGCGCCGAACGCACGGCGGAAGCCATCGCCGATCTGCGCGCGGCGGGTGTCGCCAGCATCAACATCGACCTGATCTACGGCCTGCCGCACCAGACGGAACGCTCGTGCGTCGATACCGCGCTGGCGGCGGCGGCCATGCGCCCGCAACGCTTCGCCGTGTTCGGCTACGCCCATGTTCCGTCGTTCAAGAAGCATCAGCGGCTCGTCGACGAGAGCGTCCTGCCCGGCGCGCACGCGCGCAACGCCCAGGCCGAAGCCATTGCCGCCGCGCTCACCGGCGCGGGCTATCGCCGCATCGGCCTCGATCATTACGCGTTGCCCGACGATTCGCTGGCGCTCGCCGAGGGGGAAGGGCGGCTGCGGCGCAACTTCCAGGGCTACACCACCGATGCCAGCGAGGCGCTGATCGGACTCGGAGCCTCCTCCATCGGCCAGATGCCGCAAGGCTTCGTACAGAATGAAGTCGCAACCCATACCTATGCGCGGCGCGTCCGCGACGGCGGGCTGGCCACCGCGAAAGGGTATCGCCTGACCCGCGAGGACCGCTTACGCGCGGCGGTGATCGAGCGGCTGATGTGTGACTTCCGCGCGGATCTCGGCGGTATCGGCCGCGCGTACGGCATGGACGCGGGCAGCCTCCTCGACGGCAACGACCGGCTCGACGGTCTCGTGCGCGACGGCATCGCCTCTATCGAGGGCGATGTCGTTACCGTCTCCGGCGACCACCGCTTCCTGGTGCGCACCGTGGCCGCCTGCTTCGACGCCTATCTCGGGGGCAGCGGGCGCACGCACGGGCAAGCGGCCTGAGCTCCGGCGCGGGCCGGGTGGCGGCGGCCCGCCTTCTCCTGTAAAACGGTTGCAGGCACCAGCGGAGATGCGCCATGTCTCATCGTGTTACGCTCGCGGGCGGGCGTCTCGAACTCACCCTTCCCATCGTGCTCTCGCCCATGGCCGGCGTATCGACCCCGGCGCTGGCGGCGGCGGTCAGCAATGCCGGCGGCCTCGGCTCGCTCGGCGTCGGGGCGTCCAGCGCGCAGGCGGCGGCGCAAGCGCTGGCCGATACGCGGGCGCTGACAAAGGGGCCGGTCAATCTCAACGTCTTCTGTCACCAGCCGGCGCGGCGCGACGACGCGGTCGAGCAGGCATGGCTCGCGCGCCTCGCCGCAGAGTTCCGGCGCTACGGCGGCGAACCGCCGCAGGCGGTTGCCGAGATCTACCGCAGCTTTGTCGCGGACGACGACATGCTGGCGCTTTTCCTGCGCGAGCGGCCCGAGGTGGTGAGCTTTCATTTCGGTCTGCCGCCTTCGGACAGGATCGCCGCCCTCAAGCAGGCCGGCATCGTGCTGTTGGCCAGCGCCACCAGCGTTTCCGAAGCGCGGGCGCTGGAGGCGGCGGGCATCGACGTGGTGGTGGCGCAGGGCTACGAGGCCGGCGGCCATCGCGGCGTGTTTGATCCCGACATGTCCGACGAGCGGCTGGGAACGCTTGCGCTCACCCGGTTGCTGGTGCGGGAGCTGTCGGTGCCGGTGATTGCCGCGGGCGGTATCATGGACGGCGCCGGCATCGCAGCGGCGCTGGCGTTGGGCGCGGCCGCGGCGCAACTCGGCACGGCCTTCATCGGCTGTCCGGAATCGCAGGCGGACCGGCATTACCGCGCCGCGCTGGCGTCTTCCTCGGCGTATCACACGGTGGTGACGCGGGTGATTTCCGGCCGCCCGGCGCGTTGCCTCGCCAACCGGTTCACGGCATGGGGAGCGGATGTCGCAGCCATGGATGTGCCGGCCTATCCCGTGACATACGATGCCGGCAAAGCATTGCACGCGGCGGCGAAGCTCGCGGATGAATGGGGTTTCGGCGCGTGGTGGGCGGGGCAGGGGGCTCCGCTTTCCCGCGCGCTGCCGGCGCCGGAACTGACCGGCATCCTCGCCGCCGAGTTGCGAAAGGCGCGGTCTTGAACCGCGCTTCGATCGCGCCGCTCAGATATAGATGGACGTCGCGATAATAAAGAAGATCAGCACGCCGACGACATCGTTCGACGTGGTGATGAAGACGCCCGTCGCGACGGCGGGGTCGAGCCGCAGGCGCTTCAGCGCGAGCGGCACCAGAGAGCCGACGACCGACGCCTGGACCGTGACGACGATCAGCGACAGCAAGGCAGTCAGGCCCAGCAGCGCCGGGCGGTCGATCGCCACGAAGTTCGACAGCAGCATGATGCCGGCGCTGATGATCAGCCCGACGATCGTGCCGTTGAGCAGCGCGCCGAGCAGTTCGCGCACCACGCGGCCCCAGATGTCGCCGACCCACAGGGCATTCGAGGCGAGCGCCTGCACGGTGATGGTCGATGCCTGGATGCCCGCGTTGCCGGCAAGCGACATGACGATGGGAATGAGGCTCGCCAGGATCGCCGCCTGCGCCAGCGCTTCCTCGTAGGCGCCGACGACGAGCGCGGCGATGCTCGAGCCGATGAGGCCGGCGGTGAGCCAGGGCAGCCGGCGCGGCACGATCTTCAGCGGACCGTCCATGGAGCTGGAGTCGGGCGCGAGACCCGCCATCAGCTTCATGTCCTCTTCTACTTCCTCGCGGTCGATGTCCCGCAATTCCTCGGCCGTGATGATGCCGATAAGCGCGCCCTCGGCGTCCACCACCGGCAACACCGGCAGGTGCTCGCGTTCGGCGATTCGCGCCACTTCCTCGCGGTCGGTGTCGGCGGAGACCGTGACCGTGTCGGCGCGCATGATGGTGCCGATGACCGTGTCGGTCGGGTAGAGCACGAGGTCGCGCACCTTCAGGTAACCCATGAGCCGGCGGCCGCCGTTGGTCACGTAGACGGCATAGAGGCGATCGATGATGTCGGCGTTGCGGCGGATTTCGTCGATGACCTCGCCCACGGTCCAGTCCTGCGGCACGGCGACGAGGCGCCGGCGCATGACGGCGCCAGCCGATTCGTCGATATGAGCAAGTGCCGCCCGCACCTCGTTCGCCAGCGGATGGGCATCCAGCGCCACCTTGACGATGTGCTCCGGCGCGTCGGCGAGAAAATCGGCCGCGTCCGCCACCGGCATCTTGGCGATGATGCGGGCGATGCGCTGCTGGCCGTCGGCGTCGAGCAGGCTTTCGCGAATGGAGGGGTCGAGCTCTTCCAGCGCCGCGAGGCCCGGTGCGTCCGGCACCAGCCGCAGCAGCGCGCGGGCGCGCCTGGGGCGCAGCAGCAGGATGAGCCGCGCAACCTCCGAGGGCAGTAGCCCTGTCACCGCGCCAAGCTTGGAATCCGCGCCGCTTTTGAGCAATGCGTTGAGTCGCTCCAGCGGCCCGGCCTCGCCGCGCGCCGCGCGCCGCAGGTCCTCGAGCGGCAGGATTTCCAGCTGGGAGTCTTCGATCAGCATGAGCTTCGTTCCCTGTTCGCGGCTTTCCACGCGGCGCGCCACTCATAGCCGCGTTCTGATGCAGTTTCTTGACGGAAGCCACGGGATAGACGTTCCGGACGGTCGGCGTCCTTGAGCAGATCTGCGATATCGATGCTTCCAATACTGGAAGAAGCGCAGCTCAAACCCGCCACCGGCACGGATGTGCCTCGGCGCTGGCCTGTGATTTCGCCTGGCCCCGTGTGCGGTGAAACGCCGGGGGACGCCACATAATATTAGGCGTCAAAATTTTTTCGATCTAAGTGGCTGATCTGGAATAGACAAAAATTTTTTGATCGAATCCAACCCGCACTTGTAATCAATCTGTCGCGAACTCGTGTCCAATAATCCCCCGCAATCAGACTGGAGAGTTGAACATGAAATCCGCCTTTCTCCGTTGTGTTCTTGCCGCGTTCGTCGGCATGGTCGTGGCAACCGCTCCCGCCACCGCGCAAAATGTGCGGATCAGCGGCGCTGGCGCCAGCTTCCCGTTCCCGCTCTATTCTGCCTGGTTCCAGAAGTATAGCCAGATCACTCCCGGCGTCCGCATCGACTACCAGTCGACGGGCTCGGGCGCGGGCGTGCAGCAGTTCGTGCAGCGCCTGATCGACTTCGCCGGCAGCGACGCCGCGATCTCCGACGAGCAGATCGCCAAGGTCGACGGCGGCGTTGTCGTCCTGCCGCTCACGGCCGGCGAGATCGTTCTTGCCTACAACCTGCCCGGCGTCGCCGAGCTGCGCCTGCCGCGCGAAGTCTACCCGCTGATCTTCACGGGTGAAGTCAACCGCTGGAACGACCCGCGCATCGTCAAGGCCAACCCCGGCGTGACGCTGCCCGACCAGACGATCACCGTGGTTCGCCGTTCGGACAGCTCGGGCACGACCTTCGTGTTCACGCAGCACCTGTCGGCCATCAACGCCTCGTTCAAGGAAAAGCTTGGTTCCGGCACCACGGTGCAGTGGCCGAGCCTGCCGAACTTCGTCGGCGCTCCGCGTAACGACGGCATCACCGCCACGGTCGCTCAGACCCCGGGCGCCATCGGCTACATCGAGTACGGCTTCGCCAAGCTCTCCAACACGCCCTTCGCCCTGCTCGAGAACAAGTCGGGTGAGTTCGTTCGCGCCGGCGACGAAGCCGGTCAGGCCGCTCTGGCCAGCGCCGACTTCTCCGGCGAAGACCTGCGCATCTGGGTGACGGACCCCTCCGATGCCAAGGCTTACCCGATCGCGACCTTCACCTGGCTGCTGTTCTTCAAGAAGCACGGTAACGAGCAGATCGCGGCCGCCCTGCGCGACTTCGTCAAGTGGGCTGCCACCGATGGTCAGGCGATGGCTTCCGAGCTCGGTTACATCCCGCTGCCCAAGATCGTCGTCGAGCGCGTGATCGCCGAGTCCGCCAAGATCCAGTAAGCGGATCTGATGCAAGAAGACGACTCCCGGGCCTTAAGGCCCGGGAGTACGACGCGCCGATGATGCCCGGTTCTGGGACCCGGATTGCCATTCGAGCCACGCCTTCGCGGCGGGGAGAATTGGCGGGGCCGGTGTCACGTCGATCCGGCATCAGCTCGTGCGCGGCAGACGGTTCAGCAACGAAGGTGACGCAAGATGGCTCAGCTCAAGCCTACCTCACTGTCCGAGAAATCCATTTCGCAAAATCCCTCAGGCGCTGAATACCTGGCCGATCGCGGTTTCCGGGGTCTGTCGCTCGCCTGCGGTGTGGCCACGGTTCTGCTGCTTGCGGCAGTGCTCATCATCATCGGCCGGGAAGCGGCTCCCGCCATTTCCAAGCACGGTCTTAGCTTCCTGACGAGCGCCGTCTGGGCGCCGGGTCGCAGCGAGTTCGGCATCCTGGCCGAAATCTGGGGCACCCTTTACAGCTCGATCCTCGCGCTCGTCGTCGCGGGCTTCTTCGGCGTCTCCATCGCCATCTTCCTGACGCAGGACTTCCTGCCTCCGGCGCTGGCCCAGGTTTTCCGCACCATCATCGAGATGCTCGCGGCCATCCCCAGCGTGGTCTACGGCCTGTGGGGCATCTTCGTCGTCATTCCGGCAATCCGGCCGCTGGCGAACTGGCTGCATGAGCATCTTGGCTTCATCCCGCTTTTCGGCACCTCCTTCGGCGGCCCCGGCATGGCGCCGGCCGTCATCGTGCTCGCCATCATGGTGCTGCCCACCGTCGCGGCCATCTCCCAGGACGCCTTCCGCCTCATTCCCTACAAGGTGAAGGAAGCGGCTTATGGCATGGGCACCACGCGGTGGGAAGCCATCCTCAAGGTTCTGGTCCCGACGGCGTCGGGCGGCATCTTCGCCTCGCTCGTGCTTGGCTTCGGCCGCGCGCTCGGCGAGACCATGGCGCTCGCCATGATCATTGGTAACGCCAACCAGATCAGCCTGTCGCTGTTCTCGCCCGCCAACACGCTGGCGTCGCTGCTCGCCTCGACCTTCCCGGAGGCCGGCCAGATCGAGCGCGAGGCCCTGATGTTCGCGGCTCTGACGCTGCTGTTCATCACCTTCATCGTCAATGTCGCGGGCACAATCATCATGTCCTTCGCGGGCAAGCAGCAAACGACCTGAGGGGCCAACCATGACTGTAACGACCGCCGATCTCTCCCGCGCCGCTGTTGGCGCCCGGCCCCAGCCCAGCATGCGCCGTTCCTTCAGCGAATCGCGCAACATGCGCAGCTTTCTGCTGACGCTGCTGGTGTGGGCGATGGCAATCATCGCCTCGGTGCCGCTGTTCTCAGTGCTCTACATGCTGATCTCGCAGGGCGGCGCCAGGCTTAGCCTCGACCTGTTCACCCAGCTTCCCCCCGCGGGCTTCATGCAGGGCGGCGGCTTCGGCAACGCCATCATCGGCACGCTGGTGATGGTGGGCATCGGTTCGGCTCTCGCCATCCCGGTCGGCATCCTGGGCGGCGCCTATCTGGGCGCCATCGCTCCCGACAGCAAGGTGTCGGAGGGCGTGCGCTTCGTCGCCAAGGTGCTCACCGGCTTCCCCTCGATCCTCGTCGGTGTGTTCGTGTTCGGCGCGCTGGTTCAGGCAATGGGCACGTTCTCGGCCATCGCCGGCGGCGTGGCGCTCGCCATCGGTATGCTGCCCACGGTGATGCTCACCGCCGAGCAGGCGATCCGCATGGTGCCCCAGCGCATGAAGGATGCCGCTACCGGCATCGGCTGCACCACGACGCAGACGGTGTGGAAAGTGGTGCTGCCCACGGCGCTGCCCGGCATCATGACCGGCATCATGCTGGCCATCGCTTCGGCGGCGGGCGAATCGGCCCCGCTGCTCTTCACGGCGCTGTTCAGCAACTTCTGGCTGGAAAGCCTTGCGGAGCCGACGGCGTCGCTGTCGATCCTCATCTACAACTTCTCGGGCATGCCTTTCCCGAACCAGATCCAGCTCGCCTGGTCTGCGTCGCTCGTGCTAGTGCTGATCGTGCTCGTGTTCAACATCCTCAGCCGGCTCTTCGGAAGCCGGAAAGTCTAACGCTGCTGTCGGAGTAGGCCAATGTCTCTTAATCTGTCCACACCATCCGCCGCCGCAGACCAGGCTAGGGCTGTTGACGCACCGCCCTATGCGATCTCGGCGACGATCGACAAGATCTTCTACGGCGACTTCCTCGCCGTACGCGATGCCGTGATCGGCGTCGAGAAGGGCAAGATCACCGGCTTCATCGGGCCCTCGGGTTGCGGCAAGTCGACGGTTCTGCGCAGCCTCAACCGCATGAACGACCTCATCCCGATCTTCCGGCTCGAGGGTCGGGTCGACTTCATGGGGCAGGACATCTACGCCCGTGACATCGACCCCGTCTCGGTGCGCCGCCACATCGGCATGGTGTTCCAGCAGCCGAACCCGTTCTCGATGAGCATCTTCGAGAACGTGGCCTTCGGCCTGCGCCTCAACCGCTTCAAGGGCAACCTCGACGAGCAGGTGGAGCGCTCGCTGCGCCGCGCCGGCCTGTGGAACGAGGTGAAGGACAAGCTGAAGCAGAACGGCCTCGCCCTTTCGGGCGGCCAGCAGCAGCGCCTGTGCATCGCCCGCGCCATCGCCATCGAGCCGACCGTGCTGCTGATGGACGAGCCCTGCTCGGCGCTTGACCCGATCGCGACCCGCATCGTGGAAGAGCTGATGCTGGAGCTGAAGAACGACTACAGCGTCGCCATCGTCACGCACAACATGCAGCAGGCGCAGCGCGTGGCCGACATCACGGCGTTCTTCTCCGTCGATGTCTCCAAGGGCGGCCGCACCGGCTATCTGGTGGAGAAGGGCCCGACGGCGGAAGTCTTCGGCAACCCGCAGCAGCAGCTCACGCGTGAGTACGTATCCGGCCAGTTCAGCTAAGGAGGGGGCCATGGGACGCGCAGGTCTAAAGGGAGCGCTGCTTACAGCGGCGCTTGCGGCGGTCGTTTGTGTCGCCGGCACGGCGAAGGCCGCCGAGCTCAAGGGGGCGGGGGCGACTTTCCCCGCCAACCTTTATGCAGAATGGATCAGCGAGTTCAACCGGGCCAACGCCGACGTCACCGTGTCCTACGACGCGGTGGGCAGCGGCGAGGGCATCCGGCGGTTTACCCGCGGCGAGGTGGCCTTCGGCGCCACCGAGCGCCCGATGTCGGAGAAGGAGGTCGCGGCGGTCAAGGAAGGCGTGCTGCACGTGCCCACCACCGCCGGCATGGTCGTGCTCGCCTATAACATCCCCGGTCTGACCCAGGATCTGCGCATCGGCCGCGAGGTGTTGGTGGGCATTCTGAGCGGGCGGATCAAGACGTGGAACGACCCGCTGATCGCGGCCGCCAACCCTGGCGTCACGCTGCCGGCGAAGGACATCGCCCTCGTCGCGCGCCGGGATTCCAGCGGCACGACCTTCTCGCTCACCAACCATCTCGCCACCGTGAGCGATTCGTGGAAGGAAGTCGGCACCACCGTCGCGTGGCCGGCTAACGCGCAGATCGTCACGGGCAGCGAGGGCGTCGCCGGGCGCATCGCCATCACGGAATACGCTATCGGCTACGTGGAATATTCCTTCGCGGCGCGCCTCAAGCTGCACACGGCGCTGGTTGAGAACAAGGCCGGCCAGTTCGTGCGCGCCGACGCCGCTTCGGGCGCGGCGGCGCTGGCGTCGGCGATTGACGCCCTGCCCCAGGATGGCCGCCAGCTCATCCCCGATCCGGTCGGGGAGACGGTGTACCCCATCGTGTCCTACAGCTGGGTGCTGCTGCGCCGCGAGAACGGCGACAAGGTCGTTGCGGATGCGCTGAAGCGCTTCGTCGGGTGGGGCCTGGAAAAAGGCCAGTCCCATGCCGACAAGCTCGGCTACATCCCGCTGCCGGCGCCTGTGGTGAGCCGCGCGCAGGCCATTCTGGCAGAGCTGCGCTGAACCTGTTCGATGCCCCCGTTCCGATTGAAGCGGAACGGGGGCATCGCATCTCAAGCAGCACATCGACGGGCTTCGATAAGTCGGAATCATCTGACCGGTCGGAGTTCGCTCAAGGTTAAAGCCTCCGGCTGACAGGAGCGGCAACGCCGCAACCTTTCAAGTTAGCCGGAAAACAAAGTACGTCGGAGAATTTGCAGGTTTTCGATCTGTGTCGCCAAACATTATTTGACGTTATGAATGTAATCTGCCAGTATTTGTTATGATCGTGCTTCCGGCGTTGACCGAGTAGCGCGTTCATTTTTTTGAAAAAAATTCACGCTTTATTCAAGTATTTTTTGTCTTAAATTCAAGAATTTTTCTAAAATATTGTCCTTATTTACATTTAAATGGAAGTGATACTATGATCGGCAATGTTATTAATGCGATTGGCGGCGTGTCGCGATTTGTAAATTTCCCGCATGGGCTGAACGAGACTGCCCGCTTCGGCTGGCGCGGGAGGAATCGGATGGGGCTGGTGATGAACCTTCAGGAGGTTGGGGGCGCACTGGCCGGTCTGATGAACGTCTCGGCGCAACCGGAATCAGATGGATTCGACGACAAGGAGCCGCTCTCCGCCGATGTCACCCGGCGGATGATGGAAGGCTATGCCTATGTCAACTATCTGCTGCGCGAGGGCATCGATCTTTTCAATTACGGAAGCTCGCACCATTGGCTCGAGCTCAATCATCTCGTTCTGTGCGGCAGCACGCCGGAGCGGCGCCAGCAGTTCCGCGATCATATCGAGGAGACGGAACGGCGCTTCTATGACGATTCGGTCGGCGGTATCGGCGAGCGGGTCGAGTGGCTGCTGCGCAACCGCACCACCGGGCCGGAAGCGCTGGCGGCGGGCATTTTCCTGAGTATCACCAGCTCGCCGCAGCTTTTCATCGAGGGCAACCGCCGCACCGCCACCCTGATTGCCAGCTACGCGCTGGTGTCGCACGGGCGCGCGCCGCTCGTCGCGACCGTGCGCGACTACCGTGCATTCTTCGCTCTCACGGATGGCTGCAAGCACATCCACCGAACCCGTTGGGACCAGGCGCTGTCGTTCCGCCGGCAGGCCGGGCGCATCGAGCATTTCATGCGGCAGACCGCCGACAGCAGCTTCCTCATCGACGAAGAAGACGCGCCCGACGCTTGAGGCTGTCACGGCCGGCTTTGAGGGGATGACGCAGTTTCCCCGGAGCCCGCTCGGGCCTGAAATCGGCAACGTTCGGCGATAATGCTCTTTCTTCTGAAGCCCTACCGTCCGTGCAGGGCGTCGAGCCGGCGCAGCAGATCCTGCGGCGCTTCCTCGGCGGTTTGCAGAGTGCCGGCGTAGATCGCGCCGCTGTTGCCGTCGAGCGTGACGATGGCGCCTGCATCGAGCCAGCGGTCGCCAAAGCCGATACGGCCGCCGTCCTCGTCGATGCGCAGCGCCTCGCAGCCGACGAGGCACACCTTGCCGAGCTGGCGCGCCACCACCGCCGCGTGCGAGGTGCGGGCTCCATGCTGGGTGAGCAGGCCGTCGGCGGCGTCGAGCAGCGACACATCATGGGTTTCGGCGTTGCGCCGCACCAGAACCACGCGCTTGCCCTCGGCCCGCAACGCCTCGAGCTGCGCCGCGTCGAGGGCCGCCGCGCCGGTTGCGACACCGCCAGCTGCCGTCGCGCCATGGCCGAGAGCTGTGGGCGGCTCGCCGTCCGCGCTCACGATGACGCGCGTAGTCAGGGTGGCGGCGTCGAGGTTGCGTGTGCGGGCGCATGCCGTGTCGGCGTCGATCACTCCCTCTTCCGCAAGGTCGAGGGCGATGCGGGCGGCGGCGAGCGGCGTGCGCTTGCCGTCGCGGGTTTGCAGCAGGAAGAGCTCGCCGTCCTCGACGGTGAACTCGAAGTCCTGCATGTCGCCGAAATGCCGTTCGAGCACGTGCGTCGCCGCGACGAGTTCGTCCCATACCTTGGGGGCCACGGTGGCGAGCTGCTCATGCCCCTGGGCGGAACGCCGGCCACTGACGACATCCTCGCCCTGGGCGTTGAACAGGAAGTCGACCCACGGCGCGGGCTCGCCGTCGCTCGGATTGCGCGTGAAGCCGACGCCCGCGCCCGAGACGCCGCCGATGTTGCCGAACACCATCCGCTGCACGGTGACAGCGGTGCCGATGGCGTCGTCGATGTCGCGCATGCGGCGGTAGCTCACGGCCTTCTCGCTCGACCACGAGCGCAGAACCGCGCCGATGGCGGCCTGAAGCTGCGCCTGCGCATCCTGCGGGAAAGCCTCGCCCGCGAGCCGCTGGTAGGTGGCGAGGTGGCGGTGCGTCAGGTCGCGCAGGGCGGCGAAGTCGAATGCGCGTTCGCTCCCGGTCAGGTTTTGCTCGCGGCGAACTGCGTCGAGATCTTCCTCGAAGGCGTCGGCCTCGATGCCCGCCACCACTTCGCCGTAACCAGCGACGAGCCTGCGGTAAGCATCCCACGCCAGCCGGGGATGGCCGGTGAGGCGCACAAGGCCGGGGAGTGTGGCGTCGGTGAGGCCGATGTCGAGCAGCGTCTCCATCATGCCGGGCATCGACACCGGAGCGCCTGAGCGAACCGACAGCAGCAGCGGCCGGCGCGGATCGCCGAACCCGAGCCCGGTGACGCCCTCCAACCACGTCAGCGCCTCGCGCCACACGGCGGGGGTCACCGCTTCAGGCGCGGCGCAAAATCCGGTGCCGAGAACGAAGGCGGGCGGCACGTTGAGGCCGAGCGCCGCCATGCGCGCGAGGTTGTAGGCCTTGAAGCCGAGGGCTGCCGGAGACGCCGCTTCATTGGGCGTTTCGCCTTCCGCCACCCGGTAGATCTGCAGGTGTGTTTTTGCGCCGCCGGTCATGCCTGCCCCCCTTCGCGCTCCGCGCCGACCCGTGTGAAGACGAGGCCGCGCATGGTATAGCCGGTGCGCAGCAGGGCGTCGGTCGTTGTCTCCAGCGCGCCGGCGAAGTCGTTGCCGAGCGTGATCGAGGCGGCGTCCGACACATGGCGGGCGAAAAGCCTGCGGGCCTCGCGCGTAAGCGCGTCGCAGGAGCGCTCCGCGTTGACGACCCGCCAGCACACGTCGAGGAACTCGTCGTGATCTTCAGCGAGGCTGCCCTCGCTCAGGGTGCGCGCCACCGCGATGGCCTTGACGTGGTCCTGTGCCGCTTCCAGCACCTTGTCCGCGAGGCGGCGCAGCACCGCACGCAACGCGTCGTTCCAGCCGACGAAGTGATTTTCCGAGATGAGCGACAGCACGAAAGCGGCTTCCTCCAGCGCGTCGGCTGCGTCGTCGGCGCACTCGATCAGCCGCAGGAACGGCAGGCGGCGTGGGTTGACGCCGGCCTGCTCGCGCAGGCTGATGACGAGATGGTCGGCCTTGCGCTCCCACGCCTTAGCGCGGTCGGCGAGTTTTTGCGTGGCGTCAGGGTCGGATTCCTGGCCATAGGCGAGCGCGTCGCGGATGCCTTCCGCCAGCGCATGGCAATAGGCGGCGTGTTCGGCCAGCAGCGCGAACTCGTCGCGATGGCGGCTGACATGGCGCGACAGCAGCAGCCGCACCTGATCGGCGATGAGGCTCTTCGTCTGGCCGGCGAGCATGGCCTGGGCGGAAAGCGCCAGCGTCTCCACCAGGAACTCGCGTGCCTCCGCCGCGCCGAGCACGGTGTCGAGCTGGTCACCGATGTGGAAATGGTCCGGCGACAACGCTTCCATGGCGTCGAACACGAGCCTTTCGGCGCCAGCGAGCAGGAAGCCCATGTGGCCGACCTCGCGCCGCGCCGCCTCGCGCAGCACCTCCACCGACAGCGATTTTGCCACGAGCCCGTTGAGCCGCTTGCGCGCCCTGTTCCAGTCGATGAGGAAGACGATGCGCGCGGCGAGCCCCTCCAGCGCCGTGTCGAGGGCGGCGAGATCGGGGCAGTCGAAGCGGGCGTTGCCGACGATGTAGTCCGAGCCGAGGTTGAGGCCGGCGCTGCGGCGCGATCCGATGTCCGACCATTTCGCGCCGATGTCGGCGAGCAGGTCGCGGAAGAAGTTGAAGCGGCGCTCGTGCAGATCGGAATAGGTGAGGGTGATCGCAAGCCCCTCGACCTTGACCACGAGCACGTGCACGTCATTGGTGCCGATGTCGTTCTGGATCAGCAGCACCGGGCCGTCGCGCGTCGCGGCCGTGTCGAGGCCGGGATGGTCGAACTTGAGGCCGCGCGTGCGGTTGAGCCCGCGCATGAACGCGCCGACGCGCTCGCGGTCGCTCTCGTCGATCTGCCACACGTGGGCGCCGTCGACCGTCTCGTCGGAGAGGTCGGCCGCGAGCTGGTTCAGGCTCTTGTGCAGGTCCATCACCAGGATGTGGAAGGTGTCGTCGCCGCCGCGCCGCCCGCTGGTGAGCGCCGCCAGTTTGTCGGCGTCGAGCTTGTCGGTGTCGAGGGCGGCGAGCCAGCCGCGCCAGCGGCGCGTGCGCTCCCGCTGGTCGCGATGAGCGGCGTCAGCGCTGTCGTCGAGCGGGCGCGCCATCAGGGCGATGTCGTCGTCGAGGCGAGCGGCGAGGCGCGGCAGATCGGACAGGTGCAGGGTGCCGTTCTCGGTCCAGGCCTTGTCCTGCATGGCGAGCATCCACGGCGCGTCGACACGCGCGGCGGCATAGTCGTGGCGCAGATCGAGCGGCGGCGAGGCGCTGTCGGCGGCGTGAGCGGCGGCGGCCTGCAGGGCGGTGAGGGCGAACTTGATGCGGTCGTTGGCCGCGAGCGCCGCCTTGATACGCGCCGGCTGCAAGAGCTTCGACGGGCCGAGGGCGGCGACGACATCCGTCTTTTCCACTTGTCGATCCCCTCCTTGTTGCGTGTTCCGGGGCAGGGCCGCATCGTGGGGCGGCACTGCGCGGTTGGTGGCGCGTTTCCGGCCCGGCCACGCATGCAATCGCTTGGCTGCCAGTCGTATCGAGCCAATGCGAACGATTTGTGTCAGTATCGGCAAGGATACTCCCGAGCGATTGACGCGATGTCGATCAATAGCTGGCGGCGAATTTGGAATCGATGCGCTCTCAACGCATTGACAAGCGTCAACGACGGCCGATACTCACTTGGATACATGTCGCATGAGCTGCGACGGTGTCATACGGGCAGATGTCCGGGCGCCGGAGGCGGCGTTTCGCGCCGGTGTGGCGCGGCCAGGAGTGCCAGAGCGATGTCGACCGAAGCGGAAACCGCAACCCCGCCAGCCCTTTCCATCGGCACTTCCGTGACGGCTTTCCCGCCGGGCGTTTCCGCGCCGGCCTCCACCCAGCAGATCGCGCCTTTCCCTGCCGCCTCTTTTCCTGTCGATCAGTGGCAGGCGTTTTCCCTGCCCCCCACCGAGCAGGTTCTGGGCGAGGAGGGGTTTCGGGCTTTCGACCGCATGCGGAACGCGCTGACCGCCCAGTTCAGCGGCGGGTTGTCGCCGGCGGCGCTGTCGGTGGCGTTCTTCGATTGGGCGGTCCATCTCGCCCACGCGCCCGGCAAGCGCGCGGAGCTCGCTTACAAGGCGGCACGCAAAACAAGCCGGCTATGGAACTATTTTGCCGCCTCAGCGGTTGACAAGAATACGCCCCCCTGCATCACAGCACAGGCAGGCGACAGGCGTTTCAGCGATCCCGCATGGCAGGCGCAGCCCTTCTCGTTCTGGTCTCAGGCGTTCCTGCTGCATCAGCAGTGGTGGCACAACGTCACGAACGATGTGCCGGGCGTGTCGCCGCACCACGAGGAAGTGATTTCCTTCGTTGCCCGTCAGGTGCTCGACGTATTCTCGCCCTCCAACAACCCGTTCACCAATCCGGAAGTCATCAGCCGGGCGTTAGAGACGGGCGGCGTGAATTTCATCGAGGGCTTTGCCAACTGGCAGGAGGACGCTGTCCGGCAGTTGACCCACCAGCCGCCTGTGGGGGCGGAGGATTTCGTCGTCGGGCAGGATGTGGCCGCCACGCCGGGCAAGGTCGTGTTCCGCAACGACCTGATCGAGCTGATCCAGTACGCTCCCGCTACGGAGGAAGTGTTCGCCGAGCCGGTGCTGATCGTGCCGGCCTGGATCATGAAGTATTACATTCTCGACCTGTCGCCGCACGATTCGCTGATCCGCTACCTAGTGGAGCGCGGCCACACGGTCTTCTGCGTGTCGTGGCGCAATCCGGACGCGCGGGACCGCGACCTGACCTTGGACGATTACCGCAGGCTCGGCATCGTCGAGGCGCTTGCGGCGATAAATGCGATCGTGCCGGCGCAGAAAATCCATGCCACCGGCTATTGCCTCGGTGGCACACTGCTGTCGATCGCCGCTGCCGCCATGGCGCGCGCCGGCGACCACCGCCTCGCCTCGGTGACGCTGCTGGCCGCGCAGACGGATTTTTCGGAGCCGGGCGAGCTTGCGCTCTTCATCGACCACAGCCAGGTCGATTTTCTCGAAAGCATTATGTGGCATCGGGGCTATCTCGATTCCGAGCAGATGGCGGCGGCGTTCCAGCTCCTGCGCTCCAACGATCTCATCTGGTCGCGCCTCGTCCACGATTACCTGATCGGCGAGCGCACGCCGCTCATCGACCTGATGGCGTGGAACGCCGATTCCACCCGCATGCCCTACAAGATGCATGCCGAATACCTGAAACGGCTTTATCTCGATAACGAGCTCGCGGCCGGGCGGTTTCTGGTCGATGGCCGGCCGGCGGCGCTGCAGAACATCCGTGCGCCGATGTTCGTCGTCGGCACCGAGCGCGACCATGTCGCGCCGTGGCGCTCGGTGTACAAGATCCATTATCTCACCGATACCGACGTCACCTTCGTGCTGACCAGCGGCGGCCACAATGCCGGCATCGTCAGCGAGCCGGGACGCGCGCACCGGCGCTTCCGCATTGCGCTCAAGCGCACCGACGACGTGTGCCTGAGCGCAAGCGAATGGGCAGAGGCGGCGGAAAAGCGCGATGGATCGTGGTGGCTGGCGTGGGCGGACTGGCTCGCCGCTCACTCCGCACCGGCGCGCGTGCCGGGCCGCCAGCCGGGCGCAGCCGAACGAGGCTTTCCCGCGCTCATCGATGCGCCGGGCACCTACGTGTTGCAGCGTTAAATGTCGGGATAAAACTAGAACTCACATAATTAATGCGAAGCTCAGATAGAATAACAACGAAATTCATCAAATGATGAGAGTATTTGTTCTCAATTAAATAATAAAATTTCATGTACTGAATATTTATTTCATAGATAGTAATATACTATTTTTCGCAAAATAGATTGTTTTTTGCACGTATGCTTTTCCGTATTGCGATAGGTGATTTTATTAGAAATTAATAAATTGATTTTATGCTTTAACGAAAAATTTACAAAAGTTTATGGAGTTTGATCTATTTTTTAGCTTTTTATTGGGTCAGAATAAAACCCCTGCGATCCTTGAAACAGAGGGTCGCTCGGTTGCTAGTTGTGGGCGCACCTCTGGCGGCGAGCCACACCTTTAGGCCATTCGCATGATCGATGATTAAAGCATTTCGATGAAACGTCGAAATGCAAGAATCTTTATCATTTTGATTTAAAACGTTTTTCGCGCAATCCGGCATCCATTTGCGTGAAGCCGTTTCAGTTGAACTCAACTTAATACATCAGATCGGGGGGGCATGACATGGCGGGGCAGCTATCTGCGACGGGAATCGTGTTTTCGGATGAGTTTACGGGCAATGGACCCATTGATTCCGGAAAATGGAATTATCATGAGGTGAAGGATTGGAACAACAACACCGGGTACTATGGCAGGACGCAGCAGCGGCAAGAGCTTCCTCATATGCAGGATGGCGCGCTGCGGCTGCGGCTCGACAGCTACATTCCGAATTCCGTTGAGAACGCGTCGTTTTACGGTTCGGAGGCCATCACTTACCAGAAGTTCGATCTTTCCAACGGACCGATCGCCTTCGAGGCCAAGTTCAAGTTTGCGCAGGCGCAGCCGGGCATCATCGGCGGATTTTTTACCTATGCGTTGCCGGTTGAGACTCATGACGAGATTGATTTCGAGGCGCTGTCGAACGTTCAAAGCAAGATACAAACCAACATATACGCCAATGAAGGTCTCGGGGAAGGAAGCCCGATTTCCTACGACCTGAGCAACACTCTCCTCGACTACCATGTCTACAGGATCGAGTGGCTGCCCAATGCCATCCGCTGGCTTGTCGACGGCGAGGTCGTGCGCGTCGAAACCAACAAATTGCCGCAGAAGGCGATGGAACTGCATCTGAACATCTGGGCGCCCCCGGCCAACTGGGCCACAGGCGACTCCAGCCTCGTGCCGGCGCAATCGGAGGCCGCCAACCAGACGTTCTATTTCGACGTCGACTACGTGAAGGTCGAGACTGTCAGCCAGGTGCTGGCCGGGGCCGCGAACGAGCCGGTCCTGGGGACCGCGGCGAGCGAATATCTCGCGGGCACGCACGCCGACGACCGGTTCGTGGGGCATGGCGGCGACGATTTCATCGACGGCGGCGACGGTGTCGACACGGCCGTTTATGAAGCGGCGTCGCAGGCTTTTTCCGTGTCCGTCGCTGCCGGCAGCGAGATCGCGCAGGTGCGTGACCGCAGCGGCGCTGCGGGGAAAGACACGCTTCTCGGCATCGAGACCGTTGCCTTTGAAGACCATGAGCTGGATCTGGCCGCGCTTGTGCGGGCCGGAGAGCTGGACGCCGCCGATTTCGTGCCGCTGGTCGATCTTTACGTCGCCTATCTCGATCGCGCTCCCGACAGCGCCGGCCTGGCCTACTGGGCGGGCAGGCTGGCGGACGGCGCGTCTGTCGCGTCCATCGCGCGCGAGTTCTTCCACTCCGGCGAATCGCGGGAAGTGCATGGCGAGACCGTTTCCGCGGCGGCCCTCGTGGATGCCGCCTACGCTGAAATTCTCGGCCGCGAGCCGGATGAGGCCGGACGCCAGTACTGGATCGGCAGCCTCGAGAGCGGCGATCTCGGCTACGAGAATTTCGCGCTGGCATTCGTGCTGGCGGCGCGCGGCGCGGCAGGCGGCAGCGATGCCGAGGCTATCGCCGCGAAGGCGAGGGTTGGCGCCTACTACGCGCTTGAAAACGGCTTCAACGGAGGCGAACTGGCGCGCTCCGCCATCGATGCCGCCACCGAGCAGGAGGCGCGGGAGGCGATCGATTCCCATGCCGCAGCACTGGAATCGGGCGCCGAGACCGGTCTCGTGACACGGCTGGCAGGTGTCGGGTTCGACGCGCACGCGAACGCCGCCTCTTACGGCGTTTCCGTGTGGGCGTAAGTGACGGAAGCGGCGTTTGCTGCGCCGCTCCCAAAACGGGCAATCTCCGTTGACGTGGACGCATCCGGATTTTGCCGGTCGGCAATGAACCGCGAGCCTCGCTTCTCGCGGTTCAGTTGTCGTTGATGTCGCGACGCCAGATTTTCTGTCGCTCGCCGGGCGGACCGAGGATGACCCGCAGGGCGATCCATGCCGCGAGGGAGGCCAGCGCGAAAGCGAGCAGCAGCGGCGCGATGCCGGCCGCGCCGAGCACGCCCGCCCACAGCAGCAGCCCCGTCAGCACGGCGCCGATGGCAAAGCCGATGAAGACGTAGCCCGGCACCAGCACCTCGACGGTCGCGAGGGCAAAGCCCGCGACGACCCACACCCACCAGTTCGATTCCATGTCAGCCGCGTCCTTTCAGCAGGTTGAACGCATTGGAGAACGCCTCCAGCGCGGCAGACGGCAGGATGAGCGTCTGGTTGCCGGGGGCCTGCCCGACAGCCGTCAGCGCCTCAACCTGCTTCAGCGCCACCTGATATTGCGCCGCCTCCAGCCCGTTGTCGCGCAGGGCTGCGGCGACGACGCCGGTGGAATAGGCTTCGGCGTCGGCCAGCACACGGCGGGCCTTGGCCTCCTGCTCGGCGGCGTAGAGCTGCGCTTCGGCATTCAGCTCCACCGCGCGCTTCTTGCCCTCCGCCTCGGTGACCTGGGCGCGGCGGGCGCGTTCGGCGTTGAGCTGCTGCAGCATCGCCGCGCGGGTGGCGTCGTCGAGGTTGACGTCGAGAATCTCCGCCCGCGTCACCTCCACGCCCCAGTCGTCGACCATGGCGCTGACCTGCTCGCGCACCCGCTCGATCAACTGCGCGCGGTTCGATTGCACCTGGTCGAGCTCCAGCTTGCCGATTTCGGAGCGCACGATGCCGGCGACCGTGGTGGCGATGGCGCCGTCGACGTCGCGGATGCGGTAGACGGTCTTTTCCGGCTCGGTGATGCGGTAGAACACGCTGGTTTCCACCCGCACGAGCACGTTGTCGGCGGTGATGGCGTCCTGCGAGGCGGTTGGCAACTGCCGTTCGAGAATCGACACCCGATGCGCCACGCGGTCGACGAGCGGCACGAGGAAGTTGATTCCCGGCCCCAGCACCGCCCGCAGCCGGCCAAAACGCTCGACGACATGCTTCTCGGACTGGGGCACGATTTTGACGCCCAGCAGGATCGAGACGATGACGAAGGCCGCGATGGCGATATAAACCGCGTTGGCGTCCAGAAATGCGTTGCCGGTCATAAAACGTCTCCGTGAGGCCCGAAGGCCGGAACATGTTGCCGCCGTCGGCGCGATCGCGAAAAGATCGGCCGTATCATCCTGATTCCCGCGCCGCCTGTCACCTGTGTCGTCCACGGGCAATGAAGAGCACCGGCTACGGGCCCGCACGCGCAGCCCGCACGCGCAGTCCGCACGCGATTGTGTGATCGACGATGTCACGAGACTGTGACGTTGGTCGCCAATAACCCGACGAGATCGGCTCCGGTCCGCCGTGGGTGACGTGCTTCTCGCGACGTTCCCTGCGGACATGCGGCCGCCGACGACACATTTCGGGAGAGATTCATGAACAAGCTGCTTGCGGCATTCGTTGCCCCCCTCGCTATTTCAGTCGCCCTCGCGCTGCCCGCGCAGGCCGAATTCAAGCTCGACAGCCGCTACACCGATTCCGACGGCGATCTCGTGGCCGATACGCCTGCCGATCCGGCGCAGCAGATCGATCCCGACACGCTGATCTTCGCCTACACGCCCGTGGAAGACCCGGCCGTCTACGCCGACGTGTGGAAGGGCTTCCTCGCGCATCTGTCCGAGAAGACCGGCAAGAAGGTGCAGTTCTTCCCGGTGCAGTCGAACGCGGCGCAGATCGAGGCGATGCGCGCCGGACGCCTGCATGTGGCCGGCTTCAACACCGGCGGCAATCCGATCGCCGTCGCCTGCGCCGGCTTCAAGCCCTTCGCCATGATGGCCGCGAACAAGGACGACGCCTTCGGTTACGAGATGGAAATCATCACGTGGCCCGGCTCCGGCGTCGAGAAGATCGAGGATCTGAAGGGCAAGAAGCTCGCGTTCACCTCCGAGACGTCGAATTCCGGCTTCAAGGCGCCGTCGGCGATCCTCAAGGCCGAGTACGGCCTCGAAGCGGGCAAGGATTTCGAGCCGGTGTTCTCCGGCAAGCACGACAACTCGATCCTCGGCGTGGTCAACAAGGACTATCCGGCCGCGGCGATCGCCAATTCCGTGCTCAACCGCATGGTGGCGCGCGATGTCGTGAAGCGCGACCAGTTCGTGTCGATCTTCAAGTCGCAGACCTTCCCCACCACCGGCTACGGCGTCGTCTATAACCTCAAGCCCGAGCTGCAGGACAAGATCCGCGACGCGTTCTTCACCTTCGACTGGACGAATTCCGCCCTGCTGAAGGAGTTCCAGACCTCGGAGCCGCCGCAGGAGAAGTTCATCCCGATCAGCTTCAAGGACCATTGGGCCGTGATCCGCTCGATCGACGAGGCGACCGGCGTCAAGTACGACTGCAAGTAACAGCCGTCGAAAGCCCGAAACGCCGGTGTTCGATGGAACCCCGGCGTTTCCATTTATCGTAGAGGAAGACCGATGCTGCGGGTGTCGAACCTGACGAAAACCTACAGAACCGGCGACAAGGCCCTGAAAGGCGTCAGCTTCGAGGTGCCGGCGGGGCAGGTCGTGGGCCTCATCGGCCCGTCCGGCTCCGGCAAATCGACGCTGATCCGCTGCATCAACCGCCTCGTCGAGCCAAGCAGCGGCACGGTGCACCTCGGCGATGTCGACGTCACCGCCCTGCCGCGCGGCAAGCTGCGGACGGCGCGCCGGCGCATCGGCATGATCTTTCAGGAATATGCGCTCGTCGAGCGCCTGACCGTGATGGAGAACGTGCTGTCGGGCAGGCTGGGCTACGTGCCGTTCTGGCGCAGCTTCCTGCGCCGTTTTCCGCCCGCCTATGTCTCCAACGCCTTCGCGCTGCTCGACCGTGTCGGCCTCATCGATCACGCCGACAAGCGGGCGGATGCGCTCTCCGGCGGCCAGCGCCAGCGCGTCGGCATCGCCCGCGCGCTGGAGCAGGACCCCGAACTGCTGCTCGTCGACGAGCCCACCGCCTCGCTCGATCCGCGCACCTCGCGCCAGATCATGCGGCTCATCCTGGAGATCTGCCGCGAGCGCCGGCTGCCGGCCATCATCAACATCCACGACGTGCTGCTGGCGCAGGCCTTCGTCGAGCGCATCATCGGCCTTCGCGCCGGCGAGATCGTGTTCGACGGTCCGCCCGACGCGCTCGACACCGAGGCGCTCACCCGCATCTATGGCGAGGAAGACTGGGCCGCCATGCGCAGGCAGGCCGACGACGACGCCTCCGACGACGCCGAAAGCGCGGCGCAGTCGCGCGAGGCGGCAGCCCGCCTGGCGGGGATCGCATGACGGCGACGCCCTCCTATCCGGGCCGCTGGAAGCGCCCGCCGCTGTTCATCCGCTCACGCGCCACGCGGCTTCTCGTCTATGGCGGCCTGGCGCTTTATCTGCTGGCCGCGCTGTCGACGGTGGAGGTGAACTGGCTGCGCGTCTGGGAGGGGCTCGATCGCGGCTGGCGCTTCGTTCAGGGCTTCCTCATGCCCGATTTCACCACGCGCTGGCGCGACATCGCCGCCGGCATCGAGGAAAGCCTGACGATGACGGTGTGCGCCACCGTGGCCGGCATCGCCATTTCCATCCCCATCGGCATCGGCGCGGCGCGCAACCTCGCCCCCGTGCCGGTGTATTTGGTGTGCCGGGCGATCATCGCCGTGTCGCGGGCATTTCAGGAGATCGTCGTCGCCATCCTGCTGGTGGCGATGTTCGGATTCGGGCCGTTCGCCGGGTTCCTGACGCTCGCCTTCGCCACCATCGGCTTTATCGCCAAGCTGCTGGCCGAGGACATCGAGGAGATTGACGAGACCCAGGCCGAAGCCATCCGGGCCACCGGCGCGTCGTGGCTGCAACTCGTCAACTACGCCGTGCAGCCGCAGGTGATGCCGCGCCTCATCGGCTTGTCGCTCTACCGGCTCGACATCAATTTTCGCGAATCGGCGGTGATCGGCATCGTCGGCGCCGGCGGCGTGGGCGCGACCCTCAACACCGCCATCGATCGTTACGAATACGACAGCGCGGGCGCGATCCTGCTCATCATCATCGCCATCGTCATGCTGGCCGAATACGGTTCCGGCATCATTCGCAAGCGGATTCAGTAGCATGCCGGTCACGATCACCAGCAATGGCCGGGTGTGGCGCCGCCATTCGCCGATGCGCGATATCCTGGGCTTCGCCGCCTGGCTCGCGCTCGTCGCCTTCTTCGTCTTCTGCTGGCAGGTGATGACGAAGGACACGATGTGGGTCTTCGTCCACGACGCGCCGGCGCAGGGGGCGGACATCCTCGCGCGCGCCCTGCCGCCGCGCTGGTCCTATCTGGCGAGCCTGTGGAAGCCGCTGTGGGACACGCTGAATATGGCGACGCTCGGCACGCTGCTCGGCACGGTCATTGCCGTGCCGGTGGCGTTTCTCGCCGCCGGCAACACCACGCCGAGCCACGCGCTGGTGCGGCCGCTGGCGCTTTTCGTCATCGTCGCCTCGCGGTCGATCAACTCGCTGATCTGGGCGCTGCTGCTGGTGTCGATCCTGGGTCCGGGGATGCTGGCCGGCATCATCGCCATCGCGCTGCGCTCCATCGGCTTTATCGGCAAGCTGCTCTACGAGGCCATCGAGGAGATCGACGAGGGCCAGGTCGAGGCCGTCTCCGCCACGGGCGCGACGGGCATGCAGGTCATCGACTACGCCATTGTGCCGCAGGTGCTGCCGTCCTTCATCGGCTCGGTGGTGTTCCGGTGGGACATCAACATCCGCGAATCCGCCATTCTCGGGCTTGTCGGCGCGGGCGGGCTGGGGCTCAACCTGCAATCGTCGCTCAACGTGCTGGCGTGGCCGCAGGTGACGATAATCTTCATCGTCATCCTCGCCACGGTCGTGGTGTCGGAATGGATCTCGGCGCGGGTGCGTCGGGCGCTCATCTGAGCAGCGCGATCACCGTGCCGGCGGCCGTGAGCAACGGCACGACGAGCCACAGCGGCGCCTTCCAGACCACGAGCAGCATGACGCCCGCCAGCGCCAGCACATAGTCGCGCGGCGACGTGACGGCGCTCGTCCAGACCGGATCGTAGAGCGCTGCGGCCAGAATGCCGACCACGGCGGCGTTGGCGCCGCGCATCGCCGCCTGAGCGACGGGGCGGCGGCGGAAATCGTTCCAGAACGGCAGCATGCCGTAAACGAGCAGCAATCCGGGCAGGAAGATCGCCACAAGCGCGATCGTCGCGCCCGCAAGCCCATTTGGTGCAGGTTCCATCACCGCGCCGAGATAGGCGGCGAAGGTGAAGAGCGGCCCCGGCACCGCCTGGGCAAGGCCGTAGCCCACCAGGAACGTGTCGCCGCCGATCCAGCCGGTCTCGACGGTTTCAGCCTCCAGCAGCGGCAGCACCACGTGGCCGCCGCCGAACACCAGCGCGCCGGAGCGGTAGAACGCATCGAACAATGCCAGCCCGCCGCTGCCCGTGGCCGCGGCCACGATGGGCGACAGCACCAGCAGCGCGGCGAAGATCACCAGCGCCACAAGGCCGGCGCGGCGCGAGACAGGAAAGTGCAGGTGCCCCGGGGGTGCGTCGTCGCCGGCACGGCAAAGCCACAGGCCGGCGAGCGCGCCGACGGCAATGGCGAGGACCTGGCTGAAAATTCCGGCGACGAAAACCGCCAGCACGATGGCGGCGAGTGCTATTCCCGCCCGCTCCCGGTCCGGGGCGAGGTTTCTGGCCATGCCCCACACCGCCTGCGCGACGACGGCCACGGCGACGAGCTTCAGCCCGTGCAATATGCCCGCCGCTACCGGGCCGGTGAAGGCTGCGGCCCCGAGCGCGAAGGCAAACAGCACGAGCGCCGAAGGCAGCGTGAACGCGAGCCACGCCGCGAGCCCGCCGAGCAGGCCATGACCGCGCAGCACGCCGAGCGAGAAGCCGACCTGGCTCGACGCGGGGCCGGGCAGGAACTGGCACAATGCCACGAGGTCGGCATATCCCGCCTCGCTGATCCAGCGCCGTCGCACCACCAGCTCGTCGCGAAAATAGCCGAGATGGGCGATGGGCCCCCCGAATGACGTGAGGCCGAGCCGCAGGAACACGGCAAAGACCTCGGCCGGATTGCCGCGCCCCCCTGCATCCTTGGCCGCTTCGTGGCCGCTCGCGGTATCGTCAGTCAGCGTCATGACATCTTCCCGTTCCGGTCATCACCGTGGCGGGGACTATGCCTCATCGCCCGCCGATCCGCCGCATCATTTTACACCGCGGCGCGAAAAGGCCGCGCCCGCCTCCCGCATGCGAGAGGTGGCGGTTTCACGCAAGATGGCTTGACTTGAACCGGATTCGGCGCCCTTGTGCATGAATAAAGTGCAGCAGGGAGCGTCAAGGGAACGCGGTGAATCTTCGGCAACAGATCCTGGCCCTGGCCATCGTTCCGCTCGTCGTCGCCGTTCTCGCCATCACGGCGCTGATCACCTGGCAATCGACCAATCTGGTGCGCACCAGCATCTACACGTTCGAGCGCAACATGCTGGCCGCCAAGGAAGCGGAGCTGCTCAATCTGACCAATCTCGCGCTGTCCGCCATCAACGGCATCTACGCCGGCGCGGGGCCGGACGACGAGGCCGCGAAGGAGGAAGTGCGCCGCATCCTGTCCTCGCTCGATTACGGCGAGGACGGCTATTTCTTCGTCTATTCCTATGACGGCACCAGCATCGCCCACCCGCGCCAGACGTTCCGCTCGGGGCGCAACTGGATCGACCTGACCGATTCCGACGGCAACAAGGTCATCGCGCGGCTCATCGAAATGGCGCGGGCGGGGGGCGGGCTGGTTCCTTACAAATGGGAGCAGCCGTCCTCGGGCAAGAGCGCCGACAAGCTGTCCTTCGCCGTCGGCCTCGACAAATGGCAGTGGATGCTGGGCACCGGCGTCTATCTCGACGATGTCTACGCCAAGACCGCCGCCGCCAAGGCGGACCTGCGCGCCAGCATCGGGCGCACGTTCTTCATCGTGGCGGTGATCGCGGTGCCGTCGGTGCTCGTCGTGTTCGCCAGCTGCATGCTGCTGAACCTGCACGAGCGGCGCGTGGCCGACGGCAAGCTGAAGGAGCTGACGCAGCGCATCATCGACGCCCAGGAGGAGGAGCGCTCCCGCGTGGCGCGCGAGCTGCACGACGGCATCTCGCAGAACCTCGTCGGCGTGCGCTACGCCATCGATCTCGCCCGGCGCAAGGTGAACAAGGACAACGTGGAGGCCGCGACCGCCATCGAGCGGGGCGCGGGCGCGCTCAACGACGCCATCAAGGAGGTGCGCCGCATGTCGCACGAACTGCGACCGCGCGTGCTGGACGATCTCGGCCTGACGGCGGCGCTCGAGGCGCTCATCCATAACTTCTCCGAGCGCAATGGCATCGAGGTCACGCTGGAATCGGTGGCGTTCAAGAACCGGCTGGTTCTGGAAGCGCGTGTCGCGCTCTACCGGGTGGCGCAGGAGGCGCTGACCAACATCGAGCGCCACGCGGGCGCGACGAAGGTGACGGTGCGCTTTTCCAGCAGCCAGTCGGATGTGCTCGGCGTGCCGGTGCGCGGGCGCGTGCAGATGGACATCATCGACAACGGCCGCGGCTTCGCCGTCGACGGGCACGCGGGGCCGGGGCTCGGCCTGCGCAACATGCAGGAGCGGATGGCGCATTTCGGCGGCTACATCGAACTCGAGAGTTCCCCCAAGGGCACGCGGCTGACGGCGGTGCTGCCGCGCTCCGCTCTCATCGGGCAGCGCGACACGGCGGAGGCCGCATGAGCACGGCAGACGACACGGGCGTCCCGCCCGAAGGCCGCACGAAGGTGCTGCTCATCGACAATCACCCCTTGGTGCTGGATGGCCTCAAGGCCATTCTGGAAACCTACGGCCACATCGAGGTCGCGGGCGTGGCGCAGACGGCGGCGGCGGGGCTCGACATCGCCGTGCGGACGCAGCCAGCCGTCGTGCTGATGGACATCAACATGCCGGAGATGAACGGCATCGACGCCATCGAGCTGTTCAAGGAGCACGCTCCCGGCTGCCGCCTGCTGATGCTGTCGATGCACGACAGCCGCGAATACATCTCGACCTCCGTTGTCTACGGCGCCGCCGGCTATGTGCTGAAGGACGTGTCGACGGACGAGATCGTCGCGGCCATCGACGCCGTTGCGGCGGGCGGCACGTACTTTTCGTCCGGCGTGCGCGAGGCGCTGATGGAGCGCCACAGCCCGTCGCTGCAGGCAACTGCTCTCACGACGCGCGAGCAGGACGTGCTGCTGTTGATCGCCCAGGGATTGAGCAACCGCGACGCCGCGCTCGCGCTCGAGATTTCGGAGCGCACGGTGGAGACGCACCGCAAGAACATCAAGAAGAAGCTCGGCATCGCCACGACAGCCGGCCTGATACGCTACGCCATTTCCCATGGCCTTGTCGGCGGGGGGAGCTGAGCGGCGATGCTGATGGAGCTTTTCCTGTTCGTCGCCGGCTTTCTCGCCGGCGCGATCAACGCGCTGGCGGGCGGCGGCTCGTTCATCCTGCTGCCGGCGTTGATGGTCGCCGGTGTGCCGCCGGTGCTCGCCAACGCATCGAACACCTATGCCTCGATGCCGGGCTACGTGAGTGGCGCCGCCGGTTACTGGAAGTCGATTGCCGCCCATCGCCACCGGCTGATCGCCTATTCGCTGGTGTCGCTGGTCTTCGGCTATCTGGGGGCCGAGCTGCTGCTCGTGGTGTCGGACGAGGCGTTCGCCGCCATCGTGCCGTGGATGATGCTCGTGGCGGTGCTGCTGTTCGTGTTCGGCAGCCGCATCAGCGGCTGGATGCGCGCCGTGTCGTCGCGCCACGCGCGCGCGAAGTGGGCCGGAGCCGCGCTGGTGTGGCTGTTCCTCGCGGGCGTGTGCACCTATGGCGGGTTTTTCAACGCCGGCCTCGGCATCCTGCTGCTGGCATTTCTCGCCACAGCGGGCTTCGACGACATCCACGCCATGAACGGCCTGAAACTGTGGATCTCGGCGCTCGTCGCGCTCGTCGCCGTGGCGCGCTTCGCCTTGAGCGGCGCGATCGACTGGCACTACGGCACGATCGCGCTCGCGGGGGCCACCATCGGCGGCTATGTCGCGGCGCGCTACGCCTATCACGTGCCGGCGAGGGCGCTGCGCATCGCCATCATCATCTACGGTGCGGCGGTAACCGTTTATTTCTTCTGGGTTACGCCCGGTTGACCGCTGGCGTGAATATCACCGTTCGTCAAAAATCCTTGCGCAGGTAGGCGCTCCACGCCGCGTCCGAGGGGAAGTGCCATGGCGCGGTCACGCCGTCGCGCAGCCGCCGGCTCTGGCGCAACGTCTCCGCCGACACGCTCGAGTCCACGAGCCCGAGCTGCTGGAACAGGCTCAGCGAATAGCCCGGCACCCAGCGCCTGACGTCGTGCCACGGAACCGGCATGAAGCTTTCGGGCGCGAGGTTCATCAGCGTGGTCATGCAGCTTTCGCGCAGCGTCGAGTAGAAGCGCGGGCGCGCATCGACCTCATTGACGAAGGCGAGCAGGCGCTCGAAATAAGCCCGCATCGCCGCCTGCGGGGCGAGGATGGGATAGATCTGGATCTCGTCGGGGGGCACGCGGGCGAGCCGCTGCCAGAAGAGATCGCGCTCGGTGCCGAGCTCGGGATAGATCTGGTCGTGCCGGAACAGGCCGGCGAGCGCATCGAAGCGCCCGCCCTTGACGCGGCGCGCCTCGATCGAGACCACGACGTGCCGCCCGTCGGCAAAACCGAAGGACAGCATGACATGCGCCAGCGCCTTCACGCCTCCGAACGGCTGGATGATGAGATCGACGCCGGTCAGTTGCGCGAGATCGAACGTTTCCGTCGTCCAGCGCACCTCGGAGGGCTCGCCGGGGCGATGCACCGCATCCCGGAAGTTGACGATGGTGGCGCGGTCCCCGTCGATCACGGCTGAGGGGCTTTTGGCCTGCAGGTCGATCCAGTCGCGATCGATCGGTTCCTTGGCCACGTAGGCCGTCATCAGCAATGCGATCAGTGCCGCCGCCACTGCCCGCCGTCGCCACAGCCATCGTCGCCACAGCCCTGCGCCGGGCACGAACCATAGCGCCAGCACGGCGACGGGAAACGCAAAGCTGCCGATCTCGCGCACCCTGTCGGGCCAGCCCAGCCAGTAGTGGATCGCCAGCGCGCAAAAGAGCGCGAGCACCACCACAGCGGCGCCGAGCAAAAATCGAACGATCGCGGTCAAGGTGCCGGCAGCGGCTCGCGTCATGGCCACAGCACGCCTCATGCAGCAGGGAAGGGGCGTCTATGTCGTGACACAAGCCGTGACCGCCCGCAAGCCCCTTCCAGGACGCCCGGCTTACAGCCTGCCGGCTTCGAACTCGCCGCAGGAATACCCGAGCATCGACAGCCCTTCCTCGAGGAAATCGCCCAGGAGCGGCGTGCCGAGCAGGTATTCCGCCGTGCGCCGGTTGTGGGCGCGGGCGGCGTCGGCGCGCACGGTCGGCCAGTCGGCGGCGGAATAATCGTCCCTGCCAAGCCATGCGAGCGCGACGAGATCGATCTGCTCGTCTTCCGACAGCGAGCGGATGAGCGAGGTCAGCTCCTCCTCGACCGGGTCGTCGCCATGGTCCTCGAGAACGCCGATATCGCCGTCGTCGGTCGGGTTGGAGCCGGAATCCGGGTCCGTGACCTCGTCCTTGGCGTCAAACTCCCGCGCCTTGACGATGATGAAGCAGACCTTTTCCGGCGAGATCGTCAGCGCGTCACCGTCTTCTCCGCCGACATTGTCGGTGTCCCGCACTTTCGCCTGCATGTGAGGTTCCTCCTGTCGAGCGATCATGGATGCAGGGCCGATCGGTCGATCGACCAGCATTCGCTCACGACCGGGCGACGTGAAACACACCGCCGCCTCCGAAAAATAATGACATGCTTCAGCGGAGAATTGAACAGGCAGACTTCCCGGCGCGCCGGTTCTTGACGCGACGCGCGATCAATACACCGGGTTGCCTGTCGGCACCGGGGAACGCGGGCCGAGCAGGATGACGCGTCCCGCCTCGTCGCCCACGCCAAGGATCAGCACCTGCGACTGGAAGCCCGCGATGTTGCGCGGCGGGAAGTTGACGACGCACACGACCTGCGTGCCGACCAGTTCCTCGATGGCATATCCCGTGACCTGCGCGCTCGACCAGCGGATGCCGAGCGCGCCCAGATCGACGGCGATCTTGTAGGACGGGTTTCGCGCCTTTGGAAACGGCTCCACCTCGACCACGCGCCCGATGCGGATATCGAGGCTCGCGAACACGTCGTAGGTGACGTCCGGCTTGGGCGATGTTTCCGTCATGGCGGTCTCCTGACATGCTTCTGCTGGGGCAAAAAAACGTCCCGGAGGCGGCGGGCGCTTCCGGGACGGGATTATTTTAACGCGACATCGGGCGAAGGCACAGGGCTTATTCGGCCGGCGTGACCGTGCTGTGTCCGGCGCTTTCCGCCTCCCGCGCCTTGCGCCCGCCGAAAAGGCGCATCACGAAGGTGAAGAATACCGGCACGAAGAACACGGCGAGCAAGGTGGCCGAGATCATGCCGCCCATCACGCCCGTGCCGATGGCCTGCTGGCTGCCGGCGCTGGCGCCGGACGCGATGGCGAGCGGCAGCACGCCGAGCGTGAACGCCAGCGACGTCATGATGATCGGCCGGAAGCGCAGGTGGGCTGCCTCTATGGCGGAGTCCATCACAGACCGGCCTTCCGCATAGAGGTCCTTGGCGAACTCCACGATCAGGATGGCGTTCTTGGCCGAGAGGCCGATGATCGCGATCAGGCCGACCTTGAAGTACACGTCGTTGGGCATGTCGCGCAGCATCACCGCCGCCACCGAACCGATGGCGCCGAGCGGCACGACAAGCAGCACCGACAGCGGAATCGACCAGCTTTCATAAAGCGCTGCCAGGAACAGGAACACGACCAGGCAGCTCAGCGCCAGCAGGAACGGCGCCTGCGAGCCGGACTGGATCTCCTGCAGCGACTGCCCGGTCCATTCGTAGCCGAAACCGGCGGGCAGGTTGCCCGCTAGCCGCTGCATTTCCGTGATCGCATCGCCGGACGAGAAGCCCGGCGCCGCCTGGCCGGCGATGCGGACCGACGGATAGCCGTTGTAGCCCACGACCATCGCCGGTCCCTTGGCCCATACCGCGGAGGCGAAGGCGGACAGCGGCACCATGCCGCCGTTGGCGTTGCGGACGTTGATGTTCATCAGGTCGTCGATCTGACGGCGCCTGTCCTGATCGGCCTGCACGGTCACGCGCTGCATGCGTCCCATGTTGGGGAAGTCGTTGACGTAGGTCGATCCCAGGCTGGTCGAGATGGCGTGGTTGATGTCGGCGAAGGTGACGCCGAACGTGTTCGCCTTCTCGCGGTCGATGGAGACGTCGATCTGCGGCCCGTCGGGCAGGCCCTCCACGCGCACGCCGGCGAGAACCGGGCTTGCCGTTGCGGCTGCCAACAGACTGTCGCGGGCCGCGGCGAGCGCTCCAAGTCCCTGGCCGCCGCGGTCCTGCAGGCGGAACTCGAAGCCGCTCGAGGTGCCGAGCCCCTGGATCGGCGGCGGCGACAGGCCGAAGGCGATCGCGTCGCGGATACCGAAGAGCTGCATGTTAACGCGTCCGGCGATGGCGTTGGCGGAATCGTTCGGCCCGCGCTCCGACCAGTCCTTGAGCGTGGCGAAGGCCAGCGCCGCATTCTGCCCCGAGCCGTCGAAGCTGAATCCGCTGATCACGATGAGGTCCCTGACCGCCTTCTCGCCCTTGACCACGTTTTCGAGGGTCTGGATGACCTCCATCATGCGGTTGCTGGTCGCCTCCGGCGGTCCCTGCATGCTGACGATGATGTAGCCCTGGTCCTCGTTCGGCAGGAACGCCGAAGGCAGCTGCACGAACAGGTAGCCGAGCGCGGCGAAGATCACGGCGTAGATCACCATGAAGCGCCCGGAGCGCCGCACGAGGAAACCGACCACGCCCTGATAGCGGTGGGAGATGCGGTCGAAGTTGCGGTTGAACCAGCCGAAGAAGCCGCGCTTCTCTTCGTGGTGGCCCTTCTCCACCGGCTTCAGGAAGGTGGCGCACATCGCCGGCGTCAGCGACAGGGCGAGCAGAGCCGAGAACAGGATCGACACCACCATGGTGAGGCTGAACTGGCGGTAGATCACGCCGACCGCGCCGGGGAAGAAGGCCATCGGCACGAACACGGCGGTGAGCACCAGCGTGATGCCGATGATCGCGCCCGAGATCTGCTTCATCGCCTTGCGGGTGGCCTCGCGCGGCGGCAGCCCTTCCTCGGACATGATGCGCTCGACGTTCTCCACCACCACGATGGCGTCGTCGACGAGGATACCGATGGCGAGCACCATGGCGAACATGGTGAGCACGTTGATGGAGAAGCCCGTCATCAGCATCACCGAGCAGGTGCCGAGCAGCGCGATCGGCACCACGATGATCGGAATCAGCGTGTAGCGGAAGTTCTGAAGGAACAGGAACACCACCACCAGCACGAGCCCGACGGCTTCGAGCAGGGTGTGGAACACCTTCTCGATTGACACTTCCACGAACGGGGCCGTGTCGTAGGGAATGCTCCAGGAGATATTGGTGGGGAAGAACTGGCCCAGCTCCTCCATGCGCTTCTGGATGGCCTGCGACGTCGCCATGGCGTTGGCGCCGGGCGCGAGCTGCACGCCGATGGCCGCGCTGGGGTTGCCATTGAGGCGCGAGGCGGTGTTGTAATCCTGGCCGCCGACCTCGATGCGCGCCACGTCGCGCAGCCTCACCGAAGAGCCGTCCGGGTTGGCGCGCAACACGATGGCGCCGAATGCGTCCGGCGTCGCCAGCTGGCCCGTCACCTGCACGGTGGCGGAGATCGACTGGTCGATGGGGTTGGGCTGTGCGCCGATGCGTCCCGCCGCCACCTGCGCGTTCTGGGCGCGGATAGCGTTGGTGATGTCGGTCGTGGTCAGCTGGAGGCCGATCATTTTCTCGGGATCGATCCAGATGCGCATCGAGCGCTCGGCGCCGAAGAGCTGCGCCTTGCCGACGCCCGGCACGCGCCGGACCTCGCTCAACACGTTGCGCGTCATGAAGTCGCCCAGGCCGATGGCGTCGGTCGTGCCGTCGGAGGAGGTGACGGCGATCACCATGAGGAAGCCCGAGCTCGTCTGCTCGGTCTGGATGCCTTGCTGGGCAACGGCCTGCGGCAGGCGCGGCTGCACGCGCGCGACGCGGTTCTGCACCTCGGTCGTGGCGAAGTTCACGTCGGTGCCGGGGGCGAAGGTGACGTTGATCTGCACCGCGCCCGTGGTGTCGGACGTCGATTCGAAATAAAGCAGGCCCTGGATGCCGTTTAGCTCTTCCTCGATGAGCCGCGTCACGCTGTCGTAGATTTCGTCAGGCGATGCGCCTGGATAGACGGTGGACACCTGCACCTGCGGCGGCGCGACGTCGGGATATTGCGAAACCGGCAGCAGCGGGATCGAAATCAGGCCCGCGAGTATCATGAAGATCGCCACCACCCAGGCGAAGACGGGGCGGTCGATGAAGAAACTGGGCATCTCTTGCGCTCCTTGCTGGCGACCCTACTGAGCGCTCGTCGCGGCCGGCGCCGAGGGAACGGGCGCCGCCGATGCGGTTTCCGGCTTCCATTCCTGCGGCGCGACGGGCGCGCCGGGGCGGATTTTCTGGAAGCCCTCGACGACGACCTTGTCGCCGGGGTTGAGCCCGTCGGTGATCACCGAGCGGCCGCCGACCACGCGACCGGTCTGCACCGGGCGGATGGCGATCTTCGATTCTCCGTCGACGACGTAGACGAGCGCCTGTCCGCCGGTATCGCGCTGCACCGCCTGCTGCGGCACCGCTATCGCGGACTTCTCGACGCCCTGCTCGATCTGGATGCGCACGTACATGCCGGGCAGCAGGTCGTCTTCGGGGTTGGGGAACTGGCCGCGCATCGTCACCTGGCCGGTGGTGGCGTCCACGGTCACCTCGGCGAACAGCAGGCGGCCGTTGTGCTGGTAGGGCGTGCCGTCATCGAACAGCAGGCGCACGGGCGCCTCGTTGCCGTTCGCGCCGGTGATCGTGCCCGCCGCCGCGGCGCGGCGCAGGTTGAGCAGGTCGTTCACCGATTGCGTGAAGTCGGCGTAGATCGGGTCGAGCTGCTGGATGGTGGCGAGCGCCTCGGGCGTGCCGGAACCCACCAGCGCGCCCTCGGTGATGAGGGCGCGGCCGATGCGGCCGCTGATCGGCGCGGTCACGTCGGCGTATTGCAGGTCGAGCTTGGCGGTCGACAGCGCGGCCCTGGCGGAGGCGACGTCGGCGTCGGCCTTGGCGAGGGCGGCGACGCTGTTCTCCAGCGCCTGGGTGCTGGCGACGTTGCGCGCCTGCAGCTCCTTGTTGCGGTTGGCGTTCTGCGTGGCGTTGAGCTGCTCGGCCTGGGCCCGCTGCAGGGCCGCCTCGGCGCTCGCCACCCGCAGGCGGAACGGCTCGGGATCGATGCGATAGAGTACGTCGCCCTCTTTCACCTGGCTGCCCTGGGTGAACACCCGCTCGATCACGATGCCGGACACGCGCGGGCGCACCTCGGCGATGCGAGTCGGCGTCACGCGGCCGGGCAATTCGTTGACGATCGGGATCGCCTCCGCCTTTACCGTCACGATGCTCACGGGCATCGGCGGCATGGCCGGCGGGCCGCCGGCCTGTTTTTGCTGGCTCTCGTCCGAGCAGGCAGCGAGCGCCAGCGGCGCCAGAAGCGAGATGCCGACGAGAAAAGCCCTGAGTGACGAAGGGACTTGCATGAATTCAGTCCTGATTTCATTCATTGACGACAACGATCACGGGCGAGGAACTCCCTCGCCCTTCAACGTAATAATGCAGTGTTCGGAAGAACCATTGTCTTGTGCCGCGAGTCAAGCGCGCATCTGGTGTCAGGTTGCGCGCGTGTGCGGGGTGGCACGGGGATGCTCGCCCCCGTTCATGCCTCCAGAGCCTCGAGTTCGGTGATGAAACCGTCGATGAGGCCGAGGCCGTACTGCCAGAAAGCGGGGTCGCCCGCATCAAGGCCGAAGGGCGCGAGGAGCTCCCGGTAGCCCTTCGATCCGCCCGCCGCCAGCAGGGCGAAGTATTTGTCGACGAACCCGTCCGGCGCCTTCTCATACACGCCGTAGAGCGAGTTCACGAGGCAGTCGCCGAAGGCGTAGGCGTAGACGTAGAACGGCGAATGGATGAAGTGCGGGATGTAGGTCCAGAACGTCTCGTAGCCGGGATTGAGCCGGATCGCCGGCCCCAGGCTCTCGCCCTGCACCGACAGCCACAGCTCGTTGATGCCCTCGGTGGTGAGCTCGCCCTCGCGGCGCGCGGCATGCACCTTGCGCTCGAACTGGTAGAAGGCGATTTGCCGCACCACGGTGTTGATCATGTCCTCCACCTTGCCGGCGAGCAGCACCTTGCGCTGCAACGGATCGGTGGTGCCGGCGAGCAGCTTGCGGAAGGTCAGCATCTCGCCGAAAACCGACGCCGTCTCGGCCAGCGTCAGGGGCGTGGGGGCCATCAGCGCGCCGTTTTCGGCCGCCAGCACCTGATGCACCCCATGCCCGAGCTCGTGGGCGAGCGTCATCACGTCGCGCGGCTTGCCCAGATAGTTCAGCAGCACGTAGGGATGGGCCGAGGGCACGGTGGGGTGCGCGAAGGCGCCGGGCGCCTTGCCGGGGCGCGTCGGCGCATCGATCCAGTTGCGGTCGAAGAAGCGGCCGGCGATCTCAGCCATGCGCGGGGAGAAGTCGCCGTAGGCGCCGAGCACGGTGGCGCGTGCCTCCTCCCAGCCGATGACGCGGTTGTCCGTTTCCGGCAGCGGCGCGTTGCGGTCCCAGTTCTCGAGCACGTCCTTGCCAAGCCACTTGGCCTTCAGCTTGTAATAACGGTGCGACAGGCGCGGATAGGCGGCGCGCACGGCCTCCACCAGTGCCTCCACAACCTCGCGCTCGACGCGGTTGGCGAGGTGGCGGGAATCGGCGATGTCCTCGAAGCCGCGCCAGCGGTCGGAAATCTCCTTGTCCTTGGCCAGCGTGTTGGTAATCAGCGTGAAGACGCGCGCATTCTCGGCGAATACCTTCGACAGTGCCCCGCTCGCGTCGCGGCGCAGCGTTTCGTCCGGGTCCTGCAGCTTGTCGAGCGTCTCCTCCAGCGTCAGCGACCGGTCGCGCAGATCGAAGCGCAGCGAGGCGAGGGTTTCGTCGTAGAGGCGGTTCCAGGCGCCGCGTCCGGTGACGGACTTCTCGTGGAACAGCTTCTCGACGGTGTCGTCGAGCTGGTAGGGCTTGTCCTGCGCCAGGTCCTCGATCCACGGGCGCCAGCGCGCCAGCGGCTCCCGGGCCGCCGCCTGCGCCAGCAGCGCATCGTCGAGACGGTTGAGCTCGAGGGGGAAGAACAGCAGCTCGGTGCTGATGGCGGTGAGCTGATCCTGGGTGTCGCCATAGAACTTGGCGCGGGCGGAATCGGTCGTGTCGCCGGCGTAGACGAGGCTCGCGAAGGAGATCAGCCGGCCGAGCAGGTCCTCCAGCGCCTCGTAGCGGCCGACCGCCGCGCCGAGCGCCTCCGCCGGGGCCTCGCCGCGCAGCAGGCTGTCGAGCTTCCCGGCGTAATCCTGCCGGAACGTTGTCGCCTCGCTTCGGGCGCGGGCGACATCCGCTGCGAACTCGGGAGCATCGATGCCGGCGTAGAGGTCGCGCAGGTCCCATTCCGGCAGGCCGGTCAGCGGCGTCGCGGACACGGAAGCGCCGGCCGGCGCGCGCACGGCGGTGGTGACGCCGCGGCTGGCGGAAGGTGCAGTCTTCGAGGGCATGGCTACTCTCCGTTCGGCGATTGTCCGGCAAGGCGGTGCAAGTTGCGCCTATGCCTGAAGAAGTCGGGCTCACAATGAACCATTTCGCGGGCAAGAACCGGCCAGGCCGAGTTACCCACATGAAACGGTGCACATATTGTTTGAAATGGTAAAGACGCGATTCACCTAAATCAACGATCGGTATATAGCCGGATTAGAGGCTGTCAGCGACTATGGATAGGGTCTGGACGTCGGCGATTTTGCTTGAGTGCCAGGAAGTTGGCGACGGCAAATCGTCCGGTTTGCCGAGCCGGCCGACGCCGGAATCGGGCAAAAGCGCCACGCCGCTTCGCGGTGAGGTGAAACTGACCGACTGCAGCGTCGCATCACTTGCCGATACAAAAGTATCGGCTGCGCAATGCTCCTTGCATTCCGGCAGTTTGACCTCATCCAAACCCTATCCATAGTCGCTGACAGCCTCTAACATCGCGTTCCGATAGATTAACGGAAAAGTTAAGAAGTCCTGCTTAGATGGGCCGGACAGGTGGCACCCTCGTGCCGCCTGCGTTGCGCGTGTGCGCCGCTGCCGGAAGCCGGCGCGTGCCCGGCGGATCATCGGGTGCTTCCAGCCTGCTGGAGGCCTCCGAAAGACAGCGACTTCCTGGAAAGAGGCCCGCCCGGCGCCGGTGTGCGCGGAAGGCTTCGTGTGCGGAGGACTTGCGGTTATGGCTAACATTGGCCGCCCCGGTCGGGCGCGTGGTCTGGCGGCGGGCGGGATGCTCCCCGGCGCTGCCGCGCTGGCCCTCTGCCTGTCTATCGCCGCCCCCGTCGCGGCCCGCTCCCCGCTGGCCCAGCCCCCGATTGCGCAGACACCGCGCGCCGATACCGTCGCCGATGCCGTCATGGCCGGGCAGGACGCAGACGCAATCACGACCGGCTCCATCAATCGGCGCGTGGACATGCCACGTGTGCCCGGCACCCCGCTCGGCGGCGCGGATATCCTGCTGCCGGCGACCAGTCATTATAATGTGAACGACGGCGCGCAATTCAGCGGCATGCTGAACGAGATCGGCATGCCCGTGCCGGGTGCGCCGCTGCCGCTCGATCTTCCCGCGCCCGATGTGGCGACGCATATCGGCGTGCGGCTTCTGGGTGACGAGAGCTCGCTTGGCCTCGCCCTGCCGCGCCCGCAGCTCGAGGCGATCGTGAAAGCCTACGAGGCGCGGGACTTCGCGCCGTTCTGGATTGAAAACGGCGCGTGGAGCGCCGCCGCCCGCGCCGCCCTCGCGGTGCTGGCGGATGCGGGCACGCATGCTCTGTCGCCCGATCGTTATGCGGTTCCGGCCCTGTCCGCCGACCGGCCGGCGACGCTTGCCAGCGCGGATATCGCGTTGTCCGCGGCGGTTGCCGCCTACGCGCGGGACGCCCGCGGCGCGCGCATCGACCGCGCCAAGATCGGCACCCTCGCGATGCCCCGGCTGGACCTGCCGGAGGCGGACGTGGTCATGGCGGCGGTTCTTGCCGCCGGCACGGGCGCGGGCGCCGTGCTCGACGCTTATCACCCGCGCGCGCCGCAATACCAGGCCCTGCGCCGGAAGCTGGCGGAGCTGCGCGGCGGGCGCGGCAATCCTCTCGCGCCGACGGCGCGCGTGCCGGACGGGCCGACGATCGAGGTGGGCATGCGCGACGAGCGCGTGCCGCTGATCCGGGCGCGCTTCGGCATCAGCCCCGGCGACGACGTCGAGAACGCCAGCGTCTACGATGCCAGGCTGGCGGAGGCGGTGGCGGAGTTCCAGAAGGAGCACGGACTGCCCGGCGGCGGCGCGATGAATCGCCGCACCGTGGTGGCGCTGGCGGGCGAGGCGGCCGTGCCGGTGGGGCGCGTTGCCGACACCGCCCGGCTCGAGGCCGCGATCCGCGTCAACATGGAGCGCTGGCGCTGGTTCGCGCAGGATTTCGGCGAGCGCCATATCCTGGTGAACATCCCCGAGCAGGACGTCAAGATCATCGAATCCGGCCGCACCGTCCACCAGACGCGCGGCGTCATCGGCAAGACGACGTCGCCGACGCCGGTGTTCTCCGACACCATGAGCTACATCGTGCTCAATCCTTCGTGGTACGTGCCGCCCTCCATCCTGAAAGCCGAGTTCCTGCCGGGGCTTGCGCGCGATCCCAATTATGCCGCCAAGCGCGGTTACGAGGTGATCCGCGACGGCAAGAACGTCACCGTGCGCCAGCCGCCGGGGGTCAGCAACGCGCTGGGCAACGTCAAGTTCATGTTCCCCAACGACCTCGCGATCTATCTGCACGACACCCCCAACCGCACTGTCTTCAAGCGCAGCGAGCGGGCGCTGAGCAACGGCTGCATCCGTGTCGAAAATCCCATGAAGCTGGCGGAGGCCGTCGTCGGCAACGGCTGGACGGAAGACCGTCTCAACCGCCAGATTGGTGGCCGCGAGCGCAGCCTGCGCCTCGAGACGCCGTTGCCGATCCACTTGACCTATTTCACCCTTGCCGTTGATGCGGAAGGAAAGATCCGCACGATGCCGGATGTATACGGCTACGATCAACGCCTGAGGACAGCGCTCGATGCGCTTGATAAAAAAGGCGTCGGCCTGTAATCACGTAACCTCGGTGCGAATTCGTGCATTCCACCCGTGTTTCTTGTGCGCAACAGGTTGATGATTTTTTCGCATAAAGCTAACCTCTCGTTAATGCATCATCGGCAAGAGTGGCATGATCGGCGGCTGGTTGGGCCGCCCCATCGCGATCCATCGTAACGACGGCCGCCTGGCATCAGGGTGGTTGTGCAACCGGCGAGTATTCTTTTGCATTCGACGCGCACACGGCTGACGCCACGTTTCAACGGCTGGATTTCTCCGGCGCCCGCCGCGCCGCAGGGAAGGGGGGGCGCATCCCGCCCGTCGCCGCTTCGCGGCGCGCTTCTCGGGTGCCTCGGCCTCGCCACCGCCGTCGGCGCGCTTCTGGCGGGCACCGGCGGGTTGCAGAACGCCATCGCCAACGGCGACACCCGCACGCTGTCCTTCTATCATGCGCACACGCGCGAAACGCTCACGGTTACCTTCCGCCGCAACGGCCGCTACGAGCGCGGCGAGTTGCAGAAGCTGAACTGGTTCCTGCGCGACTGGCGCAACGACGAAACCGTCTCCATGGACCCGAAGCTGTTCGACATCGTCTGGGCGGCCCAGCGGGAAGCCGGATCGAGCGGCACGGTGCGGGTCCTGTCCGCCTATCGCTCGCCGGGGACGAACGCCATGCTGCGCCGCCGCTCCAGCGCCGTGGCCAAGAACAGCCAACACACCCAGGGCCGCGCGCTCGACTTCTCGCTGCCCGATGCGGACATGGCGAAAGTGCGCGCCATAGGCATGCGCCTGCAGCGCGGCGGCGTGGGTTATTATCCGAACGTTCCCTTCGTTCATCTCGATTCCGGGTCCGTGCGTTCGTGGCCGCGCATGCCGCGTAACCAGCTCGAGCGTCTGTTCCCCGATGGCCGAACCGTGCATCTTCCCGCCGACGGCAGGCCGCTGGACGGCTACGAGACCGCCAAGCAGACGATCCTGGCGCGCGGCGATTCCGTGCCCGGTTTCAGCGCCAGCGCGGCCGTGGCGGCCCAGCAGCCGGAGCGCCGACGCAGCTTTTGGGCGACGCTTTTCGGCGGCGCTGACGAAGCCGAGGATGCCGAGGTCGCCGACACCTCCGCTTCGCGCCGCCAGATCGTCGCGCGCAACAACTCGAGCGCCGCGGCCCCGCCCGGCGAGGACGACAACGATCCGCGCCGCTTCTTCCTGATCGAGAGCCGCAATGCTGCCGCCAGCGGGCGTCAGGTCGCGGCTCCTGCCCGCGCGCCGGCACCTGCTCCCGCGCCTGCACCTGTTCCGGTAGTTGCTCCAGCCCCGGCCCCCGTGCCGCAGGCGCCGGTCGTTCCGGTCGGCAGCCCGGTGCAGATTCTGCCCAACTTCCCCCGCGAACCGGTGCCCGCAAGCGTCCCGGCGTTCGCGCCGCAGGTGGCGGACAGGGTGTTCGATGGTCCGGTGCCCGTGGCGCGGCCCGTCCCGCCCGCTCAGGTGCCGGTGCCGACGCTTGTTCCGCCTGCGCAGCCGGGGGCGCTTCCCGCGCTTATCGCCGCGCTGCCGCCGCCCCGTCCGGGCGCTCCCGCGCCGGCACCCACGGTCATGGCTGCGGCGACATTGCCGGCCATCCCCGCGCCGCCCGCTCGCCCGCCTGAGCTCAAGCCCGTGCTTGCCGGCGACCGGGACGCGCTCGCCGCTATCGCGGCGGCATCCGGCACCACCGTCGATGGGCCTGCCGATCGCTCGATCCAGACGGCGGCGCTTGCCTATGCGCCCGCTCCGGCCGTCATCCCGCCACCGCTGCCGCCCGCTCGCCCGCAGGCCGTCGTCGCATCGGCATCGGCGCCTGCCCCCGCCGCCGCACCCTCGGTGCGCGTGTCGCCGTCATTGCCGCCCGCTGCCGGCGGCGACGAAAGGCGCGCGTTGACGCAATTGTTCGCGACCGTTGCAACCGACGCCAAGCCCTCGCCACGCGCGCAGGTGCGCACGGCCAAGGTCGTGACCGCCGCCCCGGCGCCGCGCACGCCTGCGCCCGTCACGGCAACGCCGCCCAAGGTCGTGGTGCAGATGGAATTTACCCGTGACACCAACGTCACGGATCTGTCGACGACGAGTTTTAGCGGCCCTGCCGTTAAGCCGCTGCCTGTGGCGCGCTTCGGCCAATAAGCGTCGTCCGGTCAACGGCAGGTCCTGACCGGATGCAAGCGGCTCAAGATTTGATGATCAGAGCATTTCCCGGAAGTGGCGGAATTCTCTGACGGCTGTGGCTTCCCGCCAAACCATTTCCCCCCTGTGACGGTTTGCGCGAAGAAAACGCGTAAAATCAAACCCTGACGCATGCCGTCGTTTCGGCAAAATGCTCTGAAAACTTCCAGCTTGATACACCGCGTTCTTGCCGCAGCCCGGCTCCACCGGCGCGCGTATGCCACCGCGCGCCGGCTTTGCGCATGGGGAAGGGGGGCCCGCCAGCACAAACGAAAAACGGGATGACGATTTTACATCGTCATCCCGTTTCAAAAGCTTGATGTATACAAGCCCGTCAACCGGCCTTCAGCGGAAGGCCGATGCGCGAAACCGTCCTGATCACGCGTCGTCGCGCGGCTTCAGGATCTGGCGGCCGCGATAGAGGCCGGTCTTGAGGTCGACGTGGTGCGGACGGCGCAGCTCGCCCGAGTCCTTGTCCTCGACGTAGGTGGGGTTCGCCAGCGCATCGGCGGAACGGCGATGGCCGCGCTTTGCCGGCGAGGTTTTTCTTTTTGGAACGGCCATGGTTCAACTCCGATAAATGGCGGCGGCACGGCGAATCCGGACGCAACCCATCCGTGCTCAAATTTCAATGGGATGGGGGCTTCTACTCGATTCTGCCCTGCTTGGCTAGCGATTTTTTGGCTTTCGGCCTTGCAAGCATTTGCGCAACGCGATTATCGCGCTGATGCGAGGCAGCGCGTGTCCTCGTTCGGCATCCGGCTGAGAATGCTGTTGGCGGAACGCGCGTGGAATCGTGTCGGCCTTGCCGGGTCGCGCTGGCGCGGGTTGGGGAGTGCGGCCGCGAGCAGGGCCGCCTCGCGCCGGGTGAGATTGGCCGCGTCCTTGCCGAAATGGCGGCGCGCGGCGGCCTGCGCCCCGAAGATGCCCTCGCCCCATTCGGCCACGTTGAGGTAGTTCTCCATCATGCGCCGCTTGGACCAGATGGCGTC
>CALMIK010000097.1 GCA_937863995.1 uncultured Chelatococcus sp.
CTTCTGGGGCATTACAAAGTCCTCTCAAAGGCTCAATAGCATACTTCAATGAGGACCACTTTTCAGGGGGAAGGCCAATTGTCTGGCCGCCGTCGCCACCTGGCGCACCCCCATCCGCGGCACAGGTGATGGCCGAAAAGCCGATCATGCATTAAGACTGAAGATGGACCACCTGATGGGGGCAGGCCAGCCGCACTCATCGCTTGGATATAAACCACCCGCACCAGGGGCGATTGTCTGGCCGCCGTTGCCACCTGGTGCACCTCCATCATCGGCACAGGCGATGGCCGAAAAGCCGATCATGCATTAAGACTGGAGCCGGACCACCTGATGGGGGCAGGCCACGACCGCTTTGAGCTGGGTCGGGCGTTTGCTGTTGCAGATCGGAACGACTTTGTTTGGTCGACAGCCGATGCGGAGATCGATCGTCAGAGAAACGCTCTGCCAAGGGTGCAGCTATGAACAAGCCATCCGGCATCACGTCGTAGCTTCCACCGGATACTGTCGAGGCCCGCACATTTCAATGCGGATATTATCGCACAATCGGCGGTGATTTGCTGTGAGAGGTTCTCACACGGTGGGCATGTGAGAACCTGCCTTTTATCGTGCCATAGAGGGCTATCGGCGGGGCAACTTCGGCAAACCTGAAAATTCTTGTGCGGTGATCGGCGGCTATCGGCGGCAATATCGCGCAATCGGCGGTGTTTGGCGGAAGAGGTGGGATTCGAACCCACGGACGAGTTGCCCCGTCGCCGGTTTTCAAGACCGGTGCCTTAAACCACTCGGCCACTCTTCCTTGCCGGGTCGGAATTAGCGGCGGTGGTTGTCGCCGCGCCGATCCATAAGTCGCGGAAGCTAATCCAGCTCGAGGCCTTAATCAAGGGCATCGGCACAGTTGGCGTTAACGCCCGCACAACAAATCAAAGACTACGGATGTCGTCCACAGCTGCTGCCATGCAGTGGAGGCTGCGCCTATGACGCCGTCAAACTCTGACATCATAAAGGCTTAGGCGGAGGATAAGGGCGCAAGAATCAGCAGTATTCCCCAGATTAAAAATCACATTAGCAAATCATTAAGGTTGATTATTTACCTTAACGGCAGGCAAACGAAACAAAATTTCGCGAGCTATACCTTTATCTATGCGGGAACATCATCGGAATTTCTGCAATTTATACGGTATAGTGTGAAATTTATTCAGCATTTAGGAGCTGAAATTGAGATTCAATAGCGGATATATAAGTTCAGCGCTGTCTGTATTATTGTTCTCAGTTGCGGTTTCTGATCCGGCCTGGTCGCAGCGCGCCGCCGCCCTGGAACGTAACCTGCCGCCCGCTCCGATGCCGTCTCGCACCGATCTCGCGCCGCAACCCGTCGCGGTCTCGGGTGATAACACGCCGCTCGGAATCGATCTCAAGGGCTTCAGGTTGTTCGGCCTCAACGGCGCGGTGGCCAATGATGCAGCCGCCAAGGGCGTCGTCGTCGATGGCGTGGAAGGGGTGCCGGCCGCGGATCTGGAGCGCGCCCTCAAGCCGTTCATCGGCAGGCAGATGACGCAGCAACTGATTGCCGAGGCGCGAGCCGCCGTCGTGGGGACATTTCGCGCCGCAGGCCGCCCCTTCATTTCCGTCACGCCGCCGCCGCAGGAAATCACCGGCGGTGTGCTGCAGTTGCAGGTGGTGCCTTACCGGCTTGGCAGCGTCCGGTCGCGCGATGAAGCGACGGGTGTTACAGGCGCCGCCGCACATGCGTCCCGCCTGCGCCCGCAGGGCGGGGACCTCATCAACGCGGACCACCTGTCGGAAGATATCGACTGGCTCAATCGCTTTCCCTATCGGCAGATCAACGGCGTGTTCGAGCCGGGATCGCGCCCGGGCGAGACGGACCTGACGCTCAACGTCACCCGGCAGAAGCCCTGGCGCGCCTATGGCGGCTATTCGAACACCGGCAGCAAGGCCACGGGATACGACCGTTACTTTGCCGGGTTCTCGGCGGGCTTCGAATCGCTGCACGATCTGACGATCTCCTATCAGCTCACCGGCAGCGAGAATTTCTGGAGCGCGCCATCGAAAGGCCGTCTGCGCGGCGACCGCTGGCCGGGCTATATCAGCCACGCCGGCCGTATCGCCATTCCCACGCTGGCGCGCCAGGCCATCGAGATCGCACCCAACTTCGTCGCCACCCGCCAGGAAACCTCCGACGGGGTGCTGTCGTTCCGCAACACCACGTTCGAGCTGCCGGTGCTGTATCGGTCGGCCGCTTCGAACATCTGGGCCGGCGCGCCCTCGCAGCTCGAGTTTTACGGCGGCGCCTCGTTCAAGTGGACGGAGCGCCATACCGCCTATGACATCATCAACCTGGCGCGCGGCGACGCGGCGACGTTCAACATGCTCGTCGGCGCCTCCCGTTTCTGGCGCGGCAGCGATGGCGCGACGAATTCGCTCGATCTGCGCGTCGTCGTCAATCCGGGCGGCGTGCTGCCCGGCAACCGCGGGCGGATCTGGAGCGCCCAGACCAATGGCCGGGTCGATTCCGCTCATTATATCTACGGCCTCGTGGAGTTCAGCCGCAGCACGCCGCTCGACACCGTGGCGCTGCTGAAGGACTTCAGCGTCAACACCAGCCTGACGGCGTTGTTCGGCGGCCGGTCGCTGCCTGATACCGAGCAGCTGTCGCTCGGCGGCGTGGCGGCGACGCGCGGCTATTCCTCCAGCGACGGCGCGGTCGATGCCGGCCTTGTGCTGCGCAACGAGCTGAGGCTGCCGACGTTCTCGCTGTTCAAGCTGTTCGGCGACAAACTGAACGGCGAATCCGGGCCGCGCGTTCAGGATAATCTGTCGCCGTACATCTTCGCTGATTTCGGCTATGGCCACAATTTCGGTGCCAGCAGCCAGCTCGCACTGGCCAGCGGCCGCGAGGACATCACGATCGCCGGCGCCGGCGCCGGTTTCGACTACCGTATCGCCAGCAACCTGCTCGCATCGCTGTCGGGCGGCTGGGCGCTGAAGAATGGCGACAGCACGAAGCGCGGCGATTTCACGGCCAACGCCCGTGTCAGCGTTTCCTACTGACGTATCAGCGGGAAAACGCCTCAAGGCGTGGTCATTCGCGCTTTTTCCGTGCTGGCCGATGGATTTCCGTCGGTCGGCCGGCCTTTTTTGCGCGCTTCGGAAGGCGCTTTACCCGCCGATGCCGAGCGACTTCAGCTTGCGGTGCAGGGCGGAACGCTCCATGCCGATGAATTCGGCCGTGCGCGATACGTTGCCGGAAAAGCGGTTGATCTGGGCGATGAGGTATTCGCGCTCGAAAATCTCGCGGGCGTCGCGCAGCGTCAGGCTCATCAGCTTCTCTCCGCCCGCGCCCGCTGGCGTGGTCGGCACCAGCGTGCCAATTTCCGCCGGCAGCATCTGGGTCGAGATCGGCGTTTCCGGATCGCCGCTGGAGAGAATCATCAGCCGCTCGACGTTGTTGCGCAGCTGGCGCACGTTGCCGGGCCAGTCGTGCGATTGCAGAACCGCAAGCGCGTCTTCGGCGATGACGCGTCGCGGCAGGCCCGTGGCCTGCGAGATCTGGTCCATGAAGAAGGTTATCAATTCGGGCACGTCCTCGCGGTGCTCGGCGAGCGAGGGCACGCGGATCGGCATCACGCTGAGGCGGTGGTAGAGGTCCTCGCGAAAGCGCTCCTGGGCGATTTCGTGTGCGAGGTCGCGGCCCGTGGAGGCGATGATGCGCACGTCGACGTGCACGCGCGTGGTGCCGCCGAGGCGCTGAAAATTCTGATCGACGAGCACGCGCAGGATGCGATTCTGCGTCTCGCGCGGCATATCCGCCACTTCGTCAATGTAGAGCGTGCCGCCGTGCGCTTCCTCCAGCGCGCCGACGCGCCGCCCGCGCCCGTCCGCCGCCTCGACGCCGAAAAGCTCCTGCTCCATGGTCTCGGGCGTGATGGTGGCGGCGTTGATCACCACGAACGGCGCCGAGGCGCGGTTGGAGGCGTTGTGGATGGTGCGCGCCACCAGCTCCTTGCCAGACCCCGGCGCGCCGGTGATGAGCACGCGCGCATTCGTCGGCGACACGCGCTCCACCACCTGCCGCAGCTGGTTCATGGTGGCGGAATGGCCGACGATGCGGCTCGCCTGGATGGAGCGCGAGCGCAGGTCCTTGACCTCGCGGCGCAGGCGCGAGGCTTCCAGCGCCCGCTCCGCCACCAGTACGAGGCGATCCGCCTTGAACGGTTTTTCGATGAAATCGTAGGCGCCGCGCTTGATGGCCGAGACGGCGGTCTCGATGTTGCCGTGGCCCGAGATCATCACCACCGGCAGCTCGGGGTTGTTCTCCTTGATGATGTCGAGCACCTGCAGGCCATCGAGGCGGCTGCCCTGCAGCCAGATGTCGAGGAAGACGAGGTGGGGCCGGCGCGATTCGATGGCGGCGAGCGCCTCGTCGGAGCTGCCGGCGGAGCGGGTGCGGTGCCCCTCGTCTTCCAGAATGCCCGCGACGAGGTCCCGGATATCGGTTTCATCGTCGACAATGAGGATGTCGGCACTCATGCGCGTGCTCCCGGTTTGCTGTCGCTGCGCTCCCCGGCGGAGGCGGCCTCAGGCGATGGTGAAGAAGATTGCGGCGCGGCGCCGCCAGGTCCGGACGTCTGCCCCGTTTCATGGTCGGCGTCGCGGCCTACGGGCAGCCACAGAACCACCCGCCCGCCACGTCCCGCCGGGTTGTCGAGCAATTGAATGCCGCCGCCGTGATCTTCGAGAATCTTGCCGACGATGGCAAGGCCGAGGCCGGTGCCGCCCTCGCGCGTGGTCATGTAGGGCTCGAGCAGGCGCTGGCGGTTCTCGCGCGGGAAACCCTTGCCGTTGTCGGTGACCTCGATGACGACGTTGCCGGCCTCGTGCCGCACGCCGACGTGCACGCTGCCCGGGCCACGCTCATCGTCGGGCACGGCCTTTACGGCCTCGGTGGCGTTCTTGACGATGTTGGTCAGCGCCTGGGACAGCAGCCGGCGGTCGAAATGGGCGATCAGCGGCTCGTCCGGCAGCGTTTCGGAGAACTGCAGGTCGGGCGAGCCCACCCGCATCAGGAACAGCACCTGGCGCACCGTCTCCACGATGTCCTCGTCGGCCTGCGAGGGCTTGGGCATGCGGGCGAAGGAGGAAAACTCGTCCACCATGCGCTTGATGTCGTCCACCTGGCGCACGATGGTGTTGACGCACTGGTCGAACACCTGCCGGTCCTCGGTGATAACCTTGCCGTACTTGCGCCCGATGCGCTCGGCCGACAGCTGGATGGGGGTGAGGGGGTTCTTGATCTCGTGGGCGATGCGGCGCGCCACATCGGCCCAGGCGGCGGTGCGCTGGGCGGCGACGAGGCCGGTGATGTCGTCGAGGGTCACGACGAAACCCTTGTGTTCGCCCTCGTCGGTTTCGCTGGCGACGCGCACGTTGAGCATGCGGTCACGCCCGCCGCGCGACAGCGACACCTGCCCCTGCGAGCGTCCCTGGGACGCATCGCCCGCGCGCCGGCCGCCGACCGCCGCGCCGTTCGCCAGCGCCTCCTCGACGAGGCCGGCGATCTCGGGGATGGCTTCCGCCACCGGCTGGCCGACGAGCTGAGCCGCCGATGTGCCGAGCAGCGCCTCCGCCGACCGGTTGACGATGTTGACGACGCCCTCGCCATCGGTGCCGATGACGCCCGCCGACACGCCCGCCAGCACCGCCTCGGTGAAGCGGCGGCGCTCGTCGTTGATCTCGTTCGCTTCCAGCAGGCCGTCGTGCTGGCGGCGCAGCTCGGACGTCATCTTGTTGAACGTGGTGCTGAGATGGCCGAGGTCGCCCTCCGTGCGCAGCACGGGCACGCGCACGTAGAAGTTGCCGCTTGCCACCTGGTCAGCGGCGTGGATGAGGCGGCGGATCGGCGCGACCAGCCGGTTGGCGAGACTCAGCCCGAACCAGATCGCCGACAGCAGCACGATGAGCGCCACGAGCGCGAACATCGAGGCGAACGCGATCTGGATGCCGACCTTTTTCTCTTCCAGCGCCTGGTAATAGGCCACGCCGACCTCGGCCACGGCCGGGAACTCGACCGCGCGCGGATCGACCGGCCGCACCACGTAGAGGATGGCCTCCTCCTCCCACGTCAGCCGCAGGATGGAGCGGAACAGGTTGCCGGACTGCGGAATGAGACAGACGGGATCGACGGAATTGGCGGTCTCGATGTCCTCGCGGCTCGGGCCGGGAAGCTCGTCGTTGCCCTCCGCCGCCGCGCGCTCGATGACCGTGCCGTCGGGCCGCACCAGCATCGCCAGCGGAAAGCCGAGGAACGTCGCGCGCGAGCGCAGGAAGTCCTGAAACAGTTTGGGATCGGCCCGGTAGAGCACCAGCGCGCGGTTGAGATCGGCGGCCATGAGGTCGGTCTCGCGCACGAGGTTGCGGCACTGGCTCTCCCGGTAGGCGTCGGCGATCTCGGCCGTGTTGGCGATCAGCGCTTTCAGCGAGTTGGTGAACCAGGGGTCGAGCCCGCGCTCCAGCGTGACCGAGGCGACAAGCGCGACGAGCACCGCCGGAAAGGCCGCCACGAGGCTGAACAGCGACACGATGCGCACATGGATGCCCGCCGCCGCCGCGCCCGCCCGGCGCGCGCGCACGATCCCCCACGCCTCCCACAGCACGATGCCGGTCAGCACCACGACGAGAAGGCCGTTGCCGACGAGCGCCCACAGCACGACGGAGTGGGTGGGCAGGATGGGCGTCAGGCCCGCGAGCACGAGGAAGGTGACGAGCGCCGACACCAGCGCCAGCACGACCGCGAACGTGCCCGCCACGCCGGATACGCGCGACCCGCGCTTGTGCTGATTGTCCGCGACCTGTGTCAAGGGCACACCGCTTTCGCACGCCAGATGGAACCGGCGCCACGCCGGATGATTCGCATGCCTGATGCATCCGCACAACAGTGTTGTATGAATACAAGCCTGCCCGCAAGTCGGCATCGCCGCCGGGCCGGCAATTTTATCGGGCCGCGGGCTCTGTTCGCGCGGCCTCGGTCGCGATTTCCGCTTCTCCGGCTTGCTTCGCCTCGATCCGCAGCACCTGAAAACGCGTGTCGACGCCGGTGCCCTCCAGCGTTTTCGCGGCGCGGCGCAGGCGCTCGCGCGTGATGGCGAAAATGGTCGGGTAGCCGGCCTCCCAGGCCGGGGAGGTTCGCCATCCCGCGCTGCCGTTGCCGCGCGGCTGGCGCGTGGGCTCGGGCGACTGCACCAGAATGAAACGCCGCCGGATGCCGCGCGCCGCATCGGCCCGCCATAGCCCGTGGGCGGTGGAGCCGGAGCCGGCGAAGAAGTCCATCACCACGTCGCCGTCGCCGGTAACGAGGTCGGCGAGATAGGCGATGAGGCCGGAGGGCTTAGGGTAGGGCATGATATCGGCCCCGAAGAGCCCGCGCAACTCGGCGGTGGCGTCCTCGTTGGTCGGCACGCCGTTGGTGCGATAGGAAAGCAGGCTTGCCGTCTTCTTGCGCGCCGAGGAAAAGGTGACGAGGTTGGGCCGGAAGGGCGCCTTGCTGATGGTGATGCGCGCGCCCTCGCGCACCAGCGAATCGAGCGTGTCCTGCGCATAGCGCCATTCGCCTTCCAGCCGGAAGGCGTTGCGGTTGACGCCGCCCGCCACCTCGACCGGATCGAGCAGGCGGGTGCGGATGTTGCCGCCCGACATGTCGCCAGGCGGAATCACACCGTCGCCGCAGCCGAAGCCGACCGCGCGCGCCGGGAAGACGAGCACCCGCAGACCGTTGCCGGCATTGTTGAACGGGTACTTCTTGCCCTGTGTCACAGCTCCCGCCGTGAAGGCCGGGGCCTGTGCGCGGTCGCGGGCGAAGCAGACGACGAATTCGGTGATTCGGCCCATCTGCCCGTCGAGGAACGAGGGCTTCTTCTTGCGTTCCCAGATCAGGTGGCCGCAGAAGTTGTCGTTGCCGAAAATCTCGCGTCCGAGCTGGGTCAGGGCGTCGAGTTCCTCATCGCCGATGCTGATGAAGATGACGCCGTCCTCGCGCAGCATCTCGCGCGCCAGCAGCAGGCGCGGCGCCATCATCGACAGCCACGCGGCATGGGCGCCGGCCCAGTCTGTCGCGCCGGGAGCACGGAAATTATCGCGGTAAAGCAGCCGCGCGCCGGTGTTGTAGGGCGGGTCGATATAGATCAGCTTTACCCGCCCGCGCCAGTCGGGCAGCAGCAGCTTCAAGGCGTCGAGGTTGTCGCCCTCGATCAACAGGCTGCCGTCGCCCGCGTTGCCTGCTTCCACTTCAACGAGGCGCGCCGGCGATGGCAGGGACGCCTGCCGCCAGGCATCGTCCTTTCCCGGCCAGATCAACCCGTAGCTTGACGGGAAGGGGAAAGCGGGCGGCGGCGAAAAAGGGGGCGGGCTACTCTGTTCCATCATGGACTAGCGGCGCACAAAAAAAACGGCCCCCGGAACAAGCCGGGGGCCGCAGATTGCGTTTGCTCTCGACTTCCGGCGAGAGGCAACATTCAGCCCTGACGCGCCTTATAGCGCTTCTGGGTCTTGTTGATGATATAAACGCGGCCCTTGCGACGCACGAGCTGGTTGTCGCGATGACGGCCACGGAGCGATTTCAGCGAGTTGCGAATCTTCATCGAACCGTTCTCCGTCCGGCGCAGCCCGAGGCCTGCCGGTAAACAATAGAACCGGGTGCCGCGGAAACCGCGACCACCGGAAAACAAGGATCATTTCAGGTGGGAGTACGTAACCGCTCCCGCCCGCCGCGTCAATCCCGCTTCGCGGTTTGCCGGCGATATTTGTTTGCCGGGGATTATTTTAACGGAGGGCTCTGTTTGAGAAGCGCCGACAAAATCACCGGCCGGGCGATCCCGCGAGGCCTTGTCAGGCGCCCTAAACCAGCCCGATGGCTTTCAGTGTGTTGTACGCCTGCAGGATTTCCTGCAACCGCTCCTCGAAGGACCGGTCGCCGCCGTTGGCGTCGGGGTGGAACCGCTTCACCAGCAACTTGTAACGGGCCTTGATGGTGACGGCGTCGACGCCGGCGTCTAGGCCGAGCTGGTCGAGCGCCCGGATCGCGGTGCTGGACAGGCGCGGGCGCGCGTCGTCGTCGGGCGCGGTACGGGTCTGGTGCGTGCGTGCGCCGAAGAGTCCGAACGAATCGTCGATCTCGGATGCATCCGCATCTTTGCCGGTGGCGCGCCGGGTGCGCATCGCCTCGCGCGTCGCCGGGTTGACGCCCATGGACCACGTCGGCCTGTGGCCGGTGGTGGCGTCCTTTTGGTAGGCGGCGACGTCGTTGTCGCTCATGCCATTGAAATAATTGTAGGACTGGTTATAGGCGCGCACGTGTTCGAGGCAAAAGTTCCAGTACTGCCCCTCCTGCCGCCGGCCCTTGGGGGCGCGGAAAGCGCCCTGTTCCGCGCAACCCGGGTGTTCGCACGTCGTCGCCGCCGCTGCCGTGGAGCTGGCGTCCTCGGCGCGGCGCGGGCGCGTGCGGATTCGGTCGAAGAGGCGAGAGTTCAGGTTCATCGGGAGTTCGGGTTCATGAGCTGAGATCGAGCGTGCGACTATGGGACCGTATTAATGGGGCCAGGCTCCTGACTGGACAAGACCCGATGAAACACCACAATGGCTAACCCGGGACTAATCCGACGGCAACCATACTGTTCCAAGGATACCCGAGATCGCGAAAAACGACAGGGCGACAAACATGACACGGACAGAAAATTCCGCCGCGAGCGCGAATGGCGACACCCGCGCGGCTCGCATCGAGCGGGTCCTTCAGGCGGCGCTCGCTCCTGAGTCGCTGGAGATTCGCGACGAATCGCACAAGCACGTGGGACACGGCGGCTGGCGCGAGGCCGGCGAGACGCATTACGAGGTTGTCGTCGTCGCTTCCGCCTTCACCGGTCGCAGCCGCGTCGAGCGCCACAGGCAGGTCAACGCGCTGTTGGCGCCGGAGTTTTCCGATGGCCTGCACGCGCTGGCGCTCACCGCGCTGACCCCCGGGGAGGCGGCGGCCCGCCAGGGTGCGTGATCTGGTCGCGGGGCGTGAGCGGCCACGCTGACATGTCCGCGCCGCAATCTGATGGCAACGATGGCGCCCAACCAGCGAATTGTGACCAGAATCGGTTTTGGCATGCGGCGCGAAGCGGCTATCATGCGCGCGCCATGACGGCAGATGCGGCCAGCGCGCGAAGGCGGCCGGCGTGGAAAATATGGTGACCCGCGAGATGTTCACGACCCTGCGCAGGATTGCGCCTCTGGCCAGGATTGCGCCTCTGGCGATGTTGGCGGCAGCATCGCTGACGACCCCCGCCGTTGCCGGACCGGCGCTTCTCCTCGATGCGGCCAGCGGGCGCGTGCTCTACGAGAATCAGGCCTCCACGCCCTGGTATCCGGCCTCAGTCACCAAGCTGATGACCACCTACATGGTGCTGAAGGAAGTGCGCGCCGGCAGGCTGTCCCTGGACACGCCGCTGACCGTCTCCGCCAACGCCGCCCGCACCCAGCCCTCCAAGATGGGTTTCAAGCCGGGCACCGTCGTCACCATCGACAACGCGCTGAAGATGATGCTCGTGCGTTCCGCCAACGACCTCGCCGTCGTGCTGGCGGAGGGCGTGGCCGGGAGCGTCGACGGGTTCGCGGTCGCCATGAACCTCGAGGCGCGGCGCCTCGGCATGAACGACAGCAACTTCGTCAACCCGCACGGGCTGATGGACCCGCGCCAGCGCACCACCGCGCGCGACCTTGCGATTCTGGCGCGGGCGCTGCTTGCCGATTTCCCGCAGTTCCAGTCCTATTTCGGCATCGGCGGCGTGCAGCTCGGCAAAGCGGTCCACCGCAACACCAACGGCCTCATCGGCCGCTATCCGGGCGCCGAGGGCATGAAGACGGGCTTCATTTGCGCGTCGGGCTTCAACGTGGTGGCGACCGCGCGGCGCGGCAACCAGCGTCTCATCGTCGTGCTGCTCGGCGAGCCGAATGCGGCGCGGCGCACCATCCGCGCGGCGGAATTCTTCGACAGCGGCTTCTCCGGGCGCATGCCCATATCCTCCCGCGTGGAGGACCTGCCCACGGGCAGCCTCGCCTCGCCCCCCAACCTGCGCGACACGATCTGCGCCCCCAACCGCAAGAACCTCGCCGACGACGACAACCTCGCTGCTGCCGCCGCACCCGGCGGTTCCAGCGACGGATCGGCCGTCCACGGATTCTTTAGTGGCGACGCGGCCGTTCGCCCGGCGAACGTCGTCGAGGGTGAAAAGCCCGGCACGCTGATCCGCCGCGCCGACATCGCGCCCATTCCCGTGTTTGTCGGTCCGGTCGGAAGTGCGGTCGGAAAGCCGTTGCAGCCCGGAACGCCGCGGCAGGCAGAGCCGCAATCGGCGGCTGTCCAGCCGCCCGGGGCCGTCAAAGCGCCTGCGGCTATGAAAGTGCCCGCGCCGGTCGTCGTGCAGCGCAGGGCGCCCGGTGTGCCCGATGCGGCGCAGGCCTTTGTCGAAACCGCGCCGGCGGCCGCTGCCATCGAAGGCTCGGCGCCTGTCGCGCTGCAGGGCGCGATCGTGCAGGGAACGTCAAAGGCGCAACCCGCGCGCCGCAATGCCGGCGGCACGCCGCTGCCGCCGCCGCGCCCCTGAATCGAAGGGCGGCGGTTCGTTTCGGCTATCGGGTTGCGTCGTCTCCGGGCAGGGTCGACAGCAGTGCGTCCACGTCGCGCTTGTTGAGTCGCACGGCATCCATGCGTTCGAGATAGGGATTTCTCGTCTCGTCGTCCGACATGTCGGCCAGCCTCTCCTCCAGCTGGCGGAGCAGGTACGCCGCTTCCTTGCCGGCGATGCGCAGGCGCTGGTGCAGTGAATCGACCGTGTCGCCAGCGACGTGATGCTCGTGGCAAACGCGCGTGTCCGCGCTCTCGCGCTGGCGCCCGATGTCCTGCGCGAGCGTCACGATATCATTGTGGAGAATGATTTCTCGAAAGAAATAGCGGAAGTGATCCCGTGTCTGCAACGGGCCGCGCCGGTCGCTGTTTTCGGGTTTGAGCACGACCTCGCGCGCTGTGATGTCGGCGTGCGGCAACCTTGAGGCCTGCGCAACAGAGCTCATTGCAATGCTCCCATAACGCCTGTCCGCCGGTCGGATTGTGCCGCGCCAGCCGGAGAACGCTTCGAACCGGTTGAAATAAAATCCATAAATCATTGCTCAAATTCTGCTCCGAGCGTACCGGGTCAATAGTGCTGCGGCAAGCGGGGGAGGGCGTCAAACGCGTCGCCGCCGCCATTCCGGTGTGGTCAACCATGCATGAATGCAAGGGCAGCCGCGCCTTGATCCGGGCGCGGTTCGCGGCCATCTTCGCCATCAGCTTCATATGAACGGCCACCCGGCAGATCGGAACCCGAATGACCACTTCCGTATCGCAATCCGCTTCCCGCCCCTCCGGACCGCTGCCGCCCATTCCGCTCGTGGTGATCACCGGCTTCCTCGGCGCCGGCAAGACGACGCTGCTCAACCGGCTGCTGAAGGATCCGGCCCTTGCCGACACCGTGGTGATCGTCAACGAGTTCGGCGAGATCGGCCTCGATCACCTGCTGATGGAGAGCGCCGACGAGGGCATGCTGCTGCTCTCCTCCGGCTGCCTGTGCTGCTCGATTCGCGGCGATCTGGTCGCGACCCTCGAAGACCTGCTGCGCCGGCGCGACAACGGCCGCATCGCGCCCTTCAAGCGTGTCGTCATCGAAACCACCGGCCTCGCCGATCCGGCGCCCATCCTGCACACGCTCATCTACCATCCCTATCTCGGGCTGCGTTTCGCGCTCGACGGCGTGGTGACGCTGGTCGATGCGGTCAATGGCGCGGCGACGCTCGATGCGCATCCCGAGGCGGTGAAGCAGGCGGCTGTCGCCGACCGGCTGGTGCTGACCAAGACCGACATGTCAACCGGCGACACGGATACACTGCGCGCGCGCCTGCGGGCGCTCAATCCGGTAGCGCCCATTCTCGACGCGGCGCGCGGCGAGGCGGTAGCGGCGAGGCTTCTCGACGCAGGCCTCTATGACATCGACGGCAAGATAGCCGATGTGCGCGGCTGGCTGAGCGCCGAGGCGTTCGACGATTCGCACGCCCGTCACGGTCATGGGCATCACGGTCACGAGCACCATGACCATCACCACGGACATGATCATGACCATGACCATGATCACGCGCACGCGCACGCGCACGCTCATCACCATGACGTGAACCGGCACGACGCGCGCATCCGGGCGTTCTGCCTGTCGACGCCGGAGGCGATCGGCCGGGGCCGGTTCGAGGCGTTTCTCGATCTGCTGCGCTCCGCGCACGGGCCGAATCTGTTGCGGGTCAAGGGTCTCGTGAAACTCGCTGACGATCCCGCGCGCCCGGTAGTGGTGCAGGGGGTGCAGCACCTGTTCCACCCGCCCGTGACGCTGCCGGCCTGGCCGGACGCCGATCACGCCACGCGGCTGGTGTTCATCCTGCGCGATCTGGACGAGAGCTTCGTGCGCCGTTTGTGGAGCGCCTTCACCGGCGAACCAATCATCGACGGCCCGGATGCTGCGGCCTTGATGGATAATCCGCTGGCGCTGCGGCGGTAAGGCGCGTCGCCCGCGCCGGATTCTATGTCTGCTGGCGCGCAGCCGCGCGCCGGGCGGCGAGGGCGATGCTCCACAGCGCTTTCTGCGCCAGTTCCGCCGCCAGCGCGGCGTTGCGGCGGGTGGCGGCGGTGGCGGAGCCGATCTCGCGTGCGACGCGTGTCAGGTCGGCGCCATTCCACAGGCGCAGGTGGCGCTCGACGGCGGCCTTGCGCTTGAAATGCAGCGTGCGCATGCCCTCGACCGCAGAAGATGGCGTGTCTCGGCCAGCCTCGATACCGTTGCGCGCGCGCGTCAGCACGAGGGCGTGACGCAGCACAAATCCCAGCAGCACGCCGGGGTCGAAGCGTTCGCTCATGAGGCGCGTGAAGGCTGGATCAAGGGTGGGCAGGTCGCCGCCGAAGGCTGCGTCCACAACCGCGTCCACCGCCAGCGACGAGACGTCGCCGACGACTGCATGGATATCGGCAAGGGTGATGTCGCCGCCGCCGCGTGCATAAAGCGCCAGTTTTTCGAGCTCGGCCCGGCTCGCCACCCGGTCCCCGCCCAGAAGGGCAGCCAGCGCCGTCCGGGCGTCGCGCTCGATGGCGAGGCCGTGCTCGCGTATGGTGGCGTCGATGAGGGCGGCAATCTCGCGTGCGCCGTCGGCGTAGCAGGGAATGGCGAGGGCCGCGGGCGAGCGCTCGCATAGCGTGCGCAACGGCGACGAGCGCTGCAGGTCGCCGGCCTCCACCACCACGACCGCATCCTGCGGCGGCGTGGCGAGCAGGGGCGTGAGCGCGGGCGCGAGATTGCGCCCCGTGGCGGCGACGCGGATGGCGCGCCTGCCGCCGAAAAGGCCGATGGTGTTCGCCTCGTCGAGCAGGCGCAAGGGATCGGCCGCGACGTCGTCGCCCTCCAGCCGCACCATCTGGAAGGGGTCGGAGGGATCGGTAACGGCGCGCTCGGTCACCCGCCGGGCACGCTCGGAGACGAGGCCGGCGTCAGGGCCGTAGATCAGGAACACGGCTGCTTTCGGATCGGGGCTCGCCAGCACGCGCTCGACGTCGCCCGCCTTCACGGCAACCATTGCGGCTCAGCGTCCCGCTGCGATCTTGCCCGCCGCGAACTGCGCCGCGATGCGGGTGTGGATCTGGTCGGCGAGCGCCGTGCCCACCCGGATCTGCGCGTCGCGCGCAGCGCGCAGCGAGGCGAAGCGCTGGGGGGTGCGGTCGTAGGCCGACGAGGCCACGGCCTGCCCCGAATAGAGCGGCTCGCCGCCTGCGGCCGGCAGCAGGCGGAACTCTGCCTCGCCCCGCAGCAGCGCGGCTTCGGCGTTGCCCGTCGTGGTGTTGACGATGGTCGAGGTCACCGATTCCCGCACCGTGGTCTCGAGCTTGAACTGGTGTGGCGCGGATTTATCGCCCCGGCCTGGCGCGCCGCCGGAGAGGCGGTACGTCAGCTCGGACTGGACGTAGTAGGCGAGGCGGGGCGAATCGTGGTTGCCCGGGTTGATGGTCGCGACCTCGATCGCGGCGAGCTTGTCCTGCACGCGCGTGCCATCCTGTGCCACGCCGTGCAGGGGCCGGAAGCAGCCGCCGAGCGCGGCTGCCGCGATGACCACGACCGCGAGCCGCGGCACGAGACGGAAGTTGTCAGACCACGACATTGACGATCCTCTGCGGGACGATGATGATCTTGCGCACGGGCCGCCCTTCCGCCGCGCGCTGCACGGACTCGAGCGCCAGCACGGCGGCCTCGATGCTGGCCTGGTCGGCGTCGCGCGCCACCTCGATATCGGCGCGCTTCTTACCGTTCACCTGCACCGGCAGCGAGATGACATCTTCCACCGTCAGCGTCCGATCCGCAACCGGCCACGGCGCCTGCGCCAGGAATCCCGTGTGGCCGAGTGACTTCCAGCACTCCTCGGCCAGATGCGGCACCATGGGCGCGCTGAGCTGGGTGATGAAGCCCGCCGCCTCCCGCGCCGCCGCCACGAGAGCCGCGCTCGCGCCGTTGGTCCTCGCCGGCACCAGCGCATCCTGCAGGGCGTTGGCCAGCTCGTAGATCTGCGCTACGGCGCGGTTGAAGCGCAGGCGCTCGATGTCCTCCTCCACCGCCAGCACGGCGCGGTGGGCAGCCTTGCGCAGGGTCAGCGCCTGCGCCTCGTCCGCCACGCCTTCGGTCGGGGTGAGGCGCACCGCCTCCTGCACCAGCCGCCACAGGCGCTGGATGAAGCGGTGCGCGCCCTGCACGCCTTCCTCGGACCAGATGAAATCGCGCTCGGGCGGCGAATCGGACAGCATGAACCAGCGCGCGGTATCGGCGCCGAACGTGCCGATGATCTCGTCCGGGTCGATGACGTTCTTCTTCGACTTCGACATCTTCTCGATGGAGCCGATCTCGACCGGCTCGCCGGTGGCGATGTGGAAGGCGCGCCGCGCGTCGCCCTCGCCGGTCTCGAATCGCACCTGCGACGGCTCGACCCACGCCTTGCCGGCGTCACGGTATGTTTCGTGCACCACCATGCCCTGGGTGAAGAGGCCGGCGAACGGCTCCTTCACGGAGAGGTGACCGGTCGCCGCCATGGCGCGGCTGAAGAAGCGCGAATAGAGCAGGTGCAGGATCGCGTGCTCGACGCCGCCGATGTACTGGTCCACCGGCAGCCAGTGGTTGGCGGCCGCGGGATCGGTCGGCGCGCTCTCGTTACGCGGATCGGTGAAGCGGGCGAAATACCACGACGAATCGACGAACGTGTCCATGGTGTCGGTTTCGCGCCGCGCCGCCGCGCCGCACTGCGGGCAGGCGACGTGCTTCCACGTGGGGTGCCGGTCGAGCGGGTTGCCGGGCACGTCGAAGGTCACGTCGTCGGGCAGGCGCACGGGCAGGTCGCTGTCGGGGACGGGCACCGGGCCGCAGGTTGCACAGTGGATGATCGGAATCGGGCAGCCCCAGTAGCGCTGGCGCGAGATGCCCCAGTCGCGCAGGCGGAAGTTCACCTTCCGCACGGCCACCGGCTTGCCGCCGAGCGTCTCCTTTTCCAGGCGGGACGCGACTTCTTCCTTGCCCTGCGCGATGGTCAGCCCGTCGAGGAAGCGCGAGTTGATCAGCACGCCGTCATCGGTGAAGGCGGTGTCGGTGACGGTGAACGTCGCCGGATCGACGCCGGCGGGCAGCACGACGGGCGTGTTGCCGAGGCCATAGGCGTTGGAGAAATCGAGGTCGCGCTGGTCGTGCGCCGGGCAGCCGAACACGGCGCCGGTGCCGTAATCCATGAGAACGAAATTCGCCACGTAGACGGGCAGCTTCCAGCCGGCGTCGAAGGGATGCAGCACGGAAAGGCCGGTGTCGAAACCCTTCTTCTCGGCCTTTTCCAGCGCTTCCGCGGCGGTGCCGATCTGATGACACTCATCGATGAAGGCGGTGAGCGCCGGGTTGTCCCGCGCCAGCGTCTTCGCCAGCGGGTGGTCGGCGGAGATCGCCAGGAAGCGCGCGCCGAACAGCGTGTCGGGACGGGTGGTGTAGACCTCGATCTCCGAGAAATCCGCCGGCGCGTTTTCGGTGTCGAGCGCGAAGCGCAGCGCCAGGCCTTCCGAGCGGCCGATCCAGTTGCGCTGCATGAGGCGCACCTTCTCCGGCCAGCGGTCGAGGGTGTCGAGGGCGGAGCTGAGCTCGTCGGCGTAGTCGGTGATTCTCAGGAACCACTGGGTGAGCTCGCGCTGTTCCACGAGCGCGCCCGAGCGCCAGCCGCGGCCGTCGATCACCTGTTCGTTGGCGAGCACGGTGTGGTCGACCGGGTCCCAGTTGACCTTGGCCGTCTTGCGGTCGACGAGGCCGCCTTTCAGGAAATCGAGGAACAGCTTCTGCTGGTGTCGGTAATAGGTGGGGTCGCAGGTGGCGAACTCGCGGCTCCAGTCGAGCGACAGGCCCATGGACTGCAACTGCTTGCGCATGGAGGCGATGTTGGCATAGGTCCACTTGGCGGGATGGACCTTGTTCTCCATGGCGGCGTTTTCCGCCGGCATGCCGAAGGCGTCCCAGCCCATGGGGTGCAGCACGTTGAAGCCCTTGGCGCGCTTGAAGCGCGCCACAACGTCGCCCATGGTGTAGTTACGGACGTGGCCCATGTGGATGCGTCCCGACGGATAGGGAAACATCTCCAGCACGTAATAGGGAGGGCGCTCGTCGCCATTGAGGGCGTTGAACAGCCCCTCCGCTTCCCAGGCCGCGCGCCACCGGGGCTCCACGTCCTTGGGGTTGTAACGTTCGGTATTCGCTGCGTCCGCACTCATGGTCTGGCTATCTGGTCTGTCTGATCTTGCTATCTGGAATCCGCTGTCGCACATCATGATGGCCGCGAGGCCTGTGTCGCGCGGGATCTGCCTTGGGCAGGGTTTGCCTTGAGCAGGGCTTGCCTTGCGCAGGACTTAGGGCACGAATGGGCGATGCCGTCAACGTGTTGCGCCGCCCACAAGGGGACACGCGTCGCGCGTCGAAAAGAATCGATTCGGGTGGCGCGCCGGTTTCAGGACACCAGTTGCAGGAAATACGAGAGATGAACGACTGTCCGGATGACAGCGACGTCCCCGCCGCGGACGCGGCTTCCCCCGCCGGGCGCCTTCTGGCCGTTCGAGAGACGATCGCCCGCGCCGCCCGCGAGGAAGGGCGCGACCCCGGCGACGTGACGCTGGTGGCGGTGTCGAAGACGTTCGGGCCGGAGGCGATTCGGCCTCTCCTCGAGGCCGGCCAGCGCGATTTCGGCGAGAATCGCGTGCAGGAGGCAAAAGAGAAATGGCCGGCGCTGAAGCGCGAGTTTCCCGGCGTGCGGCTGCACCTCATCGGCCCGCTGCAGACCAACAAGGTGCGCGATGCGGTGGGGCTTTTCGACGCCATTCACGCGCTCGATCGCCCGTCGCTGGCCCGGGAACTGGCCAAGGAATTCGCCAGGGTGAGGGACGCGGAAAAGCTCGCGGGACGTGAGGCGACGCTTCCCGACCTCTTCGTGCAGGTCAATACCGGTGAGGAGGCACAGAAAGCCGGCGTCGCGCCGCAATTCGCCGATTCCTTCATCCAGGAATGCCGCGAGGAACACGGGTTGGAAATCCGTGGGCTGATGTGCATTCCGCCCGCCGAGGAGCCGCCGTCGCCCCATTTCGCCCTGCTGCACAAGATCGCGCGGCGCAATCTGATCAAGGGTTTGTCCATGGGCATGAGCGGCGATTTCGAGCAGGCCGTGATGCTCGGCGCCACCCATGTGCGCGTGGGTTCGGCGCTTTTCGGCGTGCGTCCTCCCCTCGCCGGCTGACGGCGGGCGTGGCGCGCTTGCAACGAGGCAGCCGGATTGTGACATGCTGGGTTGCGCGGCGCTCAAGCCTATGTTACGGCACGCCCAATCGACGGGAAAGCAGACCGCGTTCCCGTTCTCACCACAGAGTTTGCAGCGGGTGGATGTGTGCGGTGACCCTCAGGGTCGATTGCGCCATATCTTCTCGATCAACCCGGAGAACAGGCCCGTGTCAAAAGGCGGATCGATCGTTTCCGGCGTCGCGGGACGCTATGCCACCGCGCTGTTCGAGCTGGCGGCTGACGATAACGCCATCGATGCCGTCAGCGCCGACCTCGACCGGTTCGACGCCCTCGTTACCGAGAGCGAGGACCTGGCGCGGCTCGTCCGGGTGCCGGTGTTCACGGCCGAGCAGCAGCTCGCCGCTATCAGCGCCGTTCTGGAGAAGGCCGGCATCGGCGGCCTCGCGGGCAACTTCATCCGGCTCGTCGCGTCCAGGCGCCGTCTTTTCCTGGTGCGCGAGATCATCAAGGCCTACAAGGAGCGCGTGGCTGAAAGCCGCGGCGTCGTGCGGGCAGAGGTGACGCTGGCCGAGGCGCCCTCCGAAAAGGTTCTCTCTGAAATCAAGGCGTCGCTCGCCGACGCCGCGAAGGGCGGCGAAGTCGTTCTCGACGTCAAGGTCAACCCGGCCATCCTGGGCGGGATCATTGTCAAGCTCGGCAGTCGCCTCGTCGACGCGAGCCTGCGTTCCAAACTTAATTCTATCCGTCTCGCGTTGAAAGAGGTCGGCTGATGAGCATCCGTGCTGCGGAAATTTCCGCAATTCTCAAGGAGCAGATCAAGAACTTCGGTCATGAAGCCGAGGTTACAGAGGTCGGCCAGGTTCTCTCGGTGGGCGACGGCATCGCCCGCGTCTACGGTCTGGACAACGTCCAGGCGGGCGAGACGGTTGTGTTCGAATCGGGCGTGCGCGGCATGGCCCTGAACCTCGAGGCCGACAACGTCGGCGTCGTGGTGTTCGGCAGCGACCGCGACATCTCGGAAGGCGAGACCGTCAAGCGCACCGGCACCATCGTTGACGTGCCCGTCGGCCGCGGCCTGCTCGGGCGCGTCGTCGACGGCCTCGGCAACCCGATCGACGGCAAGGGCCCGATCGAGTACACCGAGCGCCGCCAGGTCGACGTCAAGGCTCCCGGCATCATTCCCCGCAAGTCGGTGCACGAGCCGATGGCCACGGGCCTCAAGGCCATCGACGCCCTGATCCCGATCGGCCGTGGCCAGCGCGAGCTGATCATCGGCGACCGCCAGACCGGCAAGACGGCCGTGGCGCTCGACACGATCCTCAACCAGAAGCCGATCAACCAGGGTGACGACGAGAAGGCGAAGCTCTACTGCGTCTACGTCGCCGTCGGCCAGAAGCGCTCCACCGTCGCCCAGTTCGTGAAGGTGCTCGAGGAGCAGGGTGCGCTCGAGTACTCGATCGTCGTCGCTGCGACCGCTTCCGACCCGGCGCCGCTGCAGTACATCGCTCCCTTCGCGGGTGCTGCCATCGGCGAGTACTTCCGCGACAACGGCATGCATGCCGTGATCGTGTTCGACGACCTGTCGAAGCAGGCCGTGGCCTACCGTCAGATGTCGCTGCTGCTGCGCCGTCCGCCCGGACGCGAGGCTTACCCCGGCGACGTGTTCTACCTGCACTCCCGCCTGCTGGAGCGCGCCGCGAAGCTCAACGAGGATAACGGCCTCGGCTCGCTCACGGCGCTGCCCATCGTCGAGACGCAGGCCAACGACGTGTCGGCCTACATCCCGACGAACGTGATCTCGATCACCGACGGCCAGATCTTCCTCGAGACCGACCTGTTCTACCAGGGCATCCGCCCGGCGGTGAACGTCGGCCTTTCGGTGTCGCGCGTCGGCTCCGCCGCGCAGACCAAGGCGATGAAGAAGGTCGCCGGCAAGATCAAGGGCGAGCTCGCCCAGTACCGTGAGATGGCCGCCTTCGCCCAGTTCGGTTCGGATCTCGATGCCGCTACCCAGCGCCTGCTGAACCGTGGCGCGCGCCTCACCGAGCTTCTGAAGCAGGCGCAGTTCTCGCCGCTGAAGAACGAGGAGCAGGTCGCGGTGATCTACGCCGGCGTCAACGGCTACCTCGACGTTATCCCGGTCGCGAAGGTTCGCGCCTTCGAGGACGGCCTGCTCGCATCCCTGCGTTCGAAGCACGTCGATATCCTTGAGGACATCCGCGTGACCAAGGACCTCAAGGACGAGACGGCTGCCAAGCTGAAGGCCGCAGTCGAAGAGTTCGTACGCACGTTCAACTGATCGGATACGGGATCCGGGTCGTGGCCGCGCGCCGCGACCCGCGAGGGAGATAGGCGTCTACCATGCCGAGCTTGAAGGATCTGCGTAACCGCATCGCCTCCGTGAAGGCCACGCAGAAAATCACCAAGGCCATGCAGATGGTGGCCGCGGCGAAGCTGCGCCGTGCCCAGCTCGCGGCCGAGGCCGCCCGGCCGTTCGCCGAGCGTATCGACCGCGTGCTCGCCAATCTGGCCGAGGGCATCGGCCCGGGCGAAGGCGCGCCGCCGCTGATCGCCGGCACGGGCAAGGACGACGTCCACCTCTTGATCGTCGCCACCGCCGAGCGCGGGCTGTGCGGAGGTTTCAATTCCTCGATCGTGCGCCTGGCGCGCGAGCACATCCAGTCGCTGCTCTCCCAGGGCAAGACTGTCAAGATCATCACGATCGGCAAGAAGGGCGCGGACATCCTGCGCCGTCAGTATGCCGACTACATCATCGAATCCATCGAGCTGCGCGACGTCAAGACCCTGACGTTCGAGGTTGCCGACCGTCTCGGCAAGAAGCTGATCGAGGCCTTCGAGGCGGGTGAGTTCGACGTCGCGACGCTGTTCTACTCGCAGTTCCGCTCAGTGATCGCGCAGATCCCGACGGCGCAGCAGATCATCCCGGCCCAACTGCCGGAGCGGGTGAAGGACGGCGGCGTCGAGGCGGTGTACTCCTACGAGCCGAACGAGGAAGACATCCTCGAATCGCTGCTGCCGCGCAACGTGTCGGTGCAGGTGTTCCGGGCGCTTCTGGAGAACGCCGCTTCCGAGCAGGGCGCGCGCATGTCGGCAATGGACAACGCCACGCGCAACGCGGGCGAGATGATCAAGAAGCAGACGCTGATCTACAACAGGTCGCGTCAGGCGATCATCACCAAGGAACTGATCGAGATCATCTCCGGCGCTGAGGCGGTCTGATCCACGGTCTGGCGGAGCCGCGAGCGGCTCCGTGAAATGGAATCTGGGGCGCTGCCGCGAGAAGCCGGCGTCCGTGTGTTGGTAGTATGAGAGGCCCGGACGGGCTCGGACGGAGCTGCACCATGGTTAATGATTCTTCGGCTAAGAATATCGGCCGCGTCACGCAGGTGATCGGCGCTGTCGTCGACGTGCAGTTCGATGGCGAGCTTCCCGAGATCCTGAACGCGCTGGAGACCACCAACCGTGGCCAGCGTCTCGTGCTCGAGGTTGCCCAGCAGCTCGGCGAGAACACCGTCCGCACCATCTCGATGGACACCACCGAGGGTCTGGTGCGCGGTCAGGAAGTCCGCGACACCGGCGCGCCGATCAAGGTGCCGGTCGGCGCCGCGACGCTCGGCCGCATCCTCAACGTCATTGGCGAGCCAGTGGACGAGGCCGGCCCGGTCGTGGCCGAGGAATACCGCGCCATCCACCAGCCGGCCCCGAGCTACGCCGAGCAGTCGACGGAAGCGCAGATCCTCGTCACCGGTATCAAGGTCATCGACCTGCTCGCGCCTTACTCGCGCGGTGGTAAGGTCGGCCTGTTCGGCGGCGCGGGCGTCGGCAAGACCGTGCTCATCCAGGAACTGATCAACAACATCGCCAAGGCGCACGGCGGCTACTCCGTGTTCGCCGGCGTCGGCGAGCGCACCCGCGAGGGTAACGATCTCTACTACGAGATGATCGACTCCAAGGTGAACGTCGACCCCAAGGAGAACAACGGCTCGGCCGCCGGCTCCAAGTGCGCGCTGGTCTACGGCCAGATGAACGAGCCTCCGGGCGCCCGCGCTCGCGTCGCGCTCACCGGCCTCTCCATCGCCGAGAACTTCCGCGATCAGGGCCAGGACGTGCTGTTCTTCGTCGACAACATCTTCCGCTTCACCCAGGCGGGCTCGGAAGTGTCGGCGCTTCTCGGCCGCATTCCCTCGGCCGTGGGCTACCAGCCCACGCTCGCGACCGACATGGGCGCCCTGCAGGAGCGCATCACCACCACCACCAAGGGCTCGATCACCTCGGTGCAGGCCATCTACGTGCCCGCCGACGATCTGACCGACCCGGCGCCTGCCGCCTCGTTCGCCCACCTCGACGCCACCACGGTGCTTTCGCGCTCCATCGCCGAGAAGGGCATCTACCCGGCGGTTGACCCGCTCGACTCCACGTCGCGCATCCTGTCGCCGCTGGTCGTCGGCGAGGAGCACTACAACGTCGCCCGTTCGGTGCAGCAGGTGCTGCAGCGTTACAAGGCCCTGCAGGACATCATCGCGATCCTCGGCATCGACGAGCTGTCGGAAGACGACAAGCTGACGGTGGCGCGCGCCCGCAAGATCGAGCGCTTCCTGTCGCAGCCGTTCCACGTCGCCGAAGTGTTCACCGGCTCGCCCGGCGTGCTGGTCGGCCTCGAGGACACGATCAAGGGCTTCAAGGGCCTGGTCGACGGCAAGTACGATCACCTGCCGGAATCGGCCTTCTACATGGTCGGCACCATCGAGCAGGCGGTCGAGAAGGCGCAGAAGCTCTCCGCCGAAGCCGCCTGATCCGGGGCGGGTGACGCTGTTGTTGCATGGCGGGGCGTGCGCGCCCCGCACCCTGGAGAGAGGTCGGGAGTACCGTCATGACTACCTTTCATGTCGAGCTGGTCTCGCCTGAAACATTGCTGTTCGCCGGTCAGGCAGAGAGCGCCACGGTGCCTTCCGTCGATGGCGAGATCACCGTCCTCGTCGGCCACGCGCCGCTGATGGCGGTGCTGAAGCCCGGCGTGGTGTCGATCCGCGACGCAGAACAGCAGGTTCGCCGCCTGTTCGTGCGCGGCGGTTTCGTCGACGTGAACCCGGCCGGTCTCACCGTGCTCGCCGAGTACGCCATTCCGGTCGAGGAAATCGACGTGGCGTCGGTGGACTCGCAGCTTCGCGACGCCGAAGAAGATTTTCGCGATGCCAAGACGTTCGACGCCAAACAGAAGGCTTCGGACAAGCTGGTGCATCTGCGCGATCTGCGGGCCGCCGCCGGCCGGTGACGGGCGCTGCATAAGGGTTACCAAAGGCGGCGCTTGCCGCCTTTTTTTATGGGCGCAGCCGATGTCGGCGACCGCTGAGAGGTTTTACCATGACGGACAAGACGAAGGCGGAGAAGGTGTCGAAGCGGCTGAAGCGGCTCGAACAACGCCGTTCCGCCGCCCCGCTGCTGCTGGCCGAGCCGGGGCCGGATGCCGATTTGCTGCACCGCCTGCTCTCGATAGCCATGCGGGTGCCCGATCACGGCAAGCTTGAGCCGTGGCGCTTCATCGTGCTCACCGGCAAGGCCCGGCAAGAGGCGGCGCAACGGCTCGGCGAGGTTTATCATGCCGAAAACCCGCAGGAGAGCGAGGACAAGCGTGCCAAGCAGGTCGCCAAGACGGCTGACACGCTGACTGCCGCGCCGGTTGCGGTTGTGGTCGTCAGTCAGGCGGACGCGCAGGCGCGCAAGCCCGAGTGGGAGCAAATCCTGTCCGCGGGCGCCGTCTGCATGAACCTGCTCACGGCGGTGACGCTTGCCGGTTTCGACGGCGTCTGGCTGACGGGCTGGCCTGCCTACAGCGACGGCGCGAAGCGTGTTCTGGGCGTCGGGGAGGGCGAGCGGGTTGCCGGCATCATCCACATCGGCACCGCGAGCGAGCCCCAGAAGGACCGCCCGCGTCCGGACTTCGACAGCAAGGTGACGGTTTGGAAGCCGTGAATCCAGCGTTTGCGCGCGATGGGCGCTCGTCGAACGGGCTTGCTCAACCCGCCGCGACGTGATTGAAAGCCCGGCAATTCACCGTTTAGACGATTTCGTTTCCAGGAGCCCAACATGACCACCCTGCCGCCGCCCGTCGATCGCGCGCTCATCGCGCGCCAGGCCGCCCGGATGCTGCTCGAGATCAAGGCGGTGCATTTCAACGCCGAGACGCCTTATATCTTCACGTCCGGCTGGGCGAGCCCGGTTTATATCGATTGCCGCAAGATCATCTCGTATCCGCGCCTGCGCTCGTCGCTGATCGATTTTGCGTCCTCCACCATCGTGCGCGAGATCGGATACGAATCGGTCGATGTCATCGCAGGCGGCGAGACGGCGGGCATTCCCTTCGCCGCCTGGATAGCGGACCGGTTCGAGCTGCCGATGCAGTACATCCGCAAGAAGCCCAAGGGCTTTGGCCGCAATGCCCAGATCGAGGGCGAGGTGAACGTCGGGGCGCGCACGTTGCTTGTCGAGGATCTGGCGACGGACGGGCGCAGCAAGGTCAATTTCGCCGAGGCGCTGCGCACCGCGGGCGCACAGGTCGATCACTGCTTCGTGCTGTTCTTCTACGACATCTTCCCCCACAGCCGGGACGTCATGGAGAAGCTCAACCTCAAGCTGCACTACCTCACCACCTGGTGGGACGTACTGGCGGCGGCCAAGGAGAGCGGCCACTTCGATCCCGGTGTGCTCGCCGAGGTCGAGGGCTTTTTGAACAAGCCGGCGGAGTGGTCTGCCGCGCACGGCGGCATTTCGTCGTTCGGCAGTTAACCGGCGCGGGCGCGGGGGTGCGCGGCGTCGTAGGCCGCCATCAGCCGCGCCGCATCGACCTTGGTATAGCCCTGCGTGGTGGACAGCGACGCGTGGCCGAGTAGTTCCTGAATGGCGCGCAGGTCGCCGCCGCGCGACAGCAGGTGCGTGGCGAAGGAATGACGCAGCGCGTGCGGCGTGGCGCTTGCCGGCAGGCCGAGCGCGCCGCGCAGCGACTGCATGGCGAGCTGGATGACGCGCGCGGACAACGGTCCGCCCTTCTCGCCCCGGAACATCGGCTCACCGGGCACCAGCCGGAAGGGGCAAAGCGCCAGGTAGGCGGCGACGGCGGCGCTGACTTCCGCCAGCACCGGCACCGATCGCATCTTGTTGCCCTTGCCGACCACGGTGATGCTGTCGCGCCCATCCACCGGCGCATCTTTGAGGGCGATGGCCAGCGCTTCGCCGATGCGCAGGCCGCAGCCGTAGAGTAGCGCGAACACGGCGGCGTCACGCGCCAGCACCCATTGCGGCTTGTCCTCGCCGGCGCGAAGGTCCGCGTCGGTGACGGCGCGGGCGGCGACGGCGCTGATGGGTTTGGGCAGGGTGCGGCTGACGCGCGGCCCGCGCACGGCGGTGAAGGCGGCTGCCTCGCCACGTTCCGTGCGTTCCAGATAGCGCGCGAAGGAGCGCAGCCCCGCGAGCTGGCGCATGAGGCTGCGGCTGCCGACATCCGCCTGCCGCCGTTCGGAAAGGAAGGCGCGCAAGTCGGCGGGCTTCAGCGCCGCAAGGCTTGCCAGCGACGGCGCCTCGCCGCGCGACGACGCGAGAAAGACGAGGAACTGCCGTGCGTCGCGCTCATAGGCGATGAGTGTTTTGGGCGACAGCCGGCGCTCGGAGCCGAGATGGGTCAGCCATTGCGCCATTGCGCTGGCGACATCGGAGCTGAGGGGCATGGCTGCGAGCGTTTCGTTCATGGTGGCATGATAGGCGCCGACGCCTAACCGGCGGTAAACCCGGCGTCAGGTGGTCTTTGCGCCGCCGTTTAAATCGCGTATCCCATGTGCATGGACCTGCCCGCGACACTGCCCTTCGATGACACGAGCGACGACGAGACCGACGCCGCGCCGGCCTGCGTCGCGGACGTGCTGCTGCCTGTGGCGCTCGACAAGGCTTACTCCTACCGCGTGCCTGCCGGCATGGCGCTGGCGGAGGGCGACGTGGTGCTGGTGCCGTTGGCCAAGCGCGAGACGGCGGGCGTCGTCTGGGCGCTGCGCGCGGAGAACGGGGCGGGCGGCAATCTGCGCCCGGTGATCGGGCGCATTGACGTGCCGCCCTTCGACAAGCGGCTGCGCGATTTTCTGGACTGGATTGCCTGGTACACGCTTGCGCCACGCGGGCTTGCCATGAAGCTGGCGTTGCGCGTGCCCGACCACGGCGGGCCGGACAACACCCGCCTGCTGGAGCCGCCGCGCATCGGCATACGCATGGCGGGCGATGCGCCCAAGCGCATGACGCCCGCGCGGGCGCGCGTGCTGGAGGCGCTTGCCACTGGGCATACGTTGGCGAAACGCGATCTCGTGCACGAGGCCGGTGTGTCTGCGACGGTTATCGACGGCCTCATCGACGAAGGCACGCTGGCGGCGGTGGCGCTGCCGCCGTTGCCGGTCGTGCTGCCGCCTGATCCGGATTTCTCCCGCGCCGATCTGTCCGAAGGCCAGAGCGCCGCGGCGCAGGAACTGGCGGAACGTGTGCGCGAGGCGCAGTTTTCCGTAACGCTCGTGGAGGGCGTGACGGGATCGGGCAAGACCGAAGTGTATTTCGAAGCGGTGGCGGAGGCCTTGCGGGCCGGGCGCCAGGCGCTGATTCTCATGCCGGAAATCGCGTTGACGGCGCAGTTCCTGGCGCGTTTCGAGGCGCGTTTCGGGGCGCGGCCGGCCGAGTGGCATTCGGGCATCACGGGGCGCAAGCGCGCGCGCATCCATGCCGGCACGGCGGATGGCACCGTGCGCGTGGTGGCGGGGGCGCGCTCGGCGCTGTTCATGCCGTTCCGGGATCTGGCGCTGATCGTCGTCGACGAGGAGCACGAGAGCGCCTACAAGCAGGACGACGGCGTCACCTATCACGCCCGCGACATGGCGGTGGTGCGCGGGCGCTTCGAGGAGGCGGCGGTGGTGCTCGCGTCGGCAACGCCCTCCATCGAAAGCAAGGTCAACGCGCAACGTGGCCGCTATCGTCACCTCGTGCTGCCCGAGCGCTTCGGCGGCCGGCCCATGCCACGGATCGCCGCCATCGACCTGCGCCGCGATCCGCTCGAGCGCGGGCGCTGGATCTCGCCGCCGCTCGTCGCCGCTGTGAACGAGACACTTATGGCCGGCGAACAGGCGCTGCTGTTCCTCAACCGTCGCGGCTATGCGCCGCTGACGCTATGCCGCCATTGCGGCCATCGCTTTCAGTGCCCCAATTGCTCGGCGTGGCTCGTCGACCACCGCTTTCGCCGCGCGCTGGTGTGCCATCACTGCGGCCATGTCGAACGCCGGCCGGACGTCTGCCCCAGCTGCCATGCAACCGACACGCTTTCCGCTTGCGGGCCGGGTGTCGAACGGCTCGCGGAGGAGGTGGCGGAGGTTTTTCCGGACAAGCGCGCCATCGTGCTGTCGAGCGATTTTCCCGGTGGAGCCGAGCGTATCCGGGCTGAGTTGCAAGCCATCGCGGACGGCGAGGTTGACATCGTCATCGGCACGCAGCTCGTGGCGAAAGGGCACAATTTTCCCGGCCTGACGCTGGTCGGCGTCGTCGATGCGGATGTGGGCCTCGCCAACGGCGATCCGCGCGCGTCGGAGCGCACGTTCCAGCTCATGCAGCAGGTGACGGGGCGCGCCGGGCGCGGCGACAAGCCGGGACGGGCGCTCATCCAGACCATGCAGCCCGACCACCCGGTGCTGCGCGCCATCGTCTCGGGCGATGCGCCGCGTTTTTATGCGCAGGAGATCGCGGTGCGCGAGGAAGCGGGCCTGCCGCCGTTCGGCAAGCTCGCGGCGCTGATCGTGTCGAGCCCCGACCGGGCGGAAGCCGAAAACCACGCCCGCGCGCTGGCGCGGGCAGCGCACGGGCCGGGGGGCGTGGTCGACCCCAATGTCATCGTGCTCGGCCCGGCGGAAGCGCCGCTGGCGCTCATCCGTGGCCGCTATCGCTTTCGGCTGCTGGTGCGGGCGGGCCGCTCCGTCGATCTGCAGGCCTATCTGCGCAGCTGGCTGGCGCATGCGCCAAAACATTCGGCCAAGGTGCGGGTGGCCGTCGATGTCGATCCGCAGAGCTTCATGTAAGCGGCTCTATATCTTGCGTCCCCACGCCAGCGCCTCGCGCACGTGGGCGCGCACCTGTTCCTCGGCGCGGCGGGCAGCTTCCTTGCGATCGGTCGCGGCATCGAACGGGATGGGATCGCCCCAGGTGATCTGCACGTCGATGGCGCCGCCGGAAAGGACGCCCTTGAGGTGCGGCGCCAGTTCCATGTCGCCATGCCAGGCGATGTCGGGCGCATCGCCGCGCAGCACCGGCAAGCCGTCGCGGCGAACGTAGGTGATGGCGAGTGGCTGCAGCACCACGTCGCGCGCGCCGCCGCTTGTCAGCGCCTCGCGCGCCGCCCCCACGAGCGCCGAGCGGAACGGCAGAACACGTGTGCCGTCGCCGGTGGTGCCTTCCGCGAACAGGACGATCGCATCGCCCGCCTGCAAGCGTTCCGCCACCGCGCCGTTGGTGCGGGCGGTGTCCGTGCGGCGGGTGCGGTCGATGAATACCGTGCGCTGCAGGCGCGCCAGCAGGCTCACGACGGGCCAGGTGCCGACTTCGGCCTTGGCGATGAAAGACAGCGGCGCCAGTGACGACAGCACGCAGATGTCGAGCCACGACACATGGTTGGACAGGATCAGTACCGCCTTGCCGCGCGGCGGAGCGCCCCGCACCGCGCGCCGGATTCCGAGCGTGGAGCAGACGATGCGGTGATAAAGCATCGGCACGGTTCTGCGGCCCGGCAGGTTAAGCCGCAACAGCAGCCATTGCAGCGGTATACCGATGATCGTCACCGGCAGCAGCACTGCGATCCGGCTGTAGAAGCGAAAGTTGCTCACGTTGGCGATCCGGTTGCCATGCTGATCCCGGCTGTCGATGCGGACACGGACAGGTATGGCGCGCAAAATAATCTGTCAAGCGGCCTCACGCCGGCTTGTCGTCCAGCGGCAGCGCATAGAGTTCGAGGCGGTGGTGTACCAGACGGTAGCCGAGCTTGCGGGCGATTTCGGCCTGAAGCGCCTCGATCTCGTCGGACTGGAACTCGATCACCGCGCCTGTGTTCATGTCGATCAGGTGATCGTGATGCTCGCTGGGCGCGCGCTCGTAGCGGGCCGGGCCGTCGCCGAACTGGTGACGCTCGATGATGCCCTGGTCCTCGAACAGCTTGACGGTGCGGTAGACGGTCGACAGCGAGATATTGGCGTCGACGAGCATCGCGCGGCGGTGCAGTTCCACCACGTCGGGGTGGTCCCGGGCCTCGGCGATGACACCGGCGATGACGCGCCGCTGGCCGGTCATGCGCAGGCCGCGGGCGTTGCACAGGCGCTCGATGGCGTTGCGGCCCGCAGTCTTTTCCCGGCCTGAGGCATCTGCGGGGAGTTGTTTTCGATTTGCGGACATCGCGCCTGTTCGTTCGGTCGATGATGAAGACGACGTGCCGAAACTCTACAGGAAACAGCAGGCCAGTCCAACCCAAGCGGCTTGCGGGGCCTGCTCAGTCCAGGCTGGCGCGCATCGTGAGCGCCGTCGCGGTGGTGCCGTCGGGCTTGGGATAGTAGCCGGGGCGGCGGCCGATTTCAGCGAATCCAGCCCGGCGATAGAGCGCCAGCGCCGGGGCGTTGCCTTCGTCGACCTCGAGAAACACCGTGCGCGCGCCAGCCCGCGCCAGGTTGTCGATATGCGCAGCCAGCAGCACCCGCCCCGCGCCCTGGCTCCGTGTGGCCGGGTCCACGGCCAGCGTCAGGATTTCCGCCTCGTCCTTCACCAGCCGCGACAGCGCGAAGCCCAGCAGGGCCGTTTCCGCGCCGGCGAAGACGCCGTCCGCAAGGTTCGTGTCGGTGGCGAGCATGCGCTCCAGTTCGAGCGTGCCCCACTTGCGGGCGAAGCTTGCGGCGTGAATGTCCGCTGCCGCGGATGCGAGGTCGCTGCTGAGCGTGGCGACGTGGAATGCGGGACGGCGGGTGGTGAACAGATCTCGGAACATGATGCAATCACTATCGATGGAGCGTCGTTCGAGGGGAAGTCACAGGCGGGGCAGGTGGGCCTTGTCCTGCGGCTTGGCGTCGGCGCCCCGCAGGTAGAGCGGCTTGGGCAGGGCGGTGAGCGGGTCGGCGGCGTAGCCGAGGCGGGCCACCCAGCGGATGTCGGGGGCGGGGCCGGTGTCGGCGACGCGTACGTCGAGGCCTATGGCGCGCACCTCGTCGGCGACGAGCGCCGCCGCCGGTCCCGTCAGCGTCACCGCGCTGGTGCCGAGCCGCCGGGCGGCCTCACGGATCGACAGATGGCCGGCCGGAACGATGATCCTGCCGCCGGGCGCGGTCGCCTGAAAATAGATCGCGCCGTGGCGCGCGTCGATGGCGGCGGCGAGAACGGGCTGGCGTGGATCGGGTGTCAGCACCAGCGGCGCCAGCAGCGTGGCGAGTGTCGATACGCCGACGACCGGCACGCCCGCCGCGAGCCCGATGGCGCGCGCGGCCGAGAGGCCCACGCGCAAGCCGGTGAAGCTGCCCGGTCCCACGGTGACGGCGACGCGATCGAGCGCCGCGAAGCCTCTTTCGGCGGATCCGCCGGCCGATTGCGCCACGACGCGCCGGATCAGCGGCAGCAGCGCCTCCGCATGGCCACGCTCGAGCAGCAGGCTCTCGCGGGCGATGACGCCGGCGGTCAGCGAATCGATTGCCGACGCGGCATGAGCCACTGCCGGTTCGGCTTCAGCCGCAGGCGAGCGCTCCGCCTGTGTATCGAGCACGCAGGCAGCGCAGGCGCCGAGCGCCGTATCGATGGCCAGTACGCGCAAACCCGCCCCCCAACGTCCGTATCATCCATTGTCGTCGTTCATGTATGATACGAAGCGCCGCGCGTGTCACGCCTCCATGCGGGCGAACGCCGAATATGCCGGGGACGGCCCGCGCATCGTCATGCGTGCGCGCGCCATTGCGGCCTCCCGGCATTTTTGAACGCAATTAATTAGCCATCGAATAAAAACGTTCGATGGCTAATTGTCGTCACACGATGCGCACGTATTCCTCGAAGTCGAGGCGGGGCAGGCGGCCGAAGAGGCCTGCCGGGTCGCCGTAGCCGATGTTGATGAGGAAATTCGTCTTGATCTTGCCTTCGGGAAAGAACGCGGCGTCCACGCCTGCCTTGTCGAAGCCCGACAGAGGCCCGGCATCGAGGCCCAGCGCGCGGGCGGCGAGGATGAAGTAGGCCCCCTGCAGCGAGGAATTGCGGAAGGCGGTTTCCTCGATTGCGGCCTGGTTACCGGTGAACCAGGACTTCGCGTCCGCGTGCGGGAAAAGCTGCGGCAGGCGCTCGTAGAATTCGAGATCGGAGCCGACGATCACCGTCGCGGGCGCGGCGCGCGACTTGGCGCGGTTGCCTTCGCTCAGGTGCGGCTCCAGCTTGTCCTTGGCCTCGGCCGAGCGGACGAAGACGAAACGCGCCGGCGAGGTGTTGGCGCTGGTCGGGCCGAGCTTGGTCAGCTCCGCAACCTGGCGCAGCAGGTCGTCCGACACCGGGATGTCCTTCCACGCGTTGTGCGAGCGGGCGGTGCGGAACAACTGGTCGAGGGACGCGGCGTCGAGCGGTTGATGGTTCGGCGTTGAGGTCGTCATGGATGATCTCCGTTGATCGTCTGAAAGGCGGGTCGACGGAGATCATATGGTGCGCCGCAGCGACGTGCCATGCGTTGCTGGCGCAATTGGCGTGCAAGCACGGCTTGCGAATTTGCAAATGGCGGCGCCTGCCCCGCCGCGATGGGTCAGACGGCCTGCACTTCCTCGATTTCGGGCAGGAAGTGGCGCAGCAGGTTCTCGATACCGTGACGCAACGTTGCGGTGGACGAGGGACAGCCCGAGCACGCGCCCTTCATGGCCAGATACACCACGCCGTCGCGGTAGCCGCGAAAAGTGATGTCGCCACCGTCGCCGGCAACGGCCGGACGCACGCGCGTCTCGATGAGTTCCTTGATGGTTTCGACCGTCTCCAGGTCCTCGTCGTCGAAAAACTCCTCGCCGTCATTGTAGCCGGCCGGCCCGTGCCCCTCGGTGACGAGCGGCGCGCCGGAGAGGAAGTGCTCCATGATCGCGCCCAGAATCGCCGGCTTGAGGTGCGGCCACTCGCCGTTCGCCTTGGTGACGGTGATGAAATCGGTGCCGAAGAACACGTTCGACACCCCGTCGATGCCAAACAGACTGAGAGCCAGCGGCGAGTGCGCGGCCTCGGCCGGAGAGCGGATCTCGATGGGGGCGTCGGGCGACACGTCCCGCCCGGGCAGGAACTTGAGCGTCGCCGGGTTGGGCGTCGTTTCGGTTTGAATGAACATCTTTTCCTCCTCACCAGACCGGTTCAAGGGCGGCGGTGACGGTTGCGCTCAGCCATCGGGCGGCTGGCCCGGTGGACGTGTTCCAATGTGGCGCTTTTCGCGCGCGCATTCAATGCCCCGCCGCCGTCAGCCGCGATGGCGGACGAAGCCCAGGATGTCCTTGACGCCGTTGATCGTTTCGTCCGCGAGCACCCGGGCGCGGTTGGCTCCATCCACGAGCACGCCGTCGATATAGGCGGGGTCCGCCACCAGCCGTTGCATCTCGGCGCCGATCGGTCCGAGCTTGTCGACCGCGATGTCGACCAGCGCGCCCTTGAACACCGAGAACTGGCTGCCCGCGAATTCGCCCAGCACCTCTTCGCGCGCTCGGCCGGCGAGCGTTGCAAAAATGCCGACGAGATTGTCGGCCTCGGGCCTTCCGCCCAGCTCTTCCACCGTTTCGGGCAGCGGCTCGGGGTCGGTCTTCGCCTTGCGGATCTTCTGCGCGATGGTGTCGGCGTCATCGGTGAGGTTGATGCGCGAGTAGTCGGACGGATCGGACTTCGACATCTTCTTGGTGCCGTCGCGCAGGCTCATGACGCGGGTCGAGCTGCCCTGGATGAGCGGCTCGGGCAGGGGGAAGTAAGCCTCGCCGAAACCGTTGCGCGCGATGGACTCTGCAAAATCGTTGTTGAACTTCTGCGCGATGTCGCGCGTCAGCTCGACATGCTGCTTCTGGTCCTCGCCCACCGGAACCGCGTGGGCGCGGTAGAGGAGGATGTCGGCGGCCATCAGCGCAGGATAGGCATAGAGGCCGAGCGAGACGTTCTCGCGGTCCTTGCCGGCCTTTTCCTTGAACTGCGTCATGCGGTTCATCCAGCCGATGCGCGCCACGCAATTGAACACCCATGCCAGCTCTGCGTGCCCCGACACCTGGCTTTGGTTGAAGACGATGTGCTTCACCGGGTCGACGCCAGAGGCGATGAAAGCCGCCGTGACCTCGCGGATCTGGCGCGTCAGCGCCTGCGGGTCCTGCGGCACGGTGATGGCGTGCATGTCGACGACGCAATAGATGCAGTCATAATCGTCCTGCAGGGACACGAAGCGCGACACCGCGCCGAGATAATTGCCCAGATGCAGGTTGCCGGTGGGCTGCACGCCGGAGAATACGCGTTGCTTCGAGACGGACATGGCGACGTCCCATCCTTTTCGTTCACTGTCGTCGTTGGTCGGCGGTCAGGCCGGCGTTGGCTCTCGCGCGGGTTATCGCAGGCACGCGGGGTTCCGCAAGCAAAATCCGCGCGTTCATGACGCCTGCTCCGGCGCGAGGGCATCGCGCAGCCCAAGCATGCGCATGGTCAGGAGGTAGACGAGGACGCCTGCCGCGCACAGCGCCGCCAGAACCGCGCCGCGCAGCGCGAGCGGCTGACCGGGGGCGAGCCATTGCGCGGTAACGCCGTCGGCTGCGGCGGCGACAAGGCCCATGAGCGTTGCCGCCAGCGCCAGCCGCGCCACGCCTCCGCCCGTATGCCGGCTCCAGACGATGTCGGCGCGCGCGAGGGCGGCGAGCACCAGCGCCTGCACCCACAGGCCGAGGCTCGCCGCGAGCCCCACCGAGCCGAACGGCACGGGGGCATCGGAGAACGGCGAAGGCCAGGCCACCATGCTGCCCCATGTTTCGGCCAGCGCGTGCCCGCCGGCCAGCGTGGCGGCGACGCCTGCAAGCCCCGCCGCGATCGGCGGCCACACTTGCCGCCGGGCGAAGAAGGGTTGGCTCAGCACCTTGCTTGCGCCCGCCGCCGGCAGGCCGATTGCCAGCGCCATCAGCAGCGCGGCGGTGGCGCGGCTGTCCGCGGCCTCGAACGCGCCGCGCTCGAACAGGACGGACACGATCGTGTGGCCGAGAGCGATGAGCCCCGCGGTCGCCGGCAGCGCCAGCGCCAGCGCGCCGGTGAGGTAGCGTGTGAGCGCGGCGCTGCTCGCGCTGCCGTTGTCTCTGCCCGCGCGCGCCACGAACTCCGGCAGCAGCACCACGCCCGCCGCCACGGCGATGAACGACAGCGGCAGCTGGAACACCCTGTCGGCGTAGTAAAGCCACGACACCGTCGACGGCTGGCCCGAAGCCAGCGCCATCGCCGCCAGCAGGATGATCTGAGTCATGCCGCTCGCCACCAGCGCGGGCACGGCGAAGCGCACCAGCCGCTTCGTGTCGGCATCGAAACGGGGCCGCGACAGTGGCGGGCGCTCGGGCATGCGCGCCACCGCCCAGGCGACGATGACGAGGTGCAGCAGGCCCGAAAGGCTGATGGCGACAGCGAGCCATGCGCCGGTCGCGATATCGTTCTCCGTTGCGCCATCCAGCAGCAGGAGAGCGCCGATCAGTACGCCGTTGACCAACGCCGGCGCGACGGCCGCCGCCGTGAAACGGCGGTGAGCGTTGAGCAGCGCCGCCAGCAGCGCCGCGAGCCCGGTGAAGGCGACGAAAGGCAGCGCCAGCCGCGTGTACCACACCGCGAGCGCGAACTTGTCCGCATCGCCGAAACCAGCGGCGAGCGCAAGCACGAGCCCGCCCGCCGCAAGTTGCGCCAGGCCCGTGAGCGCCGCGAAGAACAGCGCTGCGTTGGCGATGGTGCGCCCGGCGAAAAGCCTGGCCGCCTCGCGCCCGCCGGTTGCGGCGATGTCGCCGTGCAGCGGCACGAAGCCCGCGTTGAGGCCACCTTCGCCTAGCACACGCCGGATGACGTTGGGAATGCGGAAAGCGACGAGAAACGCATCCGCCACCGCGCCCGCGCCGAGCACGCCGGCGATGAGCACGTCGCGCGCGAAACCGAGAAGGCGCGAGGCGGCGGAAGCGGCCCCGACGACGGCCCCCGCGCGCGCGACGGAGCCGATGCGGGAAACCTGTCGGACGTGGAAAAGGGGCATGGCTATCGGCCGCGGCGGGCGATCAGGCGGCGAGCGGCCAGGAGCCACAGTTGATGACGAGCGCCTCGGTCGTTGCCGCGAGGCCACGGCGCACCGTGGTGACGGAATTGTCCGCCACCTGCGTCCATGCGTCGCGCAGGCTGTCGAGCGGCTCGGAAGCGACGATGGTCGAGCCCGGGCGTTCGCGCAGGTAGAGGCGTGGCGTATGCCCGTCGCACGACGCCCTGAACGCCCAGATGGTTTGGCCGTCCGTGAGGATGGCCGCGAAGCGCAAGGCCTCGGTGATCTGCGCGGCGACCATGAGCTCCTTCGTCTGCGCCATCACGGCTCCCACAGCGGCGCCGGGGCTGTGGCCGGCCTCCATCTGGGTCAGAATCAGCAGGAACAGCAATTCGGAATCGGTCGTGCCGGCGCGCTGGTCGAAAAGCTCGTCCGGCAGCAGCGCTTCGAGCCGGCGCCGCACACGGTGATAGTTGCCGATCTGGCCGTTGTGCATGAAGGAATAGCGCCCGCACGAAAAGGGATGGCAGTTGGCGCGTGTCGTCGCCGTCTGGGTCGCGGCGCGCACATGGGCGAGAAACAGCGGCGAGCGAACCTGGCCGCAAAGCGATTTCAGGTTTTCGTCCGACCATGCGGGACGCAGATCGCGGAACAGGCCCGGCTCCTCGCGCTCGCCGTACCAGGCGAGACCGAAGCCGTCACCGTTCGTGGCCGTCTTGCCCTCGCACGCATGCAGGGACTGTCGCACCAGAGAATTTTTCGGTGCGCAGACGAGAGCATCCATAAAGGTCGGATCGCCGGAATAGGCAAGAAGACGGCACATGACACCTTCATCATGAGAGCGGAAACGCCATCAGGCAAGTCAATTCATATGCATTCCAACATGAAGATCAGAAACGGTGAAAATGAGGCTTGCGCCGGCCAGCCCGATTCTCCCTGGCGATCCGGCGACTTCGCGTGCGCGGGACGCGGCCGGCCACGCGGCGGATTGGGGGAGAGTCCAGGCTGTCATGTTGCTGACGCATGACTGCTGTGGCGCCTGCGCTTCGAGACGGGATGAGCCGATCGGGAGCGACTTCCGGTCAAGCAACCAAAAAAACACCGGCCCCTCGCGGGGCCGGTGCCATGGTACTCTCGATCTGCGCCCTTCTTGATGTCGGGCGGTCTCGTGTCGATCGAACGTTTCCGTTCGACCGGAAACCGCCGCAGTGGGCGCAGGCGGCGATCAGAAGTCGCCGCCGAAGCCGCCGGGGCCACCAGCCGGAAGGGCAGGCTTTTCCTTCGGCAGCTCGGCCACGAGCGCCTCGGTGGTGACGATGAGGCCAGCAACCGAAGCAGCGTCTTGGAGAGCGGTGCGCACGACCTTCGCGGGGTCGACGATGCCGGCCTCGATCAGGTCGACGAACTCTTCCGTCTGGGCGTTGAAGCCGAAGGTCTGCGAGCTGTTGTCGAGGATCTTGCCGACGACGATCGCACCCTCGACACCGGCGTTGGTGGCGATCTGGCGGATCGGCGCCTCAAGCGCCTTCAGCACGATATCGATGCCGGCCTTGATGTCCGAGTTGCCGGAGGAGAGGTTCTCGATGGCAGCCTTGGCGCGCAGCAGCGCGACGCCGCCGCCGGGGACGATGCCTTCCTCGATCGCGGCGCGGGTGGCGTTCAGCGCGTCGTCGACGCGGTCCTTGCGCTCCTTCACCTCGACTTCCGACGAACCGCCGACGCGGATGACCGCGACGCCGCCGGCGAGCTTGGCCAGACGCTCCTGCAGCTTCTCACGGTCGTAGTCCGAGGAGGTCTCCTCGATCTGCGCCTTGATCTGCGCGACGCGGGCGTCGATGTCCTCACGGGCGCCGTTGCCGTCGATGATCGTGGTGGCTTCCTTCTCGATGCGCACGCGCTTGGCGCGGCCGAGCTGGGCGAGCGTCACGTTCTCGAGCTTGATGCCGAGGTCCTCGGAGATCGTCTGGCCGCCGGTGACGATGGCGATGTCCTCGAGGATGGCCTTGCGGCGATCGCCGAAGCCCGGAGCCTTGACGGCCGCGACCTTGAGGCCGCCGCGCAGCTTGTTGACGACGAGCGTGGCAAGCGCCTCGCCCTCGACGTCCTCGGCGATGATCAGCAGCGGCTTGCCGGTCTGCACGATGGCCTCGAGCACGGGCAGCAGCGGCTGCAGCGACGACAGCTTCTTCTCGTGGATGAGGATGAAGGGGTCCTCGAAGTCGACGATCAGCTTCTCGGCGTTGGTGATGAAGTAGGGCGAGAGGTAGCCGCGGTCGAACTGCAGGCCCTCGACCACGTCGAGCTCGGTCTCGAAGCTCTTGGCTTCCTCAACCGTGATGACGCCTTCGTTGCCGACGCGCTCGACGGCCTCGGCGATCAGCTTGCCGATCTCGGCCTCGCTGTTGGCCGAAATCGTGCCGACCTGCGCGACTTCCTGCGAGTTGGCGAGCTTCTTGGCGCGCGCCTTGATGTCCTTGACGGCTGCCTCGACGGCGAGGTCGATGCCGCGCTTCAGGTCCTGCGGGTTGAGGCCGGCGGCGACCGCCTTGGAGCCTTCGCGCACGATGGCCTGGGCGAGAACGGTCGCGGTCGTGGTGCCGTCGCCGGCGCGGTCGTTGGTCTTCGACGCGACTTCACGCACGAGCTGCGCGCCGAGGTTCTCGAACCTGTCCTCGAGCTCGATCTCCTTGGCGACGGTGACGCCGTCCTTGGTGATGCGGGGAGCGCCGAACGACTTCTCGATCACGACGTTGCGGCCCTTCGGACCGAGCGTGACCTTGACGGCATTGGCGAGCGTGTCGACGCCGCGCAGCAGGCGCTCGCGGGCATCGGCGGAGAATTTTACGTCCTTGGGAGCCATGTTATCGATCTCCAGCTAACTGAATTGCTTAAGGGAAACGAACGTCGGTGTTCACTCAGCCGATGATGCCGAGGATGTCCGATTCCTTCATGATGAGAAGGTCTTCGCCGTCGATCTTCACCTCGGTGCCGGACCACTTGCCGAAGAGCACGCGATCGCCTTCCTTGACGTCGAGCGGGATGCGCTCGCCATCCTCGTCGCGGGTGCCGAGGCCGGCGGCGACGATGAGGCCCTCCTGGGGCTTTTCCTTGGCGGTATCGGGGATGATGATGCCACCCTTGGTCTTCTCCTCGCTCTCGACGCGACGGACGACCACACGGTCATGCAACGGACGGAAAGTCATTGATCCGCTTCCTTTTTTCAGTTGCGCACGGGGCGCTGTACAATGGATGTTGCAGCCCTGTTAGCACTCGCCGGACGGGAGTGCCAACGGATGAGGCGAAGGTAGTTTCGCCCCCCGGCCCTGTCAAGGGAAGTCATCCGGACTTTTTCGCCGGCGAGTCAGTTTGTTCGAAACAGGCGAAAAATTCAGCTTATGCAGCCGACCGCGCTGCCGCGCGCGGGCATTTTGAAACAAAAATACATGTAAAGAGACAATAAAACACAATAATTCAGAAAATACGCCACTATAAGGCCATATTATAAAATTATTATTGACCGCATATAAATGAATAATTCATCTGGATGGTAAAGTCTTTCAGCGTTATTTTGCTGATAATGAGATTTTTGATATAAAATATCTATTTCAGTTATTAATTATCTGGAGGTTGCGTTGTCGTTTTCTGTCAATCATTGCAGGGTGAACGCTTTTTCTGCATTCTCGGAAGAGTGCGACGGCTCCAGCTTCGGTGCCGACCGCCGCAGCGATCTTGGAGGTCTATCCGTTGATAAGGAATTCGAGCCTGCATTGAGAATCGCAAAAGACCACTGCAATTTCGATGTAAAAAGAAAAATCGATAACGGACCGAATAAAATAACGCTCCATTACAGTCAGCTTGAGAAGAAAATCAAGCACATGGACGCTTTTTACTGTGACGACGGATGGACGAGCGTCAAAAAGAATGGCTACAAGTACAACGTATATGAAAAATTCGCCCTGGCCATTCACGCCTTCGTTCACGATCGCGGCGTGGAGCATCGAAAAATAACGTTCATGGGCGAAAAAGATGTTTCGATATTTTATCAGGAAACAAGCAAAAGATTTGTTTCGATAACAAAAGACAATGCGCTTTGGAGCGGGTGGGAATTATCAACCTATCAAGTGGAACATCTTAAATCCAGAAATACCATAGGGGCGCACGACAGCCGGATGCCGCAACGTGGCAGGCCGGCCAACTGAAATGAAACCCATGCGCAACAATTCACGCCGTGCCGTTGTTTTCAGAAAACGACGACACGGTGCGGGTTGCTGAATTTTCGGCGGTGATGTCGAGCCGCTTGCGGAATGAAGCTCAGAGCGAGCGATCGGCGTGGATGGTGCCGGCGCCGCCCTGCAACACAAGGTTACCCTTCACCACGTCCCACTTCTGGCTCATGCGCAGCGCCAGCAGGAAGGCGCGCTCGGCCGCGTCGATCGTCGCGCCGCAGCTCTTGCGCGTCACGGCGAAGGGGCTGACCGCGAAGCCCTGGCTGCGCAGCGGGTAAGCGGTGGCCGAAAACGTGTTGCAGCCGCCAAAGCCGCGGATCTGATACTGGCTGTCGAGAGTGAAATACGGCCTGTTGCGGTCGATCGCATAAGCCTTGCCATTGAGACTGATCGCCGCCCAGGACACGCCGACCGGGAACTGCTTCTCGGTCTGTTGAGGCACGTTCTGACGGGTGCGGCCCGGCTCGTCGCCGCGCAGCATGCCGGGATCGGAGGCGGTTTGCGCGTGTGCGGCGCCGATGCCGATCAGCGCCGCGCCGATGCCCGCGAGAATGACGGTCGTGCGGAGTTTGCGCGAGGCGGACATGAATGAGGCATGCTTCATGGGTGTATGGACTCGAAAGCTCGACGGCAGCCACCGTCATGACGGAAACAGAACGCGGCAAAACCATATCCGCGCAGCGCGGGTGAGGCAATCGCCAAGTCGCAATCGCTATTTAAGTCGCGATCGATATTCAGGTCGCGATCAGCCCCTGTGCGTTGAAAAATACCGCCGGAAGCTGTCGTCAACCCGTCGCCGCGTCGCCGATGCGCGCGAGCAGGCCTTCGATGAGCGGATTCGTCCGCCGCAGCACCCAGTCGACCGAGCCCACCGTGACGGGGTCGGCGCCCGCGCGCGCCAGCGCATCCGCCACCGCGAAAACCTGTCCTACCGGGCAGTGCACCACGACCTTGCCCCGGGCATCGGGGGGGCCGAAGGGCAGGCTGACGCCGAAACGCCCGAGGTCGTCCGGCAGGCTCGCGCCCGCCGGCAGCGCCGCCCTGAGCTCGCGGATGGTGCGCGCCTCCTCCTCCGCCGCGATGCGGGTCAGGATGGTATGAGCAGCACGCCGCGCCGCGCCCGACCACTCGGCCGACACGGAGGCGACGAGGTTGGCCTGCGAGCGCAGAATCACGCCGTCGTCGATGATTTTCAGCGCGTTCGCCGCCAGCGTCGCGCCGGTGGTGGTGATGTCCACGATGATCTCGGCCGTGCCGGCGGCGGGCGCACCTTCGGTCGCGCCCAGGCTCTCGACGATGCGGTAGTCGCTGACGCCGTGGTCGGCGAAGAAGCGGCGCGTCAGGTTGACGTATTTCGTCGCGACCCGGAGACGGCGCGCGTGGCGCTGGCGAATGTCGGCGGCGACGTCGTCGAGGTCGGCCATGGTGCGCACGTCGATCCACGCCTGTGGCGCGGCCACGACGACATCGGCGAAGCCAAAGCCGAGCGGCGCGACGAACTCCACCACCGCGTCGGCGTCGGCCAGTTGCTCGCGCAGCAGATCCTCGCCGGTGATGCCGAAATGCGCCGCGCCCGTCGCCAGTTGCCCGACGATGTCGGAGGCGGACAGGAACGCGACCTCGACATCGGCGAGGCCCTTGATCGCGCCGCGATAGTCGCGCGCGCCGCCGGGGCGCACCAGCTCAAGCCCGGCGCGGGCGAAAAAGGCGAAGGCGTTTTCCTGCAGGCGGCCCTTGGAGGGAACGGCGATGATCAGTGGCGCGCTCATCAGGGGGCTCCGGTTGCGTTGTCGGCGTCGAGCCGGTCGATCCAGATGGCGAAACCCACGGCGGGCACCGGCTCCGGTGCGCCGAGGTGCGTCAGCAGGCTGTCGTAGCGCCCGCCGCCGAGGATGGGGCGCGTGTCCGGCTGGCGGCTGTCGTGGATCTCGACGATGAAGCCGGTGTAGTAGTCGAGGTTGCGGGCGAAAGCCGCCGAGAACACGATGGCGCCGATGTCGATGCCGCGCGCCGCGAGAAAACCGGTGCGCGCCTCAAACGAGGTGAGCGCCGCGTCGAGATCGATTTCCGCCTCGCGCGCGAGGGCGCGAATCGCCGCCGCCGCCGTGTCGGGATCGGACTCGATGGCGAGATAGCGTTCCAGCGTGGCGTGCTGCCTGTCGGTCAGCTCGCCGCCGTTGCGGTCGGCGGCGCGGGCGAGGAAGCGCTCGGCGATTTCGCCGGCCGAGCGCCCGCCGACGCTGCTGATGCCGGCGATGGACAGCACGTCCTCGACGAAGGCGCGCGCGGCGGTGGGGTCCTGGCCCTCGATGGCCGCGAGCAGGCCGGCGTGGTCGGAGGCGGCGCCGTTCCGGCCGTTGCGCTCGTTCGCCGATGCGTCGGGCGCCCGCCCTTCCGCCACAGCCCTCAGCACGCGCCGGCGCTGGACCGCTGAAACGCCCAGCGCGTCGAGCAGCGCGCGCAGCAGGCCGACATCGCCCAGGCGCACCGAAGGCGCATCGACGCCGAGGCTCGTCAGCGCCTCGACGCCCAGCGCCACGATCTCGGCATCCGCCGCCTCGCGGTCGGTGCGGCCGAAGGATTCGACCCCGCCTTGCGGAAACTCGCCCGCCCGCCCGGCGCGCTGGCGGAACACGGGGCCGAGATAGCTCAGCGAGGCGGTGGCTTCCGGCCCACGCGCCGCGAGATAATCGCGGCTCACCGGGATGGTGTAGTCGGGGCGCAGGCACAACTCGTTGCCGTCCGAATCCTGCGTGAGGAACATGTGGCGGCGAATGTCTTCGCCCGAGAGGTCGAGAAAGGCGTCGACGGGTTGCAGCACGGACGGCTCGATGCGCCGGTAGCCCTCGCGCGCAAAGAGCGACAGCAGTGTGCCCGCCCGGTCGGTCGCCTTACTCGAAGCCTCGGTCATGTCGCTCCCCATCATCGGTTCCTGGTGGCGGATGTTCAGCCCTGCTGGCGCGCCAGCACCTCTGCTACGGCGTCCACCAGCTCGGCTTCGCTCACCGAAAACTGCGCCAGACGTTGCGCCTTGTAGGCGGCGTTATCGAGATCCTGCCCCGAATGCGCCGCCTGCTCGGCGCCCGCGACGAGATCCTTGATCTGCACGGTGCCCGCCTCGCGCTCGTTCGAGCCCTGGATGACCGCGACCGGGCTGCCGCGCCGGTCGGCGTATTTCATCTGCGCCTTGAGGCCGGACGAGCCGAGATAGAGTTCGGCCCGGATGCCCGCCTGGCGCAACCGCGCCACGAGGCCCTGATAATGCGCGACCTGATCGCGGTCGAGCACCAGCACCACCACGGGGCCGGCGGAAGCCGCGCCCGCGACGATGGGGCTGCCGATGATCTTGAGCGCCGCGAGCAGCCGCGACACGCCAATGGAGAAGCCCGTCGCCGGCACCGGCTCGCCTCGGAAGCGCGCCACGAGGCCGTCATAGCGGCCACCGCCCGCGACCGAGCCGAAGCGTACCGGCTGGCCGTCCTCGCCCGCGACCGTGAAGGTGAGCTCCGCCTCGTACACCGGGCCGGTGTAATATTCGAGGCCGCGCACCACGGCGGGATCGATGGAGACGCGCCCGTCGTCGTAGCCCGCCGCCGTGACGAGCGCCGCGATTTCGGCGAGTTCCGCCACGCCTTCGAGGCCGCGCGCGGAGCCTTCCACCACCTTTTCCAGGTTGGCCAGCGTGTCGCCGGCGGTCGCTCCGCGCGCCGCGGTGAAGGCGAGCACGCGGGCGATCTGCGCCGCGTCGAGGCCTGCGCCCTTGGTGTAGTCGCCGCTGTCGTCCTTGCGGCCCTCGCCCAGCAGCAGCGCCACGCCCTCGGTGCCGAGACGGTCGAGTTTGTCGATGGCGCGCAGCACGATGAGGCGGCGGGCGGCGTGCGCGTCGTCGCCGAGGCCGATGGCCTCCAGCACGCCGTCGAGCACCTTGCGGTTGTTGATCTTCACCGCGTAGTCGCCGCGCGCGATGCCCACATGCTCCAGCGTGTCCGCCGCCATCATGCAGATTTCCGCATCTGCCGACACGGAGGCTGCCCCCACGGTGTCCGCGTCGAACTGCATGAACTGGCGGAAGCGCCCCGGTCCCGGCTTCTCGTTACGAAACACCCAGCCGGTGCGATAGCTGCGGTATGGCTTGGGCAGCGTGTCGAAATTTTCCGCCACGTGGCGGGCGAGCGGCGCGGTCAGGTCGTAGCGCAGCGACAGCCATTGCTCGTCGTCGTCCTGAAACGAGAACACACCCTCGTTAGGCCGGTCCTGATCGGGCAGGAATTTCCCCAGCGTGTCGGTGTATTCCACGAACGGCGTCTCGACGGCGTCGAAGCCGTAAAGCTCGTAGGTCTCGCGGATGCGCGCGAGCATGCGCTCGGTGGCGGCGATGTCGGCCGGTCCACGGTCTGCGAACCCGCGCGGCTGGCGGGCGACGAGCTTTTGCGGCTTCTGGCTCTCGGCCCCGGACTTCGCGGGATCGGCCTTCGCGGGATCGGCCTTGGCGGGATCGGACTTCGCAGGATCGGACATGGCAGGCAACGGCTTCCGTCTACATTAATTTAAGGAAGATGCGGGCGGTTCGCGCGCTTTCCGGTCTGACTGGATCGGAAAATGCTCTAGCGCAGCCGCCGCCTCATGTCACGCGCCCAATCGCCCGCCAGCCGATGTCGGAACGGGAAAAGCCCTCCGGCCAGTCGATGCGCGCCACCGCCTCGTAGGCGCGCGCACGCGCCGCCTCGATGGTGGAGGCGACAGCGGTGACGTTGAGCACCCGCCCGCCGTTGGCGAGGATATCGCCGTCCTGCTCGCGCGTGCCGGCGTGGAACACGGTGACGCCTTCCACCGCCTCAGCCGCCTCGATGTTGCGGATGACGGTGCCCTTGCGCACCTCGCCCGGATAGCCCTCTGCCGCCAGCACCACGGTGAGCGCCACTTCGTCGCGCCACTTCGGCTCCATAACCTGCAGCCGGCCCTCGACGCTGGCGAGCAGCAGTTCCACGATGTCGCTCTCCAGCCGCGGCAGCAGCACCTGGCATTCGGGATCGCCGAAACGGGCGTTGTATTCGATGAGCTTCGGCCCGTCCGCGCCGATCATCAGCCCGGCGTAGAGCACGCCGGCGTAGGGCGTGCCGCGCGCCTTGAGCCCGGCAACCGTCGGGTTAACGATCTCGTCCATGACGCGCCGTGCGATCTCCGGCGTCACAACGGGGGCGGGGGAGTAGGCGCCCATGCCGCCGGTGTTGGGGCCTTTATCGCCGTCGAACACGCGCTTGTGGTCCTGCGCGGAGGCGAGCGGCACGGCGGTTTCGCCGTCGCTCAGCGCGAAAAAGCTCGCCTCCTCGCCGTCGAGAAAGTCCTCGATGACGACGGAAGCGCCCGCCGCGCCGAACTGGCCGGAGAACACGAGGCGCACGGCGTCCTCGGCCTGCTCCTGCGTTTCCGCCACGACCACGCCCTTGCCGGCGGCAAGCCCGTCTGCCTTGACGACGATGGGCGCGCCGCGCTCGCGCACATAAAGAAGCGCCGGTTCGGCCTCGGTGAAGCGGGCGTAGGCGGCGGTCGGGATATTGAATTCGTCGCACAGCGCCTTGGTGAAGCTCTTCGATCCCTCGAGCTGCGCCGCAGCCTTGCGCGGGCCGAAGGCAGGAATGCCGGCGGCCGCGAGATCGTCGACAATGCCCGCCACTAGCGGCGCCTCGGGGCCGACCACGACGAGGCCGATGTCGTGCTCGCGCGCGAAGGAGATGACGGCCGCGTGGTCCGCAATGTCGAGCGCGACATTGGCGCCTGCCTGCGCCGTGCCCGGGTTGCCGGGGGCGATGAACAGCTTGTCCGTGCGCGGGCTTTTGGCGATGGCCCATGCCAGCGCGTGCTCGCGCCCGCCCGATCCCAGCAGCAGAATGTTCATGCGCCCCTCGTTTTTCGTCGTCCACCGATGAAAGCGAGCGTTTAGCACGATGCATCGGACGATGCCATATCGGATGACGCGGGCTGCGGCTTCTCCTAAAATGCCCGACATGAGTCGCAAGCCCGTCACCGGAACGCCCGGCACCGATACAACCGCCACCAACGCGCAGGAATGGACCGTCTCGTCGCTGTCGGGCGCGCTCAAGCGCACGCTGGAGGACGCCTTCGGCCACGTGCGCGTGCGCGGCGAGATCACGGGCTATCGCGGCCCGCATTCGTCCGGCCACGCCTATTTCGGCATCAAGGACGAAGGCGCCCGCATCGATGCCGTGATCTGGAAGGGCGTGTTCCAGAAGCTCAGGATCCGGCCGGAAGAGGGCATGGAAGTGATCGCCACCGGGCGCATCACCACGTTCCCCGGTTCGTCGAAATACCAGATCGTGGTTGAGAGCATCGAGCCGGCGGGCGTCGGCGCGCTCATGGCCATCCTGGAGGAACGGCGCAGGAAGCTCGCCGCCGAAGGGCTGTTCGACGATGCGCGCAAGCGCCCCATCCCCTATCTGCCGCGCGTGATCGGCGTGGTGACGTCGCCCACGGGGGCCGTCATCCGCGACATCCTGCATCGCCTGTCCGATCGTTTTCCCCGCCATGTGCTGGTGTGGCCGGTGCGGGTGCAGGGCGAGACGAGCGCGGCGGAAGTGGCCGCCGCCATTCGCGGCTTCAATGCGCTGCCGCCCGGCGGGCCGGTTCCGCGTCCGGATGTGCTGATCGTCGCCCGCGGCGGCGGCTCGCTGGAGGACCTGTGGTCGTTCAACGAGGAAATCGTCGTGCGCGCCGTGGCCGAGGGCACGATCCCGCTGATCGCCGCCATCGGCCACGAGACCGACTGGACGCTGATCGATCTTGCCGCCGATCTGCGCGCGCCCACTCCCACGGGCGCGGCGGAAAAGGCGGTGCCGGTGCGGCGCGACCTGGTGGCGACGCTCGCCGATCTCTCCCGCCGCCACCACGGCGCCATGTCGCGGCTGCAGGATCGGCGCGCGAGCGATCTTCGCGCGCTGGCGCGGGCGCTGCCGTCCGGCGAGAGCCTGCTGGCGAACGCGCGCCAGCGGGTCGATCTCACGGGCGGCAGGCTTCAGCACGCGCTGGGGCTCGGTGTGCGCCGCCACGGCGCGCGGCTGGCCGTGGCGGGGCAGAAGCTTGCCCGCCTGTCGCCGCTGCTGCTGCTGGAACGCGCGCGGGCGCGCTGGCGCGTGGCGGCGCGCGGGCTCGATCTCGGCTTTTCCCATGGGCTGGAACGGCGCGCCGCGCTGCTGGCGCGCGCCGCCACGCGCCTGTCGCCGCAGCCCGTGAGGCTGCGCATCGCCGATCACGGGCAACGGTTGACAACTGCGGGCATACGCCTCGCCAACGCCTGCCGGGCAACGCTGTCCACGCGCCGGACGCAGGTGGACAGCGTGTGGAAACTGGTGGAAAGCCTCAGCCACAAGGGCGTGCTGGCGCGCGGCTACGCGCTCGTGCTCGACGACGCCGGCCATGCGGTGCGCGCGCGTGCGAATGTCACGGAGGGCATGGCGCTCGATGTCGTGTTCGCGGACGGCAAGGTGCGCGTCGTGGCCGGCGAGAGCGCCCCGCCCGCGCGGGCGCGCCGGCGCAAGCCCGAAGTGCAGGAAGGCGGCCAACCCAGTCTTTTCACCGGCGGCGACTGATTCCGGGGGCTCTTTCCGCGCCGACCGCGAACAGCTTCCGGCAATCTTGCCGGGGCAGGGTGCGCAGGTTGGCAAAAATGCCGTCCTATGGCTTTGATCGGAAAGCGGATCATGACCGATACCGGACATAACGACCGTGTCATGCAACTGATGTGCAGCGCCGTCGAGCTTCAGCTGCTGGGCCAGCGGCTCGATTCGTATGACATCGACCGCATCGGCTTTCTCGCAGCCGCCGTTACCTCGTCGACCTATGCCCAGAAACACATGCGCACGACGGCGCGGTATCGGGACGATCTGGCCTTGCTGGCCGCTTCGCTTGCGCTACGCACTGTGCCGGGGCTGGTGCTGGAGTTCGGTGTGGCCAGCGCCCGCACGACCAATTTTATCGCCGGGCAAGTAACGGGGACGGTCTACGGGTTCGACGGGTTCGAGGGCTTGCCGGAGGATTGGCGCCCCGGCTTCCGGCGCGGCGCCTTCGCCATGAGCGCGCTGCCGGACGTGCGCGCGAACGTGGAACTGGTGGTGGGCTGGTTCGACCGCACCCTGCCGGGTTTTCTCGACGCGCACCCGGAACCGGCCTCGTTCATCCATGTCGATTGCGATCTCTACAGCTCGACCGCGACCATCCTGTCGCAGATGCGGGACCGGATCGTGCCCGGCACTATCCTGGTGTTTGACGAATACTTCAATTATCCCGGCTGGGAGATGCATGAATTTCGTGCGTTCGCGGAGTTTGCGCAAAGCGCCGGGCGCGCCTATGAATATATCGGCTTGGTGCCCGATCATCAGCAGGTAGCGGTCAGGATACTGGCCTGAAACGACCAAAAGTCGAGATCGACCGCTTTCACAGGTTGGTTTGGATTTGCGCGCGTATTATCATAAAGCGAGACGCGGCCCGCGCGGGCCGGAAACGATAAGAAAGACAGAACGATGAACCGCCAAGATTTCCGTTTTTCCGGTGCGGGAGAAGCGAAGCTCCAGTATCTCGACGGCGATTTTCGCGTGGTCAGCCCGGGCACCTTCGTTCGCTGCGCCGTCACTGGCCGGCCGATCGCCATCGACGATCTGCGCTACTGGAACGTCGACCTGCAGGAAGCCTATATCTCGCCCGAGGCCGTGCGCGAGCGCCTCGTCAAGCTCGGGCAGATAAAGCCCCGGCAGTAAGCTGGCTGCCGCATGTAACGCTCCGGAATTTTCTTGCTATTAATAGAGCATTGAGCTAATTTAACTGCATGCCGTGCGGTATTTATCTCGCGCGGCTTGTTTCATGGGCGGCTATATATTCGCCGCCTATAGAAATGATGTCTTTGATAATATTTTTTGCTCTTTTTTATTTCTTGATTGTTCGATCTTCATATTATTTTTAGAGGCTATTATCATGATTTATTCTGTCAATAATGTCGTCTATGTGCGTGCCTTTTTCTCAGCCGCCAACATGGCTTCTGCCGACGCTCCGCTGCATGACGGAAGTGAACGAGCATCCGCCGGCAACACTTTCACCGATAATGTCGTGCCTTTCCGTTCCAGCCGCTCCAGGGAGGAAGTGACGGACCCGTCTTGCCGCGTGATCGCGCCTGTGGCGAGCAATAACCGTATCGGCGCCCGGTCTGCCCTCGGCGCTAACGTGAAGGCGGCGTTGCAGGCGCTGGTCGCAACCGTGGTGCGGGACCCGCAGGTGAAGCGCTACAGCGCCTTTCGATCGAACTGTGTCGGCTGATCGCCACAAATCAACTGCCAAAAATCAACTGCCAGGAATCATTCTCGCGGCGGCCAGGCAAGGCGGGCGCGGGTCGATCCGGGCCGTTCCCCGCCTCACGGGCCGGAGTGAGCGCTGGCTGCGTCCGGCGCTCGCGCTTGCAGGGCGAGCTGCGCGGCAAGATAGTCGCGCAGCCCGTCCTCATCCTCGAAAGCGACCCGCACCGGGATGATCGCGACGGAAGCGCGCAGGTCCGGCGCTGCGGTAAGGGTCGCGAGCCTGACCGCGTCCTTCTCCGTGGTGACGGGCAGCAGTTCGCCTTGCCGCGCCTCGTCCTCGATGGCGGCGATCTGGCCCGGCGTAAACGGCATGTGGTCGCCGAAGCTGCGGGTTGCCACCACGTCGGCGCCGATGTCCGTCAGCATGTCGAAAAATTTCTGCGGCCGTCCGATGCCGGCGAAGGCGAAGACCCGCTTGCCGCGCACCAGCCGCGCCGCGTCGGGGTCGGGCTCGATGCGCGCCGCGAAGACGCGCTTGCCGAGCGCCCGCGCCGCGCGCGCGACCGCCTCGCCGCCCGCGCCCTCGCCGATGACGATCACCGCATCGACGTGCGGCCACTGGCGCGGCAACGGCGCGCGCAGCGGCCCCGCCGGAAGGCACAGGCCGTTGCCGACGCCGGTCTCTCCGTCGACCACGGCGAAGGTCAGCGTCTTGGCAAGCGACGGGTTCTGCAGGCCGTCATCCATGATGAGCGCGTCTGCCGCGACTCCGGCGTTCGCCAGCGCCTCGACGCCCGCCCGGCGGTCGCGCGCCACCGCCACCGGCGCATGGCGCGCCAGCAGCAGCGGCTCGTCGCCCACGTCGGCATGCGTGAATTCGGCGTCCGCCTCGGCGTCGACGCCCAGCAGCACCGGGCCGCGCAAGCGCCCGCCGTAACCGCGGGTCAGGAACGCTGGCGCGAGGCCCATGTCGCGCAGGCGGCTGGCGAGGGCGATGGCGGTCGGCGTCTTGCCCGCCCCGCCGGCGGTGAAGTTGCCGACGCAGATGACGGGGCTCGCTGGCGCATACCCGGCGGCGCCCATGCGCCGCGCCGTGAACGCCCCGTAGATGGAGCCGAACGGTTGCAGCAGGCGGGCGATAGGAAGAGGGGGTGCCGGCCACCAGAATGCAGGAGCGCGCATTGTCGTTTCCTCGATGAGGCCGCTTTGGCCGGGCGGCGTGTCGCGCCGGCTGGCAGGGCGCATCCACAATCGCCGATGCGGGGTTTCGGTTCCAGCACGGCTGCGACTTCCTGTCAGCGCCCGTTCAGGTGCATGTGCAGGATATAGGGGGTGACGGCCTGCATGGTGCGCTCCACGGCTCCGCCCATTGTCGTCACGGTCTGGGTGGCGGCGCGCGCCATGGCCCGCGCGTGGGCGGGATTGTTGAGTAGCGCGTGCACCGCGCCGGCCAGCGTCCGCGCGTCCTCAACCGGACATGCGCCGGACACGCCCTCGCCGTTCTGGCGGTCGAGCGCGTCGTAGACGTCGACAAAATTGCGCACGTGCGGCCCGTGGATGATCGTGGTGCCGAGCTTGGCCGGCTCGATGGGGTTCTGGCCGCCCCGGGGCACCAGCGAGCCGCCGATGAAGGCGATCGGCGCGAGCCTGTAGAACAGTCCGAGTTCGCCGATGGTGTCGCCGATGTGGACGTCGTCGCGCCGGTCCGGCAGGTCGCCGCGCGAGCGCACGCTGGCGGTCAGCCCGAAGCTCGCGGCGATGTCCGCCACTTCCTGCCCCCGCTCCGGATGGCGCGGCACGAGGATGGTGAGCAGGCCGGGATGCTCGCGCGTCAGCATGCGGTGAGCGCGCAGGACGAGATCTTCCTCGCCCGGGTGCGTGCTTGCCGCCAGCCACACTGGCCGCTCGCCGATCATGGCGGACAGTGTCGCCACGGTCGCCGGGTTGGCGGGGGGCGCGGGTACGTCATACTTGATGTTGCCGGCGACGACGACGCGCGGCGCGCCGAGCCGTTCCAGCCGCTCGCCGTCCGTTTCCGACTGGGCGAGGCAGAGATCGAAAAGCTGCAGCACGCTCGCCGCCGTGTGGGGCAGGCGCCGCCAGCGGTTGAAGGAGCGCTCCGACATGCGCGCGTTGAGCAGCAGCGCGGGAATGCCGCGCTCGCGGATTTCGATCAACGCGTTGGGCCAGATCTCGGATTCGGCGATGAGCACGATGTCCGGCCGCCAGTGGTCGAGGAAGCGGCGTACGTAGCTCGTCACGTCGAGCGGGACGAACTGGTGCAGGGAACGGGCGGGCAGCCGCTCCGCCAGCAGCTGCGCCGAGGTCACCGTGCCGGATGTGACGAGCACGGTGAAGCCCTGGCGGGTGAGCCGCTGGACGATCGGCAGCAGGGACACGGTTTCGCCGACGCTCGCGCCATGCATCCAGGCGAGGCGTCCGGGCGGACGCTCGCGGCCCGCATAGCCGCGGCGCTCGCTGGCGCGGGTGCGGTCCTCCTTGCCCTTCTGCATGCGCCACGCCAGCAGGCCGCCGATGAACGGCGTCAGCGCTGTCGTGCCGAAGCGATAGAGCGTCAGGGGCCAGGATGTCGTGTCATGCATGATCGGAGGGTTGTTCTGCTGAAATGGTCTAGCTTGAATCTAGCTTGCATCCGCCTTCGGCGCAGACGGTTCCGGCCCCCCCGGATCGGTGGCATCCACCATGGCATACGCGCGTGCGTGGGCGGCGTCCAGCGATTGTTGCGTGGCGAGGCGCGCCGCCTCCATCGCGGCGTCGTCCGCGTCGGGCGGCACGAACAGCGGCTCGCCGACCACCATCGCGAGGCGCCCGAACGGCAGGCCTATGGAAGCGCGGTCCCAGCTGCGGAAATCGATCCGCCGGTTCGACACCACAGCCACCGGCACGATCGGCCGGCCGGAGAGGCGCGCCAGCGTCACGATGCCGGGGCCGCATCGGCGCGACACCTTCGGAACGTCGGCGGTGAGGACGACGAGCTCGCCACCCCTTAGCGCGCGCATCAGCTCACGCAGGGCCGCCACGCCGCCTTTTTCGTGCATGCGCGCCCGCTCACGCGCGCCCGAGCCGCGGATAGGGCGGATGCCGAGCCGCGCCAGCGCCAGCGCGTTGAACTCGCCGTCGCCATGGCGCGACACGAGCGCCGCCGCCGGGTCCTGCGGGCGGCGCGCGAACGGCACCATGAAGTGCTGCCCGTGCCACATCGCCACGATCACCGGCATGTGCGGGCCGGCTTTCTCGTAGAGATCGGCGGGCTCGCTCACCACGCGGCTCGTGGCGCGCACGAGGCGCAGGTATCCGGCCAGCAACGCGCCGAGCGTCGCCTGCACGGGCCGCGAGCGGGCGATGCGCTTCAGCAGCCCCATCGAGGCGCGCCGTCCCGGAAGGTGTCAGCGGTCGGGGTGGGGCTCACGCGGTCGCGTCCGGATCGAGCAGGCGGTGCAGGTGCACGACGAAATAACGGACATGGGCGTTGTCCACGCTCGACTGCGCCTTGGCCTTCCAGGCCGCGTGCGCGGAAGCGTAATTGGGGAACACGCCGACGATATCGAGCTTGCTGAGGTCGCGGAATTCCGTGCCGTCGATGTCGGTCAGTTCGCCGCCGAACACGAGGTGGAGGAGCTGTTTGGAAGCTTCCGGCATGGTAGTGATCTCACCCTTTTTAAGTGAAGGCCGCAAATGGCAAACGCGGAGCCGTGATCCGGCGCCGCGGTAGGCCCATGGCGTTGACCCATGGTGTCGTTCCGTTGCCCGGAGCGGGCCCTGCGGGTCCGAACCGGCTGCTTGGTGCCGCCGCATTGCAGCAATTTCGTGGTCGGCGCGCGCTTATGCGTGGCGAACACGGTCTCCCGCCAAAACATCATGCGCCGGCAAATGGATAGAGCGGAATGATCATCCAACGAAACGTCATTCCGTTCCAGCGCACGAACGCGTGAATGCGCAATCCGTTGTGGACGGCCGGCGGGTTGCGACCGCCGCTCTCGCTTGTACGCCATGGCCGCGAATCGGTACAAGCCCGTCCTTCGGGTATCCGCCGCGCAACCCGCGCGCATCCCACCATGCGGGCCGTAGCTTGCGCGGCTGTTGCGGCATGCGGGCGCGCGTGTTGCGCGGCGGTGCGGTTCGGATTATGCAGTAGCTCCCGTCTTTTCGGCTGCACGCCCGTGCCGCCACGCTGTCGAGGTAATGCCGTATGGCGCGCGATTCCTCCGATCCGACACCGATCGAGTCGCATCGGGAACTGGTGGACTACCTCGCGCTCGGCTGCCGCCCGGCGGCGGACTGGCGCATTGGCACCGAACACGAAAAAATCCCCTTCCGCAGTCATACGCACGAACCCGTGCCCTATGGCGGGGAGAGCGGCATCCGCGCGCTGCTCGACGGGCTTGCCGCGCGCAACGGCTGGCAGCCGATTGTCGAAGGCGGTCAGCCCATCGGCCTGTTCGAGGAAGGCGGCGGCGCGATCTCGCTCGAGCCAGGCGGGCAGTTCGAGCTGTCGGGCGCGCCGCTGCGCACCGTGCACGACACGCGTGACGAGCTGCTGGGCCACCTCGCCGATGTGCGGGCGGTGGCGGAGCCGCTCGGCATCTCCTTCCTGACGCTGGGCATGAGCCCGCTGTGGACGCGCGCGCAGACGCCGGTGATGCCCAAGGGCCGTTACCGTATCATGAGCGCGTACATGCCGAAGGTCGGCGGGCTCGGCCTCGACATGATGTTCCGCACCGCCACCGTGCAGGTCAACCTCGATTTCGCCAGCGAGGCGGACATGGTGAAGAAGCTGCGCGTCAGCCTCGCCCTGCAGCCGCTCGCCACCGCGCTTTTCGCCAACTCGCCGTTCACGGACGGCCGGCCGAACGGCCTGCTTTCCGCGCGCTCGAACATCTGGCGCGACACCGACGGCGACCGCACCGGCATGCTCGCCTTCGCCTTCGAGGACGGCATGGGCTTCGAGCGTTATGCCGACTGGATGCTCGACGTGCCGACCTATTTCGTCAAGCGCGGCGACACTTATCACGACGTCGCGGGCCGCTCGTTCCGCGACCTGCTCGCCGGGCGCATGCCGGGCCTCGAAGGTGAGCGCGCCACTCTGTCGGACTGGGCCAACCACCTGTCCACCGCGTTCCCCGAGGTGCGGCTGAAGCAGTTTCTGGAAATGCGCGGCGCCGACGCCGGGCCGGTGCCGATGCTCGTCGCGCTCCCCGCCTTCTGGGTGGGGCTGCTCTACGACCAGGGCGCGCTCGACGCCGCGTGGGATATCGTGCGCGGCTGGAGCGCCGAAGACAGGCAAACGCTGCGCGACGCCGCGCCGCGCGAGGGGCTCGCGGCCACCATCGGCGGGCGCGAACTCCGGGACATCGCCCGCGAGGTGCTGGCGCTGTCGCGGGCGGGGCTTGCCGCTCGCGCCCTGCGCGATGCGCGCGGCAACGACGAAACCCACTATCTCGATCCGCTCGACGCCATTGCCGCGAGTGGCCGCACTCAGGCGCAGGACCTGCTGGCGCTATGGGAAGGCCGGTGGGGCGAGAGCGTCGGCCCGTCGTTCGAGGAGTGCGTATTCTGACGCTCGCAGGAAGCATATAGGAAATTCGCAAATATTTTTCGCAAAAAAGCGCGACTGAAACGAAGTATGTTTAATTTATATTTCTTTTTTCTTTAGTAAGATCTGAAAAAATAAAAAATGTCATGCATATAAAATAATTTTATTTATTGAAGAAAATTGAATTCTGTATTTATTTTTTTGTTTAACTTATGGGCTCCATGCTCCATACTGTGCAAGAAATAATAATTTATGTTATTTGGGGCAGTCGAAATGTCCTTTGTTCAGTCAAGACCATTCAGTGCCGACCGGGCGGCGGAAAGCCGCTGGAATGAGCTGTATAATACGTCGGCTGCCGACAGAACGCCGGTTCTCTTTCAAAATGAATCGCTGCCGGGCGGGTCTTTATACCTCAAGGGCAAGAAGGTCGAAGTATATCAGCATACGGCCGCAGCCTACGAAGAGCAGCTGCTGACGGGTATCCGCGTTGACGATAGCCGCCCGCCCGCCAATCGGGCGGTCAGACAATTCCTCGACGATGTGCGGACGATCGTCTCCGGGAGTGGCACCGGCGGCCGCACCCTCGGTCAATTGAGGTGGCTGAAGGCGGAAGCCGCCCGTTTCCGCTACCGGCCGATGATTCAAACGGCGACCCGAACGCGGACTACCGCGCTTTCCGTTGATGGGAAAGGCGCAGTAGAGCCGAAGGCCGGCGATGCGCCGGTGACGGCAAAGCCCGCATTTTCAGGATTCATATCGGATATCGCCGCTCGGATGAGCGCTATTCCGTCCGGCAGAATCAGGGACTGGCAGGAAAAGGCGGGTCTATATCTGAAGGCGGGACAGGCGGACGGCGTGGCCGGGCGCTTCGATCTCGGATCGCCGGGCGCGGGTGGCGAGCGCCGCAGTCTCGCTGACACGCGGCAGGAATATGCGCCGGCCACGTTCACGGTGCTCTACGATGAGACGCAGCTCGAAGACATCTTTCTGATTGCGAAAACCGACGCGGAATTCGATGCGTACCACGCGGCGAAGAAAGAGGGCGGAGGGCATCCGGAACTGACGGCCGCTCAGGAAAAATCCGAGGAATTCCAGAAGATGAAAGTCTTCGCGGATTCCATCAAGGCGGACAAGGCCCAGATCGATCTGCTGCAGGACTATACCGGCGGTTTTTACAGCGTGGTGAATGCGGCGCTGCGAGCCGGCGCAGACACGAAAGAAGCCCTTGGTGCGCTGGAGGCTTACACGGCATGGTCGTCGGATAACGGCAATGCTGGCGCTTCCGAAGTGTGCCAGAAAATCGCGAAAACATGCGCCGCATTCGATGCGGTCGCCGTTGAGTTGCCAAAGGGTATAACGCTGCACAGAGCGCTGGACGCGCATCGGAGTTTCCCTAAAACTGCTTTTGACACGCTTGCCGGCGCGGTGTTGCAGGACCCGGCCTTTACCAGCGCTGCCTACGGCACGGGACCCACAGGCCGTTTTGCGAGCTATCCCATCCAGTTGCATCTGCACGTCACGGAAGGGGTCAGGGGCGTGCCGGCGGCGCCGTTCAGTTTGAATCCGGCCGAAAACGAGATCATCCTGGCCCCGGACACCAGATTTCTGGTGCTCGGCACGCAGGTCGACGAAGATGGCCTTCACCATGTCGATTTGGCTGTACTGCCCAATCATAAGTCCGCCGCATGAGGGAAAACGATAATGAGCGCCCATGACGACAGGCCGCTTGGCGAGAACGGTGATCCATTCACCGGCATTCTGGAGCTCGAGGCCGGCGGGAAGACGTGGCTCAACGCCGCTCGCGTCGTCAACGTGATCGTGCGTGAGTTCGTGCGCGACCTGCTCGTCAACCTCGACAAGAGCGATGCGGTGGCGGACTGGCTGCCGGGCGAGGCGCAGCGCCTCAACGATCTGTTTCTGGGAGCGGCCCGCTCCGAAACCTATGCCACCGGCCCCTGGAACACGCCGGAGCAATGCGGCCAGTATGTCCTGCGCACCCTTGGCATCGACGGTGCGCCGGAAACTGCCGTGCGCGATGCTTTCGTGTTGCTGGCATCGCGGATCGTCGACCTGGTTGCCGCGTCGGAGTTCGATGCCCAGGCGCTTGAAGGCGAGATCGTTCCCGTTACGCGCGCGCTGCTCGGAACGGCGGAGATCGCCTGATGGGGCGTTGTCGCCTTGAGCCTGCCTCCTGTGCATGGGGAGAAACATCATGAGTGCTGTGTCGCGAGCGCCGGATTTCTTGCCGCCCCTGGTCAATCGAGGCTCACCGGACACATCCGCATCCGCATCTGTGTCCGCGTCTACGTCTACGTCTACGTCTACGTCGTCGTCGGCCGCCAGCCTGTTTCGGAGCGGCGATGCGAACCGGTCCGGCCAAAGGAACGAGGTTGCGTGGGCGCGCGGTCACCTCAAGCGCACCGTTGCCGAATCAGGTCTTTCGCCAAGGAGCCCGATGTTCAGGGCGGCGCGGTTGGTGGCGCTGGAGGGAGACAGGCGGCGCGGGGAGCTTTTGCGCACGGTAGAGCATTTGCCGACTCCGACAGTGAGCCCGTCGTCCTTGCCTCCATTGCCGGAGTACTCCCGCGCGATCGTCGCGGCGGCCTCGGGCGGTGACGCGCCCCGCTCACCCGAAGCGCGACCAAACTTGTCTCCATTGCTCCCGCCGCTGAAGCTGAGGGCGGTCGGCGCGGACGCGGCCACGGATGGAATCGCCCGAGCGTCTTTCTCGCATGAGTTGGACAGTCTGGATGCGAAGGCACGCTCCCCTGCGCAGATCAGGGTCTGGCATACCGCGCAGCAGGCCGCGGCCGCGCGCAACGAGGCGATGCTGGACAACCCCTGGGCGGACAGGAGGGAGCGGCCCGAGAAGGTCGAGGTTTATCCGGAGCTGGTGAAAACAAAAGTCCGCGCCGATTTCTCCACGCGAACCGATGCGACCTCGATCGGCGACATGCAGTTTAAGCCGCTGCCGGCTGAAGGTGGAAAGCCATTCCAGGACGCGTCGCAGGCCCAATACGAGCGGCTGGGAGGCGATGACAGGAAGCTGCTCAAAGCCTATACCAAAGGCGAATACTCAAGCGTCAACAAGGCGTTGAGAAGCGGTGACGAAAGCTCCTCGCGCGTGGAGAGCATCGTGCGGGCCTTTGACACCGCGGCCGTCGCGCTGCCGGAGAACATCACCCTGAGCAGGGGCGTGACGCCGTTCGGCGCGTTGCTGCACACCTATTTCGACGCGCGTGTGGGCACCGTCCTGCAAGACCCGGCCTTCATCAGCACGTCGTTCGGCAACAGGCCGGGCGGTTCCTATTCCCGTTGTCCGATACAGATGAAGCTGCACATCCCGAGCGGGGTCAGGGGCGTGTTGACGACGCCGTTCTCGCCCGCCGATCACGAGAAAGAGATCGTTCTGCTGCCGAACACCCGGCTTCTCGTGACCCATGTCGAGGGAAAACCCGTGGAGGGCCGGATGGACAGCGGAAGGCGCGTCGTCCACGTGGCCGTGCTGCCGGATCGACCGGAACCCGAATCTGACCCTGAACAGGAGTTGGTACCTATAAAAGTCTAAAACGTTGTCAAGCAAAGTGGATACCGCTTTGCGTGAAGAAAGCGCGTTAACTCAGAAAGTTAAAGCATTTTTGCGTTTCAACGAAACGTCGGAATGCTTTAAATCGATGCTCCGGGCGCATGGCGGCCGGGAGCTTTGGCGTTACATCACCCCGAGGCCGCGCAGGCTGGCATGGCCCTTGCGGCCCACGATGACATGATCGTGCACCTCGATGGAGAACGGCGTCGCGATGTCCACGATCTCCCGCGTCATGCGGATGTCGGCGGAGGAGGGCGCTGGATCGCCGGAGGGGTGGTTGTGGACGAGGATGATCGCGCTCGCCGACAGCTCCAGCGCCCGCTTCACCACCTCGCGCGGATAGACGGGCGTGTGGTCGACGGTGCCGGTCTGCTGCACCTCGTCGGCGATGAGCTGGTTGCGCTTGTCGAGGAACAGCACCCGGAACTGCTCCTTGTCGGCGAAGGCCATGCTGGCGCGGCAATAGTCGAGCACCGCCGTCCATGAATCCAGCACCGAGCGGCGGGCGATAGCGCCGCGCGTGATGCGCACCGCCGCGGCTTCGATCAGCTTGAGGTCGGCGATGACACCCGCGCCGATGCTCTCCGTCTCCTGCAACAGCGTTTCCGGCGCCGCGAGCACTTCGGCGAAACTGCCGAAACGGCGGATCAGGTCCTTGGCGATGGGCTTGACGTCGCGGCGCGGAATCGAGCGAAACAGCACGAGCTCCAGCAGCTCGTAATCGGCGAGCGCATCGGCGCCGGCTTCACGAAACCGCTTGCGCAGCCTTTCCCTGTGGCCATGGAAATGCGGTACGTCGTCAGACTTGTCCTGCCCGGTCATGAAACGGTGCCCTGATCAGGGTGAAAGCAGGAAGCCTGAATAACACATTGCACGGCAGGCGTATGCGCCATCACCCAAACGTTAACCGCCTGTGGAAAACGGCGGATGATGCAGGCCGGCTGGCGAATAGGTGAAGACCTCGTTGCCGTCCTCGGTGATGCCGAGCGTGTGCTCGAACTGGGCCGTGAGGGACCGGTCGCGGGTGACGGCGGTCCAGCCGTCCGGCAGCACCTTGACGTGCGGACGACCGAGATTGATCATCGGCTCGATGGTGAAAATCATGCCCGGACGCAACCGCGCACCTTCGCCGCGCCGGCCGTAATGCAGCACGCTCGGCGCCTCGTGGAACGAGCGCCCGACGCCGTGGCCGCAGAAATCGCGCACCACCGAGCAGCGCTCGGCCTCGGCGAATTCCTGAATGGCGGCGCCGATGTCGCCGAGCGTCGCGCCGGGCTTTGCGACGGCGATGGCGCGCATCAGCGACTCATAGGTGACCTCGACGAGCCGCTGCGCCTTGCGCGGCACTTCGCCGGCGAAATACATGCGGTTCGAATCGCCATACCAGCCGTCGACGACGAAGGTGACGTCGACGTTGACGATGTCGCCATCCTTCAAGGGCTTGTCGTTGGGCTGCCCGTGGCAGACCACGTGGTTGATCGACGTGCAGCAGGAATAGCGGTAGCCGCGATATAGCAGGGTGGCCGGCAGGTAGCCGCGTTCTTCGCCGTAATCGAAAACGAATGCGTCGATCTCCGCCGTGGTCACGCCCGGCTTGATGAGATCGGTCAGCTTGTCGAGGCAGTCAGCCGCAGCCTGTCCCGCCTTGCGCATGGCGGTGAAGGCGTCCGGTCCGTAGATGATGATGTCGTGGGACCGGTGCGAAACCGTCGCAGCGTCGAATTCGTTCATGAGAAACCTGTTCGGACTCCGTTTAGAAGATTGCTCAATGTAAGCCACGCAGCGCAGCATGCAAGCTTTATGACGATTTGCGCCCGCTGCGCCGGTAGGGCTGGCGCAGGCGTCGCGCGCCGTGTAATGATCTGCCCATGGTGACAGACGTGATCGCTCAAGCCC
>CALMIK010000098.1 GCA_937863995.1 uncultured Chelatococcus sp.
GACAGCCAGCGCACATCGGCCTCGAAGAAGGGCCGCAGGTCCGGCATGCCGTATTTCAGCATGGCGATGCGGTCGATGCCCATGCCCCAGGCGAAGCCCTGGTACTCGTCCGGATCGAGCCCGACATGGCGCAGCACGTTGGGATGCACCATGCCGCAGCCGAGGATCTCCAGCCAGTCCTCGCCCTCGCCGAAGCGGATCTCGCCGCCCTTGCGCGAACACTGGATGTCCACCTCCGCCGACGGTTCGGTGAAGGGGAAGAAGGACGGACGGAAGCGCATCTTGACGTTCGGCACCTCGAAGAAGGCCTTGCAGAACTCTTCAAGAATCCATTTCAGGTGGCCGAAGTGGGCCGACTTGTCGATGACGAGGCCCTCGACCTGATGGAACATCGGCGTGTGCGTCTGGTCGGAGTCGCAACGATACGTGCGGCCCGGGCAGATGACGCGGATCGGCGGCTTTTGCGTTTGCATGGTGCGCACCTGCACCGGGCTGGTGTGCGTGCGCAAAAGCTTGCGCTCGCCCTTCTCGTCCGGCTGGAAGAAGAACGTGTCATGCATCTCGCGCGCGGGATGTCCCTCGGGGAAGTTCAGCGCGGTGAAGTTGTAGAAGTCGCTCTCGACATCCGGCCCCTCGGCGACGGCGAAGCCGAGATCGGCGAAGATCGCGGTCAATTCGTCGATGACCTGGGCGATGGGATGGATGCGTCCGCGCGTCTGCGCGCTTTCCTGCACCGGCAGCGTCACGTCGGCGCGCTCGCGGGCGAGGCGGGCGTTCAGCGCTTCCTCGGCCAGCAGCGTCTTGCGGTCGCCGAGCGCGGCGGCGACGCGGTCGCGCAGGCCGTTGATCAGCGGTCCCTGCGTCTTGCGCTCGTCGGGAGAGAGGCCGCCCAGCGTCTTGAGCAGCTCGGAGACGGAGCCCTTCTTGCCGAGCGCCGCGACACGCACGGCTTCGAGCGCGGCCTCGTCGGCGGCGGCGTTGACTGCTGCGAGCAGGGAGTTTTCGAGAGTGGAATAATCGGACATCTGTTCCTCGGCGCGTCATCCATGCGCAGATCACTGCCGCATGGGTTGCCTGCTTGTCGGCAATGACCGGGGAACCGTCAAGCCCTTCCGGCCAAATCGATACGTCTGGCGGCAGACATGCCGTCACGCATGATCCCGGAAAGGGGGAGGGCCGGGGGCTTGCAGCACCCGGCCCGAAGCATCAGATGATCAGGCAGCGGCCGGCAGGGCCGCCTTTGCCTTCTCGACGATCGCCTTGAAGGCCTCCGGCTCGCGGATCGCGAGTTCGGAGAGCACCTTGCGATCGATCTCGACGCCCGCCTTGCCGAGACCATCGATAAATCGGCTGTAGGTCAGGTCGTGCTCGCGGACGGCGGCGTTGATGCGCTGGATCCACAGACCGCGGAACGTGCGCTTCTTGGCCTTGCGGTCGCGGTAGTTGTACTGCATCGCACGATCGACGGCCGCCTTCGCGGTGCGGATCGTGTTCTTGCGGCGGCCGTAAAAGCCCTTGGCGGCCTTCAGGACCTTCTTGTGCTTGGCGTGGGACGTGACGCCCCTTTTGACGCGGGCCATTGTGCTGGCTCCTCAAAATAACCGGGTTGGTGACAGGGGCTTGGTTCAGGCGTTGGGGAGGAAGAAACGCTTCACGTTCTTCGCATCGCCCTCGGCCAGGATCATGGTCCCACGCTGATTGCGGATGAACTTCTTCGTCCGCTTGATCATGCCGTGGCGCTTGCCCGCCTGGGCGGCGACGACCTTGCCGGTGCCGGTGATCTTGAAGCGCTTCTTGGCGCCCGATTTCGTCTTCAGCTTGGGCATTTTGCTTCCTTTCGTGATACCGGAAACGCCCGCAAAAACGGGTGAACCCGGTCTGATGTTGCTCGAAAGCACACCAAACCGCCACGGCAGCCCTATTAGCCGGGCGATTCTGATGAAGGGGCGCTTATGACAGATAGATGGCGGCCGCGCAAGGGGGGCAGCGCGCCATCGTCCGTCCGGACCATCGCCTCGAGAACGCTCAGATCGAGAACGAGGTGCCGCAGCCGCACGAGGCGGAGGCGTGGGGGTTCTCGATCTTGAACGACTGGCCGATGAGGTCGTCGACGAAGTCGAGCACCGAGCCTTCCATGTACGGAACCGATATCGAATCCACCAGCACCACCGCGCCGTCCTTCTCGATGGCGATGTCGTCGTCGTTGCGCTCGCGCACGATGTCGAACAGGTACTGGAAGCCCGAGCAGCCGCCGCCTTCGACGCTCACCCGCAGCATCGCGTCCGTTCCCTCGCGCGACAGCACGCGCTTGATGCGCCGCACGGCGCTGTCCGTCAGCGTCAGGACGGTCTGCGGTGCGATTTCGGTGGATACGGTCATGGTGCGGCCATCCCCATTTGCGATAAGGTCACTTTCCCCTCGCGCATAAGGTAATGCGCGGAGCGGGCCGGCGCAATGGCTGGCGGAATAGCTGGCCTGGAGCGGGCGTGTGCATGATGGCAGGACAGGTGGGCAGCGTGGGCGTGGATGGCGTGCTGGACGTGTTTCAGGAACGGGTGGCGGGCGAGCGCTGGCGCGCGCCGTGGTCGAGCGATCCGGCGGCGAGCCGGGGCAGGTTGCATGACGAGGGAGCGTCGCCGACGCGCTCGGCGTTTCAGCGCGACCGCGACCGCATCATCCATTCCACCGCCTTCCGCCGCCTGAAGCACAAGACGCAGGTGTTCGTCTATCACGAGGGCGACCATTACCGCACGCGTCTCACGCATACCATCGAGGTGTCGCAGATCGCCCGCTCGCTCGCCCGCGCGCTCGGTCTCGACGAGGATCTCGCGGAAGCGCTGGCGCTCGCCCACGATCTCGGGCACACGCCCTTCGGCCACACCGGCGAGGATGCGCTGCACGCCTGCATGGCCGATTTCGGCGGCTTCGACCACAACGCCCAGGCGCTGCGCATCGTCACCCGGCTCGAGCGCCGCTATGCCGGCTTCGACGGCCTCAACCTCACCTGGGAGACGCTGGAAGGGCTCGTCAAGCACAACGGGCCGCTGACGGACGCAAGCGGCGCCGGTTTCGGCCGCTACGCGGCTCCCGGCGTTCCGGGGGCGATACTGGAATACGATGCCGTTCACGGCCTCGAACTCTCGACCTTCGCCAGCGGCGAGGCGCAGGTGGCGGCCATCGCCGACGACATCGCCTATGACGCCGCCGACATCGACGACGGCCTGCGCGCCGGGCTGTTCACGCTGGCGGATCTGCGGGCCATTCCCTTCCTCGCCGCGCTGATCGATGAGGTTTATGCGCGTCATCCGGGGCTGGAGACGTTTCGCGCCGTGCACGAACTCATCCGCCGCGTCATCACGCGCTTCGTCGAGGACGTGATCCGGGAGAGCGAGAGGCGTATTTCGGCGCTGCATCCGCACAGCGCGCAGGACATCCGCGCGGGCGGCGAGGCCGTGGTGGCGTTCTCGCCCGCGATCAGGCAGGCCGATCGCGACATCAAGAGCTTCCTGTTCACTTATATGTACCGGCATCCGCGCGTGATGCACGTGCGCGCCGGGGCCGACCGTGTGGTGCGCGACCTTTTCGAGCGCTTCGTCGCCGAGCCGCGCCTGCTGCCGGCGGAATGGCGCACCGACCTCGACGAGACCGACGACGCGCGCCTGCGCCGGCGCGTGGCCGACTATATCGCCGGCATGACCGACAGCTACGCCATGGACGCGCACCGCCGACTATTTGACGATACGCCGGAATTGCGCTAGCGCCGTATCGATTATCGAGACATATCGTGGCGGGCTACGCTTACCCGTGACGACGCAGGCCGCAGCGGTGCCGGATCTGCTGTGGTTCATTCAGGGGCATCATGAATATCTTCACCATCTACCAGCAGCGGCTTCTCGACGTTATCGCAAAACTGATCGACGAGGGGCGGCTGCCCGCCGGTCTCGACCTGTCGCGCGTTGTCGTGGAGCCGCCGCGCGATCCCGCCCACGGCGATCTCGCCACCAACGCCGCCATGGTGCTGGCGAAGCCCGCCGGCACCAACCCGCGCGCGCTGGCCGAGCTGATCGCAGGCGCGCTGGCCGATGTCGAGGGCGTCGCGGGTGCTGAGGTGGCAGGCCCCGGCTTCATCAACCTGCGCCTGAAAACGGAAGTGTTCTACGGCGTGCTCGCCGCCGCTCTCACCGAGGGCGAGCGCTTCGGACGCGGCGAGCCGCGCGCCGCGCGGCCCGTCAATGTCGAGTATGTGTCGGCCAATCCCACCGGGCCGATGCATGTCGGGCACGGACGCGGCGCGGTGTTCGGCGACGCGCTGGCGCGCCTCCTCGCTTTCGCGGGCTTCGAGGTGACGCGCGAGTACTACATCAACGACGCTGGCGCGCAGGTCGACGTGCTCGCCCGCTCCGCCCATCTGCGCTACCGCGAGGCGCTGGGCGAGACCATCGGCGCCATTCCCGAGGGGCTCTATCCCGGCGACTATCTCGTGTCCGTCGGCGAGGAACTCGCGCGCCGCTTCGGTCCGGCGCTTCTCGGTGTGCCCGAGAGCGAATGGCTGCCGCAGGTGCGCGACGTGGCCATCGACGCCATGATGGCGATGATCCGCGACGACCTCGCGGCGCTCGGCGTCCGCCACGATGTGTTTTTCTCGGAGCGCACGCTGCATGCGGGCGGCGAGGACAGCGCCATCACCTCCACCATCAGCGAGCTGGAAGGCCGGGGCTTCGTTTACACCGGCCGCCTGCCGCCGCCCAAGGGGCAGCTGCCGGAGGACTGGGAGGACCGCGAGCAACTGCTGTTTCGCGCCACGGATGTCGGCGACGACATCGACCGGCCGCTCAAGAAATCCGACGGCAGCTATACTTACTTCGCGGCGGATGTCGCTTACCTGCGCGACAAGTACACGCGCGGTTTCAAGGAGCTCATCTACGTGCTGGGCGCCGACCACGGCGGCTACGTGAAGCGGCTGGAGGCGGTGGGGCGCGCCGTCGGCGGCGACGATCTCAAGGTCACGGCGCTGCTTGCCCAGCTCGTGAAGCTCGTGCGCGACGGCGAGCCGGTCAAGATGTCGAAGCGCTCCGGCAGCTTCGTCACGCTGCGCGAGGTCATCGACGAGGTCGGGCGCGACGCCGTGCGCTTCATGATGCTCTACCGCAAGAACGACGCCACGCTCGAGTTCGATCTTGCCAAGGTGGTCGAGCAGTCGAAGGACAACCCTGTCTTCTATGTGCAGTACGCCCACGCGCGCTGCGCCTCCATCTTCCGCCAGGCCAGCGAATTGCTGCCGGATCTGGTCGCCGACCGCGCATCCTTGGCGAATGCTGATTTTGATGCCCTCGCGGATGAGGCGGAGATTAATATTCTGAAACTTGTGTCGCAATATCCTCGGGTGATAGAAGCCGGAGCATTGGCATACGAGCCGCACAGGGTGGGTTTTTACCTGTATGAACTCGCCGCCGCATTTCATGGTTTGTGGAACCGTGGGAAAGATACCCCGCAATTACGGTTTGTTAATCAAACTGACAGAGAGTTGACATTAACGAGGCTGGCACTTGTCGAGGCCGTTCGATCCGTTCTTTCATCGGGTCTCGACGTTCTCGGAGTTGCCGCGCCGGACGAGATGCGCTGAGGGCGACGCGGCCGACACCAGAGATATGGCCGACTGAGGCTTTCGCTCCGGCGTGGTGTGTTGTGTTTGCCGGAGAGATCGGACCACGCCCATGAGTTACAAGAGCAGAGCCCAGGTCATGCGTGACAGAGACGATCTTGAGGAGCAGCGCTGGCAGCCGGCGCCGTCGAACGGCGTGCGCGAGAGCGATCCGCTGGCGGAACTCGCGCGCATCGTCGGGCAGGGCGCGGTGTTCCAGCCGCGGGAAAGCCAGGCGCCTGCAGCGCCCGCCGCTCCCGGAGCCGGCACGCAGACGAGCCAGCAGGACTGGATCAACGAGATCGAGCGCGCGTTTTCCAGCGCGATCCCGCAGGTCGCTGCCGCGCAGGCGGCGCCAGTCCCGGAAGCGGAGCCTGCCGCCGGTGTGCGCGTGGGGGCGGACGTGCCCGCCTGGCTGCGCAGCCCCGCCGTGCCCCAGCTGCCCGTGGCCGATGGACAGAAGGACCCACGCCTCGATCCGGATGCGTTCTCGCAGGAATTCTCTCAGGCGCTCGATGGCGTGTCCGGCAACGGCGCCAACATCGGCTATTACGCGCAGGACGCTTACCAGCTCGCCGCCGGCGGGCCGGAGGCCTTCAGCGCCGCCCACCAGCCTGAGCCCGCCGTTTACGCGGACGATCCGCGCAGCGCCGCCGCCGCCGAGGCGCACGGATACGGCGCGCCCAATTACGGCGTCTACGACGACCTCGAGGACGAGCATCGCGCGGGTGCCGATGCGGGCGAGGACGACGATTACGCCTATGCCTATCAGGATGACCGGCGCGGACTGCGCCGCAAGGTGGTTGTGGCCGGGCTGGTGCTGGGCCTCGGCGCGCTGGCGGTTGCGGGCGTGTTCGCTTTCCGCGGCAGCGAAGCGGTGACCGGCGGCGAGCCGCCGGTGGTGTCGGCCGACAGCCAGCCCGTGAAGGTGGAGCCCGAAACGCCCGGCGGCGTCGAGGTTCCCAACACCAACCGCGCGATCTACGAGCACACCAACCAGGCGCCCAGCGGCGAGGGTTCGGTCGTGGTGGACGACCGCGAGCAGCCCGTGGACATCAACCAGATGATCGCGCAGCAGAGCGCGGCCGCGCAGGCCCAGGCCATCCAGCAGCGCGCCGGTGCGACCACCACCACGACCACGGTGCAAACCACCACGGCGCCGACCGTGGGAGCCGCTGACGTCGCCCTGCCGCAAGCCCCCCAGCCGACCAGCCCTGCCATTGCCGCGTTGGGCGAGCCGCGCCGCGTGCGCACCGTTTCCGTCCGTCCCGATGGCAGCATCCTGCCGGCTGGTGCGGCTCCTGCCCCCGCCGCTCCGGCGCGGACCATCGACCAGCTCGCCTCCGCGACGCCCTCCGTGGTGTCTCCCACGACGCCGGTCGTTCCCGCACCCGAGGCGCCCGTCGCCGCGCAGACGGAGGCTCCCGCCGTCGCGCCGCCGGTTGGGCCGGTTCCGCGCCCTGCAGCGGTGAACCGCCCGGCGACGCGCGCGCCGCTGCAGCTCGGGCCGATGGCCATTTCGCCGCAGTCCGCCGGCAGCCAGGCCGCCAACGCGCCGCCTGCCGTGCCGCTGACGCAATCCGCGCAGGCTTCTCCTCAGGCGACGTCGGGCTCGTTCACCGTGCAGCTCGCCGCGCCCGGCAGCGAGAACGAGGCGCGCAACCTCTTCGCCTCGCTCCAGCGCCGGCATGGCGAACTCTCGGGCCTGTCACCCTCTATCGTGCGGGCGGACACCGGCGGCAGGACCATCTACCGCCTGCGTGTGGGTTCGTTCCAGTCGCGCGATCAGGCGACGGCGCTGTGTGTTCGCATCCAGGCGTCCGGCGGCCAGTGCTTCGTGGCGCGCAACTGAGGCAGATAAAGGGATAGAGCGTTTCCCGATCTGATTGAATCAGATCGGCGCTCTCACTTTTATATTTTACCGCAACTTACGTTCACTTCGATAAATCGATTTGAACGTAAACTGCTCTAAGCGGCTGCGGCCCGGGTTCGATGTCATGAAAGCGTTCGTTCTGGGCTGCTCTGGCCAGCAGTTGACCGAGGCGGAGCGGTCCCTGTTCCGCGATGCCGACCCTTGGGGCTTCATCCTGTTTCGCCGCAACGTCGGCGCGCCGGACGACGTGCGCCGCCTGACCGACGCGCTGCGCGACGCCGTCGGGCGGGATGCTCCGATCCTCGTCGATCAGGAAGGCGGACGCGTGCAGCGGCTTGGCCCGCCGCACTGGCCGCGCTACCCGGCGGGTGCTGTCTACGGCGCTGCGGCGGGGCACGATCCGCTGTTGCGGCGCGCGCTTGCGTGGCTGGGCGCGCGGCTCATCGCCCACGATCTGCGCATGGTCGGGATCAACGTCAATTGCGCCCCCGTGCTCGACGTGCCCGTGCCGGGCGCCAACGATGTCATCGGCGATAGGGCCTATCACGCCGACCCCGCCGTCGTCGCCACGCTCGGGCGCGCGGTGGCGGAGGGGTATCTGGCGGGCGGCGTGCTGCCGGTCGTCAAGCATCTGCCTGGCCACGGGCGCGGCAACGCCGACAGTCACCTGGCGCTGCCGGTGGTGGATGCGACGCTCGCGCAACTGGAGGCCCACGATTTCGTGCCCTTCCGCGCGCTCGCCGACATGCCGGCGGGCATGAGTGCGCATGTCGTTTTCACCGCGCTCGACGCGACGCTGCCCGCGACCGTGTCCCCGACCGTCATCGGCGGCACGATACGCGGCGCGATCGGCTTCGACGGGCTTCTGTTCAGCGACGATCTGTCGATGCAGGCGCTGGCCGGTTCCATTCCCGAGCGCGCGGCGGCAGCGCTCGCGGCCGGATGCGACATTGCCCTGCACTGCAACGGCGACCTTGCCGAGATGACCGCGCTCGCGGCAGCCGTGGGCGGATTGGCGCCGGAGGCGGAGAGGCGGTCGGCGGCGGCGCTGGCGCGCATCCACGCGCCCGAGCCATTCGATCCTGTGGAAGCCCGTGCGCGCCTCGAAACAGGACTTGCGAATCCGGGCGCGCTCGCCAACTCTTGATTCCCGTCGATCTTGAGGGACAGAGGCATTTGGAAACGGCGTTTCGGCACGACGCAGACGATTTCGACACAGCGCCGCTCGGCGGCTCGGAGGCGGAGCCCGCGCTGATCGTCGACGTGAACGGGTTCGAGGGACCGCTCGACCTGCTGCTCGAACTCGCGCGCCGGCAGAAGGTCGATCTGGCGCAGATCTCCATTCTGGCGCTCGTCGAGCAATATCTCGCCTTCATCGAGGAAGCGCGCAAGCTGCGGCTTGAACTGGCGGCCGATTATCTCGTGATGGCGGCGTGGCTGGCGTTCCTGAAATCGCGCCTGCTGCTGCCAACAGCCCCCGCCGCAGCCGAACCCGACGCGGGCGACCTCGCCACCGTGCTGACGTTGCGCCTGCAGCGGCTGGAGGCGATCCGCCGCGCCGCCGGCAAGCTCGCGGATCGCCCGCAACTGGGGCGCGACGTGATGGCGCGCGGCGCGCCCGAGAACATGGCCACGACGACCCGGGCGAAGTGGCACGCGACCCTTTACGATCTGCTTTCCGCCTACGCCGACAACCGCCAGCGCACGGCCAACGCCAGCGTGCGCCTGGCGCAGCGCGCGGTGTGGTCGCTGGCGGAGGCGCGGGAGGCGCTCCACCGGCTCATCGGCGAGGCAGCGGACTGGTGCCCCCTCGAAGCGCATCTCGCCGCCTACATGACCGCGCCCGACATGGCGCCGACCGTGCGCGCCTCCGCGCTGTCGGCCATGCTGGAAATGGTGCGCGAGGGGCTGATAGACGTGCGTCAGGACGCGCCTTTCGCGCCGCTGATGCTGCGCCGGCGCCGCGACGTGGCCGAGGCCGCGTGATGGCGGGCGACGTCCGGGCGCGGGCGCTGCGCGTGATCGAGGCGGTGCTGTTCGCCTCGCGCGAGCCGGTGAGCGAGGCTGATCTCGCGACCCGCGTGCCCTCCGATGCCGACATCGGCGACATTGTGACGGCGCTGCAGACGCATTACGCTGGTCGCGGCGTGGTGCTGGTGCGGGCGGCGGGCGGCTGGGCGTTTCGCACCGCGCCCGATCTCGCGCCCACGCTGGTGCGCGAGCGCGAGGAGCCGCGCAAGCTCTCGCGCGCGGCGCTGGAGGTGCTGGCCATCATCGCCTATCACCAGCCGGTGACGCGCTCCGAGATCGAGGAGGTGCGCGGCGTCGCCACCTCGCGCGGCACGCTCGACACGCTGCTGGAGGCCGGCTGGATCAGGCTGCGCGGAAGACGGCGCGCGCCGGGCAGGCCCGTGACCTACGGCACGACCACCGGTTTCCTGTCGCATTTCGGCCTTACCTCGATCGACGACCTGCCCGGCCTTGACGATCTCAAGGGCGCGGGCTTCCTCGACGGGCGGTTGCCGAAGGGCTTTTCCATTCCCATGCCGAGCGGCGGCGACGCGCTCGCGGATGACGAGGATGCGCTCGGCGACGATCCGTGATGAGCGGTGCGCAGGGCGGAAGGGCCTGTTGCCCCTTGCGAAAGCCGGCGAAACATACGATGTTGCATCTATAGGCACTGGGGTGCCGCGCCGCGGGCGCGGCTGAGAAAATACCCATCGAACCTGTCTGGGTCATGCCAGCGTAGGGAGAAGCCGTTGAATATGCATGGCAGTCAATCGTCCGTCATCGTCGTCGGTGCCGGCGTCATAGGTCTTTCGCTGGCCTGGCAGCTGGCGCGGGCGGGCCGTTCCGTCACCGTTTTCGACCGGGGCGAGGCGGGGCAGGGCGCAAGCCGCGCGGCGGCTGGCATGCTCGCCGCCTGCACGGAGCTGGAGCCGGGCGAGGAATGGCTGTTGCCGCTCAATCGCCGCAGCCAGCAGTTGTGGCCTGATTTTGCCGGTGAACTGGAGCGCGCGTCCGGCATTTCCGTCGATCTGCGCGAGGAGGGCACCCTGCACGTCGCCCTCAATGCCGACGAGCAGGCCCGGCTGCGTCATCATCTGGCCTTGCAGGAAAAGGCCGGATTGCCGGTCGAATGGCTTGCGCCCGGCGAGGTACGGGCGCGCGAGCCGTTCCTCGCCAATGCCACCGGCGCTATCTGGAGTCCGCAGGATCATCAGGTCGACAATCGTCGGGTCGCGGCGGCCCTGCGCGTCGCCGCGCCACGCGCCGGGGCGCAACTGCATGAACACACGCCCGTCGACAGGATCGTCGTCGCGGATGGCCGCGTGACCGGTATCGAGGCCGGTGGCGCGTTCCATGCCGCTGCCACGGTGGTGCTGGCGGCGGGTGCGTGGTCGCGCGGCATCGGCGGCCTCACGCCCGAGACGCGACCGCCCGTGCGCCCGGTGAAGGGGCAGATGCTGGCGCTCGCCATGGCGGAGGAAGCCCCGCTGCTGCGCCATGTCGTGTGGGCTTCGGGCATCTATCTGGTGCCACGCCGCGACGGGCGGCTCATCGTGGGCGCCACCGCCGAGGAGCGCGGCTTCGACGACAGGATGACGGCGGGCGGCGTGCTGTCGTTGCTGCAGAACGCCTGGCGCGCGCTGCCCGGTATCGAGGAGCTGCCGCTCATCGAAACCTGGACCGGTTTCCGCCCCGGCAGCCGCGACGACGCGCCGATCCTGGGGGAAGGGCCGGTGGCCGGCCTCGTCTATGCCACGGGCCATCACCGCAACGGCATCCTGCAGACGCCGGTGACGGCGGACATCGTGTCGCGCCTCATTCTGGAGGGCGCGCGCGATCCGCTGGCCGAGCCGTTCGCGTTCGGCCGGTTTCAGAAATAAGAGTAAGGGGAGATATGCAGGTGAGCGATTTGCAAGTGAGCCACTCGAATGCGAGCCACTCGAATGTGACTAGCCCGGAAGTGCGTGTGAACGGCCAGCCGGAGCCGCTGTCCTACGAAACGGTGGCGCTGCTGCTCGCCCGGCACGCAATCGATGCCGGCACCAAGGGCGTCGCCGTGGCACTGAACGGCGCGGTGTTGCCGCGTGCGCGCTGGGGCGACACGCTGCTCAGCGCCGGCGACCGCATCGAGATCGTCCACGCGAAGCAGGGCGGCTGAACCATGACGCACGCTACACACGATCCGCTCATCATCGCGGGGCGCACGTTTGCGTCGCGTCTGTTTCTCGGCACCGCCGGCTATCCCAACCAGAAGACCATGCTCGACGCGGTCGCGGCGAGCGGCACGCAGATGACCACCGCCTCGATCCGGCGCATCGATCTCTCGGGCGCGGCCGAGACGCTCGTCGACGTGCTGGCGGATTCGGTGCACTTCCTGCCCAACACGGCAGGCTGCCAGACGGCGCGCGACGCCGTGCTGACGGCGGAACTCGCCCGCGAGGCGCTCGGCACAAACTGGGTCAAGGTCGAGGTGGTGGGCGACCGCGAGCTGCTCTACCCGGATACCGAGGAACTGCTGCGCGCGACGGCGGAACTCGTGGGCAAGGGCTTCGTCGTTCTGCCCTATTGTACCGACGACCCGATTGCCTGCCGCAAGCTCGCGGATGCCGGCGCGGCGGCCGTGATGCCGCTCGGCTCGCCGATTGGTTCCGGGCTCGGCATCTCGAATCCGCATATGATCGAGATGATCGCCTCCCGCAGCCCCGTGCCCGTGGTGCTCGACGCCGGCATCGGCACGGCGTCCGACGCTGCGCTCGCGATGGAGCTGGGGTGCTCGGCGGTGCTGCTCAACACGGCGGTGTCACGCGCCAACGATCCGGTGCGGATGGCGGCTGCCATGAAGCACGCGGTCGAGGGCGGGCGGCTCGCGTATCTGGCCGGACGCATTCCGAAGCGCCGTCATGCCGAGGCGTCCAGTCCGCAGCTCGGGCTCATCGAATCGTGAGGCGCGGATCGTGACGTCGCTGCCGCGCCCGCCGCTGCTGGTCGTCACCGACCGCTCGCAGCTCGCGGGCGGCGCTGCGGCGCTGGGGACGTTGGCGCAAACGGCTTTCGCCGCCGGCTGCCGCTGGATCAGCCTGCGCGAAAAGGATCTGCCGCCCGATGAGCAGGTGATGCTGGCGCACGATATGGCCGTCCGGGCGGCCGCGTTCGGCGCGCATGTGATGCTGCATGGCTCCGCGCAGCTCGCGCACGAGTCGGGTCTCCACGGCGTGCATCTGCCCGAAGCCGCCGATGCCGCGGCGGCGCGGCGGCTGTTGGGGGGCGGCGCGCTCATCGGGCAGTCCGTCCACACGCCGGCGCAAGCGAGGGATGTCGATCCCGCTTCGGTCGATTATGTCATCGCCGGTCCGGCGTATCTCACCGCGAGCAAGCCCGGTTACGGTCCGGCGTTGGGTGAAGCCGGAATTGCGGCGATGGTGAACGTCTCTCCCGTGCCGGTGATCGCCATTGGCGGCATCGACGACATCATGATCGGGCCGGTGCTCGCGGCTGGCGCCGCCGGCGTCGCGGTCATGGGCACTGTCATGCGCGCAGCGCGCGCTGACGCCGTCATCGTCGGCCTGCTCGCAAAAATGCGAGGTTAGATCGTATCCCGGTTTCATTGAAACGGGGATACGATCTAACATTTTGATTTTGAGCGAATTCTTACTAATCGGAAAACGCTCTAAGCCAGCCTAGCAGATGCCGTTTTCGCACCCGCCGAGGCGTTGGACAAACGCTTTACCCGGCGCGCACGCGGGCGATGAAGCCGTCCACCTCGTTGCGCAGGGTGCTGGACTGGTTGGACAGTTCTTCCGCTGCATGCAGGATTTGCGTCGAAGCATCGCGCGTTTCTGATACCGCGCCGCTGACGGCGGTGATGTTGTGCGTCACTTCGCTGGTGCCGGCGGCCGCCTGGGCGACGTTGCGGGCGATTTCCGCCGTTGCCGCGCTCTGCTCCTCCACCGCGGACGCGATCGAGGTCGAGATGCCGCCGAGCTGGTCGATCACCGACGAGATCGAGGATATCGCCGACACCACCTGGCCCGTGGCGTCCTGAATGTCGCGGATCTGCGTGGAGATTTCCTCCGTCGCCTTGCCGGTCTGCTCGGCGAGGTTCTTCACCTCGCTGGCGACCACCGCGAAGCCGCGTCCCGCCTCGCCCGCACGCGCCGCCTCGATGGTGGCGTTGAGGGCGAGCAGGTTGGTCTGGGCCGCGATGTCGTTGATGAGGCTCACGGCGTCGCCGATGCGCTGGGCGCGCTCGGCCAGCCCGTTCACGGTGCTCGTGGTGGCATGGGCGTGGTGCATGGCCTCGCTCGCCACGTTGGCGGCGGTGGTCACCTGGCTGCCGATTTCGCGGATGGAGCTCGACAGCTCCTCGGCGGCGGCGGCGACGGTTTCGACGTTCGCCGTGGCTTCTTCCGAGGCGGCGGCTACCACGGTGGACTGGCGGTCGGTCTGGTCCGACAGGGCGCCCAGCCGCACAGCGTTGTCCTGCATGCGACCGGCCGCGCCCGACAGCGATTGCACGACACCCAGCACGCTGCCCTCGAACGAGTTGGCGAGCGCAAGCAGCATGCCCCGGCGCTCGGATTCCGCGCGTTGCTCGACTTCGGCCTGATGGCGCTTGAGTTCCTCGCCTTCCTTGAGCGACTGCACGACCTGCTTGAGCGTGCGCCAGATGTCGCCTATCTCGTCGCGGCCGGTCTTCTCGGGAAAGTCGATGTCGTAGTCGCCCTTGCCGACGCGGCCGAGGGCCGCAGCAAGCCTTGTCAGCGGACGGCCGAGCTGCGACGTGCCCAGAGACAGTGCCAGGACGAAGCTCGCCACCATGCTGACGCCGGCGATCACGATGATGAACTTGATCGCCCACGCTGCGAGAGCGTCGAATTCGGCGTCCGCCTTTTCCATCTCGCTCATGTCGTGCCGGATGACGTCATCGAGCTCGCGCTGCAGATCGAGGCGGTTCTGGCGGTTGGCTTCATTGTTGCCGAGAAGGGCGGCCTCGGCCCCGCCCTGGGTGACGCCAACGTCGGCGAGCCGCTGCCGGAACTGCTTGAACTCTGCGGCGCGGCCCATGAGCTGGCCGAAGTCTGTAGCGCTTTCCGTGGATTCGATGGCGCGCCATTTGGGCAGGATGTCATCGATTTCCGTCAGTGCATCCCGGATCCCCTGCGCGAAACGCTGTGCTTCCTCGGGGGATTTGGACATGTAGATGCCACGGGAATCCGCCACGATGACGAAAATGAGACGGTTTACGCGTTCTCCATACACGACACGGCGAAGGGAATTTTCAATAACATCAGAGGTTTGCGTTTGAGATGTCGATATATAAATCGAACTTGAGGCAATAAGCAGAATAAATAATATCGAAACCGCAACTATTGACAGGATTTTACCTTTTACTCTCATTTGATAAATCCCTTACGCACAGGTGTATCTAGGAATTTATCTCTATCACCTTAGAGTTTAACGTTGAATAAAAAAATATATAAATGCAGAAAATTGTTAGTTGCAATAAGTGCATAAACAAAAATCAAAAATATATTTGAATTACGCAATTTTATTCATAGTAAAGCGAATGCAGCATGGATTGTTGCGCTATCTTTATAATAGCTGTGTACACCTATTCAGACTTCATGTTCTTTATTTGCTGTTTCTCTCGAAAATATCTCTCCAGGCCGGAAGGGCGTTGTCGAAAGGCAGGGCGACGGCGGCGTGGATGCCCCGCGCGATGGCCCGCGCCAGCACGTCTGCCGCGATGACGCCCAGCGTCGACAGCTCGTAAGGTGACGGGCCGAGCGGACGTTTCCCGGTGGAGGCGGCGAAGACCAGATCGCCGTCGAGCAGCGCGTGGGAAGGGCGCAGTGCCCGGGCCATGCCGTCGTGCGCGGCGAGCGCCAGCCGCTTCGCCTGCGCCTTGGTGAGCGCCGCATCGGTGGCGACGATGGCGATGGTGGTGTTCTCGCCCGGTCCGCCCTTGAAACGGGGCTTGAGCGCCTCGGCCGATATCGTGCGCGGCAGTCCCAGTCCGCCGAATTCGTCGCCGCGTTCATAGGTGCCGGCCCAGAAATGCGGTCCTGCGCCGATGATGCCCGAGCCCACGGCGTTCACCGCGACGATGGCGCCGACCCAGTGTCCTTCCGGCGTGCGCGCGCTCGCGGAGCCGAGGCCGCCCTTGAGATTGACGGTGGTCGCACCGTAACCTGCGCCGCGATTTCCGAGCGCGAACACGCCCGTCGAGGCGATAGCATCCTCGACCGCCGCTTCTCCCAACGTGCGGTAGGGAGGGGCGCCGTCGCCCGCCGCCCACGGCTTGTGTCCGCCGTTGATGAGGTCGAACAGCACCGCTTGCGGCACGATCGGCACCCGCGCAGAACCGACGGCAAAGCCGCGACCGTGGCGCGCGAGGGCGCTCATTGCGCCGCCTGCCGCATCGAGGCCGAAGGCGGATCCGCCGGATAACACCAGTGCATCGACGGTCTGCACCGTCATCTCCGGCTCCAGCAGGGCCGTGTCGCGCACGCCCGGACCACCGCCGAGGATGGCGAGGGATGCCACGGCCGGCTCGTCGAAGACGATCGCCGTGACGCCTGTGGCGGCGGCGTGGTCATCCGCGTTGCCGACGCGCAGCCCCGGTACGTCGATGATGAGATTGTGTCCGGTATCGGTCATCTTGCCCTCGTCTTTCCTGCCGGTCGTTGCCGGCGGCGTGCAGGGTACAGGCGTTGCCGCAAGCATCCTTACGCCGATCCGCGGGGACGGGAAATGAAAAAGGTCTTGGATTTCATGCCAAACGGCGCAATCGGCCGTCTTCCCGGACGTGGAGCCTGAAAAGCGATCGGCTCTGATTACGGCTTTCGAGCCGACCCTGCACCAAAGATTGAAACCGGCCCGCCCGATTGGGGCAGGCCGGTCAAGCTTGCGATAATCTCTATATCGAACAGATGGTTAAAGCGTAACGACGTCCTAATCCGCTTCGGCCAGCACGTTATACTCGCGCTCTTCCAGAGGCGGTGACACTGTCCCCGAATCCCGGGCGAGCGTCTCGCGGGCGGCATCCACCTCGCGCTGGCGGTTCCACAGGGCGGCGTAGAGGCCCTGTCGCGCCAGCAGCTGGCCATGGGTTCCCCGTTCCGCGATTCCGCCCCGGTCGAAGACGAGTATCTCGTCGGCATTGACGATCGTGGACAGGCGATGGGCGATCACGAGCGTTGTGCGCCCCTCCGACACCTTGTCGAGCGCCCGCTGGATCTCGCGTTCCGTGAAGCTGTCGAGAGCCGAGGTTGCCTCGTCGAGCACCAGGATGCGCGGCGACTTCAGGATGGTGCGGGCGATGGCCACCCGTTGCTTCTCGCCGCCCGAAAGCTTCAGGCCGCGCTCGCCCACCTGGGTGTCGTAGCCCTGCGGCAGGGAGCGGATGAAATCGTCGATCTGCGCCAGCCGGGCCGCTTCCACGATATCGGCATGGGATGCATCCGGGTTTCCGTAGCGGATGTTGTATTCGATTGTATCGTTGAACAGCACCGTGTCCTGCGGCACCATGCCGACAGCCTCACGCAGGCTTTCCTGCTGCACGTTGGCGATATCCTGCCCGTCGACGAGAATCCGTCCTGCCTGCGGCTCGTAGAAGCGGAATATAAGCCGTGACAGCGTCGACTTGCCCGCTCCCGAGGGGCCGACCACCGCGACGGTGCGCCCAGCCGGCACGGTGAAGCTCACGCCGCGCAGGATCGGGCGTTCCGGCGTATAGGCGAAGCGCACGTCCTCGAAGCGCAGTTCGCCCGCCGCCGCCACGAGCGGGAGGGCGCCGGGCCTGTCCTTCACCTCCGGATCGCGCGCCATAATGGTGAACATCTCCCCGATGTCGATCAGCGCCTGCCGGATCTCGCGATACAGCATCCCCATGAAATTCAACGGGAAGTAGAGCTGCATGAGCATGGCGTTGACCATGACGAAGCCGCCGACCGTGGCGTCACCCGCGCGCACGTCCTGAATGGCCATCACCATCACCGCGATGAGGCCGAGGGAGAAGATAACCGCCTGGCCCCCGTTGAGGTAGGCGAGCGATACGTATGTGTCGACGCTCGCGCTCTCGTAGCGCGCGAGAGACGTATCGTAACGCTCGGCCTCGCGCCGCTCGGCGCCGAAATATTTCACGGTTTCGTAGTTGAGGAGGGAATCGATGGCCTTCGTGTTGGCCTCGTTGTCGGATTCGTTCATCCGGCGCCGGATGTCGATCCGCCACTCCGTCACGCGGTAGGTGAAGACGAGATAGGCCGCGACCATGACGAACACGACAGCGGCGAAGCGCCAGTCGAACTGCCACCACAACACGCCGAGCACGAGCACGAATTCGAGGATCGTGGGCAGCAGGTTGAGCACGAACATGCGCACGAGTTCCTCGATGCCCTGCCGCCCGCGCTCGAGCACACGCGTCAATCCGCCCGTCTTTCGTTCGAGGTGAAAGCGCAGGGAGAGCGCGTGCATGTGCCGGAACGTCTCCAGCGCCAGCCCGCGCACCGCGTTCATGGCAACCGAGGCGAACAGGCCGTCCCGCCACTGCGTCAGCAGCGCCATGGCGATGCGCATGCCGCCGTAGAGCACGGTGAGGGACACCGCGCCTGCGAGAAGCGCCGTCGCCTCGCCGCCCTGCGCCTCTCCCGTCAGCGCATCGACCGACCATTTGAAGCCGTAGGGCATGATCACGGTGATGATCTTCGCCGCGATCAACAGCAGAAAGCCGAAATAGATACGGCGCCGAAGGTCCGCGCGGTTATGCGGCCACAGATAGGGCCAGAGGCCGCGCAGCGTTTGCCGGAACCCTTGCTCGCTTGCTTTCGCTTGGCTTTTCACCCCGGCGGAACCGCCTTCGGCAAGCGCGTCTTCCTGGCGGGCGTCATCAGCCGCGCCGGTGTGTCGATCAGACATTGTTATCTTTCTCACGTAGCGAGCCGGCACGACAAGCGGGCATCGCAGGACGTGCATTTTCGGATTGCGGCTCCCCACCGGTTTACGGCGTAGGATATTTCACATTTAGTTTTGATGAAATCATGACTCCAGTCCTGCCGATAGGCATGGCAGACCAGCGTTTTGGTCGGGGCTATCTCGATCGTGGACGCACCCGTGCGGACTTTGACCCATTAACTGATATGTATAGTAAAAAGTGTCGTGAAATTGACCTAAGTTGAAAAAAATGCATAAATAGGTTGGCAAAAGTATAGGGAAAGTTTTTATCCATGCGCTTGCTCTTTCGCTGGCTGGGTGCGTTGGCTTTGTGGTGCGCGTCGTCGCTGTCGGGCCAGCTGCAGGGTGTGTTTGCTGTCGACAGGTGAGGCGTTTCATATGATCAGCCGGTCCGGAATGGTCTTCTGCAGCCCTCGTCGCCGGCTTTCCGGCCTGGCGCTCCTTGGTGGCGTCGCCGTCGTCGGGCTGGCCTTCGCGGCCGCCATGTCATCGCCTGCGGCCCTCGCGCAGACGCTGCCGACCGGCGCGCGGGTCGTCGGCGGACAGGCCGCCTTCGCCGATGACGGCTTGAACCTCAAGGTCCACCAGTCGACACCGGCCGCCATCATCTCCTGGGAAACCTTCTCGATCGGACAGCCCAACAGCGTCTATGTCGACAACGGCTCCGGCGCGACGCTCAACCGTGTGCGCGGCAACGTTGCCTCGCAGATCGACGGCTCGCTTACGGCGACCGGCTCGCTCTATCTCATCAACCCGGCGGGTATCGCCGTGGGATCGACCGGACGCATCGAAACCGGCGGTTCCTTCGTCGGATCGACGCTCGAGCTGTCGGATGAGGAATTCGCCAAAGCCGCGCGGGGCCAGACATACACACTGAAGGGCGGCAGCAGCGCCACCGTGCGCAACGCCGGTCGCATCGGCGCGCTCGGCGGCGATGTGGCGCTCATCGGGCGCACTGTCGAGAACATGGGCGATATCGACGCGCCCAACGGCACGGCAGCGCTGGCGGCGGGCACGGAAGTGCTGGTGCAGGAAGTTTTGATAAAGGACCGGGCGCTCGACGGCGGGCGGTTCATTGTGAAGGCTGGCGGCGCGGGCACGGTTGTCCGCAACAGCGGCAACGTGCGGGCGGCGGAGGTGGAACTGCGCGCCAACGGCGGCAACGTCTACGCCCTTGCGGGTAATCGCTCCGGCGTGATCGCGGCCACCGGCACGGCAGGGCGGGGCGGGCGCGTGTTCCTGACGGCAGGCGAAGGCGGCACGGTCGAGGTGACGCAGCCCGTGACGGCCACCAGAAGCACGGACACGGGCGAGCCTCGGATAGCGGCCCGGAACGCGGACGGGGGCCGGCGGACCTTCCTGTCGATGGACGGGGCGGGCAACACTTCGGTCACGCAACGCGCGTCGGCGGCGCGGCGTTCTGCGCAGGGCGGCGAGATCCGCGTCTCGGGCAGCAAGGTGAGAATCGCCGCGACGCTCGACGCGAGCGGCCGGGCGGCCACGCCCGCGGTGCAGCCTTTGGCGCGACCCGCCGCGCTCGATGGCGACGGCGGACGGGTTATCATCACCGGCGAGACGATCACGCTGACGGACACGGCGCGCATCGACGTGTCGGGGGCCCGCGACATCGTCGGATCGCGGGGAGGCATCGCGCTCATCGGCGGCGATTTTCAGGGCGGTAAGGACGCGGCGAACAACTACGTCGCCGAAAAGGTCGCGACGGCGAAAACCTTGTCGGTGGCTGCGGGCGCGACGGTTGCGGCGGACGGCGCGGGTGACGCGGGCCGCATCGTGCTGTGGTCGGACGACCGCACGGACTTCGCCGGCCATGTGTCGGCGACGAGCGTGGCGGGCCGGGGCGGCGATGCGGAAGTGTCGGGCAAGGCGGTGCTGGCGTTCACCGGCACGGCGGATCTGCTGGGGCCGGATGGCGCGGGCACGTTGCTGCTCGATCCGTATGATATCCGCATCGTCTCGGCCAATCCCGGCGACGGCAGCACCGCGGCGACCGGCAGCGGCACGCCGACCGGCGCCTATACCGGCACCGGCACGCCCGCCAACAACACCTCCTACCTGTTGGCTACCACGCTGCAAACCGCGCTCGGCAGCGCCAGCGTCGTCATCAGGACGGGCAGTGACACGGCGATCGGCGGCAACGGCGACATCACCGTGGCGACGGCCATCACCTGGAACTCGGTGCACAGCCTGACGCTCGAGGCCCATCGCCATATCAACGTCAACGCCAACATCACCGCCAACAACGCCGCGAGCAAGGTGACGCTGCGCGCCGACGCCACCGGTATCGGCACGGGAACGGTCACCTTCGGCGCCGGCATAAAGGCGAAGGCGCCGGCGGGGCTGGAGATCCTCTACAGTCCCACGAGCTACGACGCCCCCGTCACTTACGCCGGCAATGCCGAAACGGGCACGACGGCGACGGCATATATGCTGGTCAACAACCTCACCCAGTTGCAGTCCATCGGCGGCAGCGCCGCCAGACTTGGCCGCACGTATGCGCTGGGCCGCGATATCGACGCCGCCGCTTCGGCGACAATGAACAGCGGCGCGGGCTTCGCGCCGCTCGGCACAAGTGCGAGCAACTCGTTCGCGGGCGTTTTCGACGGGCGCGGCCAGATCATCACCGGTCTGACCATCAACCGCCCGGGCGAGAACTATGTCGGCCTGTTCGGCTACACGAGCAACGCCACGATCCGGAACATCGGTCTTGTCGGCGGCGCGCTGACCGGCGGCAGCGTCGTCGGCGGCCTTGTCGGGCAGCGGTCCTACGCCGCTACAGACAATATCACCGATGCTTACTGGGATACTGCAAGCACCGGTATCACGGATGTCAACAAGGGAATCGGCTCTAACGGCAGCACGTCTGGAACCATCAACATCAAGCCCGTGGGCGGCGGTAATCCCAATCCTTACGCCTCAGGCACCTATACCGGTTTCGATTTCACCTCGGGCGGCGCGTGGCATATCTTCGACGGCGACACCCGGCCGCTGCTAAAGTTCGCGCTGGATGCGTTCTACGACGCCGCCACCAACACCTACTTCGTCCACAGCGCCGAGGCGTTGCAGCTCGTCCGCCGGCATACGGATGCCGGCATCTCCAACGGCAAGACCTACAAGCTCATCAGCGACCTCACCCTCAATCCCGCCAGCGGCGGCGTCAGCGTCAGCGGCGTCTGGAAGACGGCGACGGTCGGCGGGGAGGCGCGCTTCAACTTTGTGCCCATCGGCACCTCCTCGGCCAGCTTCCAGGGCACCTTTGACGGCCAGGGCCACGTCATCAACGGGCTCACCATCGAGCGGCCGACGGCGGATTACGTCGGCCTGTTCGGCCGCACTTCCGGCGCGACGATCGAAAACCTCGGCATCGTCGGGGGCTCGGTCACGGGCAATGGTTACGTCGGCAGCCTTGTGGGGAACGCCCACGACGTCACGAGCATCCGCAACGTCTACACTTCCGCCTCGGTCCAGGGTCTCGGGCTGCGCGTCGGCGGGCTGGTGGGTTATCTCACCGGGGGCAGCACCATCGGAAACGCCTGGGCCACCGGCGCGGTTTCGGGCGCCGGCTACGTCGGCGGGCTTATGGGAAGCGCCAACAGAGACGGTAACCCCAATACGGGTGTCTCCAACGCCTGGGCCAGCGGCGCGGTCACAGGCGGCAGCGACGCTCGCGTCGGCGGGCTCGCGGGCACCATGGACGGTGTGTTCCTCACCAACGTCTACGCCACCGGTTTGGTGACGGGCACCACCCAAGTCGGCGGGCTCGTGGGTCTTCAGACCGCTGGCACCATCACCACGAGTTACTGGGATAGCGACACCACCGGCAAGTCCTCGGGCATCGGTTCCGTTACCGGCGGCAGCGGCACCCCGGCTGCCGTGCGCTCCAAGACCGCGACCGTCAACGCCTTCACGAAGACCGCCTACGCCTTTTCCAGCTTCGACACCAACTGGTACATCGTCGACGGCGAGACGCGACCCATGCTGCGCATGACGCTGGACGAACTCGGTAAGACCTATGACACCGCCGGCGCCGTGGTGGCGGGCACCTACACCATCCTCAACGCCGAGCAGTTGCAACTGCTCGGCGCGCATACGGACAAGGGCAGCAGTTTCACCAGCGGCAAGACCTACCTCCTCGCGAACGACATTAATGTCGGCGCGGCGTTCACCGACAGCAGCGTCTGGCGCAAGGGCTTCCAGCCTATCGGTACGGCTAGCTTGAGATTCGAAGGCACCTTAAGACGGCCAGGGCCACGTCATCAGGGGTCTCGCCATCGACGTGACGGCGCTATCGTCGGGTCCCTCCGTCGGTCTGTTCGGGGCGGTATCCGCTGCGACGATCCGCAACGTCGGCCTCGACGGCGGCTCGGTGAAGGTCGCCGCAGGCTCCGGTGCTTTCGTCGGCAGCCTCGTAGGGCAAGCCGCTAACGGCAGCAGCATCACCAATGTCTATACCACAGTTTCGATGACAGCGACCACCAGCGCCAACCCCATTTACGCCGGGGGCCTCGTGGGGTACGTCAGCGGTGGCATCACTATCGCCAACGCCTACGCCACAGGCGCGCTCAGTGTCACTGGTACAAATTCGACCTCTGGCGGCGGCCTCGTGGGAAGCATCAATGGTAGCGGCAGCATCGCCAACGCCTATACCACAGGCACAGTCATCGCTACCGGCAGCACCGGCTCAGTTTACGCCGGCGGGCTCGTGGGAGATGCTTCCGGCGCCAATATCACCGGTGCCTATGCCATGGGCTCGGCCACCGGCAATACCAGCGGCAACGATGCCTTCGTCGGTGGGCTTGTTGGCCGCATCGATCCCGGCGGCACCATCACCAATGCCTATGCTACGGGCTCGGTCACAGGCAGTGCCGCCTATTTCGCTTACTCCGGCGGCCTCGTGGGCAGAGCCAACAATGGTAGCAGCATTACCAATGCCTACGCTACAGGTGTGGTCTCCGGCACCCATGCCGGCGGGCTCGTCGGGTATCGTGTGAGTGGCGCAAATCTCACGGCCAGCTTCTGGGACACGGCCACGACCGGGCGATCCGTCGCCATCGGCGGCGGTACCACCACGGGCGCCGATGCCACAGGCCTCACCACGGCGCAGCTCAAGAACACGGCCTATTTCACCGCCCTTGCCGGCGCGAAGGGCTGGGACTTCGATACCGTTTGGGCACCGCCGGGCAACGGTTACCGGCCGGAGCTCTACGCGCTGTCGAAGGTCATCCGCGTGGACGCTGCCAACGACGCCACCGCGGCCTATGGCGCGAGCACAGCCACCTGGGTCGGCGGCACGCCGGGAGCGACCATCTACGGCGCGGGTCTCTACGCTTTCGGCGCAACCGCCTATGGCGCTCCGGCGGCTTTCGCCGCCAGCCCGTCTCTCGCCATCTCCGGGCTTAACGTAGGCGCGTACGACACAGTGGAGGTGACGGGCCTCGCCGTCGCCGGCAGCAACGGCTACCGCTTCATCTACACCACGGCGCTGACCGTCACGAAGGCGACGCTGACGATCACGGCGAATGCGGCGACGCGGTTGTACGGCGACATCGATCCGGGGCTGGGCTACACGCATTCGGGGCTGATGAACGGCGACACGGTATCGGTGATCACGGGCGGCTTGACGCGGGACGCGGGCGAGAACGTGGGCACTTACGCCATCCGCCAGCACACGCTGGCTGCGGG
>CALMIK010000099.1 GCA_937863995.1 uncultured Chelatococcus sp.
GCGCCGGTAGGGCTGGCGCAGGCGTCGCGCGCCGTGTAATGATCTGCCCATGGTGACAGACGTGATCGCTCAAGCCCTGCCCTCGGAAGCGGCGCCTTTCGGCGCTCACGCTCCCTCGCGCCTGGTGCGCTCGGCCCTGTCGCTGACGGGGGCGTTGCCCGACACCTGGATGGGGCGCCGCGTCGCCTTCTTCCTGCGCAACCTCGTGCTGCGCAGCCTTGCCGGCAGCCCGCTCGACATCGAGGCGCTCGGGGCCCGGATGCGCATCAAGCCCTACAACAACATCTCCGAAAAGAAGGTGTTGTTCACGCCCCAGTATTTCGACGCCGAAGAGCTCTCGATCCTGCGCCGCTACATCGGCGACGATTTCGTGTTTCTCGATGTCGGGGCCAATGCCGGTTTCTATGCGCTGCACGCCGCCGCCCATGCGCGCGGGCGGGCGCGCATCCTCGCAATCGAGCCGCAGCCGGAGATTTTCGACCGCCTCGTGTGGAATATCGGCGTCAACCGTTTCGGCACCGTCAAGGCCATCGCCTGCGCGCTCGCCGACCGCGCCGGCGACGTGACCCTGTTCCTCGACCCCGCCAACATCGGCCAGGCGAGCATCAGGATCGTTGGGTCGGCCAACGCGCCGACCCTGCGCGTGCCGGCGAAAACCATGCTCGACGTCATACGCGACGAGCATTTCGACCACGTCGACGCTATCAAGCTCGACGTGCAGGGCGCGGAAGATCTCATTCTCGAGCCCTTTCTCGCGTCGGCGCCGGCGCATCTGCTGCCGCGTCTGATCATTCTGGAAAACAGCGAAAGCCGCTGGCAGACCGATCTGCACGCGCTGCTGCGGCGCCACCGTTACCGGGAAATCGCGCGCACGCGGCTCAACGCCATCTATACGCTGGCCTGATGCGCGAACGGCACCGCGCCGGCGAGGGTGATTGAAGGCGCGCCCGTCGCGTCGGCCGGCTCCACGCGGCAGGCATAGGCGAGGCTCTCGACGCCGCGCGCCGCCGCGCGGGCATGGGCTGCCGCGTAAGCGGGATCGATGTCGGCCGCAAGCGCGAAATCGTCGGCGGGCATCTGGATGACGAACAGCATCACGGCGCGGTTGCCCGCTTCCACCATGTCGCCGAGTTCTTCGAGGTGGCGCGTGCCGCGCGCTGTCACCGAATCGGGAAATTCCGCCAGGCCGGGTTTGCGCATCAGGTGGACGTTTTTCACTTCCACGTAGCAGGGCGGGCGGCCTTCGGCTTCAAGCAGCATGTCGACGCGGCTCGCGGTGCCATAACGCCCGTGGCCATAGCGTACCTCGCGGCGCAGCGAGGCATAGCCGGCGAGCTCCGGGATCGCGCCAAGCCCGATTGCCTCGGCGGCGATGGCGTTGGGATGGGCCGTGTTGATGCCTACGATGTGAGACACGTCGCCAAACCGCGCCTCGACCATCTCCCACGACAGCGGCAGCTTGCGGCTTTTGTTCTCGGAGCGCGACAGCCAGACGCGGTTGCCGGGCTCGGTGAGGCCGAGCATCGCTCCCGGATTGGCGCAGTGGGCGGTGACGATGTCGCCGCCCACCTCGATATCGGCGAGGAAACGTTTGTAGCGGCGCACGAGCCGCCCTTCGATAAGAGGTCCGGCGAGGCGCATCGAACCGCCCGGATCAGGCGTCCGAAGCGCCGGCCAGCGACAGGTCTTCCGCGGACTGGACCTGATCGGCGCCATCCGCACCCCCGGCTTCACCGCTCGCTGCCGCCTCGGCGTCGCCAGCCTTTTTCCGTGGCTTGCGGGTGGAGGCTTTCGCGACCGTGCCGCTTGCCGCCGCGCTCTTTTCCTCCGCCGTTGCGTCGGTGGCCGCGGCCTTCCTGCGGGTCGCCGGCTTGCGCGCGGGCTTTTCGGCGACTGCTGCTTCCGGTCCGGCTTCCGCGTCGGTGGCGACCGCCGCCTTCGGCTTGCGCGCCCGGGCAGGCTTCGCGGGCGCCGCCTCGGTTTCGCCAGCAGCTTCGCCGCCATCGCTCTCGACCGTGGCCTTCCGCGTGCGCCTTTTCACCGGCTTGGCAGCCGCTTCCTCTGCAGGCGCTTCCTCTGCCGCCGCTTCCTCGGCAGGAGCGGCCTCAACGGGCGCAGCCTCGGCTTCCGGTGCAGGTTCCAAGGCCGGGGCCGCTTTCCGGCGCGAGCGGCGCGCGGGCTTGGCCGGCGCTTCTTCCGCAACGTCAGGGGCGGCGTCGGCGCTGGCTGCTTCCTCGACCACCGCTTCCGTTTCGGCCTGCGCTTCCGTTACGGCCTGCGGCTGGGCGGCAATCGCTTCGACCGGTGCCTCGGGCACGGCGTCGGTCGCGATGTCAGCTGGCGTCGCGATGTCGATGGAGCGCTTGCGCCGCTTGCGCCTGCGGCCGCCATCGCGTCCTTCACTCGCTTCGGATGCTTCCTGCGTCTCCGGTTCTTCCACCACCGTCAGCTCGATCTCGTCGAACTCCTCCGGCTCGAGATTGTCGGACGGCGGCGGCAGCACCACCTTTTGCAGCAGGAACGCGGGAATGTGATCGCCAAAGCCGACAACCGGCAAGTCGTCATCGTGGCGGGCGCGGTACTGCACCGGGCGCTCGCCGGCGCGCACGGGTTCGTACCGTACAGGCTCGCGGCGCGCGGGGGGCGCCTCGCGCTGTGCGGAGGGCGCCCTGGTGGGGCGAGCCTCTTCTGCGCGCGCGGGACGGCGATCGGGGGGCGCATCGCGCCGCTCGCGGCTGCGTCCGTCCCGCCCACGTCCGTCTCTGTCGCGTCCCTCGCCGCGCGGGCCGCGGCCACGGTCGCGGCTCGGCTCGGCCCGGTCGAGCTCGGGATTCTCGGCGACGAGCGCGTCGATCGTCGGGCCTTCCCATTCGATGGCCTTGCCGGTGAGCTGCTCGATTGCGGCGAGCGCCTTGGCGTCGCGGGTGGTGACGAGCGAAATCGCCGAACCGGTGCGCCCGGCGCGTCCCGTGCGGCCGATGCGGTGAACGTAGTCTTCCGCGTGGAAGGGTACGTCGAAGTTGAAGACGTGGCTTACTTCGGGAATATCGAGCCCGCGCGCGGCGACGTCGCTCGCCACCAGCAGCGTGGCGGTGCCGTTGCGGAAGCTGTCGAGCGCCTGCATGCGCGAGCGCTGGTCCATGTCGCCGTGCAGCGCCACGACATTGAAGCCGTGCTTTTCCAGCGAGCGGTAGAGAATGGCGACATCGCTCTTGCGGTTGCAGAACACGATGGCGTTTTGCAGGTTCTCGGCGTTGCGGATGAGGCGGCGCAGCACGTCGCGCTTCGTGTAAGACTCCGCACCCGAGGCGACGAGCCGCTGGGTGATGGTGCTCGCGGTCGATGCCGGGCGCGCCACTTCCACCTTCACGGGGTTGGAGAGGAACGCCTCGGTCAGCCGCTGGATCTCCGGCGGCATGGTGGCCGAGAAGAACAGCGTCTGGCGCGTGAACGGCACCATCTTGCAGATGCGCTCGATGTCGGGAATGAAGCCCAT